>JAYPHU010000014.1:0-82084 GCA_038127535.1 Rhodospirillaceae bacterium | reverse complement strand
GGCGGCGCCATATCAGCACCCGGAGGCGGCGCCATATCAGCACCCGGAGGCGGCGCCATATCAGCGCCCGGTGGCGGCGCCATATCAATATTTGGAGACGCTGGGTCACCCATCGAGTCTATGGGGTCATTCATCGCAATTTCCATTGTCATCGGCGGGGGCATCGTGCAGTCTGCGGGCATGGGGGCATGATCATAGCCGCCCTCGGGGGGCATCATCTCTCCGCCAACAGCTGCACATGCTCCATCCGGTGGCGGCGGCTGACATGCATCCGCTGGACAGGACCCTGGATCACCTGCAATAACAATGCATTCCCCAGACGGATCGACGGGCATAGGGAAACCAGGTTCTCCTGGAGGCGGCATCATTTCGGCTGCAACTTCATGGCTTCCGCACCCAGCGTCAGCCAGCCCCTGACCCAGGTCGCCCATAGCGTCCATAATAGGGGCCGGAATATCAACCCCTTCTGGCATCATCATGCCAACCCCATCCTGGATCATTGCGCCCATGTCCGCACCACCAGCGTCAGCAGGCGCCATGTGCATCGCCGGGCCTACCGCCGCACCCATCATATCTCCAGCGGCATCAAATGCCTCAGGCGAAACGCCCATGTCCGCCATAATTGGCCCGCACGCTTCGCCGAAAGCCTCAAATGCTGCGCCCATGTCGCCGCCGCCTTCCATGGCAGAGGCAAAGGCCTCCATCCCTGCATCCATGGCCCCCGCAAACCCCTCAGGGTTTGCCAGCGCTGCATCTACAATTTCTTGAGGCATTGGGGGAATAAAACTTGGAAACATTGTCATTTTTTCATTCTCCTTTGTCAGTCAGATTACACAAATAAGATATAGCTGCTATGAACTACTAAATTTAGCTACGTAATGAAGTGATCTTGATCACAAACTGTTGTCAGCATGCCATTCTTTTATGGTGATTCTCAAGTACATTGTATCAAAGCTTTCGCGCAGCAAATACCTATGCGATCCTGTTGGATGCTCATAACAATCGATCAATAAACCCGGGAATGACTCTCGATCCGCGCTGATCGGCGTATTAACTCAGGAGATCCGATATACTAACTAGCGGCTCTGTCAGCGGCCAAACGCGTGCCTGGCCGCGTCTGCTTAGGAAGCTAGGACCTAGTTGCAGCGGATCTTCGTTAAGAGGATTTTTGTCAAGCTAGTCCCTGACTGGGTTAACGGCCTCAATAAGCCATTCCGCACCAAGCTCAGGGCAGATCGGCTGAACCTAGGAAACTTCTACATAGTCAAGTGAACTGAAATGCTGATTGAGAACTGCCGAAGCCACTATAATTCCACCAGGCCTCACAGTTTGCTATAAACGAAACCGTTGGCATCCTGAAAGTGAGCATAGGGGCGGCCTGCTATGGCCATCGCCACCTAAGGGCTTCCGATAAATTGGGCCTTACCAACTGAGCCAACTTAAATTTAAATGCTAGCAGCGTTTGTGACGCAAGTAGGGGGGACCATATGTGGCCAAGAACTAGATTTAAATAAGGCCTTCAAAGAGGCTTTAATGACAAAAAGCCGCTCTTAATCTGTCGAAATTTTTAAGATTTTAGCGCCCTTAAAAATTACGCCAACATTCTCCGCAGAGAGGTTTGCTGCCGCGTAGATTTTTGCGAAGGTTTCGTCTTCAAACTTTTCGTCAACGATAGCTGTTACGCAGCCGGACTCGCCGTATTCACCAAACTGTTTATCATCAAACAAGTCATTGCTTCTTCCCAACTCCAGAAAAGCACATACTGTGCCTTCATCAAGCTTAAGCGCCTCTATAACATCGTTTGCTGCAGCAAGGGACAGCATCGCGCCAAGTTCAACGTACATAACCTACTCTCCCGAGCCCGTCGTTTTAATCGACTCAATAACATTAGGAGGAATATAGGTAGCGACATGCTCAATAGGAGCAACATACATTATTCCTTTGCCCGGTTTATCCAATTGGCCTGCCAAATACATCGTTTCAAATACTCGGTTAGCTTGCTCGTCTGATACGATAACTCGAACCACTTCTTTCTGCTCGTCAATAGTAACGCCAAGCAACCCCATCCGGTCTCTAACGCCCGTGCCGCGGGCATAACTTATAGTAGCCCCCTGCACGCCAGCATTTTTAGCAGCCTCCAAGACTTGCTCTGCGAGGCCATTCTGTAAAACACAGGTTATAACTTTTACGTCGGTTAGGTATACGATGTTACGGTCTTGCAATTTCGGTCTCCTCTGAACCTTGACTCTCTGATTTGCGGTTTGTTACGCGGATGTAAAGGCCCATTGTTAAGACGGCAATAATTGGACAAATGCTGGCAAGAGAGAGTATTCCGAAACCCTCTAAAGCTGATACAGCATTTCCCAAACCGAGTCCCATCGCCAACACCAAAGGCACTGTCACAGGCCCCGTTGTTACGCCGGCGCTATCCCAAGCCACGTTAACAAATTCTTCACTCGACAGAAATGTCAGCAGTACTCCAAGCCCGTAAAGTGGCAGCAGCATCAGGGCTAGGTCTAAGTCAAGCACAAGCTTCGAAACGCCCAGCGCAATTCCTACTCCAACGCCAGTCGCCACGCTATACATAAGCATAGATTTTTTGAAGGCGCCGTTTGTCAGTTTTTGCACGGTAAGCCCCAGCGCATTTAGTGCTGGCTCAGCGAGAGTCGCGCCAAATCCTAGGACCAACGCAAACAAGATAACAATTATAATTCCCAATGTCTCAGGGAATAGGGGCGATCCCTTAATAAAATCGAGGGATATAAACGCACCCGGCAATGCCTGTCCCGTTTGGGTCCCAATGGCCCCAAGACCATAAGTGAGTCCCAAGTTGAATATGCACATTCCAACGATACACAGCGTCAAGCCGTAAATGGTTACCAGCTTGTTCGACAACTTCATTTTTAAAACAAAGAACAGTACGAACGCGAGGAATAGCACAAGGGGTAAAATTGCCCGAACGCCCAGAACGATCTCTACAAGTGGGGTTTGATCCCAAATTGATACTTGAGCTGTGGCCGCGGACTTGGCAGCAAGAGAGTTTCGAATAATTTCGTCTGGCGAGATATCAAAAGAAATGGCTAGAGTCAGACACAGTACCGCCAGGATTGGAAAAAGTGATGCGAGCGTAACAATACCAAAGCCGGACAGCGAGGAATTTCCCTTTCCAGCAGAGTTCGCAATACCGATCCCAAGAGCCAGAACAAGGGGAACCGTGACTGGGCCGGTCGTGACTGCGCCACAATCCCACGCCAAACCCAAAACGCTTTTAAGATCTGGCTGGCTCCAGAAATATACGGTTAAAGCAAAAACGGGTGCAAGAGTTAGGTAAATGAGGGGCTTTAAGGACCAGTTGTATACGAATCTCAAGGTTCCTAGAATTGCCGCTAGACCAACACCCGCCCCGACCATTAGAACCAATGGCAAAGTTCTATTATTGAGAATTTCATATAGATATGGGGCTTGATTCACGTCAATTGAGGATCCAAATGCCTGCAAAGCTCCTATTGCAGGTTCCGCGAATGTCACACCAATGCCTAGAAGGCCAATAATGACGAGAACGACCGGCATCGCGGCCTTGTTTGGCAGATTGACCCCGATCAGGTTTCCGAACGGCATTAGGCCTGAATTAAGCCCCTCCATGAAGACGGCTAAGCCTATAATGACTGCCACTAGGCCAACTAAGAGAGTTACCGCCGCTTGAATTGGGTAATTAAGCACCAATACCTGAAATAGTGAGAGATATAGCGCCAACGGGACAACGGCTTTGATTTGCTCTATAACTCTAACGCTGCAATACGGGGCTATCAACGATAGCGCCGTTCGCGGCGTTGCAGAAATTTTTTCAGGCCTGAGCGATTTTTGGCCAGAGGGGTCTGGCTTCGGCGTCAGTGCATTATAGCTGATAAAAGTTTTTCGGACTTTGAATTGGGATATGTACGAGCCGTAACGCATGGGATGGAGGTATCCTATCAATTTCATGCTTGCAAAAAGCTGACCCATAATTTGCTAATTTACAAAAAAATTAGGTCAACCAGATTTTCGCGAGCGCCATTCTTAACTTCGTACCCCGCTTGGGGCCATATTAGCAAACCAAACTTTATGTTCTCTCACACACTTGCCTTAGATTTATTACCTTTTCATTAATGCATTTCAGGATTGCTGAATGTGGCGAGTTAATCGCAATCTATCATACCGTCTGCGACTGAAACCCGGCATGTCCAGTAGGTAGACCTAGGCCTGAAACGGCGATCCCTGCAATAGCCTTACGCTCAAGTGAAACGTTACGCTTGATGCTGACGGCAATAGCCCCCCCACCGCAACACTAGTAACAAAGTTCCCTAAACCCCGTTCGGGGGGTCGCCTTAATTGTCTTGGCGGTTATCGAGCGTTATGATCCGTACAAGTTCAACCCGGCTCTCACCATTGAAGAGAATATTGTCTTCGGCAAGGTTGCCCCGAACGGCAGCGCCGTCGGCCGGACTCTGGAGTCGTTGCTCGAGGACGCCATTGTCGAACTCGGCATGATCGATGAACTGCGCCGGATTGGGCTTCTATTTCCGGTGGGCGTCAGCGGCAGCCGGTTATCACCGTCCCAACGGGAGAAGCTCGCCCTGGCACGGGACCTGATGAAGCAAACTACATGGCTGATCATCGACAACGGTGTATCTGAGTTGGACAGCGCGACCCAACGGGACGTCATCCACGGCGTTCGCGAACATCGTAAGGACCAGGGTCTTATCTGGTCTTTGCAGGACCCCGACTTGGCCGGGGACTTTGATCAACAGATAGAGTTGGTGCGCACCTGATCGCGTCTACTCAGCCGCCTGTGCCGCCGTCTCATCTGCTAATTTGGTCAAGGGAGCCAGTAGCCTTGCTGCGGTTCCCTGCAGGATCAACTCGCGATCCTCGTCACTGATATTTGCTTCATCCAACGCCTTGAAGGTCCAATCCGCGCTGAACGTGGTTCCGTCGGTACCCATGACAATTTTATCCGCGCCATAGACCGCGACGCCGGCCTCAATCGCCCGAGCGCCGAAGGAATTGCAGTCGACGATCAGATTATCGCGGCGGAGCTGGGTCGACGGCAACGGCCGGTCCGGAGAATCCATATAGTTTCTGTGATCCAGGCGCTCAATCTCGTAGGGCATGTTGCCGCCCAGATTATGAACATGCATCGTCAGGTCCGGATAGGCATCCAGGAAATCGGTGAAGCAGAAGGTCATCATAGAGGCGGACAGGCTCGCCTGCATATCAAGGGTGCCCAGCCGGTAGACGAAGTTGTCGCTCTGCGGTTTGACCCTGGGCCACTCATCTGCCGGGCGCGGGTTCCAATGAACCATGACCATGGCTTTCAGCTCGTTGGCCGCTTCCATCAGGGGCGCATACTTCTCCGCCTCTTCCTGGGTGACAAAGGCGTTTCCGGGCAGGATCACGCCGATGCAGCCTTCCAGCGCCATGGCGCGTTTGAACTCCGCCACAGCCGCGTCTATGTCTGCCAAGGGCAGGGAGGCGTAAAAGGCGAGCCGGCCCGGATAGTGTTGGGCGTAGTCCGCATATTCGTTGTTGATGGCTTGCAGGAACGGCAGGCCGACCTCTACCGGCATCCGTTCCGCCCACTGATAAGGACCGAAAGTGGACAGCACCGCCGTCGTTATGCCGCAGTCATCCATCTCCTTCATGCGTACTTCGATATCGTCGAATGCACCGTCCACCGGGGTCGTGCCGCGCACGGTCGTCATCACTTCGACACCATCTTCGGCGGTGATGCACGGGACTTCGGTCCGGGCCCGCAGCATGTCGATAATTGCAGGGGGTCGCCAGTGGGAGTGCATGTCGATGGCCATGGCCGGTCTCCTTTAAACAAGAGCGCTGTTCGACTGAAAGCTAGGCCACTTGCATTTCGCACACAAGAGGCTTTGCGGCCTTATAGGCCGGGCAATGCGTCCCGGGCGAAGTCGTAGCCTTCCTTCACCACGGATTCGATGAGGTACGGTTTGCCTTCCGCCGTGATTTTCATGGCTTTTTTCAATGCCGGGATGAAGTCGTCCGGCTGTTCCACCCGTGTCGCGCCGACGTTCAGGCCCTGTGCCACGAGAGAATAATTGCCGCTGACCGTGAGCGCGCCATATTTTTCGGTCGATGTCACCAGCACGTCCCGTTCCGCCGCCATCACGCCGTTATTAAAGACAATCGTCAGCGAGCCGATGCCGTTGCGGGCTGCCGTCTCTAAGTCCATGCCGGTCATGCCGATGGCGGCGTCGCCCATCACATTGATGCAGAGTTTGTCCGGTGCGGCCAGCTTGGCCCCCATATTGAGCCCGAGCCCGTAGCCCAATTGTGTGGACTTGCCCCACCCCAAATAGGACAGCGGCTGGGTCGCCTGCCAGAAGGGCAACAGCTGTTCCCGTGGGCTACCGGAATCATGAGTGATGATCACATTGTCCTTATCCACCGTGTCCATCATGTCCTGGATGACCCGGTATTGGTTGATCGGCGTTTCATCGGAGGTCAGCTGGTCATTCCAGTCGGCCAGCCAGGCGTCCCGGATACCGGCAATTTCCTGGGTAAGGTTCTGGAGCGCGCCGTCCGCCGGCGATTTGCCGCGCTTTTCGGCGATGGCGTCGATCAGCGCTTGTAGGACCAGTTTGGAATCGCCGAGCACGCCGAGCTCCGCTTGGTAATCTTTATTAATGTCGCTGGCGTCATTGGTTGAGTGAATGATCCTTTTGCCCGGCGGCACCATCGGTCCGAACGGGGTTTTGGTCAGGCTGGAGCCGATGGTAAACAGCACATCGCAGCGCTTCATCATCTCAACCAATTGCCGGGGCCGGGACCGCGTGCTCGCCCCCAGCGACAGGGCATGGTTTTCCGGGAAAGCGCTCTTGCCGGGGTTGGTGGTCATTACCGGCGCCGGCAGCATTTCCGCCAGCGCCACCAGCTCGTCCGTCGCGTCCGCGTAGAGCACGCCCTGGCCGGCCCAAATCACCGGGTTCTCGGCAGTCAGCAGGGCATCAGCGGCACGGGAGACGGCCTCTCTCTCTGCCGCCAGGGGGAGTGGCTCGACAGGCGTGTAATCGATCTCGCCCTCAAACTCCTGCTCCCAGACCTCGGCGGGAATTTCCAACAGGACAGGGCCGCCCCGGCCAGTGCGCATGGCGTGATAGGCCTGCCGCATCAAACCCGGAATCTCCGAGACATGATGGGCGCGCGCCGCCCACTTGGTTACCGGGCCGAATACATCCACAGAATCGAACACCGGATGGCGGTATTGCCGGGCCAGGGCAGAACCGCCGGGGAGGATCAGCATCGGGACGTTCTCGGCAAAAGCCTGCGCCACGCCCGCGAAGGCGTTCTCGATGCCGGGGCCCTGCTGGGCGGCGAACACGCCGTTGATCTTGCCCCGCTTGACCCTCGTGTAGCCGTCTGCGATGCCGACGCCGACGCGTTCCTGGCGGCAGAGGATTGGGCGGATGCCGAGCTCCGCGCAGGCTTCGATCACCGGATTGCGCGGGTAGCAGGACAGGAACTCAGTTCCCTCCTGCTTGAGGATTGCGGCGATAACGTCGGCGCCATTCATCATCTGTGTTCCTTAGAGCATGTAAAATTCGAGCTTGGTGGGGAGATTGTCGTTGATAAGGATGATCTTCTTGGCGGCGATCTTCCACCCGCTGCTCTCCTTCACCAGTTTCATTTGATAGCGGCAAAAAGTCTGTTGTTCCTGCCGCCGCTTCGGATCGAACATATGGGTGACTGCGGAGCAGTGGACCGAGACTTCGCTCTCGCCTGCGTCCTCCACCAGGATATTCGAGATCGTGTGGACGGTTCGGGGGATGACCAAAGACGCGGCCGACTTGCCCGACCGGATGCGCTGGATGCGTTCTTCCAGCCGGGTCTTGGAGGTGAGATAAATGAGCGAGATTTCCCCGTGAGGGTCGTTGGTTGGCTCGTATTCGCTTTTCCAAGACGGCACCCAGTATTCGGTTTGCTCCGTATAGAGCGCCAGCCATTCATCCCAGCGCTGCTCGTCCAGGAGCATCCCTTCCCGGACCAACAGTTCTGTGATCTCGGTTGTTACGTCTGATGCACTCATTGAGCGACCACCTGCCGGCCGCCGGCGCTGTCGTGATCCTTGACCAGGCACTGCATCAGCCGATCCCGCCATTCCCGCAACGGTCCGTGCAGAATGGTCTCATCGCCCACGCCTAAGGGGCCCACGATGGAGAGTTCAGGGCTCATGCCCAGTTCTTTGGCTTCCGGGATGGGTTCCTTATTCACATCCTGCATGCCCCTCAAATAGCCCTGATTGAAGTCGATCATCCCGGCGCGCTGGCCGTCCTGCATATCTTCGAAGATGGATGTGTCGTCAGGGGTGGCCAGGCCGCTCGGGTTAAAGAACTCCTCATATTGCCGGATACGCACTTCGCGGGCTTCAGCGGACTCGCCTTTGGGCGCGATGCAGAGGGTGGTGATATCGGTGCGATTGGCGCTGACAGCCCGGTTGACGCGGATTTGCAAGGAGGCGTTTTCCAGAAGCTGCATGTTGGGGAAGAACATGGCGTTCCGTGTATACAGCATCCACTTATATTGTATTGCGCCGACCCGGCCTTCGACCTTGTCGCGGTCGATGTAAAGGGGCCGCGCCTCCACTTTATCGCCGCCGCCGAACATCAGATTATGGCCGTTCTTGAAGCACATGGAGCCCCGGGTCACACCGCTTTCGGCCCGGTTGCGATAGGGCGAGTCGGTGACATCGTCGTTGGACGAGCGATTGTTCAAAATCTGCACAAATGTCGAGTGGGTCGGCATGAAGTGATAGAGATCGGCCGAGTTTTCGATCTGCATCTTCCAATTGCCGTTATACGTATAATTGACCGTGCCGGGGATCATCTCGATGCCGTCGGCGCTTTGGTCCACCACCAGATCGATCATCACCTTCATGTCGCCCAGGAACTCCTCCAGGGGCTGGACGTCCGGGTTCAGGCTACCGAACAGGAAGCCGCGATAGCTCTCGAAGCGCGGGATGGGGCGAAGACCGTGATCGTCCGCATCGAATTCCTCCGTGTAGTGGCCTTGTTCGCGAGTGGTGATACCGACGTTCTTGCCGGCGCTGTCATAGGCCCAGGCATGATAGGGGCATACATGAGTTTTGGCGTTGCCGACGCTGGTGTGACAAATCAAGGAACCCCGGTGCCGGCAGGCGTTGATCAGCCCGTGCACCTGGCCGTCCTTGTCGCGGGAGACAATGACATTCTGCCGGCCGATATACGTGGTGATGAAATCGTGGGGGTTGGGGACTTGTGCTTCGAGCCCGACGAACATCCAGTTGCCCTCGAAGATATACTTCATCTCGAGCTCGAAGATTTCCTCGGAGCGATATACATCGGCGTGCACCTTGAACACGTGGTTTGCCGGATCGTCGATGATCAGCGCGTCAATGTCGCTGGGTTTCATATTTCCTCCCCTTTCCGCGAGCCTTATCTGTGATTGCGGAATGGGTCGTAGTTCATCATGCTTAACCGGCGTTCGTCAACGAAACTGGATCAGGGGAGGGTGCTCAATGACGACGGGTGAGGTAACACTGCCGGGGCCGTATGATCCGAGCACGGCGTCCTTTCTGTCCTTCCATGATCAGCGGCAGAAGTTTCTGTCCGGCGAGGATACGCCCAGGGCGTATCTGGAACGCTGCATCGAACGCCTGGCGCTCGAAGATCAAATCCAAGCCTTCGTTCATCTTGACCTGGACGGCGCAAGGGCAGCGGCGGATGCGGCCACCGGCCGGTATGCAGCGGGCGCGCCGCTATCTCCCATCGACGGCCTGCCCATCGGCATGAAAGACGTTGTCGAGACCGAAGACCTGCCGACCGAATTCGGCAGCGAGATATTCAAGGGCTGGATGGCACCGATGGATGCGGCCATCGTCTATTGGCTGAGAAAGTCGGGCGCTTATGTATTGGGAAAAACGGTGACCACGGAGTTCGCCGCCGATCCGCCCGGCCCGACCCGTAACCCCTGGAACCTGGACCGGACACCGGGCGGTTCGTCCAGCGGATCGGCCGCCGCGGTGGCCGCGCGGATATTGCCGGCGGCGACGGGGACGCAGGTCCGGGGCTCGGTACTGCGTCCCGCTGCTTATTGCGGGGTCTATGCGGTGAAGCCGTCCCTGGGCACGATTAATTTGGAGGGGGTCTCGCCGATCTCCCGCAGCATCAATCACTTGGGCATACTGGCCGGCAGTCTAGCCGACGCCTGGATCATCACGCGCCATATTTCCGTCACCGCCGGCGGCGAGCCCGGACAGTTGCCAATTGGGGGCCCGGTGGACCTACCCGAGGCGCAAAAGCCAGCTGCGGTGATCCGGCTGGAAACGCCGGGCTGGAGCCAAGCCCCAGACTCATCGAAGACGGAACTGATCGGCTGGACAGAGCGATTGTCCAACGCCGGTATCGTCGTCCTGGACAAATCCAACAGTGCGCCGGTCGCGGCGTTCGAGGAGGCCATCTCGTCAATCGTACAGCTCTCCAACACGTTGCGAGGCTGGGAGAACCGCTATCCGTCGTATCACTACCTGGACAACAACGCGGACAAACTGCGCCCCACGACTCGTGATCGGTTGGAGAAAACGCCGCAGGTGAGTCTGGAGGAATATAAAGAGGCTTATGCCGCGTGTTTTGCCTTGCGCGAGCGCTACGCCGCACTGCAAGATATCGCCCAGGTTTGCATCACCTTGAACGCGCCCGGACCCGCGCCGAAAGGTATGGGTACTGGTGATCCGGTCTTTGGGGATGCAAACTCGGTCATCGGGGTGCCGGCGCTGAATCTACCGCTGCTCGCCGATGAGGATATGCCATTGGGCGTCCAAGTGACTGGGTTCTACCGGCAGGACGCTGATCTGCTGGCCATCGGACGATGGCTGGCGGAAAATACATAAACACTCCGGGAAGGCGGACACATGGGGATCAGACGGGTTGTTGCCGGGCATGACGAAAACGGCAAAGCGATCATTCTCTATGACGGGGACGCGCCGAATGTGCGCCAGCCCACTAAGGAAATCACCAGCACGCTGTTGTGGGTGACCGAGGAAACACCGGCCAGCAATGAGGGCGACGCGGATACCACGGACCGCACAATCGGCATTCCGCCTCCGCCCAATGGCTCCATCTTCCGGATTGTCGAGTTCGCACCGGAGGGCAGCGCTGGCGATGCGGAGTCCGCCGCCTATATCGGCTCGGTCGGCGCGGAGCAGCAGGAAGGCGCGCGGCATCCCGGCATGCACGCCACCAACTCCATCGATTACGCAATCATTATGACCGGCGAGATTTATATGATGGTGGACGAGGATGAGGTGCACCTGAAGGCCGGCGATGTGGTGGTTCAGCGGGGTAATAACCACGCCTGGTCCAACCGAGGGACGGAACCTTGCCGCATTGCCTTCATCCTGATTGATGCGAAACCGGTCTATTCCCGTCAGGGCGACGACGAACATTGAGAATAAGGAAGCAGCGTTATGAAATTTGGAATCTTTGATCACGTCGACACCAACGGCCTGGCGCTCTCGGAAATCCTCGATAAGCGTCTGGAATATGTGAAAGCCGTCGAGGACGCCGGCTTCTACAGCTATCACGTGGCGGAACACCATGCGACGCCGCTGAATCTGGTGCCGGTGCCCGGCGTCTATCTCGGCGCGGTGGCGAATGCTACGACGAAGCTGCGGCTGGGGCCGCTTTGTTATCTGCTACCGCTTTATTCACCCCTCCGTCTGATCGAGGAGATCGGCATTCTGGATCATCTCTGCCACGGCCGGTTGGATATCGGAGTGGGGCGTGGCGTGTCGCCGTTCGAGCTGAACTATCACAAGGTCGATCCGGAGACGTCGCGCGAGGTGTTCCTGGAAGCCTTGGATGCGGTGGTCAACGGCCTGACCCATGAGAAGCTCACCCACCAGGGCAAGCACTTCAACTACAAAGACGTGCCGATGGAGATCAAACCCTATCAGACGCCCCATCCACCGATCTGGTATCCCTCGTCCAGCCCGGAAAGTTCCGCCTATATCGGCAACGGCGGCTATCACTTTGTGACCCTGGGTGCGATGGAAGCCGCCAAAGCGTGCATCGGGGCTTATCGGGAAAACTTCACCGGCTGTGGCGAGCATTACGTGCCGTCCGATGATTTCGAGGGCGGCGTCGCTATCGGCATCAGCCGGCATGTTATCGTCGGCAAAGATCATGAAGACGCGATGCGCATCGCCCGGCCGACCTATAAGAAATGGCACGCCAGCCTGACCAAGCTGTGGCGGGAGAACAATGTCCAAGGCCCGGCCTTTGCCCGGCTGATGGTCGACGACGTGGAAGTGGCCATGGAAGCGGGCTCCGACATCGTCGGCGACGCGGACTCGGTTGGCGAACAAATTGCCAAGCAGGTCGAAGAGCTGGGTCTGAACTATATGATCTGCCAGTTCTATTTCGGCGACATGGCCCACGAGGATGCGATGGCGTCCCTAGCCCGGTTCCGGGAACAGGTCATGCCGAAGTTCAGCTAGCAGCCGGATGAGCGGCGATAAATTCCAACCTCATGAGCGGGTGAGCCTTGGCGGCTCGCTGCACGATAATTTTGTCCGCCAGGTGCAAGACATGCTGGCCGAAGAAGACATCTCCGATGAAGAGCGTCAGAAAATCATGACCAACATGAGCTGCCCCTGCTGCGGGGGCAGCGCCACGTCTCTGAATATCAAGCTGAAAGACTGAGTTAGCCGCGAAGTTTGGCTCGGCGTTTGCCGGTGGCGACCTCGTCCACGGCGAGCGTCTCCGGATCAAGGATTATGCCGTAGAGATCGTTGGCCGCCTTCAGTGAGACATAACCTTGCCGCACATCCTCGGCGACGATTTCCGCCGGTCGGTCCAGCGGGTCGCCGAATCCGCCGCCGCCGCCGGAGCGCAACCGAAAGGCTTCCCCGTCCTTGAGGCTGGCGGTCAGCACTTTGGCGTTGGGGAAGTCTTCCTTCCACTCGCCTTCTAATTCCAAAGCCACTTCGTTGCCCGTCGCCTCCAATCCACCGTCCAGGCCCCAGGGCCGGCAGTTCATCCGCTCGATCTGCGTATTGAGGTTCACATTGCCACGCACGCGGGTAACCCGTTCAATGCCAAGCCCGCCGCGGTGGCGTCCGGCGCCGCCCGAATCCTGGATCAGAGAGTTGCTTTCCACCAGGACCGGGGATTTGACCTCGCTCTGTTCCACGGGGCTGTTATGGGTGTCACCGTCGTTGATGCAGACCACGCCGTTCATACCGTCCTCGGTCATCTTGGCGCCCCAGCCGCCCCCCAGCGGGCCGAAGCTGCCGATGAAGAATTCCCGGCTGCGTGGATCAATGCCGTGGAACATGACAACCACCAGATCAGCGTGGTGTCCGGCGATTACCTGATCGGGGATGCAGGGCTCCAGCGCCTTGAATACCGTATCGATCACCGTCATTGGGAAAGTCATCCACCAGCGCATCGGCGCGGGCCGGACAGCGCTGATCACCTTGCCCATGGGGACGATGGTCTTGAGATTGCGGAACGCGCCGTCGTTGATCGGATAGTCGGTGGGCGAGGTGATGCATTTGAACGCCACTTGCGCGCAAGCATGGCCGGTGGTCACGCCGGAATTGAAAAAGCCCCGCACTTGTTCAGAGACATCCGAGAGATCAATGGTCGCCTCGTCGCCTTCGATGGTGATCTTGATGCGGATGGGGATTTTCTTGCCAACATCGACGCCGTCGTCATCCAGGAAGCTCTCCGCCTCATAGACCCCGTCCGGTATGGCGAGGGTCCGTTTGCGGGTCGCCGCCTCGGCGTGATCCATGATGGCAGCAATGCTGTCATGGACGGCGTCCTTGCCGTAGCGCCGGACCAGTTCCAGAAACCGTCGTTCCCCGGTTTTGACCGCCGTGATCTGGGCCCGCAGATCGCCCATGGCGCGGGCTGGGATACGAACGTTTATCTTGATGATTTCTTCCAGGTCCGTGTTGACCACGCCCTCGCTCTGATATTTGAGGATCGGCAGTTGCAGTCCTTCGGACCAGATATCCATGGTCATGCCACCGATTACGCCGCCGATATCCACCCAGTGGGCCATGCAGCAGGAAAAGCCGACCAGTTCGCCCTCGTCAAAGATCGGCAGGGTAAAGGTCACATGGTTCAAATGGCTGCCGGTGATATAGGCGTCGTTGGTCACATAGATATCGCCGGGTTTGATATTACCCCGGCCGAAATGGTTAATCTTGGCCTTCACCGTTTCCGCCATGCCGCGGATGAACATGGGCAGGCCGATGCCGATGGATACGGTCTCGCCTTCCGGCGTGAACAGACCGACGGTGAAATCAAGCGCCTCATAGATAATCGTGTTGTAGGCGGTGCGCATGAGGTTGGTCTTCATTTCCTCGGTCACCGCCAGCACGCCGTTGCGCACGATCTCCGTGGTGATCGGATCGGTAGCGGGGTAGGTCTTATCGGTCGCCATGCTCACGCTCCTCCCACGCTAATCACCAGGTTGAGATAGGCATCCACCTCCAGCGTGTCGCCGGGCGGCAACAATGTGGTCGAGGCGTGTTCCTCGATTACCGCCGGGCCGGTGATCACATTGCCGGTGGTCAGTTTCGTCCGGTCATAGCACGTGGTCTCGACGAACCCCTGATCCCGGTGGAAGAACACGGGCCTTGTGCCGGTGACCGCGTCCCGGGCCGGCTCGGTGTCGCCCATGTCGTGGCTGGCCAATTCCGGGACGGGCATCAACCCGGTGACCGAGCACCGCAGACTGACGATCTCGGCAGGTTCCGCCGGGGCATTGGTGCCGTAGCGGATTTTATGCACTTCATCGAACGCCTGTTTCATGCCTTCTCTATCTGGGCCCTCGAACAAGGAGGCGGGCAGAGGCACGGCAACCGGGTGTTCCTGGCCCACATAGCGCATATCGGCGGCGCGGCTGACGATAATATCCTCCGGTGCGATAGAAGTGCGCTCAATGGCGTTCCGGCCCTGTTCGGCCATCTCAGCATAGAGCGTCTCGACCTGGTCGAAATCAATATCGGTCAGGCGGCCGGGCGCGGTGCGGACATAGTCGTAGCGCAAATCGGAGAACAGCATGCCGAAGGAGGAATAGTTGCCCGGTGAGAGTGGGATGATGATCTGCTTCATGCCGATCTCGCGGGCGACCTGTGTCGCGTGCAGCGGCCCGGCGCCCCCATAGGCGACCATGGCGAAGGCCGCGGCGTCCAAGCCCCGCTCGGTGGACACGCCTTTGACCGCATAGGACATGGCGGTCGAGGCGATCCGCAGAATGCCGTCGGCGGCCTTGGTTACGTCCAGGTTCAACGGCTTGGCAATATGGGTTTCGATGGCTTTCTCGGCGGCGGCTTTATCCAGTGTCATCTCGCCGCCCAGGAACTTGTCCCCGTCCAAGCGGCCCAGCACCAGATTGGCGTCGGTCACCGTGGGCCGGTCGCCGCCCAGGCCGTAGCAAGCAGGGCCGGGGTCTGCACCGGCGCTTTGCGGGCCCACATGCAGCGCTCCCGCCTCGTCCAGATAGGCGAGGCTGCCGCCGCCGGTGCCGACTTCGAAAATATCCATCATAGAGATTTGAATGGGCAGGCCCTGATCATAGCCGCCGACCAGCGTATTACCGGTGGTCAGCACTTCGCCCTTATAGATCACGCCGGACTTTGCGGTGGTGCCGCCCATGTCGAAGGAAATGGCGTCGTCCAGCCCGATGATCTCGCAGAGGGCTTTGGTGCCGATCACACCGGCGGCCGGGCCGGATTCCAGCATGCGGATGCATTCGGATTTGGCCTGCTCGGCTTCGTATAGCCCGCCGGTGGATTGCACCACCAGGAATGGCCCGTCGAACCCATCATCGCGGATATGGTCTTCGATCCCGGCTAAATAGTCCCGAACCTTAGGCCCGATATAGGCATTGGCTGCGACCGTGGAGCAGCGTTCATATTCCCGGTACTCCTGAGACAGTTCGTGGGAGACGCTGACGAATAGGCCGGGGCACTCTTGCTCCAGGATTTCCTTGGCCCGGATTTCATGCACCGGATTGGCATAGGCGTGCAGGAACAAGACCGCGACGCTCTCCGAACCTTTGAGACTTTTTGCCAGGGCGGTCATCTTCGCCTCGTCCAGGGGCGTGCGAATATCCCCTTCCGCGTACATGCGTTCCGGCACTTCGAACCGGTGAGCTCGGTCGATCAGCGGCACGTGCTTCTTGAAAAACAGGTTATAGGCGTCGGGCCTGTTCACCCGGCCGATTTCATAGACATCCCGGAAGCCTTCGGTGATCACTAGCGCCGTTTCCGCGCCGGTGCGTTCCAGGATCGTGTTGATGGCGATAGTGGAGCCGTGGAGAAACAGCGTCGCGTCCTTCATGGCGAGGCCGGTTTTCTCGACCCCGTTGCTGATGCCCTGAACCAGCGCACTTGGTGTGGACAGCGCCTTGCCCCAATATAGCTGCCCGGTTGTTTCGTCGAAGGCGGCGATATCGGTAAACGTGCCGCCGATATCGGCGGCCAGACGCAGGCCGTTGGGGGAAGAGGCTGATGTGCTCATGCGAGGGTCCTTGAGGTCCGGCTAGATCACCGTCGACTCGCCGGCGATGGTTGTGCGATGCAGCAGCCGGCGCTCATTCTCCATGTCATAGGGCATGGCACGGTGCATGATGGACTTGTTGTCCCACATTACCATGTCGCCCACCTTCCATTTGTGGTGGTAGACGAACTGCGGCTGGATGCACCATTGTTTAAGCTCTTCCAGCATCGCCTCGCTCTCGTCGTGGGGCAGGCCCTCGATGCCCTCGGCGTGATTGCCGATCATCAACACATGAGTGCCGTCGGGCAACGGCGTCACCAGCTTGTGGCGCACCGGTGGGGTGATTTTGGCCACATGGGCCGGGCGAAGCGGCAGGCCCTTGCGGCGCCGAATCGCGTTGAAGTCGTGAAAGACATAAACGTCCACCAGTTCCTTTTTCCGCTTCTCCGGCATGGCTTCGTATGCGAGGCGGGTGTTGGCGAACTTGGTGTCGCCCCCTTCGCTCGGGATTTCGATGGCATAGAGCAGGGACGCCTTGCCCGGATTGGCCCGGTAGGAACTGTCGATATGCCAGTCGCCGGTGCCCAGGATAAAGGACTTAAAGCCGACGTCATTGGCGTAGGACCTGATGCCGCCGGTGTCTTTCTCCACATTGGTGACCCGCAGGATTGTATCAAAACCAACGGCCTGATCCTTGGGGTCGGGGAACACTTCGAGCGGGCCAAACCATTCGCTGGCCGCCACATGTTCGGCCGGGGTGAAGTCCTGGCCGTGAAAGACGATGGTGCCGTATTGCAGGAACGCATCCCGCCAGACAATGAAATCCTCCTCCCGCAGGGGCTGGGAGAGATCAATCCCGGCGATCTCCGCGCCGGCGCCGTTGTCAAAAGGTTTGACCTCGGCGGAAAGGGTTGCGGTGCCGGTCATGATTTCTTTTCTTCCCACTTTTCGCGGCGACCCTGGCCGTGATCCTGATCCCGCCAGGCGACGGCATTCTCATCTACGTCAAAGACATAGGTGTAGCCGCCTTTGGGGTTCTCCAGGATTTCCCACCAATTCTCATCCAGATCGACGATATAGAAGGAATAGGTGCCGTGCTGGCCGACGGGCTTTGTGATTTTTTTGATCCCGTACTCGTCCTTGACCTTCATGACTTTCTGGTAAGCCTCATCCACCTGTTCCTTGGTCTCCACGTCGAAGCCGAAATGATTGTAGAGCCCTGCGCTGGTGCCGCCTTTGCTGGCGACGGCGGCGATGGTTGTCGTGCTGTTGAGCCGGATCATGATGGAACGGGCGCTGGTCTGCACCACCTCCATGCCCAAAACCTCTTCATAGAAGCGCCGAGTGGCGTCCAGGTCATAGCATTCCACCGTGCCATGGGAGAGAAAATCCAGATCAAGCAAGGGTTTCTTGCGCACGTCCGATTTGGGTGTCGTTTGATCCATTTGCCGCCCCCGTCGATGAGATTATTAATCTCCCGAGAGCTTATTGTGTTCCCGAGCGCTTTCCAAGTATTTCGACATTCCCCTATTAGGACACGCTTTTCTCGAATTGAGATTCATACTAGGCTGACCTCACCAATTTTGAGCCAGTTCAAAAAGGCGGCGATTCTCACAGGTAGGCGCATGAGTACTGAAAATTCGGCTGCGGCCGCAGAAAACCTAGAGCAGGTCGAAGATCTGATGGGCACCCGCAAGTGGCGGCAGCTCAGCGGCGGCCCGCTCTATATCCAGAACTTTCTGGTGGCGGCGATTACTATCCTCTGTGCCGGCTGGTCTATTAACTTGCATCACATTATCGGCTTCGCCGTTTTCAAGGAACAGTTCCTGGCGCTGATCTTCGCCCTCGCCATGGCGGCGATCTTCATCGGGTTGAAGTCGGACCGGGAAAACCCCAGCAACGAGGTGCCCTGGTACGACTGGCTGTTTGCGCTCGGCTGCTTGATCTGCGGCCTGTTCGTGGTCGCCACCTACCGCGATATCGTCGAGACCATCGGGGAGTTGCGTCCGGAACGCATCGTCCTCGGGTATGCCGCGGTGATCCTGGTGTTCGAGGCTACCCGCCGGGCGACAGGCTGGGCGCTGGTGATCATGGGGGCAGTGTTTGTTGGCTACTCCGCCTTGTCTCATCTTGCGCCGGGCTTGTTGAATGTGCCGAGCACGCCGTTGAACCGGATCGCCACGTATCTCTATCTCGACAATAACGCGTTGTTGGGCACGCCCTTGGACGTGACAACCGGCATCATCGTCGCGTTCATCTTGTTTGGCCGGGTGTTGTTCGCGGCCAATGGCGACAAGTTCCTGAACGACTTCGCGCTGACCACCATGGGTAAGTACCGGGGCGGGCCGGCCAAGGTCGCCGTGGTGGCGTCCAGCCTGTTCGGCACCATTTCCGGCAGTGCGGTCTCTAACGTGGTTATGGACGGGCCGATTACCATCCCGATGATGCGGAAGTCCGGCTATCGCGGCCATGTAGCTGCCGCCATTGAGGCCGTGGCGTCCACGGGCGGTCAGATCATGCCGCCGGTCATGGGCATCGTCGCGTTCCTGATGGTCGATGTGATGGGGGTAACCTACGGCGAGGTTATCATCGCTGCCGCGTTGCCGGCGCTGATGTACTATCTGGCGTTGTTCATGCAGGTGGACCTGGAAGCGGCGAAGCGAAATCTTAAACCCGTGGACACGACCGACGCGCCCTCGGTGGGTAATATCCTTGCCCGGGGCTGGATCTTCATCATCCCGATTTTCCTGTTGATCTGGACCCTTTTGGTAGAGGCGTGGGAGCCCGGCGAGTCGGCCATGCTGGCGGTCGGTGTGACCGTCGCGGTCGCCTTTTTCAACCCGGCGACCCGGCCTTCGGTGAACAAATTGTGGCTGGCGGTGCGGGAAACAGGGCAGACCGTGCTGGAGCTGGTGATCATTACCGCACTGGCTGGTATGATCATCGGCTCCATACAAATCTCCACGTTGGGCTTCAACTTCTCTCTGCTGCTGACCGAAATGGCGGGCGACAGTGCTCTGAGTCTGCTACTTATGACGGCTATTGTTTGCATTGTCCTCGGTATGGGGATGCCCTCGGGCGTGATTTATCTCATGCTTGCCCTGTTGATAGCGCCGGCGCTGGAGCAGGCAGGGATTCCGAAAATGGCGGCGCACCTGTTCATCTTCTACTTCGGCATGTTGTCGATGATCACGCCGCCCATCTGTATTGCCACATTTGCAGCCTGTGCCGTCGCCAATACGGATTTCTGGAAGACCGGCCTAGCTGGGGTGCGCATGGGGATCGCGGCCTATGTGGTGCCGTTCGTGTTTGTGTTCCAGCCGGGCCTGATCTTTGAGGGGTCCGCCGGGGATATCGCTATCGCCACGATCAAGACCTCTATCGGCGTGGCGTTATTGGCGGTCGGGATGGCCGGCTACATGTTCAGGAGCATGTCGATGGTGGAACAGGTTTTGATCGGGCTTTGCGGCATCATTATCATGGTTATTCCTTTGGGGATGGGTCTCTCCTGGCCGATGATTGGCGGCGCGGCGATTATCACCGCCGGTCTTGCAGTCATGCAGTTGAAGGCGCGGTCCCAGCCGGCGGGCGAAGCGGGGTAGGACGAGATCATCTATCCGCCTTATTTGTTCTATTGATATGATTATAAGTGTGGCTGATAATACGCCACCAATTCGCACCAAGCCGTATGTACGGTATTCAACCTTTGGGAGGTAATTTATGTACGTATCCAAGAAATTTACTGCACTGGCGATTAGCGCCGGTTTGATGACCTTTGCGGCGGGCGTGGCGCAGGCGCAAACCATGGTGATCGCGACCGACCGTCAGGGCAGCCTGATGAACCGGGTCGGCACCGCCATGGCCAAGACCCTGACCGACAATTCCGACATGCGCTTTGTGGTGCGGCCGTTTGCCGGCCCTGACGCCTATCTCGACGCGCACAACAATGGTGAAATCAAACTTGCGGTTATCACCGCCAGCTCCATTTATCTGGAAGTCACCGGCGGCAACAAGGCCAAGAAAAAGCGCACCAACTACCGCATCCTTCGCGCCGGGCCGAACGTGCTGCGTCTGGGCCTTATCGTGCGCAACGACTCTCCGATCAAGCAGGTCGGCGATCTCAAGGGTAAAAAGCTGACCTCCGATTTCGGCGGCCACTCGACCCTGCCGCACTCCATTGCGACGGGCCTCGATAATGGCGGAATCACTTGGGACGACGTGGTTAAAGTTCCGGTCACCGGCGTGGTGGACGGCATCAAGACCTTCGGCGCGGGCCGGGTGGATTCAAGCTGGGGCGCGGTCGGCATGCCGATCATTCGGGAAATTCATGCCAAGAATAAGGTCCGGTTCCTGAGCTTCGACAATTCTCCGGCCAAGCTGGCCAAGATGCGGGAAATGATGTTCCCGGGTCTGCAGTTGGCCCACTTCCCGAAGCCGATCCCGCCGTTGGGGATCATGGGTCCGACCAACCTGATCACCTATGACACCTATCTACAGGCTAGTAAGGATATGGATAACGCCACGGCCAAGAAGATCACCGAGGCGCTGTGGAAAGGCACCGACGCCTTCACCAAATCCAGCCCGGTTTTCCAAGGCTTCCAAAAGAAGGCCGCGGTGACTCTGTTCCCGATGGTGCCGTATCACCCGGCCGCTGTTGAGTTCTACAAGGCCCAGGGCCTGTGGACCGATGACGCCATGAAGGCAAACGACAAAGCCACGAAGATGGTCATGTAGTCTGATCATCGAGTGACAAAAGTTAGAAGAGGGCCGGCCGGGAACGAGCCGGCCTTTTCTGTGAAGGTAGGGTCTTTAGTGAAGGAACTCGTTAGTCTCGGCAGTGGAAATGCCGGCGATCTCCACACAGTCGGCGTCATCCGGTGGTCGGGTCGTCCACGATGGTGGAGGATTTGCTGACAACGATCCCGCCGTCCCGGATGGCGACAAGATCGGTGAACGTGCCGCCGATATCGACGCCGACCGATTGCCGTCCTCCTGAAGCTCCGTCAGGCACCTAATTCTCTTCCCTGTTTTCTTGTCTGCCTATTTATCCCCTCGGTCTTTTCCGGGCAAACCCAATTCAGTACAGTTGGGCAAATCTCAATGTGCGTAACCCAGGGGAACTCAATGTCTGATGAAGACTCGACCGGTGTGGAATTCGTCGGCTGCCAACTTCACTATCATCCTGAAAAGCCGGCCTTTGACCGGAACCCGTCTACAATTGAACCGCAGACGCCCCGGCCGATCTCGATCAACGGCAAACGTTCTCTGGTGATCGACATGCATGCCCACTGCCAGTTCTCCCAGATTTGGCCCATGGTTGAGGGCCGGGAGGAGCTGGGCGGTCAGAACCCTTACGAAGGTCAGCTCAAGAAAGTCGAGAACATCGATGTCCGGCTGCAGCAGATGGACGCCATGGGGACGGACATCGAAGTTTTGAGCATCGCCACCGAGAATCATTTCCCCTGGGCTGAATATGAACTGGCGGAGGAAATCGCGATCAAGCAGAACGAACTGTTGAGCGAGGTCTGCGCCACCCACCCGGACAAGTTTGTTCCTATAGGCGTGGTGTCTCTGCAGCATCCGTATTTGGCAGCCAAGCAGTTGGAGCATTCGGTGAAGGAGCTTGGCCACCGGGGCTGCATGATCATGGGCAGTATCCTGGGTGAGGAGCTGTCCAACACCAAGTTCCATCCGTTTTGGCAAAAGGCGGAAGAGCTGGACGTGGTGGTGTTTATCCATCCCCGGATCGAGCCTGAGTTGCAGCCGCGCCTACACGGCAGAGGCTTCCTGACCAATATGATAGGCAATCCGTTGGAAACGGCGACGGCGTTGGCGCACTTAATTTATGAAGGCACGTTGGACCGGTTCCCGGGTCTCAAGATCGCCGCGGCCCACGGCGGTGGGTTCCTGCCGTCTTATATCGGCCGGTTTGATCATGGCCATAATAGCGCGGACCGGGGCGGCCGGGGGCTCGAGAAAAAGAAGCCCAGCGAATATATCCGCCAGCTCTATTTCGACACGCTGGTCTACGGCACGGAGAACCTGGAGCATCTGATCACGGAAGTCGGCGTGTCACAGTTGATGCTCGGCACGGACCATGACTTCGGCATGACCAACCGCAATCCGGTGGCGCATTTGTTGAGCGCGGAAGGTCTCAGCGACGAGGATATCGAGAGCATCCTCAGCGGCACCGCCAAGCGGCTGTTCAAAATAGACTAAGATCTACTGCAGGATTTGGAATCGCTGGAGCCGTTCTTCGGACGGCTCCCATCCCAGTCCGGGCCGATCATCCAGACGAACCACACCGTCTTCGATCTTCAAGGAATCATCGGCCAGGTCTTCCGCCAGATACTGATTGGTAATAGACGTATCCCAGTCCAGCTGCGGCAAAGCCAAAGCAACATGCGCGACGGCGGCGCTGGCGATGGTCGATTCGGCGACCTTTCCGGCCAGATTGATATGCATCCCATTGCCGTTCATCCAGTTGGCCGCCTCTATCACCGGGAACAGCCCGCCCAGTTTAATGGCTTTCAGACTTGCGCCTTTGGCGGCGCCCGCATCTTTGTGGGCGCGCAGATCGTTCAGGCTGTGAATGCCCTCGTCAGCGCCGAGCGGCACGTCGGTTTCCTCGGCACAGGCAGCCATCCCCTCGATATCCGAACCCGGCAGCAACTGTTCCATAAAGTTTAACCCCGCCTGCCGAGCGCCTCTGGCAAAATCCAGAGCGTCATCGCGGGTATAGCCCTGATTGGCGTCGGCGGATATCTGCACGTCTTCACCAAGAACAGCTCTTGTCGCCGCCGATCTTTCTAGGTCCAGATCAGCACCCAGAATGCCGATCTTCACCTTGAACGCGTCAAAGCCGGCATCAGCCAGTTTCCGAGCGTTGGCTTTCTCGGTCTCCAAGTCACCGCCGGCGATCATGGCCAATATTCTTGCCTCGTCACGCTGAGCGCCGCCCAGTAATTCATAGATCGGCTTACCTGACCGCTTGCCAGCGATGTCCAGCAGGGCGATTTCGATCGCCGCTTTGGCCCCGTGATTTCCATACATGGGCGCATCCACCTGATGGTGAATATGGGACAAGGCTTCGATTTCCAGCCCTTCTATCCGGGGGGCGATAAAGTGCGCTGCGGCCAACATGCTTTCCGGGGTTTCACCGGTCATTGTGGGTGCGGACGATGCCTCGCCCCAGCCGACATTGCCATCGCTGTCCGTTGCGCGTACCAGCAGATTATCTGCCGTCTCTACAACGATACCCGCCATCTTGATCGGTGACTTCAGCGGCATACTGACAGCATAGGAATCGATCTTTTGTATTTTGAACATGGGAGCCTCAGGCGTTTGCGTGTTTGGGGATGCCGCCGATCTTTACATAATCATAGCGATGATCCAGCAGCGGTGAGAGAGGGCGGCGCAGCTCGTCCGGCAGGCCGATCCACATGCGCAAAAGATGCCGTTTCAAAGCCGGGTCGTCATAGTCCTCATAGGCTTCGCGGGCGTGCATGATGGAGTGATTGCTGATGAACTGGAAGTCGCCTTCCTGAAACTCCATGGAGAGCCGGAGCTCCGGCCGGTTGGCGATATCTTGCACTACGTCCACGGCTTCGCGTTGTTTCTCGCTGATCGTCAGCTCGTCGCCGTAGCGGACCACGGACTCGATAAACGCCCGGCTGGTGACCCGCGCCGAGATACGGCCGTCCTTGGCCGAGAACATGGGCACGTCGTACCAGGGCTGTTCGCCCGGCGGCTGGTCGCCCCGCCAATCAATGTGCAGGGGTTGATAGAGATACTCCAAAAGGTCGGGTCGTTCCCGGAGGAAAACATTGTGCACCATGGGGGCGCTGACCAGATAGCTGGCCCCACCGATCTTGGCCCCGCGCAGACACATCAGGCCAAGGATATCCACCGGTAACTGGTCACAGTGGAAGTCCAGCTTATTTCGGGTCTGATAGGCACGGGCGTCCGGGTCGCTCAGATCCTTGCCCTCGTCGGTGACATGGCCCAGCAAGTGGCCGCGTTTGTTTTGGGAAACGGGCGTGCCGAGGTGAACGCCGATGCCCCAATAGATAAGCGCGCAATCTTCATCGGTAAAATGATCGCGGGACAGGCCGCGCACCATCACGCAACCCCGGCCGTCAGAAACCTCTCGGACGACCTTCTCCAGCCGCTTCTGCACTGTGGGTAGAGGAAACAAGTCCTTGGAGAAGGGAATCTCCGCGCCGGCGGCCTTGGCGGTGTGCAGCGCCGCGTCGATTTCCTCGATCTCCCCGCCGGTCAGATGCCAGGTCCAGTCCATCTGATGCTGGATTTCCGCGCCCATCCAGGCGTCCGCCGTGGTGATCTCGTCTCTGATAATTTCGGTCATTTCCCCAATTTTCCGGTATACTTTACGTCATAACTCACAAGATATTTAGTTGCTCTTTCCCAAGATTCCCAATAATAATACCGATAATTTTCCGAAAGGAAAATTGTATAACTTTGTAACCCCGGGAGGTATCTATGAAAATCTTCAAAGGTTTGATGGTTGCCAGTGCTGCGTTGGCTGTGGCCACGTCTGCTCAGGCGATGGAATCTTACAAAATTGGTGGCGGCCCCGCTGGCGGCGGCTGGCACCCTGCCGTTAGTGCTGGTGCGCAATTACTCAACAGCGAACTTAGCGGCAAATTCAAGTTCAACTATTCCCCGTCCAACGGTTCAGTGGATAACGTGCGCCGCGTTTCACTCGGCGATTTCCACACCGCTTGGGGCCACGTCGGCCAGGCCTATCAGTCCTGGAACGGCATTGGTCTGTTCAAGCGCGATGGCGCCAGCAAGGATTTCCGGATCATCGGTAACGTGCGTAAGCAGGCTCAGCTCATCGTCGTGTTGGCTGACAGCCCGATCAAAACCTTCTCCGACATGAAGGGTAAGGTTGTTAACCTGCTGAACAAGGGTTCCGGTTCCAACGTGAACTGCGTCAATATCTTCAAGGGCGTTGGGCTCCTCGACAAGATTGATGCCCGTAACCTTGGCTTCGCGGCCTCCGGACGCGCCTTGGGCGACCGTCAGATCGACGTGTATTGCTCCGCCGGCGCGCCGTTCCTGATCCCGGCCGTGACTCAGCTGTCGATCACCAAGCCGGTGCGCTACGTCAGCCTGACCGATGCCGAACAAGCAGCCATCGTCAAAGCCAACCCGTTCTATTCTCCGCTGACCATTCCGGTGCAGAAGGACGTGCGCGGCATGACCGAACCGGCCAAGTCCATCGGTTATGACGTGTACTGGCTGGCTCACAAATCAGTTTCCGCTGCTGCGATCGAAGCTATGCTGTCGGTTGCCGCCAAGCCGGAAAATCTGAAGAAACTATCTGCCACGGCAGGTTATTGGAAGACGCTGAACGGCGACTTCTCCAACCTGACGACGGTGAAGATTCCGATTCACCCGGCAGCGGCCAAGTACTGGTCGGGCCGCGGCTACAAAATGCCGGCTAGTCTAGTTCAAGGGTACTAACCGACCCGGCATTCTTCTGAATGCCTAGCACGAGAATTGGTTTGAACGCGGGGAGAGTTAATCTCCTCGCGCTCTCTCGCTGACAAAATCCAACAATTATTTTGCTCATATAGTAAACGGGGACACTGCCATGGCTACCGGAACCGTCGGCGTCTTGATGAAAATCGGCCTCATTAGTGAGGAGATGACGCAACCCAGACAGCTTTCAGGCCTTGCGAAAATATTATTTTCCGTGGTGGCGGTGGCTTATTCGTATTTCTTCCTTCATATCGCCGTTTTCGGCCCACCCGTTTCCGAGATTTTCAAGGGCACGTTCTTCATGGGCGTGAGCGTCATGTCGCTCCTGCTCTTCAAAAGCCGGCAGAAATCCCTAAAGGAAGGGTTTGTCTGGCTGGATGAGTTTTTCTCCCTAATCTCCATGGTCATGCTGGTCGGCTCCATTGCGGTCTTGATCCATTGGGCCGCGAGTGGCCAGGAATATTTCTGGCGGCGCTACATCACCGACACCATTTGGACCATAGGTATCGCCGGCGGCGTTGTCGGTGCGGCCCTCTATTATTTCGAGGCCCGGCGCGGTAGCCGGGGCGACGGACTGGTCATTTCGGACGTCCTCTATCTGTCGGCGGCCATAGCGTCGGTCACTTGGTGGGGCATCAACCTGGTCGAACTGCAGACCAACATGGGCGGCCGGGTGCCGGCCGAGCTGGTAATTTTCGGCACCATGATGGCGGCCGTGAGCTTCGAGATCGCCCGGCGTATCGTCGGACCGCTGATCCCGCTGCTGGGCTTCCTGTTCTTTATCTATTCGTTTGAACCGATCGCCCAGAATCTGCCGGGCATTCTGGAGCACCCGGGCAACCGCACCGCACGGGTGCTGGAATTCCTCATGCTGTCCACCGAGGGCATGCTGGGCCTGATCGTCGAAGTGTTCGCAACCTTCATCGTGATCTTCGTGATCCTGGGCGCCTTCCTGGAAAAAACCGGTTTGGGTGCGCTGATCATCAACACGACCTACCGGCTGACCGGCCAAAAGACTGGCGGCCCCGGTCTAGCAGCGGTGATCTCCAGCGGCTTCTTCGGGATGATCTCCGGTAGCGGCGTCGCCAACGTTATGACCACGGGCACGTTTACCATTCCGCTGATGAAGCGAGTCGGCTACCGGCCCGAGTTCGCAGGCGGCGTTGAAGCTGCGGCGTCGACCGGCGGCGCCTATATGCCGCCGATCATGGGCGCCGGCGCGTTCCTGCTAGCGGAACTAACTGAAACCAGCTACTTCGATATCGTCAAGATCGCTGCCATTCCGGCGCTTCTTTATTACCTGTCGGTAGGCCTGATCGTGTATTTCCGGGCCCGGCGAGACAAGCTGCATGGGGTGCCGGCCTCTGAACTGCCGTCGTGGGACGGTATTGTGCCTCGGCTGCACCTGTTGCTGCCGATTCCGGCGATGATCTTCTTTCTGGTAATCGGCGACTCCGCGTTCCTAGCGGCGGCCAAGACCATCATTCTGATCATCATGCTGAAGCTGACTGATTTGTTGGTCGTGATCCCCACACGTGTGTCGCGCACCTCATGGAAATCTTATTTGACGATTAGTGTTCTGGTTGGAGCGTTCGTTTATATCTTCGGTGAGAAAATCGGTGCGCCCTTTATGTGGTTCGTCTACGCTGATGTGGGAATCGGCATCGGCGACGCTGGCTATTGGGTGTTGTTCACCTTCATCGTCCTGAAAGTGGGCGAGATTGCCTATCTCGGCCGGAGCGATGCTCCCGAACATGCAATCCGCGAAGTCGCCAACGCCGGCGTCGGTTATGATGATGCCGGTTTGGAGATCAAATCCTTGGGCGACGTGTTCAAGGAGCTGGTCCGCACGATCTGGGTCTCTCTCGAAGCGGGCGCGCGAAACACGCTGGTGGTTAGTTGCATCGCCGGCGTGCTGGGTATTCTGCTCTCCGCCGCGACCCAGTCCGATCTCCCGGGCCGGGTGTCTCAATTGTTGGTGGACGCCAGTTTTGGGCTGCTGCCGTTGACCATATTCTGGGTAATCGTCGCCGGTTACATCGTCGGTATGGGCCTGCCTATCGTCGCCAGCTATGTGATTTTGGCGATCTTCGCGGTCGGCGCGCTGTCTGAACTGGGTGTACCGCCGATCGCCGCCCACATGATCAGCTACTGGGTGGCCGTGGTCAGCGCGGTGACCCCGCCGGTGGCCCTGGCGGCTTATGCGGCGAGTTCCATCGCGCAGTCCGATCCGGTAAAAACAGGTAACCAGGCGCTCAAACAGGCCTCGATGATCCTGATCACGCCGTTCCTGTTCGTTTATACGCCGCTATTGCTGGAAGGCCCGATCTTCGACATCGTTATTTCGGTGATCGCCATTTCGGCCGGTGTGTTCTGCTGGGCGAAATTCCTTGACGGTTGGGGCATCGGCCGGCATGTGCCGTATGAGCGGTTTATCTGGCTGTTCTGTGCGCTGTGTCTGTTGATGCCCACCGGCGAGTTCATCGCCTGGGTCGTCGGCACCGAAGCTAACCTTCACTACTACACTTACATTGTGGGTGCGATCGTGATGGGGGCGACGCTGATCTATCAGATGAGCGGCAAGGACGAAGCGACGGCGTAAAACAACCAACGCAGGGAGGGGACGATGCGACGGCAAGCACCGCGTGCGAGTCAAAACTGGATTTTTGATAATTTCATCCAGCTAACAGACAACGAGGACATCCTGCATCCGGGTATTATGGGTATCCGGTTGGAGCGGGGATTCAAATTCGGTGATATGGAGCGGATTTTCCGCAACGTCACCGGCCGGCGCGCCTTTCCGCGAGCTTGGGCGGCGGGCGCCGCCCGGCAGGAGGAAATGGCCGAAGAAGCCCTGGCGGCCGGGCACCGTGTCACCGCCGCACAGCATTTTCACCGGGCCGCTATCTATTACGGCCGCGCTCAGCACCTCATACCCGTGGACGGCAACGCCAAGAAGATGTCCTATCATGCCAGTGTGGTCGAGAATTATGACCGGCTGATCGAGTTGCTGGACGGAGAAGTGAGCCGCCACGTTGTGCCTTTTGAAGACGGTAAAAATATCTATTGCCTGTTTCATAAAGCGCCGGGCGATGGGCCCAAACCGACGGTCCTGTATCAGCCGGGCATGGACGCGATCAAAGAGGATTTCCCAAATCCGTATAACAACGAGTTTACCCGCCGGGGCATGAATATCTGCGTCATGGACGGACCGGGGCAAGGGGAGTGCAACATCAATCAGGTGTGGCAGGTTGTCGGCAATTATGCCCGCGCGGGGTCGGCCGTTCTCGACATGCTGGTGGAGAGAGACGACGTCGATGCGGATAAAATTGCCGTCTTCGGCACCTCCATGGGCAGCCGCTATAGTGTGGAGATCGCTGCGGCAGACCCCCGGGTAAAGGCCGCCGTGGGGCAGATGGCCAATGTGGGGCCGACCGATGTCATCTTTAATCAGGCCCAGCCCAACTTCAAACGCATCTACATGTATATGACGAATATCTACGACGAGGATACGTTCGATAAGTATGCCGATGAAATGGATGCAAACTTTTTTGCATCCGGGGAAAAATTGGAATGTCCGTACCTCCTGGTCGCGGGTGAAATGGACGAATTGACGCCGCCGGAAGACGTCCATGCCTGGCTTGATCGGCTGAACTGTCCGAGAGAGCTCTGGATGTACCAGGATGTCTTCCATCCCATGGGCGAAGTGGCCGGAGACATTTATCCGGGGATTGCCGATTGGATTTCAGACGTTCTGGAAAAGGGCCTGCCGGACGGCCACGACAAGCGGCTGGAGATTTCTCCCTAACCGCCGAACCGGTCCAGGACGGACTTTGCCTGCACATACATGGCATTGTCCACCATCTTGCCGTCGACCTTGATGGAGGCCGCGCCGGCCTTCAGCGCGGCTTCGAATTCCTCGACCACTTTCCGGTAATAGGCGGTCTGTTCTTCCGACAGAGAGTAAATCTCCCGCGCCGCATCAACCTGCGCCGGATGCACACAGGTGCGTCCGTCATAGCCCAGCCGGCGGGAGAGGATACTGTCGGTGCGGAAGGCCTCCACATTGCTCACATCGCTGAAGGCGCCGTCCAGGACGTAGGGCATTTTCGCGGCACGCGCTTCCAGCAAAACCTTTGATCGCGCATACATCAGCTCAGTGCCTTCGAGAGAAAACTCGCAGCCCAAATCCCGCTGCAGATCCCCATCCTCGGCGCTGCCGAAGGAGACGCTGTCGATCCGGTCTGCCGCCATGCAGAGATCAAAGCATCTGAGCACACCGAGCGCGGATTCAATCTGTAACAACAGCCGCACCGAGCCGGTCTCAAGTCCGGTGGCGGCTTCAGCTTCTTCCATGACTTTGTCGACGCTTTTCAGGTCCTCCACCGTTTCCGCCTTGGGGAACAGGATGCCCAGCGTGTTTGGCGTGATCACTGCGCGAAGATCGTCCTCCAGCAAGTCCGGGTCATTGTTCACTCGGACCAGGGGCTTATTGGGTAGGGTCGGGATCAACTCGGCGATGATGCCCCGTGTCTCCGCCTTCATATCCGGCGGTACGGTGTCTTCGAGATCAATGATGATGGAATCGATGTCGTACTTTTCAGCCTTCTGAGCCAGCTCAGGACGGGTGCCCGGCGTGTAAAGCGTGATCAGGGGATAGCTCATGGTCCGTCTCCCTACGCCGGTTTACGTTTCAACAGAAACGCCTGCACGCCTTCCTGTACGACCTCGCCGTGATGGTTGACGACTTCCAGGGTCCGTTTCATGACGCCCCGGTCCGGCTTCGAGGTCTCCCGCTTTTCGGTCACCTTGATTCGGGCGTGGATGGTGTCGCCGATCTTCACCGGCTTGGTGAACTTCAGACTGTCGAAGCCCAGAAACGCGATCAGCGTGTCGTCGTAGAGATGAAGCTGGAAAAGCAACCCGGCAGCGATGGAATAGATCAGTGGCCCGTGCGCGATGCGCGTGCCGAAGATGGTCTCCTTGCAGAATTCCTCGTTCACGTGGAGGGGATTATAGTCGCCGGAAATACCGGCGAAGTGAACCACATCGGCTTCGGTCACGGTTCGCGCCGGTGATTCGAATTCCTGATCGATTTCCCATTCTTCCCAATACAATCCAACCATAATCTATCCCTTATTTAACCGCGCCGGCATCCCGTAAGGCAGCGATCTCGTCCGGCGTTTTGTTCAACAATTCTTCCAAAAGCTCATCCGTGTGCTGGCCCAGCATGGGCGCGGGCTCCGACAAGGTTTCTGTTACACCCTCCATCTTCATCGGGTTGCCCGGCATGCGGACCTTACCCACTTCGGGGTGATCGTATTCGACGATCATCTCCCGCTCCGCCACCGGCGGTTCGGCGAAGACCCCGTCCAGATTGTTCACGGGTGCTGCCGGTACACCAAATTCCCGCATGACCTTTAGCCACTCCTGGGCGGTGCGGGTGCGCAAGTGTTCTTCCAGAATGGGGACCAGGACGTCGCGGTGCACGACCCGGCTGTCATTGGTGCTGAAGCGCTCGTCCGCGCCCAGATCGGGCCGTTCAACGGCTTCACAGAACATCTGCCAGAATTTGTCCTGGCGGGTGGCCACCACCAGATAGCCCTCTCTCGTCTCGAAGGCCTGCCAGGGCACCGTATACTCATGAGACGTACCCATGGGCTCCGGCAGTTCGCCATTGGTCAGCCAGAGGGTGCCCATATAGCTCAAGAGGCTGAGCATGGCATCGAACATGGAGACCTCGAGCCGCCGGCCGGTGCCGGTGCGTTCCCGCTCATAGAGTGAAGCCAGGATCCCTTGGCTGGAGAACAAGCCGCCCCCCAAGTCAGAGATCGGAATGCCGACGCGGGCCGGCGGGCCGTCTTTCTCGCCGGTGACCGCCAGCATGCCGCTGATGGACTGAATAATAATGTCGAGGGCCGGCAGATCCTTATACTCGCCTTCCAGGCCGAAGCCGGTGACCGAACACTGAATGATCCGCGGGTTGATGGATTTCAGCGTCGGATAGTCAACTTTCAGCTTTTCCAACACGCCGGGGCGGAAGTTGTCCACCACCACGTCGGCCGTTTTGACGAAATCGTAGAACACCTCTCGGCCCTGGTCCGTCTTGAGATCGATCACCACGCTTTTCTTGTTTCGGTTATAGGTGAGGAATAGACCGCTCAGATGCTTATAGGGCGCGACAGACGGAAGCCGGCCCAGGTCGCCGACCGGAGCTTCGATCTTAATGACTTCAGCGCCAAGATCGGAGAGAAGTTGCCCGCCGTAGGTGCCGGCGATGATCTGACCGAGCTCCAACACCCGCACGCCATCTAGGGGCCGGTGAATTTTTTGATCAGAGGCCAAGACTTTTCGCGATGATGTTGCGCTGAATTTCTGACGTGCCGCCGCCGATCACGGCCAGGCGGGAGTCTCGGAAGAACCGCTGCATTGGATATTCCATGCAGAAGCCGTAGCCGCCAAAGATCTGCAAGCCCAAATCGGAGATCGACTTATAGGCTTCGCCGGAATAGAGCTTGATGATTGCCGCGTCGTGGCGGCTGGCCTCGCCCCGTTCCATCTTCCAGGCGAATTGGTAGACCAGCAAGTGCGACACTTCGAGCATCACCCGCATATCTGCCAGCTTGTGAGAGATTGCCTGGAACTTGCCGATGGGCCGGCCGAATTGTTCCCGCTCCTTGGCGTAGTTGAGCGCGTACTCGAATGCGGCCGATGCGGCGCCATACCGCGCCGCCGAGAGACACAGGCGCTCGTACCATAGATACTGATCGGCGCAGCGCCAGCCCTGATTAAGCTCGCCCATGATCGCCGTCTTAGGGACGCGTACATCTTCGTAAAACACCTGGGTGGTGCCGATGCCCCGATGGCCGAGCGTGTCGATTTTCTTGATGTCGATGCCCGGCAATTTGGTATCGACCAGGAACAGGGTGATGCCTTCCTGCTGCTTCTCGCCGCGGCTTGTGCGGGTGACCAGCAGACAATAGTCGCTGATGTCCATGCCGGAGGTGAAGACCTTCTGGCCGTTGATGATGTAGTCGTCGCCGTCCGGCTTGGCAAAAGTTTTGAGCGCCGCCGCGTCTGAGCCAGAGTCTGGTTCGGTGAGGCCAAAGCAGATGCTGATATCGCCACTAGCGACCCGGGGCAGAACCTCCGCCTTCATCTCATCCGTCCCGTGGGTGGCGACCGCATAGCCGCCCCAAACGCTGGAGCGGAACATCCACATGGCCAGTTCTTCATACTGCCGGCCAACTTCTTCCAGGACGATGGCCACGTCCGTCGGCGAGCCGCCGACGCCGCCATGTTCTTCCGGCAGCAGGACGCTGAGCCATCCTTGTTCCGCCATAGCCTTGTAAGCTTCCACCGGCGGACGCGGAGTGGAATCACATTCCTCCACATACTCCGGCGGGCATACATCTTGCACCAGTTTGCGGACTTGGCCGCGCAAAACTTCCTGCTCTTCCGTAAAACTGAAATCCACCTTGCTCTCCTCGAATTTTGCCTAAAGTGCTGTTCAAAACCGGGAGTGTCAACGCACATCCGAGGGTATGCTGCGGGAAATCCGTTTGTCCCATTGGCCGGGGTTGCCTAGAGTGCGGTCTCGACCAAACGGAGCAGAATATTGGGGAAATCATGGCGAGAATCGATGTCGGACGGATCACCCTTAACGTGGAAGAGAAGGGAGATGGCCCGCCGTTTATCTTCATCCCCGGCCTCGTCGGGCTGCTGACTGCCTGGGGCTATCAGATCGCCGAGTTTTCCAAGAGCTATCGCTGTATTTCCCTGGATCACCGGGGCGCCGGAGAAAGCGACCGGCCACCCCTAAGCGAATATTCCACTAAGCACATCGCCGAGGATGTGATCGCCCTGATGGACACGTTGGGGATCGAAAAGGCGCATGTGGCCGGCACGTCGACCGGCGGGGCCATCCTGCAGAATCTAGCCATCGATCATCCGGACCGGTTGCGCTGCTGCATTTTCTCCAACACCTGGACCAAGGCAGATGAATACATAATGCGGGTGCAGACGGCGCGCAAGCAGATCGCGCTGGCCGAAGGACAGGAAGCCTATGTGAAGATCAGCTCGCTGTTCACCAATGGGGCCAACCAGTTTCGCTATAATCTGGATCGCGTGATGGAAGTGGAGAAACGGTCCCTGGATACCATTGCTAAGCCGGAAATTCTGGCGGCGCGTCTCGACATGACCATGAGCCATGACCGGCTGGATGAGCTCACCAAGATTAAAAATCCGTCCTTGATCATTGGGACGCGGGATGATGCGACGGTGCCTTATTATTTCTCCGAAGATCTACACGCTGCCATCGAAGGCTCCAAACTGATCCTCGTGGAGGAGGGCGGGCACTATTCCTTCCGACGCCATTCCGACGAATGGAACGCGCTGGTGGAACCGTTCCTGGCGGAATGGGAAGATAAGATTTAGGGAGCAGACCATGATACTTCTTCGCGTCGGTATTGTAGGCATCGGCTGGTGGTCAAACGTTCTGGCCGAGACCATGCAGGCCAGCGACAAGCTTGATTTGCGCGCGGGCTATACGCGGAGCCCTAAAAAGTGCGCCGAGTTTTCCGAGAAGTTCGGCTGCGACGCGGTGGAAAGCTATGAGGCCTTGCTGGCCAGGGATGATGTGGACGCGGTGATCCTGACCACACCGAACTCAGCCCACCGGGAAGGCACGGAGCGGGCGGCGGAAGCGGGCAAGCATGTGTTCGTGGAAAAACCCATCTCCAACACGCTGGAAGACGGGCGCGCCATGATTGAGGTCTGCGACGCGGCGGGTGTCACCTTGGCGGTGGGGCATTGTTATCGGCGCAACGGCGCGCTTCGGCACATGCGCCACTTGATCGACACGGGCGAGCTGGGACGGGTCAGCATGGCTGAGGCCTTTTTCGGCAACGACAACGGACTGAAAATGAAACCCGGCGTGTGGCGCACCAATCCGGCGGAAATTCCAGGCGGCTGTTTGATGCAGCTGGGCATTCATCAGATCGACAACATGCTCTATCTCATGGGGCCGGTCAGCGAGGTCTCCGCTTATTTCAACCGGCTTGAGACCGAACCCGAGATTGAGGATGTGACCGCCGTTTTACTGCGGTTCGAGTCCGGCGCTATTGGTTTTGTCGGCTCCAACTATTGTTCGCCTTTGCGGTTTGATCTGGTTACGCATGGCACCAAGGGCAACGCTTTCTTTGAGTTGAATACGGACGGGTTGCGGGTGCAGAAGACCGGCGAGCTCGAGCGGGTGTCTGTGGACTATCCGCCCATTGATCATCTGACCGCGGAACTGGAGGACTTTGCCGACGCCATTGCCGAGGGGCGGGCGCCAGAGATCGGCGGGCGGGAGGCGCTTCAACCCCTGGCCATCGTACTCGCCGCCGGGAAGTCGTCCGCCGAAGGCCGGTCCGTAAGATTGTCGGAACTATTGCCGGATGCCTGAGCCCCGAGTCGTCATCATCGGGGGCGGCTATAGCGGCGTTTGCGTGGCGGTCCAACTCGCGCAGCAATCCGCCATTCCTCTGGAGATCACCGTGGTCGGACCCGAGTCTGAGGTGGGGCGTGGCGTGGCTTATGGCAGTACCGACCCTGATCACCGGCTGAATGGCCCGGCGGTGGTTCACTATATTTATGCAGAGGACACCAACCATTTTGCACGCTGGGTGGTCGAAGAGGAGATCGCCGACGATGATCCGGACGCGCAGATGCCGGATGGCCGGGTGTTTGTCCGCCGCAGCGAGCTGGGCCGCTACCTGGGACTGGAGTTCGCCAAAAACAGCCGAGACAACCCCTCCGGTTCAAACTTGCGGCACGTGCAGGCATCCGCCCAATCTATGACTGCCGAGGATGCCGGTTACCAGCTAACCCTGGACACGGGCGAGGCTCTGACGGCGGACGCTGTGGTTTTGTGCACCAACAATTCCCGCCCGGCCATTCCCCCTCCGTTCAATGAACGTCTGGAGGATCACCCAGCCTTCGTGCCCAACCCCTGGGACCTGGACCGGCTCTGCGGCATCAAGCCCGGCGGAGAGGTACTGATCATCGGCACCGGTCTGACCATGGCGGATGTGGCGATGACGGTGATGCGTCGCTCGCCGGACAGCCGGATCACCGCTGTGTCCCGCCGCGGGCTCTATCCGAAGCCACAGCGGGTGGCCCCGCCGCCCCGCACCCTGTGGGAGGAAATGAACCTGGACCCGCCGGACTTTGTCACCCGTCACGGCACGCCGGAGACCGTGGTTAAAATTTTGCGGGCGCTCAGAAGTGATATCCGTCAGCTGGAGCCTGACGGGATCGAATGGCAGGTGGCATTCGACTTTCTGCGGGACGCGGCGCATGTGCTGTGGCCGAACCTGCCCGATGAGGAAAAGAACCGATTCTTCCGCCATCTCGCGCCCTGGTATGAGAGCCATCGGTTCCGCCTGCCGCCGCAAATCGAGGCGCGAGTGGGTCAGGCCATGGAGAACGGTCAGGTGCGGCTTCTCGCGGGCAGTCTGGTCTCTGCCGAGGCTGACGGCGACGGACTGGCGGTCGGTATTCGCCCACGGGGAAGCAAAGATATCGCGGTTCAGACTTTCGACGCGGTGGTCAACTGTACGGGGCCGACACGCAGCCCAGCCAAGTCGGGCAGCCCTTTCCTGGTTGATCTTGTGGCGCTGGGCATTCTGGTGGAAAGCCCCTTCGCCATGGGAGTCGAGGTGGATGGAAGCTGTGCCGCGCTCAACGCATCGGGGCGAAACGATCCTCTCCTACGGGTAATCGGGCCGATGACCCGCGCCCGGTTTGGGGAGGTCAACGGCGTGCCCGCAATCGGTTTTCAGGTCTATCGGATGGCCGGCGATCTTTGTGATCAGCTGAGAAGGCTCTAAGCGACCCCTTTGGTTTCGGTCGGGCCGGCCAAATGAGCCAGCACTTCGTTCAGCTTCATCACGTCTGCATATTTGTGGTGCATGTCGAACAGGTTGACCTTATGGATCAGTTCGCTCCGGTCGAACACGCATTCCTCGACGATAGAGATATGGAAACCATAAGAATAGGCGTCGAGAACGCTGGTGCGTACGCAGCCGGATGTGCTTTCGCCGCAGACGATCAGACTGTCGAAGCCGCCCTGAGTAAGATGGGCGATCAAAGGAGTGCCGAAAAAAGCGCTGGCGCGCTCCTTGCGGAAGACGACGTCATCAGGTTCGGGGGTGAACGCCTCATGGATTTCATAATCTTCCTTTGTGAGCGGCGCCACGTTGCGCCGAGTGGAGCGCACCCGGTTCTCCGAAAACCGGCCGGTAATATAAAAGATCGGCAGGTTTGCCGCCCGGCAGCCAGCCAATAATTTTTGGATCGGCTCAACCGCCTCGTAAGCGTATTGGCCACAGGTGCTGGGAAATTTGACGGTAATTTCGGATGGCGGTTTGGGCCCGCCCTTGAATACTAAATTGTAGAGGTCGATGGCCAACACCGCGGGCCGTTCGCCGATATAGGTCTCCCGCCGATAGGGTGCATAGGTCGCGTAATCCTCTTCCGAGATAACGTCCTTCCAGCAGTGATCCTCGAACACACTTTTATCAGCCATGGTTCTTCCCCTGATCTGAAACGAGAAACGGACGGGCGATGGCCGCCCGTCCGCTCTCTAACTCAGTCTTGTGTCAGCGGTACAGGCTTATTTGCCACCCATGATGCCCGCGCGGGCCCGCTTCAACAAAGCTTCATCGACTTTCATCGATTCATTGACAATTTTTTGGACTTCTTCGCCGGAAAGGGCGTTGACCGCCAACTTCCGTTTTTTGGCTGCCGGTCCAAACGTCGGGTCCGCAATCATGTCGGAGAAGGCTTTCCGCAACACCGCAACGCGGTCGGCCGGGACGCCCGGCGGGACCGCGAGGCCACGGCCAATCGGGCCCATGGACGCCATGAAGTTGACGATCTGCTTGTCACCCGGATCAGTAACGACCTCGGATGCCAGCGGCACGTTCGGCAGGGCTTTGTCCTTGGCATAACCGATTTGGACGAGGGCTTTCGCAAATCCGCCCGGCTTGAACCACTGGGGTTTGGCGGTGGACCAGGCCAGCCAGGTCAGGGAAGAACCTTGGGCCTCACCCTGTTCCATGGCCAGCTGCAGATTGCGGGACCCCTTGTAGCCGGAAACGATCTTGAACTTGGCGCCGTAGACGGCGTTCATCAGAGCCGGCATCAGGAAGGTCTGCGATCCTTTACCGGTGGACGCGATGATGACCTGCTTGCTTTTGAGGTCTTCAAGTTTGTTGATGCCGGCATCCGTCCGAACCACGATGACGGCGTTCGCCTGAACCGCGTTGCCGAGCCAGGTGAACTTATCGGACTTGAATTTCACCGCTTTCGGACGAAGCAATTCAGAGACGATCAGCGTATCGACCGGCACGTAGAGGCCAGTGCCGTCCTTGGGCATGACGTTGTAGGCATAGTTTGCGGCCTTCAGGCCACCGGCACCCGGCATGGATTGGGCGATCACCTGCGGATTGCCCGGAATGTGCTTCGACATATATTCCGCAAACAGCAGAGAGAATCTGCCGTAGGTGCCGCCCGAACCAAAGCCGTATACGATGGTCAGGGTCTTACCCTTGAAGAAGTCAGCGGCGCTTTGCGCCTTGGCAGGCGCGCCGGCCAGAAGAGCTGCGCCAACTGCGGCCACAGCAGAGTATTTCAGAAACTTGTACATATTACCTCCTTTGGATCATTGCCGGGAAAATTGAGATCATTCCGACAAATTTGAACCGATAAATTGTGCCGCAATTGTGGCGACAACCTGCATTCCGGCATACCGCCATATTGCTAAAAACGCCGGTATCCTATCAGGACTGCGGCAAAACTCCTAAGTGTTCTAAGCAATTTTCCCGAAAAATTGAAGAGTTTTCATGGAACTGGGGCAGATTAATCTGCTACACATTGGCTCATAAATAAGTAGGCATCAGCAATTCTTCGAGGAGAATTGCCCACACAGGGAGAATTTCCGGGCATGGAAGTAAGTATGCTGGATATGGCCATCACGGCGGCTGCAAATCTGGCCGATCCGTTGCGTCTCTCCTTTTTGGCGCTGGGAGTGTTCTTCGGGCTGATCCTGGGCGTGATCCCCGGCCTGGGCGGCCTTGTCGGCCTGTCACTTCTGTTGCCGTTCACCTTTAATATGGACCCCTATACCGCATTGGCCTTTCTCATGGGGCTACAGGCGGTGGTTGTGACCTCCGATACGATCCCGGCGGTGTTGTTCGGCGTGCCGGGGACGGTGGGCTCAGCCGCGACGATCCTCGATGGATATCCCATGGCGCGAAAGGGCGAAGCCGGCCGGGCCTTCGGCGCAGCGTTTACGGCTTCCGTACTGGGCGGGCTCTATGGTGCGTTTCTGCTGGCCCTCGCCGTGCCGGTGATCCGGCCGATTATCCTGAATATTGCATCGCCCGAATTGTTCGCCATCTGCATCTTCGGTCTGTCCCTGGTGGCGGTGCTCAGCGGCGGCACGCCGCTAAAGGGCTTGGCTGCCGCCTGCATCGGCGTGTTGGTGGCCATGACCGGCGAGGATTCCCAGACCGGCACCTTCCGCTGGACTTTCGATACGCTCTATCTCTGGGATGGCATTCCGGTGGTGCCGATCGCGCTTGGTTTGTTTGCCGTGCCGGAAATCGCTGACATGGTCATTTCGCGAAAATCCATTGCCGGAAATTCCGATGTGGGTTCCCGCTGGGCGCAGTGGGAGGGCGTAAAGGACGTATTCAGGAATAAATTCTTGATGTTCCGTTGTTCCACCCTCGGCGCGGGCCTGGGAGCCGTGCCCGGGATCGGTGCATCCGTCATTGACTGGATCGCCTATGGTCACGCCGTCCGCACGATCAAGGATTCAGGTAAAACTTTCGGCAAGGGCGATGTACGGGGCGTGATCGCGTCTGAGAGTTCCAACAACGCCAAGGAAGGCGGCGCGCTGTTGCCGACCATCGCCTTTGGTGTGCCGGGCTCTGCCTCCATGGCGCTGATCCTGGGCGCGTTCCTCATCCACGGGCTGGTGCCGGGACCGGAAATGCTCAACAAACGCCTCGATATCACCTACACCCTGGTCTGGTCGGTGGCGATCGCCAATATTTTGGGGGCAGGCACGTGCTTCCTGTTTGCCGGACAGCTTGCCAAGATTGCCCTGGTGCGGATCGGTATCCTGGCGCCGGTGGTTTTGGCGATCACCTATATCGGCGCCTTCCAAGGCGCCAAGTCCTGGGGTGATATTGTTACCCTGCTGGCGTTTGGTCTTGTAGGCTGGCTCATGAAACGGATGCATTGGCCGCGGCCGCCACTGATCTTGGGCTTTGTGCTTGGTGGGCTGATCGAACGTTACATGTTCATCTCGGTGGAGCGCTATGGCTGGGAGTGGCTTTGGGTTGTCCGCGAAGGTGAGTTCCATCCCTGGGTCATGATTGTTTTCGCGATCACCTTGTACGGCGTGCTGAGCCCCATCATTCGCAGCTATATCGCGCGGCGTAAACAGGGCATCTCCAGAGGCCTGACTCTGGGCTTCCGGCCGGAGGCGATGAACCCGGACACATACTTCACCTTTGGGGTGATCGCCCTGTTTGCCGTCATTTTTTATGTCTCCGCAGATTGGGAGCTGGCGGCGCGCTTGGTGCCCCAGGTGATGAGCATCGCGGGGATTCTTTTTGCCGGCGGGATTGTGTTCTTGCGGTTCTTCGTTGTGCCGAAGCCGATCGAAGCTTCTGCGGTTGCAGCCACTGGCGTAGGCGAGAAAAACAAAGTGGATGCCTTTGCGGTCGAGGGCGAGGATGTGCACTTCGACATTAAGGCTGACTACGGAGATCTCTCTGTTCAGGAAATACTCCGCCGGGCGGCCGTGTATTTCGGCTGGCTGCTGTTCTTCTTCGCCGTCGCCGGGGTGATCGGCCTGCTGCCGTCCATGTTTGTCTTCCTGGTGGGCTATATGCGGTTCGGCAGCGGCGAAAGTTGGAAAATGACCCTGTCGATTGCCGTACCCATGTGGATTGTGTCTTACCTCTTGTTCCACGTCCTGTTGATCGTTCCGTGGCCTCAATCTCTGATGGGTGTTTGGTTTCCGGAGCTGAAATCCATCATCTGGCTTAATCTGTTCTAATACTTAAGGCCAGGTCCAGCCAACGATCTCCGCCAGCCAGGGCGGCAGATCCACATTCGCCAGGATGACATCGCTGGAGAGCGCCAAGGACAGCGCGCCGAAGAACGACAGAAAAATCCCAATGATCACATAACGGTCGAAGCGCTCGTGCTCCCGGTTGAGGAAATAGCCGAAGATCATCCGGAAGATCACCGACAGGCTGTTCAGCGGCTGGACAATGGTCACCGGCGCAATGCCCAGGGCGAGGAAGCGGAACATCTGGGACACGCCGACGCCGATGCCGGAATAGACAAACCACTTGAGGGACTCTTTGTTCGTCGTGCGCACTTCCGACAGGCGGGCGGGGATCGCCAGGACCAGCGCGATGGTGATCATGGCGGCGGAATAGGCCACAAAGCCGCCGATGAAGCTCAGATTGGTTTCGCCCAGGCCGGCTTTGATCAGCACCGTGCTGCTGCCGAACCCCAGCGCCGCCATGGAGGCGCAGAAATATCCCTCCGCCATCCGCGGATTAAAGCCGTCTTTGGTTTCTACTTTTTGGACAGATGTTGTCTCTTTGTCTTTGCGCCGCATGCGCAGTACATAGATGGGGGCGGCGACGATCAAGAGGATGCCCAGCACTTTTAAGGGCGTCAGAGTCTCGCCCAGAAAGACGATAGCCAGGGTCAGTGATAAGAGGAGCTGAAACTGCTGGATGGGCGAGGCTAGGTTGGAGCCGATGGCGGCCAGCGACCGAATGTTGAAATAGCGTCCCAAGGCGAAATGCATGAACCCTGCCAGGGCCAGCAGCCCGTAGCCGGTAAAACTGATCTCGGCCAGGGCCGGCCATTCGTCCGTCAGGGTCGCGCCGATAACAAATATGAGCATTCCCAAGGGCAGGCTGACCACCAAACCCTGCAGCGCGGTGCCGGTCAAAACACCGCGCCGGGCGCTGGCGTTGTTGAAGCCGAAGCTGGCGGCCGCCAGCAATGCATAGACGATTCCCAGCACGGGCAACTCCCCTAATTACCGATCCATTTAGCCGGAGAAGAATGCCAGGGACAAGACAAGGCACGGGGCTGGCACGAAGACCGGCGCGGTATGCTTTACGGCGCGCCAGCCGTTGATTACAGTTTTCTGAAATCAACGCGTCATAAATTATTGGCGCAGACCAACAGGGAGACAGCCAAATGGGCTCAATCGATTCAGACGCACACGTGATCGAATCCCCCCGCACCTGGGAATTTATGGAAGCAGGCGAGGAGGCGCTGAGACCGCGCATGGTGAATCAAACCTCGGGGTATACGGATGTGGGTCTCCACGGCAAGGAGATGAAGGAATACTGGCTGATCGACAACCGGGTGCATTCCCGGGATCAGAACCTGGGCTACAACACCACCCAAACCGCGCGGGAAATGGCCGATATCGAGGAACGGCTCAATCATATGGACGAGCTGGGGATCGATGTGCAGGTCCTCTATCCGACCTTATTCCTGCGCCCGCTGACCAAGAAGGCGGCGGTGGAACGGGCCATGACCCGATCCTATAACCGCTGGCTCGCCGAAATTTGGAAACACGGTAACGGCCGGCTGCGCTGGGTCGCGGTCCTGCCGCTGATGAGCATGGAAGGCCTGCGCGAAGAAATCCAATTCGCCACGGAAAACGGCGCCTGCGGGATATTCATGCGGGGCCTAGAGAACGGCCGGCGGTTGGTCGATCCGTATTTCTATCCGCTGTTTGAGCTGGCGGAGGAATTTGATCTGGCCATTTGTCATCACGCTGGCAACGGCTCCTACGACGTCCACGATATGTTCCTGGATGAAGCCGGCTTCTCGAAATTTAAGTTGCCGGTGATCGGCACCGTGCATTCGCTCATTCTGGAAGGCCTGTCAGAAAAATTTCCCAAAGTCCGTTGGGGATTTATCGAGGTGAGCGCACAGTGGATTCCCTATGTGCTCAACGATCTGAAATTACGTTTCAAGAAAACGGGCAAGGAATTCGGCCCCTCGATCTTGGCCGACAACAATGTCTACGTGGCCTGCCAGGTGACCGACGATCTACCCTATGTGATTGCGTCGGCCGGTGAGGATAATCTGGTGGTCGGCACGGATTATGGTCACCATGATACCTCGACGGAGATTGAGGCGTTGCGCAAATTGAGAGAAAACGGGGAAATTGCCGTTTCCGCGATCGACAAGATTCTTGATGACAACGCCCGCGCGCTCTACGGGTTCGACAAGGTATAGCCCCGACGGAATTTGGCGGAATTCACGCCTGGAACTAGCGGATATGCTCGGGCATATTAGGCGAAACAGCCGCAATTAAGCCTGGGGAGGGCAGAGGTCTTGAGTACGACCAGTCATAAATATCGCGACATGCACCAGCATCTGGATGCGCTTAGAAAAGCCGATTTGCTTTATGAGATCGATACGCCGGTGGATAAGGACTCCGAGATGCATTCCTTGGTGCGCTGGCAGTACCGGGGCGGTATCGCCGAAGACGACCGCAAGGCCTTCCTGTTCACCAACATCGTCAACGCCAAGGGCCGGAAATACGATATTCCGGTGGCCGTCGGCGCTATGGCGGGCAATCGCGGCGTCTATTGCGTGGGCATGGATGCTTCGGTCGACGAGATTTCGGAGAAATGGCAAAAGGCCATCGCCAATCCGATCCCGCCCCGGATCGTCAACACGGCACCTTGCCACGACGTAATTTGGGAAGGCGACGATCTGCAAGGCGAAGGCAAAGGGTTGGACGCTCTGCCGATTCCCGTCTCGACGCCCGGTTTCGACAGCGCACCGACGCTTTCGGCCACCAATATCGTCACCGCCGATCCGGAAACCGGCGTCCACAATATGGGGACGTACCGGTGCGGGCTGAAGGCTCCGGACCGGCTGGTAGTGCGTATGGCGACCCGCGTCGGCGGCGCCGGCGGGTATCTCCACTGGCAGAAATATAAGGCCAAGGGCGAGAAAATGCCTTGCGCCATAGTGCTTGGCTGTCCGCCCTATGTGGCCTTCATGGGCCCGCAGAAACTGCCCATCGGCATGGATGAAGTCGACGTGGCCGGCGGCCTGGCGGGCGAGCCCATCAACATGGTGCGCGCCAAGTCTGTCGATCTGATGGTGCCGGCGGAATCCGAAGTGGTGATCGAAGGCCTCATTGACCCAACCGTGCTGGAACCGGAAGGGCCGTTTGGTGAATCCCATGGCCACGTTGCTCTGGAAGAATTCAACATGCCCATGGAGGTCACTGCGATCACCATGCGCAAGGACGCGGTGATCCCGTCCTACATCAGTCAGGTGACTCCGTCCGAATCCAGTGTGATCAAGCGGGTGGCTTACGAGCCCCTGTTCCTCAATCACCTGACCAAGGAACTGAACGTGCGCGGCGTTAAAAAAGTGGCGCTGCACGAACCGCTGACCGGGCTTCTGCGGGTGACCATCATTGTGATGGAGAAAGGCGTGCCCAAGACAGAGGTCTGGCGCGCGCTCAACGGCGCGGCCTTCTACAAGGGCGATATGGGCAAGATCACCATCGCCGTGACCGAGGATATCGATCCGGACAGCGCGGACGCGATCCTCTGGGCCATGGCCTATCGCTTGAACCCGATCGAAGATGTGCAAACCATTCCCCACCGCGGCCAGGGACACGGACCCAAGCGGGAGCACACCGGCGAGGAAGACAGCACGCTCTTGATAGATGCGACCATGAAGTCCGACATGCCGCCCCTGGCGCTGCCGACAAAGGAGTTCATGGAGAAAGGCAAGGCGCTGTGGGAGAAACTTGATCTGCCGGCGCTTCGGCCCGAATCCCCGTGGCACGGGTATTCTCTCGGTGACTGGCATCAGATTTGGGAAACCGCTGCGCAGAACGCCGCCAAGGGCGACTATCTGAAGAACGGCGAAGTTTCCCTGACCCGCCAGCAGAAGGATAAAGACTTCCCGCCAGAGACCTCTGTCCGTCAGGTCGAGGATGGCTGGGACAAGGACTAAGCGTCCGGTCTTGGTGTCAGTCGAATGAAAGCCGCTCCCTTTGATCATATTGCCGCCACCTCGGCGGAGCATGCACTGCAGTTGCTGAGCGAGGCCGGCGATGACGGCATGATCCTGGCCGGCGGCCAGACCCTGGTGCCCATGCTGGCCATGCGTTTGGCGCGGCCGTCTGTGCTAATTGATATCAACGGCATTGAAGATTGGGCCGGGGTTGATGGGACCGGTGATGCGGTGCGGATCAAGACGGCGACCCGGCAAACGGCGGCGTTGAAATCGGCCGTCATCACCGAGAACCTGCCCTTGCTGGCCAAGGCGTTGCCCTGGGTCGGCCATCACCAGACCCGGAACCGGGGAACGGTCGGCGGCAGTATTGCCCATGGCGACCCGGCGGCGGAGATTCCCCTGGTGGCCGTGGCGCTGGGGGTGGAGATTAATCTACAGTCGGTGACCGGTACGCGTCCCGTCGCGGCGGATGCGTTTTACCAAGGCCCGATGATGAGCGACCGGAACGAAGATGAAATCCTGGTCGAAATCAATTTTCCCGTGTGGCGGGAGGCAGGACGCACGGGCGCGGGCTTCCACGAGGTGGCCGAGCGGCATGGTGATTTCGCTGTGGTTTCAGCCGGTGCGCAGGTCCTCTTGGACGATACCGGCGTGTGCCAAAAGGCAGCGATCGCGGTTGGCGGAGTGGCAGGCACACCGGTGCGGCTGCGGGACGCGGAAGAAAATCTCACCGGCAATGCGCTGAGCGAAAGCCTGATTGACGAGGCGCTCGCGGAGATCGGCGACCAGATGGATCCGGCGGATGACCTGCATGGCAGCGCGGATTACCGCCGCCGGGTGGCCCGGGTGCTGATCGGCCGGGCGCTGGCGGATGCGGTTGCTGATGCCGGAGGTAGCCTGTCATGAGCCGGCGCGATATTTCTCTCACCGTCAACGGCAAGGACGCCACTGCGCCCGCCGAACCCCGCATGACGCTGCTGGATTTCCTGCGGGACGAGCTGCATCTTTCCGGCACCCATATGGGCTGCGAACACGGCGTCTGCGGCGCCTGCACGGTCATTGTAAACGGAGAGCCGATTCGGTCGTGTCTGATGCTGGCGGTGCAGGCAGACGGCGACACGGTCCAGACCGTGGAAGGCCTCTGCCAGGAAGATGGCGAGCCCGGTCTTCTGCAGGATGCGTTCCGGGACGCCCATGGCATGCAGTGCGGCTATTGCACGCCGGGCATGTTGATGTCGGCCCATGCGCTGCTGGAGGAAACCTTGTCGCCGACCGACGAGGATATCCGAGAAGCCATCGGCGGGAACATCTGCCGCTGCACCGGCTATACCCAGATCATTGACGCGATCCGGCTCGCCGCCGAGCGGATGAAGGAGCAGGGAACATGAGCGCACCTGCAGGCAGCAATTATCATTACGTCGCCCGCAAGCGCCGGGTGAAGGAAGACAAACGCTTCGTCACCGGCAAGGGCAAGTACATCCAGGACGTGGCGGTGCAGGACACCAAACACGTAGCGATCCTGGCGAGCCCCCACCCGCGCGCCAAAATCCTCTCCATCAATGCGGAGGCCGCACTGGCGGTGCCCGGCGTTCTGACGGTTTTGACCGGGGATGAGCTGGCGGAGCATACGTCGCCGCTCTACCACGGCCCGGACGTGCCCAATCTGCGCTGGTATCCGCTGGCCCATGAGTTGACCCGCTACGCCGGGGAATGGGTGGCCGCCGTTGTCGCCGAGGATCGCTACACGGCGGAAGATGCGGTGGAGCTGATCGAGGTATACTACGAGCCGCTGGAGCCCGTGGTCGATCCGGAAGAAGCGCTGAAGCCCGATGCGCCGCTGGTCCATCCGGATCAAGGCACCAACCTGGTGCTGGAGAAGGATTTCGTCTGGGGACCGGTCGAAGAGGACTTCGCCGCCGCCGACCACGTGCTGTCGTTCCGGGCGCGCTGGGGCCGGTCGTCCACGGTGCCGATTGAGACCTTCGGCGCCATGGCCCAATGGGACGGGGGAACGGAAAGCCTGCAGGTCTGGGCGTCAATCCAAATGCCGAACTATCAGGAGCAGATCGCCAACGCCATGCGTCTGCCGCTGAACAGCGTCCGCGTGCACCAGGATGTGGATGTGGGCGGTAGCTACGGCGTGAAACGGGGCATCAAGCACACGGTGCTGGTGGCCTATCTGTCGAAGAAACTGGGCGGCGTGCCGGTGCGCTTTATCGAGGACCGGCTGACCAACATGTCCGGTGGCGACGCTCACGGCCCCGACCGAATTTTCTATACCGATGTGGCCTTCACCAATGACGGCGTCATCAAGTCCATGAAGATCAAGGCCATCGATGATTGCGGGGCTTATCCGGGCCGGGGGCCGTTCCAGCTCGGCAAGCCCATCGCCGCGCTGGTCGGGCCCTACCGGATCAACAGCGTCCACTATCACCCGATCTCGGTCAGTACCAACAAGACAGGACAGGTGCCGGTGCGCGGCATGGGCCAAGGTCCGACCAACTTCATGATCGAGCTGGCCGTAGACAAGGTGGCCCGGCATTTGAAAATGCACCGGCTTGAGGTGCGTCAGAGGAACTTTATCCGCCATGACGAGTTTCCCTATCTCAATCCCACGGGCACCAAGTATGACTCCGGCGACTATCACACGGTGCTGGAAAAAACCATGGAGCTGGCCGATTTCGAAAATCTGGTGAAGCGCCGGGATGACATCCGCGCCGCCGGCAATCTGGCGGGGATCGGCATCGGCGCGTGTTTGGAGCCGTCGGGCGGCAACAACATGTTCGAATACTTGCTGAACCCGAAGCTGGAGATCAGCACCTTCATGGAGGGCTGTCAGGTCCGGATCGATAGCACCGGCAATATCATCGGCACCATGGGCACGACCACGTCCGGTCAAGGCCATGAGACCCTGGTCGCCACGATCCTGGGTGAGGAATTTCAGAAGGACCCGGAAGACATCCGCGTGATCCACGCCGATACCCTGGCCGGCCTGCCGACTCGCAGCCCCGTCGCAAGCCGGATGGCGGTGATGCTGGGCGGTGCGGCGGACGGTGCGGCGCATAAGCTGAAGAAACAGTTGCACGAAATCGCGGCGCATAACCTGCAGGTGCCGATTGAGCAGCTTGAATACAACAACGGCGATATTTCCGACCGAAATGATCCGTCCCGCAAACTCACCTGGGCCGAATTGGTAAACATCGCCCACCGGCGCTATGACCTGTTGCCCGACGGGATGGAGCCGGGCCTGCAGGCGCTGCATGTGATGCAGGTGCCCTTGGGCGGCGAATATCCGGACGAAAACAACCGGGTGCAGCTCTATCCCTGTTTTTCCTTTCAGGCGCATATTCCCTTCGTCGAGATCGATCCCGGCACCGGCAAGGTGACCGTCCATGAGTATTTCATCGGCCATGACTGCGGCACGGTAATCAACCCGGATATCGTGCGGGGCATGATCATCGGCGGTGTGGCCCACGGGATCGGCGCGGCGCTCTATGAGAAATTCGCCTACGGCGAGGATGGCCAGTTCCTGAGTGGCACTTTCGTCGACTACGTCATGCCGTCGACATTCGAGGTGCCGTACGTTAAGGATGTGGAACACTGCACACCGTCGCCGCTGACCTCTCACGGCCAGAAAGGGTCGGGCGAAGGCGGCTATCTCGGTGCGCCGGCCGCCATGGCCAGCGCCGTCAATGACGCGCTTTATCCGCTGGGTCTCAGCCTGGAAGAACTGCCTATGCGCATGACCGATATCGAAGCCCTGTTACACGAAGGACGCGACAAATGATCATTGATACCCACGCCCATTTCACCCCTCAGGCGATGCTCGACGCCCTGCAAAAGGAAATCAGCCGCTTCCCCAACGTGGAACTGCTGGCGGACGGGGACAAGTACCAGCTCGCCTTTACCGGTGGGCGGGCGACCCGGCCCATTTCGCCGAAACTGCGGGATACGGATCAGCGGCTGGAATGGATGGATCATCAATGCATCACCCATCAGATCAACGGCGGCTGGATGGACAGTTTCGGCTATGAATTGCCGCCGGAAGAGGGCGTGGCCTGGAGCCGGTTTCTGAACGAATATCTCATGTCCGGCACCGACGGGATTGATCCCTTGGTGCCGCTCGCCACGGTGCCCCTGCAAAGCGGCAAGCTGGCGGCGGAGGTGCTGGAAGAAGCTTTAAACGCCGGATTTGCCGGTGCCATGATCGGCACCCAGCCCCACGGGGATTCCGGCAATCTGGACGATCCGGATCTGGATCCGTTCTGGGAAGCGGCCTCGTCCTTGAGCGCCGTCCTGTATCTGCATCCCATGTTCGGCTGCGGTGATCCGCGCCTGTTGGATTTCGGCATGATGAACGCGGTCGGGCGCGGCGTGGACACCACCATCGCCATTTCCCGGCTTTTGTATTCCGGGCACTTTATCAAGTATCCGGGGATGAAGTTCATCCTGTCCCACGGCGGCGGCGCACTGCCTTACATGCTGGGCCGGCTGAACCGGAATATCGAAATCCCGGGCCACGACTATGCGAACCCGGTGGACGGGCTGAAGCGGCTCTATTTCGATACAGTGCTGTTCGATCCCAACGCGCTCAATTTCCTGAAGACGGTCGTCGGTGCGGAGAAGCTGATGCTGGGCTCCGACTATCCGTTCCCCATCGGCGATCCGAACCCGCTCAAGGTGGTGGAGGACGCTGACCTGACCGACGGAGAAAAGGCCATGATCCTGGGCGACACGGCCGCCGGGATATTTAAGGTGGGGTGATCCCCCCTATCCGGCCTTTTAATGCGCCATGCCCGAGTTGGGGCCGACGCTAGTTGGAACCAAGTCTCGGGTACCTATTGCTCGAGGATTAATGACCCCCCGAGAATTACTGCGCAACTCGGGGGCGACGCACGAAGAAGTGGCGGGGTCAAAGAAAAACGCGGGCCGGCCTGAGCCGCCCCCGCGTTCTCCAAACTTAAAACGACGTTCTACGCAAACACGATGTTGTTGTGGTCGCTTCGGCCTTCGGTGAAGTCGCGTTCCTTCATCCAGTCGTAGGCGCGGTTGAATAGGTCTTCCGCGTAGTAATCCACGTGCTTGTAGTGGACAAAGGCGCGGAGCAGTTCGTTCGGCTCCAATGCACCCTTGGTGCGGTCGGTCAGATAGTGCGCATACTTGTAGAAGTCCGCATTGATCATATCGACGGCGGCATTCTCGGCTTCGTAGAAGGTTTCCCGCTGCTCGGTCGTGAGGTTCGGACCGATCACTTCGCCGCCGCGATAGAAGGACGAGGCGATGATGTGAGCGCCTTCCTTTAACCCTAAGCTGATGAACGGCTCCATCACGGTGACAGCGCGGTATTCACCGCTTTTGAGTCCGTCATACCGCTTTTGCGGCAGACGGCCCTGCACGATGTTGATGTGCTCGTAACCGATGGCGCTTTCCAGCATCTGAATGCAGGTGAAGTGGGAACCGGTGTATTCCTGAACGGCGACCGGCACGTCCTTCATGTCCCGCGGGGTCTGCAGAGCGTCGTCAAAGGTCAGAATGGCCTGGGCGCCGACAGCTGCGCGCAGCGCGGCAATGTGACCGCCACCGGAACCGCGTTCGATCCGGTCGATGGTGGCCCATTCGCAGACGTTGTAGTTGTCCGCGTCGCCCTTTTCGAACATGCTTTCCTTCAGGCGGGAGAGATATTCCATCTTTTCATTGTCAGCTTCGCGGTCGTCATAGGACGCGGCGAAGGCGACATCCAAGCCGGCTTTTTCAAACAGGCCTTCCTCAATACCGACCAAAACCGGCAGATCGAAAACTGGGTTGTTCGGCGCGATGCGTACGATATTCGTGTCAGACATTCAGGTTCTCTCCTAGATTTCGCCCCGGCCAAAGTGCATACCGGACTCCTAATTTCACTGGCGAAGATTGTAATGACTCGGAGGTTTAATGGCCAGACCCCGGCCCGTCAACACCCCCCCCCTTAGCCGTTCCAAATTGCTTACCAGAGCCGGTTTTTCCCTGTAAGGTCCGGCCTCAAATCATGCCAACACCATCATGCTAAGTTCCATCCTCGCCGAGATCGGCATTACCTTCCCTCTGCTGTTACTGATGGCCGTGGCGGCGTTCGCCACCGCCGTGTTCCACAGTTTTTCAGGCTTTGCCGGCGCGTTGCTGTTGCTGATCTGCATCGCGCCGATTTTGGGGATCAAGGTGGCGGTGCCGGTGGTCTCCGTCGCGATCGTGGTCAGCAATATCACCCGGCTTTATGTGTTCTGGCGGGAAATCCACTGGGGCATCTATGTGCCGCTGATGATTTCCAGTTTTCCTGGCATGATCGCCGGCGCGTTTATCTTCGTCTATCTGCCGGCGGACACGATCGCCCTGCTGTTGGGCCTGTTCATGGCCGTGTCCGTGCCGGGTCGCCGGTATTTGGAGAAGAAAGACGTCAAGATGGGCACCTGGGGATTTGTTGCCGTCGGGCCGGCCTATGGCGTTGTCAGCGGGGTGACCATGGGCGCCGGGTTGATGCTGGCCCCGTTTTTCTTGGGTGCGGGACTGAGAGGCGCGCAATTGGCGGCGATGACGGCGGCGTTGGGCGTGGTGTTGAACGCCACCAAGACCGTGGTCTTCGGGGCCTCACCCCTGTTGAACTTCCCGCTAATCGTCATCGGGCTGATGTTGGGGCTCTGTACCATGCCGGGCGCGGTGGTCGGGCGCTGGCTGTTGCGCCGCACATCGGTCCGAATGCACACCCTGCTGATAGAGGGTGTTATTCTGGCGGGCGCTGTGTTCTTCTTTAGCCAGGCATTCTAGGTCAACGAACGGACTGTTATGACCGATATCGGGAACGCATTTGCCGCCGCCTGGGGCCTGATCATCACCTTGGAAAGCGGTCTGGCCGAGATCGTACTACTGTCGCTGCAAGTCAGCCTGACCGCTGTGCTGATCGCCTGCGTGATCGGCCTACCCTTGGGCGCGGCCTTGGCGGTCTTTAAGTTCCCCGGCCGGACGGTGATCGTTGTGTTGCTGAACGCTATGATGGGCATGCCGCCGGTGGTGGTCGGGCTTATTGTTTACCTACTGTTGTCCCGCGCCGGACCCTTGGGCACGCTGGGCCTGCTATTCACACCCACCGCCATGATCATCGCCCAGGTCTGCCTGATCACCCCCATCGTAGCGGCGCTGACCCGCCAAACCACAGAAGATTTGTGGCGGGAGTACGAGGAGCATTTGCGCTCCCTCGGCGCCGGACCGGATCAGATTATTGCGACCCTGTTGTGGGACAACCGGTTCAGCCTGATCACCACGGTGCTGGCGGGCTTCGGCCGGGCCAGTGCGGAGGTCGGTGCGGTGATGATCGTCGGCGGCAATATCGATCACGTCACTCGCGTCATGACTACGGCTATCGCACTTGAGACCAGCAAGGGCGATCTGGCATTGGCTTTGGGCCTCGGCATCGTGCTGTTGGTGCTGGCGCTGGGCGTCAACGCGGCCGCCTACCTGATTAATGAATCGGCGAGCAAGCGATATGGCTAGCCTCTCCAACATTTTACCCCTTTCGCTCTCGGGCGTGGAGTTCGAGGCCGACGGCATCCGTTTGATCAAAGATGTGAGTACCGAGTTTAAAGCGGGCTCGTTGAGTTTTGTTCTCGGGCCGAACGGGGCCGGGAAAAGCCTACTATTGCGCCTTTGTCATGGATTGATTGAGCCCACGGCCGGCAGTGTGACCTGGCAGGGGCCGGCGGCGGAAGACCCCCAGCCCCATCAGGCCATGGTGTTCCAGCGTCCGGTGATGCTGCGCCGCTCGGTCTACGCCAACCTGGATCACGCCCTCTGCCAGCGCAACGTCGACAAGGCGGAGAGAGTGAGCCGCATCGAAGAAATGCTGGAACGCACCGGGCTGCGGCGGCTGGCGAAGGTTTCGGCACGTCGGTTGTCAGGCGGGGAGCAACAGCGTCTCTCCGTGGCGCGGGCCTGGACCCTCCAGCCCGAGGTTCTATTCCTGGATGAGCCGACGGCGGCGTTGGACCCGTCCGCCACCCATGCGATTGAAGAGTTTATCCAGGCGATCCGCGCGTCGGGGACGACCGTCATCATGTCCAGCCACGATATGGCCCAGGCCAGGCGTCTGGCCGATGATGTACTGTTTATGTATCGGGGTCGGCTGATCGAACGATCGCCAGCGCAAAGCTTTTTCGATAAACCGGAAAGCGAGCTCGCGCAGTCATTCCTACAGGGCAATTTGTTGTGGTGGAAGCGGAAGGAACTGACGCCGCCGGACGCAGGCTGAGGCGTTCTTCTTAGGCCGCGTCCTGCTTGATCATATCGGCGGATTTTTCCGCGATCATTATGGTCGGCGCGTTGGTGTTGCCGCTGACGATGGTGGGCATGATTGAGGCATCGGCGACCCGCAACCCCTCCAGCCCCCTCACTTTCAATCTCTCATCCACTACGGCTGTATCGTCGTTGCCCATTTTGCAGGTGCCGACGGGATGGAAGATGGTGGCGGCGTTGGCCAGGACGAAGTCCCGGAGGGTGTCATCGTCTGCGTCAAGGTCGGGCCGGCTGGAGATCAGCTTGTACTTTTTAAAAGCGTCGGCCTTCAGAATGCGGATGGATTCCTTCATTCCTTTGAGAAGAATCTCCAGGTCTTCTTGTTCCGAGAAGAACTGCGGGTTGATCAGCGGCTTTTCGGCGCCGTTTGCGCTGGAGATGCCAACCGAGCCCCTGCTTTTCGGATGCAGCAGCACCGTCGACAGCGCATAGCCGTGGCCATAGCCAATCATCTTCGGCGGCGGGCTGCGGTAGCCGGGCGTCCAGATGTACTGGATATCCGGCCGGTCAAGTTCTGGCCGGGTGCGGATGAAGCCGGTGCCTTCTACCATGTTGGAGGACCAGAGCCCGCGGCGGTGGATCAGGTAGTCCAGGACGGAGATCGCATGTTTGGGCAGCGCCGGAATAGAAAACCCAGCCGGCGTCCGGTGTTTGGTCTTGGTCGATACCAATATGGCGGCGTGGTCCTGCAGGTTCTTGCCGACGCCGGGCAGGTGGTGGGCACTCTCCACGCCCAGTTCTTTTAATTCGCCGCCGTCGCCGATGCCCGACTGCAGCAGGATTTTCGGCGAGATGATGGCGCCGGCGGACAACACCACTTCCTTGTTCGCCCTGACCGTCATGACGCCGCCGATAGTGCTGACGCCAATTGCCCGGCCGTTTTCGATCAGCACTTTCTCCACCGGCGCATGGGTGATTACGGTCAGGTTCTTTCGGCTCTTAGCGGGCTCCAGGAACGCCTTGGCGGTGGACCAGCGACGGCCGTTCTTCTGGGTGACCTGGCTGAGACCGAAGCCTTCCTGGGTGTCGCCGTTGAAGTCATGATTGGCGCGATACTGGAGGCTTTCTGCCGCCTCGACGAAACTGTCGATGGTCGGGTTTGGATCGCGAATGAAGGTGACATTCAGCGGCCCGCCGGCGGCGTGATGTCCGTCGCCCGCATACTGTTCATTGTTTTCGGATTTCAGGAAATACGGTTTGACCTCGTCCCAGGACCAGCCCGCATTTCCCGCGGCCGCCCAATCGTCATAGTCTTTCGGATTGCCGCGGATATACATCATCCCGTTGATGGAACTGGACCCGCCCAGCACGCCGCCGCGCGGAATGTATATTTGCCGGTCATTCGCCTTGGCCTGCGGTGTGGTTTGAAACTTCCAGGTGATCTTGTCGTTGACCATCCCGAAGATCAGGCCCAGCGGCACATGAATTTGCCAGTGCTTGTCCGGCCCGCCGGCTTCCAGCAGGCAGACGGAGACCTTGGTGTCCTCGCTTAGCCGGTTGGCGAGCACGCAGCCGGCGGAACCGCCGCCGACAATCACATAATCAAAGTTTTGTTCTTCAGCCATTTTTCAAAAGAAACGGCCCGGACAGACCCGGGCCGCTTCCTCTCGATCATGCCGACATTACTTAACCGGCGTCGGGCTTCGGCCGGGGCTGCAGGAAGTAGCCCATTTCCCGAAGGGTTTCGTCCAGCAGTTCGCGCGCGATGAACTTATTGACGTCCGGCATCGGCTTGTCTTTCGGCCACAGGCCGCGTTTCACCATACGTTTTTGACGGCCTTCGAACAGTTTCTTGAATAGATCGGCCGGCAAGTCCGGGGAATATTGATCATGAATTTCATCCCAGACGATGCCCGCCTGCTTTTTGTCCTTGAGGCCGAATTCCGCCATGATGACTTCGACGGAACCTTCCTTGTTGGTCCGGAGGTACTCGATGGAGTTGGCGATGGCGCGGATGAACTTCTTCACCGTGCCCCGGTTCTTCTCCACATACTCGGCGCGAGTCCAGATGCTGCCGCCGACGCGGGGCAGATACTGACCGGTTTTCACCAGCATCTTAAAGCCGGCGACCTGCGCACGGGCTGCTGTCGGGAAAGACATCAGACCGGCGACGATATCACCGTTGATGAGGCCCGCAACCCGGTCGGATTCAGCTTGGAAACTGATCACCTTGTAGTCCCGGCCCACCCGCATGTCGAAGAAGCGGCTAAGCACGATTTCGCCTTCATCATAGTCGGCGGCGCCCGCCCGGCCGTAGCCGACGGTCTTGCCTTTGAGGTCTTTCACCGACTTGATCTTCGGATCGGCGACCAGGGCCCATTGGGAAATCAGGGACTCGCCTACAATGTACTTGAGTTTCGCGCCTTGCAAAGAGGCCTGCGATCCGCCGCCCGGCACGGGCAGGAAATCGATATTGCCGGAAACGCCGGCGGTGACCAGCGCCTTACCGGTCATAGAGACCATTTCCGCGTCCAACCCTTCTTTTTTGAAGAGGCCTTTGGAGTAGGCGATATAGACGGGGATGTGGAACCCGGAGCCGCTTAGCGTGCGGCCGACCTTAATCTTGGTCTGGGCCTCGGCGGCGCCGGCGAAGGCGACAGCGGCCAGGGCCATCGCGGCAATGAGAAACTTGGATTTCAACATGACATGCACCTTCCTGTGTTTGGTTTGAGAGCCTGTTTAGATTTTTCGTTCGTATCGGCGAGCCATACTATCTCCCGTACGCCCGCTATTGAAAGCCGAAAATTTTGGACGAACTGAGGCGCGAGATAACTCTGGACCCGCCCCGGCAAACATGCCTACCTTTAGGCAACTGGATGCCTACAGGGCGTCCGCATGAACAGGGACTGTTCCGACGATTAAAACGCAATGCCGCCGGAACCCAAAGGGGTACGAAATGGCCGACTATATCAAGGCCGAGAACATCAATCTGACCTTCACACCGCCAAACCGGCGTCCGGTGATGGCGCTTCAGGATTTCAATCTAAACGTGGACGAGGGTGAGTTTGTCTCGATCGTCGGCCCGTCGGGCTGCGGCAAGAGCACCTTTCTAAACGTATTGCTAGGTCTCATCCCGCCGAACTCGGGGGTGATGTCGATCAACGGTAAAACGGTCTCCGGGCCGGGCCAGGACCGGGCCATGGTGTTCCAGGAATTCGGCCTGCTGCCCTGGCGGACGGTGATGGACAATGTAGGGCTGGGTCAGGAACTGCGCGGCGTCTCCAAGGCCGAGCGCCGGGACGCCAGCCAGAAGTTTATCGAGATGGTCGGGCTTGCCGGTTTTGAAAATCATTATCCACACGAGCTCTCGGGCGGCATGAAGCAACGGGTGGGCATCGCCCGCGCCCTGGTCTCGGACCCGGACGTGCTGTTGATGGATGAACCGTTTGCGGCGCTAGACGCCCAGACACGTGATATTATGCAGGCGGAACTACTGCGCATCTGGCAGGAAGCGAAGAAGACGGTTCTGTTTGTGACCCACCAGATCGAGGAGGCGGTGTATCTCTCCGACCGGGTGATCGTGATGACCAAACGGCCCGGCCGGACCAAGAAGCTGATCGATATTCCGCTGGCTCGGCCCCGGGATTATGAAATGCGGGTGACGCCGGAGTTTAATGACTTAAAGCTGCAAATTTGGAACGAGCTCAAGGACGAGATTGACTCCCAGGGCGGCCCGGTGGTGGATTAAGGGATGACGGACCACGTCATGGAAGAGGAAGAAGTCGGCAAACTGACGTTTTGGCAGACCTGGCGGCGGCTGATCATCGGCGGCATCGCCGTGATTTTGTTCTTCCTGGTGTGGGAGGCGCTGCTCACTTGGTTTATCCCCCTCAATAAGTTCGTTATTTCCAAGCCGAGTCTGATTTTCCTCGGCATTACGCGCGACATGGAAAGCGGCATTCTATGGCGGGATTTGTTGGTCAGCGGCCGGCCGTTGCTGTTCGGCTTCGGCGCGGCGGTGGTGATCGGCATTCCGGTTGGCGTGGTGATGGGTTGGCGGGAAAAGGTGGGCTATTCGTTGGACCCGTTGTTGACGGCACTGTACGCGAGCCCGCTGGTGGCCGTCGCGCCGCTGGTGATCATCTTTTTCGGCGTCGGCGTTGCTGGCAAGGCGATCCTGATATTCGTTCTCTGCGTCTTTCCGTTTGTCTTTAACTCCCTGGCCGGGGTGCGATCCGTTGATCCGCTGCTGATCAACACGGTACTTTCCTTCGGTGGCAAGGAGATGGATCTTTATCGCATCGTCATCGTGCCGACGGTGCTGCCATTCGTCATCGCCGGCGCGCGCTACGCCATCGGCCGCGGCCTGATCGGCGTCCTGGTGGGCGAGTTCTTCGCCGCCTCCGAAGGGGTCGGCTACCGTATCGCCTGGTATGGCGACATGTATGTGCTGGACCGGATGTTCGGTTACATCCTGGTGATGATGGTGGTCGCCATCCTGTTCACCGAAGGCATTCGCTGGGCGGAGCGCACGGCCTTCCCGTGGCGCGTGGGCATGTAGGGGGCGGCGGCGATGAGCAAAATGGATATGCCCGATACCGGTCTTGCCCCCGTGGAGCCCGTGGACGACATCAACAATCCCGGCTTTTGGGAGAAGAACGAGTCCCTGTTCCTAGGCTTCGGTTTCATCGCCCTGATGATCATCATCTGGCAGTTGGTGCCGTCGGTGTTCACGCTGTCGAAGGGCATGAAGTTGTTTTTCGCCACGCCGACTATGATCGTCGGCGCGTTCGGCGACCTGATCGCCAGCGGCAAATTGTGGCCGGCGCTGCAGTTCAGCGCCAGCGCCTTTGGCCTGGGCCTGGGCCTCTCCATCATTGTCGCCTTGCCGTTGGGCGTTGTCATGGGCCGCTCCCAAGTACTTAGCGACATGTTCGATCCGTTTATCACGGCGATCAATGCGACGCCCCGGCTGGTGTTCCTGCCGCTCATTCTGATCTGGTTCGGCATCGGCATGTGGTCGGTCATTGTCGTGGTGTTTATCGGCGCATTGTTCCCGCTGCTGATCAACACATACGAAGGGGTGAAGAACGCCGACCGGTTGCTTATCAATGTGGTGAAATCCTACGGCGCGAACGAGTGGGAGATCAACAAGCTGGTGGTCATACCCAATTCCCTGCCGTTCATCATCGCCGGGCTGCGGCTCGCCATCGGCCGCGCCGTGTTGGGCGTGGTGGTGGCGGAGTTCTTCGGCGGCTCGTCCAACGGCGTCGGGGTGATCATGGTCCGGGCGTCCGGCTCCTTCCAAGTGGATGTGGTGTTCGCCGGGCTGATCCTGTTCATGGCCATGTCGCTGATCCTGACCGGGATCGTGCGCTCCATCGAGGCCCGGTTCTCCCGCTGGCGGCCGCAACAGACCAAGAGCTTTTAAGGGGCGGCGAGGCTCCTCTCCTAAAATTATCAGACAAAGGAACAGTAGGTATGAAAGCCATCACGATGACGGACTATGGCGGGACGGACGTCCTGTCCTATGGAGATGCGCCCGACCCGACGCCGGCCGCCGGCGAGGTGTTGGTCGACCAGACCATGATCGGCGTCAACTTTGCCGACGTCATGATGCGGGAGGGCCGGTATTTCATTAAGCCCGAGACACCGGCTATTCCCGGCTTTGAAGGCGCCGGCACGGTTGCCGCTGTAGGCGAGGGCGTTGACGGCATCTCCGTCGGCCAGCGGGTCGGTTATGTCATGTCCTTGGGCGCCTACGCCGAGAAGAAGTGCGTGCCTGCCGACTTTGTCATCCCGGTACCGGACGGTGTCAGCGACGAGGTCGCCGGCTCCAGCCTGTTGCGGGGGATAACCGCGCAATACCTTGTGAAATCCACCTATGCGGTGACCGGCGATGACGTGGTATTGGTGCATTCCGCCGCCGGCGGGGTCGGCACCATTCTGGTGCAATGGGCCAAGCATCTGGGGGCCACGGTCATCGGCACGGTCAGCACCGACGCCAAGGCCGATCTGGTCAAGGGCCTGGGCTGTGATCTGGTGATCAACTATTCGGATCAGGATTTCGCCAAGGAGGTTCTGGCCTTCACGAACGAGAAGGGCGCCACCGTCGTCTATGACGCGGTCGGCCAAGAAACGTATGACGGCAATCTGGAAGCGCTGGCGGTGCGCGGCTATTTCGTGAACTACGGACTGTCGTCAGGCCCGCTGCCGCCGGTCGATGCTATGGCGATCAACGCGAAGTCGATGTTCTTCAACAAATCCTCGCTGCCCCACTATATGCGGACGCCGGAGGAACGGCGCGCCCGGGCGCAGGAATTCTTTGATCTGGTCGGTCAGGGGGTCTTAACGCCGGACGTCAGCCACGTGTACCCGCTCGCCGACGCGGTTCAGGCCCATATCGACATCGCCGCGCGCAAAACCACCGGCGCTGTGGCGTTGCGGGTGTGAGGGCTCTTTAAGAGTTCAACCCCCCATCGGCCATGAACACGCCGCCGGTGGAGAAGCTGGAGCGGTCGGAGGCCAGGAACAACGTGGTCTCGGCGATTTCCGCCGCGCTGGCGTGGCGCTTAAGCGGGATGCCCTCGTTGATCATCGCGGTGGCGTCAGTGCCGACGGCGGCGCCGATCCGGTCCTCGATATCCGTCTGAAATTCATTGTCCACCGGCCCCGGCGCCAGCACGTTCACCCGAATGTTGCGCCCGGCCACTTCCTTGGCCACGGTGCGGGCCAGGCCGACCACCGCATGCTTGGACGTAGTGTAGGCGACGATGAGGGGATTGGTGCGTACCCCCATGATGGAAGACGTGATGATGATGCTGCCGCCGTCGTTCATCAGGGGCAAGCCGTATTTGCACACCAGGTAAGAGGCGCGGACGTTCACCGCCATCACCCGGTCGAACACGTCGTCGTCATAGTCGACAATGGGTTTGATCTCGCCGCTCGCGCCGGCGTTGGAGAAAATCACATCGATGTTGCCCCAGGCGTCATGGCTGGCTTTCAGGTAAGCTTTGGTTTGCGCCGTGTCGGAGACGTCCGCGGCGCAGGTTTTGACGTCATCGCCGAAGGCTGAGAGCGTGCCGGCGGCTGTGGCCAGCTGATCCTCGCTGAGGTCGACCAGCAGAACCTTGCCGCCTTCCTCCAGAAATAATTTGGCGCTCGCCAGACCGATACTGCCGGCTCCGCCGGTCACCACGCACACTTTTCCGTCCATGCAGCCCATGACGTTCTCCCTCAATTTAAATGATTAGTTGTCCGGTTTCAGATGCGGGCCGGTGCTCTTGTCCGCGCCCTCGTTCAACCGTTCCACATGATTGCCCATGGCCGCCAGGGCGGCGTCCACGTCGCGGGCCAGCACGGCATCCAGGATCAGCTTATGATCGTTTTGGATGCACGGCACGATGAACGCGTCCGAGCGGTAAATCCGCCGGTAGCGGTCTCCTTGATCATAAAGCTGGCGCAGCATCTTGCTGGCCCAGGTGGAACCGGCGCCGCTCATCAGGGCTTCATGAAACTCTCGGTGGCGTTCTTCCCATTCTTCCCAGGGGTTGAGGCCTTCGGCCAATCCCCGTTCCTCGACCTTGGTCATGCGGTGATAGGCGGCGATGACCTCCGCTTCCCATTGTTCGTCGCTGTTCAAGATGGCTTCTCTAAGCGTATTGCATTCGATCAGCTTGCGCTGGGCGACGATGTCGCGGAGATCGTCATAGGTCACAACCGGCACCCGGAATCCCCGGTTCAACTCGCTGACCACCAGCCCTTCGGCGGCCAGGCGGGAGAGGGCTTCGCGGATCGGGCTCGATCCCACGCCCAGTTGTTTCTTGAGATGTTCAACCCGCAAAGGCGTGTCCGGCTCGAGAATGCCCGACATAATATCGTGGCGAAGCGAACGGTAGGCGCGCTCCGTCAACGATTCCGATTTTGCTAGGAGTTGACCCAATTCCCTGACGCCAATTTTTATTTTGATGACCTTAGCCACCTCAATCGGAGATTTAAAGTAACGATAAAGCGATAAATTATCGATAATTTGTCGTTGAGTCGATAAGGCTGATCAGATAGCTTCTGCCTTCAATTATATTTTCTTTACAGGGAGCCTCTCATGAAAAATGGGATTTCGATCGCCGCTGCGGCCGCTGTTGTCGCTGCCGGTGCTCTTTCCGTCTCTTCGGTTGCGAATGCCGCCGACGTGACACTGCGTCTGCATACATTTGTTCCGCCGGTAGCCAACCCGGTTAAGACCTTCTTGAAACCTTGGGCCGAAAAAATCGGCAAGGATTCGGGTGGCCGTATCGAAGTTAAAACGTTCTGGGCCATGCAATTGGGCGGCAAGCCGACCCAGCTTCTGGATCAGATTCGTGAAGGTGTCGCCGACGTTACCTGGGTTCTGCCGGGTTTTACTGCCGGCCGCATGCCGAAGGTGGAAACCTTCGAATTGCCTTTCGTTCACAAGGACGCGCTGTCATCCACTCTGGCGCTTCAGGATTTCCAGGACAAGCATCTGGGCGACGAACTGAAGGATTATAAGCCTCTGATGGTTCACGCCCACGACGGCGAGCTTCTGATGACCCGTAAGCCGATCACCAAGATGGAAGACATCAAGGGCCGTAAGCTGCGGGCCGCCACCCGGACGGGTGTCTGGCTGCTACAGGCTTTGGGCGCGGACGCGATTCAGTCCCCGCTCGGCCGGATCCCGCCAATGCTGGCCAAGGGTACGATTACCGGCGTGATGCTGCCGTATGAAATTGCTCCGGCCGTGAAAATGCACGAGCTGGTCAGCTACTTCACGGAACTGTCCGGACCGCAGCCCCGTTTGGGTACGGCGGTGTTCACCTTTCTGATGAACAAGGCCAAATATGACGGTCTACCGGCTGATCTGAAAAAGGTCATCGACGCCAACTCGGGCCGTAATATTGCCCGCTCTGTCGGTGAAAACTGGCGCGCCATCGAAGCGCCGGGCCTCAAGGTCATGAAGTCCAAGACGAAGAATAAGTTCTCCAAGCTGAACCTTGAAGAAACCAACAAAATCCGCGAAGCGACCAAGGTCGTCTTCACCCGGTTCGTCAATGAAATGAATAAGCTGGGCCACAATGGTCAGCAGATGATCGACGACGCGAACGCGATGATTGCCAAGTACGCCAAATAGTGGGTTAAATTACCCATTGTTTGGGAGGTAACTTCGTGAGCGACGGACTAGCACAAGACGCCCGGCCCACCGACAAGGTGGGCCGTGTTCTTTATTGGTTATCGGAACTTCTTGCCCTGTTGGGCGGTTTCGTGGTCGCCATCATGGCGATCACCATCACCGTCAACGTCACCGGCCGGGCAACCAATATTTCGTCGATTTCCGGAATCATCGACATGATCGAACTGGGCACCTGTACGGCGGTGTTCGCGTTCCTGCCCTACTGCCAGATGATCCGGGCCAATGTCATCGTCGACTTCATCATGTCCAAAACCCCGACCCGGGCGAAGACCGCCTGTGATCTCCTGGGAAACGCCATGTATCTCTTCCTGGGGTGCCTGCTCACCTGGCGGCTGATCCTCGGCGGACACGACATGTATAAATATAATGAAATGTTCGCCACCACCGAATTGCCCCGCTGGTATTCCTTTCCCTATGCCGCGCTCTGTATGTTTCTGTTGATCGCGGTCACCGCCTATACCGTGTGGCGGTCCATCGAAGAGACCAAACAGGGCCGGTTCTTTGATCCGTCTCTCAATGACGACAATGAAGAAGTAAATGTCCGGGGGATAGTCGACTGATGAGCGGTTTAGAACTCGGAATCATCGGATTCGCCGTCCTGTTGTTCTTGCTGGCCATCAGGGTTCCCATCGGCGTGGCCATGCTGGCCGTCGGTATGGTCGGCTATATTCAGATCGCCGGCTCTGCGGCCCTGTTGAGCCACCTCAAGACAGAGGTCTACTGGAAGTTCACCACGTTTGACCTGTCAGTGGCGCCACTATTTATCCTGATGGGCCAGTTCGCCGCCAAGGCCGGTCTCAGTCAGGCCCTGTTTACGGCCGCGCATACGTGGCTCGGCCACTATCGGGGCGGGGTCGCCATGGCCGCCGTCGGAGGTTGCGCGGGCTTTGGCGCCATCAGCGGCTCATCCCTGGCGACCGCAGCCATCATGGGTCAGGCGGCGCTGCCGGAATTGAAACGGTTCAACTATTCGGGCTCTCTGGCCACCGGCGCATTGGCGGCCGGCGGCACGCTGGGCATTCTGATCCCGCCGTCCCTCATTCTGATCATCTACGCGATTATGGTGGAAGCCAATATCGCCACATTGTTCCAGGCGGCTTTTATCCCCGGCATTCTGGCCGCGCTCGGCTATGTCGCCACGATCGCCATCGTGGTGCGGATTAATCCGGAATCGGGCCCCGCCGCGCCCCGGGCCTCCACCAAGGAAAAGTGGAAGGCTCTGTTTGATATCTGGGCGGTGCTGCTGATTTTCCTGCTGGTCATGGGCGGTATCTATACCGGCATCTTTACGCCGACCGAAGGCGCCGGCATCGGTTGCGTCGGCACGTTCCTGATCGCCATCACCCGCGGCGGCATGCGCTGGCAAGGCATCAAGGAATCCCTCCTCGGCACGGCGGAGACCACCGGCTTGATCTTCCTGATCATTCTGGGTGCGGGGATTTTCAACGCCTTCCTGGGCTTCACCGAACTGCCCATCCAAATGGCCAACTACTTCGCGGAATCCGGCTGGGCGCCGATTGTCGTCGTGTTGATGATGGTTGTGCTTTACATCCTGCTTGGCTTTGTCATGGACTCGCTGTCCATGATCCTGCTGACCGTGCCGATCTTCTGGCCGATCATTGCCGGGTTGGATTTCGGCATGCCGGTCGACGATGTGAAGCTTTGGTTCGGCATCATCTCCCTGATTGTGGTGGAGGTTGGTCTGATCACGCCGCCGGTGGGGCTCAATGTGTTCGTCATCAGTTCGTTGGCCAAGGACGTACCGATGATCGAGACCTTCAAGGGCGTCATTCCCTTCTTCATGTCGGATGCGATCCGGGTCGCCTTCATTATTGGTTTCCCGTCAATCACCCTGATCTTGCCCCATTTGCTGGCGGCGGAGTAGGGGACTCCCATGGCCAAGCGCGCGGCCACCAAGGCTAAAGCCAGAACAAAGTCGAAGCCGAAACCAACACGCCGCCCGCCCACCTATCGCCAGCTTCTGAAGTCGGCCAAGGACCTTCTGCCCCTGGTGGAGGCGTAGGCAGACGAGTCTGAAAAACGTCATCACATGACGGATAAGCTGATGGCGGAGCTGCGCCGCACCGGCCTCTCCGCCATGATGGTGCCGAGAGCGCTGGGCGGCTCTGAAATCTCTTACATCGAAGGCCTGGAAATCGCCGAGATGGTCAGCCACGCTGATGCCTCCGCCGGCTGGTGCCTGATGGTGCACGGGGTGCAAGGCTCCTCAGCCGGCCCCTTCATGCCGGAAAAAGGCGTTCGCAAAGTCTACCCCAAGGGGCGGGATACCCTCGTCGCCGGGCACGGGGTGCCGCGGGGCTTCGCCCGGCCGGTGAAGGGCGGCTATATGATCAAAGGTAAGTGGGGCTACGGCAGCACCATTCACCATGCCGAATGGATTCACACCGGCTGCTTTATTTCCGATGACGGCAAGTCCATGCGTTTGGATGAGAAAGGCCGGCCGCAAGTCATCCTCGCTCATCATGCCAGAGACACGATCAAGCTGACTGGGAACTGGAAGACCTTAGGTCTCCGCGGCACCGGCAGTTTTGACTATACGACCAAGACAAAGGAACTCTTCGTCGGTGAGGAATACTGCTATCCGTTCGATCACCCGACCCAGTACCGGGGCGGGATCATGTATGCGGACGGGCTGCCGGTGAACACCACCTGGGGGCACACGGCCTGGGCCCTGGGCGTCGGCCGTCGGGTCCTGGATGAAATCACGATGATTGCCAGCAGCCGGGCAGACGCGTTCGGCAAGATGCAAGACGGCGCCGGATTTCTGAAGGAATTCGCCGAGGCCCAAGCCAATTACCTTGCCGCCCGCGCCTGGATCTACGAGGCCTGGGAGGATGTTTCCGATACCTACGCGCGCAACAAGCGCGCCAGCATCCGTCAGATCACGGTCATCCGCCTCGCCATGCGGCACATCCATGACGTGGTGTCGGAAATCGCCACCTTCGTCCATAAGGCATCTCGCGGCATCTCGCTTCGAGATTCGATCCTGCAGCGCTGCTACCGGGACATCCACTCAGGCACCCAGCATATTTTCCTGGCCGATCAAATCCTGGAGGATTGTGGCCGGGTGCTGGTGGGCGCGACCGACAAGAAGACCCAGTGGAACGTCCTGGGTATCAGCAAGGTCTAACTGGCGGCTAGCCTCTCCGGCTAATCGAACATCGCCACCGCGCGGACATAGCCGCCGGACGCACCCTTAATCTTCCACGGGAAACAGTTCACCATGAAACCATGGGGCGGCAGTTGCTCCAGGTTCAACAGCTTCTCCATGTGGCAATAGGGCTGCTCGATCCCCGCCCAGTGACCCTGCCAGACCTTCATCGCATCATGGTCCTTGGCGTATTGGTCCTTGGCCAGCAGGAACGGCGCGTCCCAGCCCCAGGCGTCAATGCCGGTGACCCGGATGCCGTGATCCGCGGTCATATAGAGGGTGGCTTCCTTGCCGATGCCGACACCGTGGGTGAGGTAGCCGTCCTTGCCATAGTATTCGCTGGCCTTGGTGTTGAACAGCACGATATCCAGAGGTTTCAGCTCATAATCGATGCGCTTCAGCTCTTCTTCGATATCCTCCGGCTCGATCACATACCCGTCCGGCTTGTTGCGAAAATCCAGCTTCACGCCGGGGCGAAAGAACCAATCCAGCGGCATCTCGTCGATGGTCTGCATCGGGTTGCCGTCTTTGTCGTGGGAATGATAGTGCCACGGCGCATCCATATGGGTGCCGTTGTGGGTGGTCAGCGTGATTATCTCCCAGGCCCAGCCCTGGCCGTCAGGCAGGTCCTCCGGTTTCATGCCCTCAAAGAAGCCGGCCATGGCTTCGGCATTTTCTTCGTGTTTCACATAGCGGATTTGCGGCCGCATGATATCCGGATCGACCACGGTGTCGTTGTCCAGCGGCATGGAAATATCGACGATTTTTGACGGCAATTGCATGAGATAGCGCCTCCCTTTTAACGATGTTGCGTGGACCAATTAGGCGGGTTCAGGTCAGGGAAGGCAAGGCCGAATCCTGGAGGAATGTCGGGAGGGGGGCTGATCACCATAGCTTGCCATAAATGCCGCAGATGGCCGGAGGGCGATTTATTTGATAAACTCTAATCTTCAGATAGCATTCCACCAATCGAGAGATGGACGATATTCAATGACTGAAACCAAGACAGACGGCGCGTACAAGGCCGGATCGAACGAGTACATTTTTGATTTTGAACAATTACAGGGCGTAGACGCCGGCCCCGGTTATGCGGAAACATTTGGCCCGGTCGTTGAAGGGGAACTAACGCAAGTCGGTCTCATGACGCTTCCCGCCGGGAAGACATCGGCCCCGCATTTTCACCCTAATGAACAGTGGGTTTATATCCTGCAAGGCCAGCTTGACGTCACGGTCGACGGCCTACACTCCACCGCCGGCCCCGGGAGCCTGATTTATTTTCCGGCGAATGTGACCCATTCGGTCACCGTTTCAGAGGAAGCGGATTGTAAGTTCTTCACTTGTAAGGACTTGCGCGCCGGCATCGCGGGAACGCCTGCCGGTTAAAACGCATCTGAATATAAAGGCTCATGGAATACAAAACGCTCGGCAGAACCGGGTTGAAGGTTGGCGTCGCCGGCCTAGGCTGCGGCGGGTTTTCGAAGCTGGGACAGGCGGCTGGAAAATCCGAGGAGGAGTCTATCGGCATCATCCATCGGGCGATGGAGTTAGGCGTCAATCTGATCGACACGGCTCCGGCCTATGGCACCGAGGGCATCGTGGGGCAGGCGATCAAGGGAATGCCCCGGGACGAGCTCGTTCTTTCCACAAAGCATTATGCAGAGTGGGAGGGACGGACATATTCGACCAAGGAAATCCTGGAGGGGCTCGATAATTCTCTGAGGCAGCTCGGCACGGACTATATCGACATTTACCACATTCACGCCTTTAGCCTGCACTGCTATGACCGGGTTCAGGACGAAATCTTGCCAGCCCTTGAAAAAGAGCGGGCAAAGGGAAAGTTCCGTTTCTTCGCTGCCAGCGAATACTCACAAATTCATCATCGGCACGAAGCGCTGCAACGGGCCTTTGAGGATGACTTTTTGGACGTGGTTATGGTGGCCTATTCACTCCTCAATCAGAATGCCGAGAAGGTTGTTTTTCCGATGACGCAAAAACTGGGCATCGGCACGCAGATCATGTTCGCCGTCCGGACCTTGTTCAGCGCCCCGGGACGGCTGCAGACGGAAATCGATGCCTTGATCGCGCAGGGAAGGCTCGACCCGTCCACTGTAGACAGAAGCGATCCTCTGGGCTTTCTAATGCATGAAGAAGGCGCCAGCAGCGTAATCGATGCCTGCTACCGCTATGTTCGCCATGAACCCGGCGCCGATGTCGTGCTCTTCGGCACCGGTGATTTGGACCACCTGCAAACCAATCTCAATTCGATCCTAAAACCGCCGCTTGCCGCCGCCGATGTCCAGCGTCTCAAACAAGCGTTCGGGCATTTGGAAGGCGTCGGTCTAGATGGATGGCATAAGACACCCGATACTCCCGCTGACCCTGTGCAGGCCTAATCCCGTTTTATCAAGACCCTTTGGCCGCCGGCAATGGACTCGCGGATAGCGTCCACGACTTCGATCACGTGAATCATATCTTCCATGGGAATGATGAAGTCCGCTTTGCCCTCAATCGCGTCGGCAAAGCTGGCAAAGTTTGCCGCCACCGAATCTATGATCGGAAACGCCTCAAAAGTGCGTTCTCCATCCTTAAGGACGTGCAGGTCCACAAGCGAGCATTCCCGGTAATCTTCAAACGTCTCCGGGCCCCGGGATTCAGCCCAACCACTGGTGCCGAAAATCTGTAGCCGGGAATAGAGGGGAGAGGCGATTGAGTTGGACAAATGCCCCAATTGGCCGCCGGCGAACTGGACCGTGATGCTCACCGTGTCGATCAAGTCGGGGTCAATCGCGGTTGACGACGGCGAGGCAATCACCCAGTCGATCGGTCCCATCAACTGGATCATCGTATCAATTCTGTGAATGCCGAACTGTGAGATCGGGCCGGCCGGCGCTTCGTCCTGTTCAAGACGCCATCTGCGGGCATAGTTCGTGTTCTCGTCGGCCATCAAATCCTGATAGGGGCGAAGCAGCGAGTCATGGATCAACGTCGTATCCAAATGGGAGATCGTGCCCAGCGCACCATCGTTGATGATTTCTGACAGGCGTTGAATCGAAGGATAGTTCCGCTGATCATGGCCAAGCGCCAGCGGAATACCCGCTTTCTTGGCCGCATCGACGGCGGCGCGTGCATCAGCCGCGTTCAGAGCAAACGGCTTCTCCGTGTAAACAGGCGTTCCGGCTGCCGCCGCCTCGATGATCTGCTGAGTGTGTTGGGAGTGCGGTGTGGCAAGCGCGATGGCATCTATTTTCGGATCTTCTAGCGCCTGGTTCAGGGAGGCCCGAAGCTCAAGACCCAGGTTTCCAGCGACCTCAGCCGCCGCCGGGGAAGGATCCACGGCCACGTTGATGTCGAACCTACTCGAGGCTCTCGCCGACCTGACATGGCGCTGTCCCCAGACGCCGAGTCCGACAACCGCTAGATTGATCAAGCTGCTCTCCCCGTATGTTTGTTGTTATAAGTTTCCTGTAGTCCGATCCGCCAAAGGCCAGTCCGGCACGCGAAACCCTAACTGGTCAGGCAAAGCCCGTGATCGGGTGCGAAGGAAAGATAGACCGACTGGCCGGGCTCCAGGCTTTCATAGTGATTGATCTGGATTCCGATTTCATTGGACCCCACCTTGATGCGGCCCTCCATGAAGTTGCCGAGATAAATCGTATCGATCACCTGGCCTTCAACGACATTGTGGCCGTTCAGGTCCGCGGGTTTTGAAATATGCAACGTGACATCCTCGGGCCGAAGGCTCAAAAACAGTTTATCGCCGGGCAAAGCACCCTCGCCGCCGACGGCCTTCACCACCAATTTTGACTCGGCGCCGAAAATTTCCATCTCACATAAATCACCGGACCGGCCAAGAAGCGAGCCTTCCAGCAGGCTGGTTACGCCGATGAAATTCGCAACAAACGAGTTGGCGGGATTTGAATAAATCGTCGCCGGATCGCCGATTTGTTGAATGACGGCTTTATCCATCACCACGATACGGTCGCTCATCACCAAGGCTTCGGACTGATCATGAGTGACATAGACGGAGGTAATGCCGACCTCTTTCTGCAGGCGAACGATCTCGTCGCGCATTTGCTCCCGAAGCTTTGCGTCCAGGTTGGAGAGCGGCTCGTCAAACAGGATCACCTTGGGTTCGTAGACAATGGCCCGCGCCAAAGCGACCCGCTGCCGCTGTCCGCCCGATAGCTTCGTTGCATACCGGTCCGCCAGATGCGCCAAATCGACGAGCTCAAGCGCCCGCATGGTTTTGCTTTTCAACTCTGCGCCGGAGACTTTGCGAATTTTCAGACCATAGGCGACATTGTCAAAAACCGTCATATGGGGCCAAACGGCATAACTTTGAAACACCATGCCGAGATCCCGATCCTCAGGATAGAGATAGATATTTTTCTCCGCTGACACGACCGGCGTGCCGGCCACACGAATTTCACCCTGATCCGGCCGTTCCAAGCCAATGATGCACCTTAGTGTCGTGGTTTTGCCGCACCCCGAAGGACCCAATAGGGTGACGAACTCCCCTTCCTTGATCGAGATGTTGAAATCGTCGACCGCCGTCTCCGGACCAAAGCGTTTTACGAGATGGTCGATATCGACCATGGAGAAGTCGGAATTCTGGGTCATGGCTTCACAGCTAGAATTTGGTTGGTGTCGAATTTCAAGTAAATGGGCTCGCCCTCTTTGAGCCCCATCCGGGGGTGGGAAATGACCTTCCACTCAAATCCCCGCCAGTCCACCCGGCAATCCACATAATTGCCGAGGAATGTCGCCGAGGTAATGGTACCTTCAAGCACGTCCTCACTATTCTTCTCGCGTAGAGGATGGATATTCTCCGGCCGCACGGAGAGTACAACCTCCTCGCCGGTAGAGAAATTGTCCGCAAACCGGCAGCCGATTTTTATGGGATTGCCCGGTACATCGACTTCGATCTGCCCCACTCCGTCTGATCCCGTTTCCGCGACCTTACCGTTGAGGAGATTGGCGACGCCGATGAAGTTGGACACATATCGGTTCACGGGGGTGCTGTAGATTTCAAGCGGGCCGCCCATTTGTTCGATTTTGCCCTTACTCATTACGATGATGTCATCGCTCATCACCAGCGCTTCCGCCTGGTCGTGGGTGACGTAAATCGAGGTAATGCCCACATCATTCTGGATGCGTTTGAGCTCTACCCTCATCTGTTCCCGCAATTTGAGGTCGAGGTTTGAGAGCGGTTCATCGAAAAGCAGCAACTTGGGTTGACCGACGATCGCTCGGGCCAAGGATGCCCGTTGCTGCTGTCCGCCCGACAATTGGGTCGCCATCTTATCCGCCATGTCGGTGAGCCCGACCAACGCCAAAACATCGGCGACCCGGTCATCGATCTCGTCCTGGGGAAGTTTCTGAATTTCCAGCGGATAGGCGACGTTCTGCGCCACCGACATATGCGGCCAAATGGCGTAGCTCTGGAAAACCATGCCGATATCCCGCTTTTCCGGCGCCAGAAACAACCCTTCGTTTGGCGAGGTATAGATCGTGTCACCCACCCGGATCGTCCCGCTGTCGATGGAGTGGAGACCGGCAATGCTCATCAGTGTTGTGGTCTTACCGCAGCCGGACGGCCCCAAAAGGGTCAGAAAATGGCCCTTGGGAATGGAAAAAGAGACATTGTCGACAGCCCGGTCATCACCGAACCACTTAATCAGGTTGGAGACTTCGAGGTAGTTCTCGTCGGAGTTCTGGTTTTGATTATCCATGAGAGACGCTCTATGCGGTTAAGGCCTCTTTTCCGGCGACTTTGCGGAAAAGATAGACACAGGCAAGTAGAACCACGGTCTGGGCCATGGAAAGGGCCGCGGTCAGTGGCTCGTTCTCAAAATTGGATAGGTAGTACACGCCGACGGACAATGTCTCGGTGCCGGTAGTGTACAAAATGATGGAAATCGACAGCTCCCGCATAAAGATGATGAACATCAGGACCCAGCCGGCGAAAATGCCGGGCTTGAGAAGCGGGATTGTGATCCGCCGCAAAGTGGTGAACCACGTGGCACCGGCCATCCTGGAGCTTTGATCCAACTCTTCGGAGATCGCCAACATGATGGAGGAGACATTCCGCTGGCCGTAGGGGAAGAACCGGGTGACATAACCCAGCAAAAGTATCCAGAGCGTGGCATAGATCGGTGTCTGGATGTAGGTCACCAAGACACCCATGGCGAGGACGATGCCCGGAAAACCGATCGGCACCACGGATAAGAAATCCAGCAGCCTTGCGCCAAAATTCTTGGTTCGATGGATCATGTAGCTGATCACAATGGCCAGGACCATAGCGAGGGATGCCCCGATGAAGGCAAGAATAAAGCTGTTAAAGATGCCGTTCGTGGCGGCCTTGATGCTGTTGGGCTGCCAGAAGAAGAGCGTCTTCTCATAGTTGATAAAGCTCATCTGCGAGAATTCGATCTTTGCCGTCCAAACGGGATGCAGACTAACGACAATCAGGCAGAGGATCGGCAAAACAACAGCGATCAGGATGTAGGAAATGTTGAACCCGAAGGCGACCCACTTCCATCCGCCCAGATCCAGGACATTCGGTCGGAAGCCCTTGCCGGTCACGGTGGTGAAGGATCGCGGCGCAATATAGCGTTGCTGAATCCAGATCAAGAATACCGTGATCACACCCAGCGCCATACTCATGGTCGCGCCCAGATAATGGTTCGCATCGTCGCCCACAGCCTTGGAGAAAATCTGTGTCGTCAATGTTTCCCAGCCGTACGGCGCACTCAATTTGAACGGAACGCCAAACTCGCCGGCGCTTGTCACAAACACGATAATGGCGCCGGACAAAATGCCCGGCATCACCAGCGGCAGGGTGACCGTCATCGTCGTTCTTAAGAGACCCGCACCGGTCGTCCGGGCGCTGTCCTCCAGCGACGGATCCATGCGCCGCAAAGAACCGACGACAAATAGGTAAACCAGTGGGGTGAAGAATATTCCGGTCACCCAAATCACACCCCAAAGGGTATCAACATTGAGCAAATGCCCCTCAACTCCCAAATAGTCTCGGGCCCAAATATTCAATAGCCCGGTTTTCGGCGCGGCCAAATTGTGCCAGGCGATGGCACCAACGAACGGGCTAAGGAAAAACGGAATAAGATTATAGGGCTCTAAATAATCCCGCCCCGGGCAGTTTGTGCGGGCGTTGATCCACGCAAGCGCCACCCCCAATACAGTGGCCACCACAGTCGATCCCGAGGAAATGAGGAGCGTGTTTAAAAATGCCTTTGGAATGACGCGATCCGTAAACAGCGTCACATAGTTGTCAAACCCCCAGGTGGTATCCCACCCTTGATCATCCAGGACCAGAAAGCTGCTGACCACCAGAGCGATCAGCGGCAAAATGACAGCAACGGCAATGACCAGGGCGACCGCCATAGTCGCCACATTTTCTTGGTTGAAAGCGGCTCTTAACCGGTTTCGAACCCTATTGTTTCGCGGTTGTTCTGCAGGACTGAGCGCGACGGCATCTTGCATGGGGAAGACTCGTCAAATAAAGGCTGTTGAAAAGGACTCAAAGACAAGCTGAACCGGGTGGGCGCTATAAACGCCCACCCAATTCTAATGTCGTAGCAGGAAGATTAGCGGAAGTTTTTCTCCCACTTCGCGCGGGTAGGTTTGATCTCCTTCGCGGAGCCGACCCAGTCCTTCATGCCAAGCAATTTTTGCTTGCTCAGATCCATCAGATAAGGCGCCGCAGCGGCCGGAGGCGTGTACCCCTTGCGCAGGCTGTAGACCGCCTCACCCTCGACGAACAGATCCGATCCTTCCTTGCTAAGCAGGAACTCAACAAGCAACTTACCGGCATTTGGATGCGGGGAACCCTTCAAGACGGCAATCTGGTTGCCGAGCATGACCTGACCTTCCTTGTAGGATCCGAGTTTAATTTTACCCTTCAAGGCAGGTTGCTTGATCACGTTCTGATAGACGCGACCAGCCAGGTTCCACATATCAAACGGCCGCTGACAGGAGATGACCATCTGCATTTTGGGTTCGGTCCGGAATTCAATCAGCGGATCGGTCGCCTTCAAGGCCGGCCAGAACTTATCGAGGTCAAGGGCGCCGGCCTGAGACAGCGCGATAGCTGTGTTCGTGTAGGTCGTGCTCTTGGTGATCTCGGAGGCGATGGTCTTACCTTTGACCGCCGCGATTGTCGTGTCCGCGTAGGAGCTCACATTGAAGTTCTCCATGCCGGGACAGGCGGAATTCCAGACCGGCTGGAAGGTATAGCCCAACGGCGTGACCACGAACGGATACTTGTAATACTGCCCCGCGGCCTTGGCCACCGGCTCAGAATCTTTCCAGTAGCCGCTATCGAGTTCAAGGAACACGCCACGCTTTGCGCCAGCATCGAAAAAGCTGGGAGCGCTCACCATGATGGCATCAATCGTAAACTTACCGGCTTTGATTTCCTGACGGACCTGGGACACGGTCGCACCGGTACCCTTCCGCAGATTGTTGAACTGGAACCCATCACCCAGCCCATAGCGCTTCTTAAAGGCGGCCGCCATGCGTTGGCCGGTGCGGTCGCTAAACAGAGGGTTGATCAGGGTCACGGCGCCTTCGGATTTCGCGCCGGCGATAAGTTTCTTTTCCTGCGGTGTAAGACTTTGAGCGGAAGCGACGCCAGCAGATCCCAGCGACACCAAAGCCGCAGTAAGTCCCGCAGCGAAAATTTTATCCATAGTTCTAGGCATTTATTCAGCCTCCCGTAGTTTTAATCAGACGAAAATTTCAACACACCTATCGTCGAGGTGATTGGTTAGTCTAACTTGTTTACCGGGTTTGACAATCATATGATGGATAAAATTTATTAAGTTGATTCTGAGATCAGCTCACCGGCGCGCCCATCACCTTCCAACTGAGTTCCCATTGTCCAGCCTCTCCGATACTGACGCATGATCCTGACAAATGAATTTATCGTCGCCTTGCCAAAAGATGCGGCAATGCAAGTCCTGACCGATGTGCCTTTAATTGCGCCGTGCCTTCCCGGCGTTTCAGTGACCGAGGCGGAGGCCGATACCAAATATGCGGGCGAGGCTGCGGTTCGGCTGGGCCCTGTAAAACTCACCTTCTCCGGCCGGGCAGAAATCATAGAGATCAATCTTGCCGCACACACCGCCAGCGTCCGGGCGAGCGGCGCCGACAAAAAAGGCCGAGGCGGCGCGGAAGCCATAGTTACGTTTCAGCTCCTGGATAATGACGCCGCCGTCGAAGAAGCCTCGGCCACCCGCGTCGTAGTAACAACGGATCTGACGCTCAATGGATCAATCGCTCAATACGGCCGCGCCAGCGGGTTAATTGAAGGCGTGGCGCAGGAACTCACCAAGGAATTCGCCGATAATTTGGCGACCGTGTTGACCGCCGAGGACGGCACCGAATTTGACGCGGGCGAAATTTCGGGATTGAAACTCTTGGTAAAGGCCGGAATTGGCCGACTTAAATTCGGATGCGACAAGGCCAAGAATGAAACCGGCGCCGTTTAAATATCACGATCCCCAATCCTTGACCGAGCTCGTCGATCTGATGGCCGGGCTGGAAGACGCCAAGATTTTGGCGGGTGGCCAATCCTTGATGCCGATGATGAATATGCGTTTTGTCGCGCCGGACGATGTGGTAGATATCAACGGCGTCACCGAGTTGGATTTTGTTGAGCGCGAAAATGGGTCGCTTCGGATCGGGGCGATGACCCGTCAAAGGGCTTTGCTGGTCGCACCGGAGATTCAAGACGCTGCCCCGGTGATGAGAGAGGCTCTCGGCCATGTCGGGCATCTTCAAACCCGGAACCGGGGCACTATCGGCGGCAGCCTCTGTCATTTGGACCCGTCAGCGGAGTTGCCGGCGATCGCCAGCCTTTATGGCGCAACTCTGACCGTCGCCGGAAAAGAGGGCGAGCGGGAGGTGCCCATGGAAGAATGGGTCATTGCCTACATGATGCCCAGCATCGCGCCGGAGGAGGTGCTGGTTTCGCTGTCTCTCCCCGTTTGGCCGGAGGGGCATGGGTACGCCTTTACGGAATTCGCCCGGCGTCATGGGGATTTCGCCATCACCGCCGTCGGCGCTCTTATCGAGCTGAGCGATAACACGATAACTAGGGCGGCCATTACCGTCGCGGGTGCGGATGTAAAACCAACGCGTCTGACGGACGTGGAAGGGAACCTGGCCGGCCAACCGGCCAATCAGGAAACATTCAGAGCCGCCGGCGCCGAAGCCCGAGAGATCGACGCCATGTCGGATACATATGTCAGCGCGGCCTACCGGCAGCGGCTGGCGGACACGCTGGTCCAGCGAGCGCTGGCCTCCGCGGCCGAACGCGCAGGCGGGGGAGAGTAATTCGATGGCGGATACGAGAGAGATTACGCTAACGGTCAACGGCAGATCGTACACGGAAACGGTGGAAACCCGATACAATCTGGCCGACATCCTGCGTGAGAAATTGAATCTCACCGGTACCCACGTCGGGTGTGAACACGGGGCCTGTGGCGCCTGTACGGTCCTGGTGGATGGTGAGGCCGTAAGATCCTGCCTGATGCTCGGCGTTCAGGCGAATGGAAAAGACATCACCACCATCGAAGGTCTGGCTGACGGGGACCAGCTGAATCCCCTGCAAGCGGCGTTTCGCAAACACCATGGTTTGCAGTGCGGCTTTTGCACGCCCGGCTTTTTGACGACCCTGACCGCCTATCTCCGGGACAATCCTGATCCAACGGAAGCGGAAATCCGGGAGGCTGTCTCGGGGAATATCTGCCGGTGCACCGGCTATCAGGGCATTGTGGCCGCCGCGCTTGATGCAGCGTCACAGATGCGGGGACGCTGAGGAGAGGGTCATGGGTGTCAGACTTACAGGGGCTGAAGTTCAACGGGGCGAGGATCAGGCGCTCCTCACGGGCCGGGGCCAATATGTGGACGATCTAAAACTCCTCGGCATGCTGCACGGCGCTTATTTGCGCAGTCCTCATGCTCATGCCGTGATCAAATCAATCGACACCAGCGCTGCAGAAGCGCTGCTGGGGGTGCACGCCGTCTTCACCTATCGGGATTTGGAAGAACCGGTGAATGGGCGTCAGGTGCAGCCCTATCCGAACCCGCTTATCGCCCAGGATATCACACCGTATCCTCTAGCGAAGGACGAGGTTTGCTTCGTCGGCGAAGCCGTGGCGTTTGTTGTCGCTGAAACAAGGCATATTGCCGAGGACGCCTTGCCGCTCATCCAGGTCGAGTACGAAACACTGCCTCCCATCGTCCGGCTCAGGGAAGCCATGGATGATGATGCCCCCAAGGCGCACAAAGACTCTCCGGATAACCTGATCGCCCAACTGAACATCATCTACGGCGACGTCGAGCCGGCGTTTGCGAAGGCCGAGCACGTGTTCAAGGCGGAATTCCTGCAACATCGCGGCGGCTGCCATGCCATGGAAGGCCGGGGCGTGGTGGCGCAACACGACTCCTTCGGCGATGAATTCACCATTTGGTCGGCAACCCAATGCCCCTATCTGGTGCGCCGCTGCCTGGCCAATCAGTTTGATTTGCCGGAAAGCCGCATTCAGGTGATCGCGCCGGACGTCGGTGGGGGATTTGGCCCGAAAGCCGGCTTTTATGTCGAGGAGATCATCACCCCTTGGGCTGCGCGCAAACTTGGACGGCCGATCAAGTGGATCGAAGACCGGAAAGAGCATTTCACCACGACAAACACCCAGCGCGATACCTGGTGGGAGTTGGAAGTCGCCGCGACCGCAAAGGGGCGTATTGAGGCGATCCGTGGACGGCTGGTGAACGACAATGGCGCTTATGTGCCGTATGGCATTCTTTTGCCCTTTACCATGATGGCGCCGTTTCCGGGGCCTTATAAAATATTGGCTCTCGATCTGACCCAGGACGTGGTGTTCACCAACACCGTGTCGAATTCACCGGTACGCGGCGCGGGCCGGCCAAATGCCGCTTATGCCATTGAGCGGATGATCGAACTCGTCTCCCGGGAACTGGGGATCGACACGGCGGAAGTCCGGCGGCGTAATTTCGTCGAGAAGGCCGACTTCCCTTACCAGACCGGCCTGATCCACTTTAACGGCCGGGCCATGACCTATGACAGCGGCGACTATCACAGCCTGTTGGAAAAGGCGCTGAGCCTCGCTGACTATGACGGTTTTGCCGCCCGCCAAGAGGCGGCCCGTAAGGAAGGGCGCTATCTCGGCATCGGCGTTTCGTCGTGTGTTGAGGACACCGGGATGGGGCCCTACGAAGGCGTCACCATCCGGGTAGACCCCAAAGGAAAAATCTATGTCAGTTCCGGCGCCGCCAGCCAGGGCCAGGGGCATAAGACGGTTCTTAAACAAATCATTGCCGATGAGCTGGGCGTTGACATGGATGATATCCATGTGGACATAGGGGATACCGGCAAGTTTCCCCAAGGCGTGGGCACCATTGGCAGCCGGGTCGGCGTCAATATCGGCACGGCGGCGTTTGGCGCTGCCGCCGAAATCCGGGAGAAGGCGCTCGCGCTGGCGGCCGAAGTCCTGGAAACCGACATCGACAATCTGGTGTTCGAGGACGGCCTCGTCCGCGACAAAGGCCGTAGCAACATCACTATCAGCCTTGGGGAGATCGCCTTGAAATTGGCGCCCATGGCCGGGGTAGCCGTGCCCGCCGGTCACATGGCCAGCCTGGAAGCGACCTCGTTTGACGCGTCGAAAGGACCGCCCCACGCCAGCGGCACCAATGTGTGCGAAGTCGAAGTGGACATCGGTACCGGCGAGGTCAAGCTGCTGAACTACTGTGTGGCCCACGACTGCGGTAAGAAGCTTAATCCGTTGATTGTGGAAGGGCAGATCATCGGTGGCGTTGTCCACGGGATCGGCAACGCGCTGTTCGAGGAGATGATCTACGACGATAGCGGTCAACCCCAGAACGTGAACTACGGCGAATACCTCCTGCCGTTGGCGACGGAAATGCCGCCCATCAACATTGTCCACCATGAGACGCCGTCACCGCTCAATCCGCTGGGGCTAAAGGGCGCGGGCGAGGGCGGTACGATTCCCGCCGCCAACGCCGTGATCGCGGCGATCGAAAGCGCGCTTCGGGACTTTGACGTCACCGTCGACCGGTATCCTGTCACACCGGAATATCTCTGTAATTTGATCGACGCCGGTCAGGCCTGATGCCGCGCAAGGATTGCGAGGGTCAATCCAGCCGAACCGAGAGGTTCGTGAGGGAGGTTGAGAGGGCCGAGTTTCAGGGACAGACTGACTGGCGGAGGGAGAGGGATTACCTCGCGGAGCTAGAAGAGGCGCGTCGCTCCGTAGCCTGTGGTCACCGGCGCGCGTCGGCTCGAACCGCTTTTTATTAAATAGAGGCTACGAGACTGCCGCACTCGCCACCCATTAAAAAAGCCCTGAACGGGGCGCTTGGTTTATGGCGGACGGAGACTCCTACTAATCTGTGTTTGTGCATGATGGCGGACGGGCTTCTGAACTGAGGAAGGATAAGATGAGCGGATTTACCATCAAACGCACCAACCATACTGGCATCACTGTCAGAGATATTGAAGCAACAGCCTCGTTCTTCAGGGATGTCTTGAGCTGCGAGACGACAGAGATTTTCCACCACAAAGGAGAAATGGTGGAGAACTTGACCGGCGTTCCCGGCGCCGAAGTGAAACTTTGTTTCGTGGATATGCCGGGTCATCGGCTGGAGTTGTTGGAGTACATCACCAAAGACGATCGAAAGATTTCCGATCTTCGCAACTGCGATCCCGGCGCGTTTCATCTGGCGTTGGAGGTTGATGATATCGAGGCGGCCGTGGCGGCCATCACGCCCAGCGGCTTTGTTCCGTATAGCCCCCCGCTGACGGTTCCCAACGGCAATTGTAATGTTTATTTACGCCATCCCGACGGCATCACGATTGAGTTTCAGATAACCGCTAATCAGTAAGTATAGAGAAACAGGAAGAGTAAAGGAGTTCACATCATGCGCGTAACTATGCTCGGCACCAGCGCCGCCGCCCCCGACCCCGACCGTGGCGGATCGGGTATTCTTCTTACTGTTCGCGGACGGCATTACTTATTCGACTGTGGAGCCAACACCACGCGCTCGATGATCAAGTCCAACATCAACCCCACGGAAGTGAATCATGTCTTCCTGTCGCACCTGCATTACGATCACATCATTGATTTTCCCTATTTCCTGCTGACGTCCTGGATTTGTGACCGGGAACAGCCACCTGTGGTCGTCGGTCCGGAAGGCACCCAGAACTTCATCGACCATCTATTTGAGGATGGGGCCTTCGCCAAGGATATCGAGGCCCGCCGTCAATACCCGCGCCGGCAAAACACGGAAATCCTGGTGCCGGACGTGCGGGAATGCCAGCCCGGTCTGGTGTTCGAGGATGATCTGGTGAAGGTCACCGCGTGCTATGTGGAACATATCCCGACCGAGATTTCACCTTGCTTCGGCTTGCGGATGGATACCATTGACGGGGAGTCGGTGTCTTTCAGCGGCGACACGGCGCCCTGCGACCGGTTTATTGAGCTTTCCAAAGACGTGGACCTGATGATCCACGAATGCACCTTCCCGGAAAGCGCCATCGAGTTCCGCAAGAAGGTCCAGGTCGGCACCTGGTCTCACACCTATCCGAAGGCGTTGGGGGAAATCGCCGAGAAAGCTAACGCCAAGCGCCTAGTGGCCACACATTTCGGCAGCTACGACACCTGCAATCCGGTGGTGAAGGACATTATGGGCGTGCACATGCCGAAGGAAATGATCGGTCCGGCGCTCCTGGATGAGGTCGCCGCCGACATCCGGGAGACCTATACCGGCGAACTTCGCCTCGCTCACGACAACATGCGGATTGATATTTAATGCTGATGCCTCATTAATCTCAGTGTCGGTGTCTGCAATGGGTCATGAGCGGACGATTTTCCCAGCCTCCAGGTTTGTCCGCTGGTAGCCTCGGTACGGACTACCATCTGGGATTGATCCCTCTGTAATCTGACAGGTCTTTCTAACTCAAATGGAGGAAGACCATGTTACTGTTTCAATCTAGAAATCAAACCCTTACACCTTGGAACAAAGGGAAACTTGTTGGCCAAAGACCACCTTTGAAGCCAAAACATGTCTGGGCAATCAGGGCACGTCTACAACTAGATGGCCGAGTCCGTGATCTGGCGATGTTCAACTTAGCCATTGATAGCAAACTACGCGGATGTGATTTGGTCAGCTTGCGGATCGACGACGTAGCCCCCAATGGATATGTAAAAGGACGAGCAACTATTAGGCGGCAGAAGACTGGTCGACCGGTAACGTTTTAAATATCGGAACACTCCAGAACGGCTGTTGATCCGTACCTTAATAGTAGGAAGGGACTAAACTCACCATTCTTGTTCCTTGGACGAGGGAGAGGCCTCAAGTCTATCTGCACGCGCTAATATACTAGTTTGTCGAAAAGTGGGTCACAGAGATAAATCTTGATCCATGTACCTACAGCAATCATTGGCTGCGGCGTACCAACTCATCTACCGGAAGACCGGAAACCTAAGAGCCGTCCAGATATTGCTCGGTCACACGAAGATCGAGAGCACTGTCCGCTATCTTGGTATCGAAGTAGACGATTAAATTGAGATTGCTGAAACAGTTGATATCTAATTTGGCGGGCGTGGGCGGACAAATTTCCGCCCACCTCTGCAACGGATTTAGGTCCACGGAGTCCCTGTTCCCAAATTTTTCTTCCCTGTTCATGTAACTAAATTCCCTGTTTTTGGGTCTAGGGAATGTGCTCCGTATTTGTTGCTGAGTGCGGCTTTCGGAACAATATATTTTACATTGGTTAGCCAAAATTGAGAAATTTCCCTGTATTTTCCCTGTTAAATAGGGAATGTGGGGCCTAGACAACGGAGACGGGTTCGCTTCAGACTGCGTCCTTAGCTAAATCTCACTTTTCGCGGATTTTCGCCGCAATAGCCTCCCGAACGGCATATGATGGCAGTGGTTGGTGCTAATCAATCAAATGTAGGATTGAGATTCTCAAGCTCTGATCCGAATAAATCTCACGATCGTAAAAAGTTAAGATCAAGTTTGTGCTCGTGGCGGTAAGCGTTAAATCGCGACCAAGACCAGATTTTATTGATATACGCTATAGACCATCTTCAAGCGGGGAAATTTAGCGTTTGCTCAACTACACTACAACAACGACTGCTGACGGGTCCTCGCGGAGAGGGAAAGCATGAACTACCCAGCTTAAAAGTCTGAAACGATCTCTCGCATCGC
>JAYPHU010000013.1:30877-91730 GCA_038127535.1 Rhodospirillaceae bacterium | reverse complement strand
CCGTCTTCCCGGGGGAAGTCGCGCTGGCGTCTTTTTAGCGGATTGCCCCAGCGGCGGATATCGATGCTGTGATAGACGTTGTTCTTATTGTGCGGCTCGTTGTCGATGAAGCTTTGCACGGCGTCCCAATCCGGGAAGTCCACGTAGATCACGCTCGACAGAAAGGTCTCCATGTCGTCGGACATGGTGGCGCCGCGGGCGATAAAGTTGTCTGCGTGATCGTCGAAATATTGCCAGTGATCGGCCCGCGAAGTTTCACGCTGCTCCGGCGTGGCAGGGTTGTCGATCAGTTGTATATGAAATTCCATCGGGGGACTCCTGAACGTTGCTGTCTGTTTTGCCGACAGATTAAGTGTTCAGGTCCGGGAGTCCCACCAAAATATTTTCCTCAATCACAACTCAGCCGGTATAGGCCATGGTTTCTTTTATGACTTTGCCGACGATGGCCAGCACAACAATGGCCCCGGCCACGGCCGCGTAGTCATTCCCGGCGGGCAGAAAATTGAACAGACCCGCCCAGAAGCTCCAAACGTTTCCGATTACATTCCAAAATAGATCCATGTCACTCACTCTAATGTCAGTGAGATCACAGTATCTCGAAAAACCGGCTTATATCGGTGACCTAATTCACATTTGTGGGAGAAAAATACTAGGGAACACGTCTATAAGACGGCCTTTTCTTCAGGCAATCTCGAACTTTTTCAAGCGGTTACGGAGTTGGTGGTAGCCCAAACCCAAATGGGCGGCGGTGGCTTTTTGATTATGTTTATTGATCTCCAACGCATCCGCGATGAGCTGTTTTTCGAACGACTCGACGGCGTCCTTTAAATCGACCGGTTCGGACGAGGAGGGAGCGTTGACCCTAGCCGGTGCTGCATCAGACGATGTTGGTTCGTCCAGTTGCTGGATGGGCGGGCGGAATGGCGACTCGAACGGATCAAAGGTCGCGTCATTGATCGGGGAGTCAGGATCGTCGTGAAGATAGACCGCCCGTTCGGTGACGTTCTTCAGCTCCCGCACGTTGCCCGGCCAGGCGTAGGTGTTCAGTTCCTTCTCCAGCTCCTTGGTGAAGCCGGGAAAGTCCTCCCAGCCGATATCGCTCCCCATCTGATGGCCGAAATGCTGGGCGAGAAGGGGAATATCGCCATGCCGGAAGCGTAGTTGGGGGATGGTCAGCACATCGAACGCCATGCGGTCGAGGAGATCATGGCGAAACCGGCCTGCGTCCGCCTCGGAGGGCAGGTCCACATTCGTCGCGCCAATCACCCGGACATCGACCTTTAGATTCTCGTTGCCGCCGACCCGCTCGAAGGTGCCGTATTCAATCACCCGCAGAATTTTCTCCTGGGCTTTAAGAGTCGCGTTGGCGATCTCATCGAGAAACAGAGTGCCGCCGTCCGCCATTTCAAACCGGCCGATCCGGCGGCTGCCGGCGCCGGTGAACGCGCCTGCCTCATGTCCAAACAGTTCCGTCTCCAACAATGTGTCGGGCAGTGCCGCACAATTCAGTTGCACGAATGGGCCCTGCCAGCGCCGCGACAGGAAATGCAGCCGCATACCGATCTGTTCCTTGCCCGTGCCGCGCTCGCCGATCAGGAGAAGCGGACGGTCCTGTGGCGCGACCAAGGACACCCGCTCCATCAATTCCAGGAAGGCGGGGGATTGGCCCACGAGGGGCGGCAAATCGACCGATAAAACCATATGATTATAATGCCATAAAATAGTGAAAAAAACTATAACTTAGTGATAATATTATTTTTGGCCGCATCAACGCAGATCATCGAAAGTCTAATTAAGTATTATAAAACAATGCATTATAAAAATTTTTCAAGTTTGGCACGCTTCCTGCTCTCATAGGGCCAGAAGTCGTGAACATTTTTAAAAAAGGAGAACGAGATGAGCGTTTTTTCAAGGCTCAGTGACATTATAAATTCAAATCTGACGTCGATCCTGGACAAGGCGGAGAATCCCGAAAAGATCATGCGCCTAATGATCCAGGAGATGGAGGAAACCTTGGTAGAGGTTCGTTCCGACGCGGCCCGGATCATTGCCGATCGTAAGGAGGCACAACGCACCCTGGATCGTTTGATCGAGGCCCAGGCCGAATGGCAGCGCAAAGCTGAACTGGCGATCTCAAAGGATCGCGAGGATTTGGCCAAGGGCGCGCTTCTGGAGAAAGCCAAGCTCGAGGAAACCGGCAACTATTTGCGCGAAGACCTGGGCAACCTGAATGCGGCGCTGGTGAAACACGAAGAAGACATCACCAAGTTGGAAGCCAAGCTACGTGAAGCCAAGGCCAAGCAGAAGACGGTCAAGGCGCGGGAAGAGACCGCCACGTCTCAGCTGAAAGTGCGCCGTCAGATCTATGACAGCCGGATCGACGACACCATGGCCCGGTTCGAGAAGATGGAAAATCGGATCGACCGTGTCGAAGGCGAAGTCGAATCCTTCGATCTCGGCAAAAGCAAGAGCCTGTCCGAGGAAATCGCCGAACTGGAAGCGGAATCGGCCATCGAAGATGAGCTGGCCGCCCTCAAGGCCAAGGTCGCCGGCGGCAAGTCCGACGGCAAACCTGCCGCAACCCCGGCGGAGGAGTAGGAGGACCTGATGTCCAGTCTCGCCATCTTTCCCGTTGCCATCGCCTTTGTGGTGATCGTCCTGCCGATCTGGATCATCGCCCACTACGGCACCAAGTGGCGGTCGAACAAAGTGATCACGGAGGGGGATGAACGCCTACTCAGTGAACTCTGGGACACCGCCGGTAAAATGGAGGAGCGCGTCCGTACCTTAGAACGCATCCTCGACGAAGAAGCCCCTGATTGGAGGACCCGCGTATGACACAGTCACCGAACCAGCACCACGGCCGCAGCCGTTTGTACCGAGATACGGAGAACGGGGTTATGATGGGCGTCTGCGCCGGACTCGCCGATCACTTCGGGATTTCGGTGGTCGGTGTCCGCATCGCCGCCTTCCTTTGCCTGATCTTCTTCTTTGTGCCGGTGGCCTGCGCCTACCTGATCATGGGATTTTTCCTGAAACCCAAACCGCCGGGCCTCTATGCCACGGAAGAGGAAGAGAGCTTCTGGCGGCGTGCCCGGGTCGATCCCAAGCGCACGGTCACTGACATTCAGCAGCGGTTCCGCGAAATCGAACGCCGCATCCGCAACGCCGAGGCCTATGTCACCTCAAGCGAGTTCAAGCTGAAACGGGACTTTAAGGAGATTTAGCGCGGCCTCGTAACTCCTCCCCCGTAACCGAACCGCGTCACCCCCGAGCCGGCGAAAGCCACGTCTCGGGGGTCTTTTTTGCGCGATTTGATCCCCGGAAACGGCTCCGCGAGCCGTGGAGGACGGCATTTATCCTCCCGGTTGAGGGCTGGTCTGGGCCGCCGGCGCCTGGCCTTTCTTTTCTGCCTCGGCACGGGCCTCGGCTTCGTTGATGATCGCGGCTAGTTCCTCTGCGCTGGGCCGTTCCGCCGGGTCGTTGATGAAGCGGCCGTACTTCGCATAGTACGTGTCCACCTTGTAGTGCTTGGAAATCACGAACGGCGCGCCTTTGAAAAAGTCGTAAAGGGCGACGATTCCACCCGTCCACATGGTTCGCAGCATATGCATTTTCTTGCGGCTGGCCCGGAGCGTCATCGTGTCGGCGTTTTCATACGTGTGGTATTTGGTCCGATCCGCCAGCGCTTCCTTGATCATGCTCGGCGCGGCCCAATTGCATCGAAAGTGAATTTTGCCGTCGGGCCGGACGATATAAGCCACATTCGGCATCGCGCCATAGGCCCGATGGAAATCGCCTTCCAGGTTATCGACCAATACCCGGCGGAATTCGCCATATCGCGGCGCCACCAGGCGGGCGGCCTCCATTTTCTCTTCCATATTTTTGTGCGCGCCCAGCCGTTCCCCGGGATGGGCCTCGCGCACGTAGATCGTCAGCCACGTGACGTCCGGGAACTCGTCCTGGAGCTCTTTCATGTCCGGAATATTCTTGGTGTACATGGAACAGGTGGATGACGCGGTTTCGATCATCAACCACTGTCCGGCAAAATCCGACAGCTTGACCGGTTCGCCCGTTTCAAGATCGGTCAGCGCAAAGTCCTTCAGATCCTCGCCGGCACGCGGGCCCATGAACATCTCGAAATTGTAGTCGTTGGGTTTAAAACGCGGTGAATTGTAGACTGGTTGTTCAGACATGGTTGCCCCCTTTTTTACCGGGTACTCAGGTTTAGGAAATTTGCAGTTGATTCCGACGCGCCACCGCATGGCCGGCTCAACGTTTCATTTTAGTATGAATATCTCAAAAAGTACCTATGCGTAGATTTAAATTCAAGTGTCACCGCTACACATTGGCTCGATGCACCAGGTGGGTGGGCTTGGCTTTGCAGCTTGATCTGCGGGGACCGGTGGCCATGATAGAGGGGCCAAATTAAAAGGGGAGACCGGCGCCGTGGCCACGACCATCTATCACAATCCGAAATGCAGTAAATCCTGTCGGACTTTAGGTATGCTCCAGGAAAAAGGCATCGAGCCCGAGATCATCGAATATCTGAAAACCCCGCCCGATGCGGCGACGCTGGATGGCCTTCTAAAGAAGTTGGGGAGAGAGCCGCGGGAGCTGATGCGCAAAAAGGAAGCGCCGTACAAACAGCTCGGTCTGGACGATGAAGGGCTGAGCCGGGATGCGCTGATCAAAGCGATGATCGAAAATCCGATCCTCATCGAGCGGCCGATCGTCGTGAAAGACGGCAATGTCCGATTGGGCCGCCCGCCGGAAGACGTATTGAACATTCTATAACTGATAAAACTGAGGGAGGCGCATAATGGCCGATCAAAAACTCCGGTCCGACATCACCAAGCGCGGTTTGGACCGCACGCCCCACCGCGCCTTCATGCGTGCCATGGGCATTGATGACGCGGCGATGGACAAGCCCTTCGTCGGTGTGGTGACAACCGCCGGCGAGATGACGCCTTGCAACATGAACCTGGAGCCTCAGGCCGGCGCGGCCAAGGACGGGGTGGTGAAGGCCGGCGGCACGCCGCGGGAGTTCACCACAATCACCGTTTCCGACGGCATCTCCATGAACCATCAGGGAATGAAATTCTCTCTCGTGTCCCGGGAAGTGATTGCCGACAGTGTGGAACTGGTGGTGCGCGGACATGCTTATGACGGGATCGTCGGCATCGGCGGCTGCGATAAGAACCTGCCGGGCATTATGATGGGCATGGTGCGCTGCAATGTGCCGTCTGTCTTTGTGTTCGGCGGCAGTGCGCTGCCGGGCCGCTGGCGGGACCGGGACGTGAGCGTGCTGGACGCGTTCGAAGGGGTCGGCGCTGTTCTGACCAAGGAAATGACTGAAGAGGAGTTGGACGAGCTGGAACGGGTGTGCCTGCCGACCACCGGTTCCTGCGCCGGGCAGTTCACTGCCAACACCATGGGCATGGTGTCGGAGGCGTTGGGTCTGGCGCCGTTGGGTTCTTCCATGATCCCGAACGTCTATGACGAGCGCCAGACCATGGCCGACAAAGCCGGCCGGATCGTGATGGAGGCGATCAAGAACGGCGGTCCACTGCCGCGTGATCTGGTTACCCGGGAAAGCCTAGAAAATGCGGCAGCCGTTGTCGCGGCGACGGGCGGGTCCACCAATGCGGGACTACACCTGCCGGCCATTGCCCACGAGGCAGGTCTCAAGTTCACCCTTGAAGACGTAGCGGAAGTGTTTCAGCGCACGCCCCACATCGTCAGCCTGCGGCCCGGCGGTCTCTATCACGCCAAGGACATGTACGAGATCGGCGGGGTGCCGGTGATCCTGAAAGAGCTCTTGAAGGGCGGGCACCTGCATGGCGATTGCCTGACGGTGGATGGCAAGCGGCTGGAAGATGCCGTCGCGGACGCGCCCGACCCGGACGGCAACGTTGTCATGACGGAAGCCAATGCCATTTCGCAAACGGGCGGCTTGATTGTGTTGAAGGGCAACTTGTGTCCGGACGGCGCGCTTCTCAAAGTGGCGGGGCTCAAAAACCTGGTGCATGAAGGCCCGGCGCTGGTGTTCGAAAATGAAGAAGAGTGCACCGAGGTTATCCTTAGAAAAGACTATGAGGCGGGTGCGGTGATCGTCATCCGCAACGAGGGCCCCAAGGGCGGACCGGGGATGCGCGAAATGCTGGGCGTGACCGCCTTGATCTATGGCCAGGGCATGGGCGAAAAGGTCGCGCTGCTGACCGACGGGAGATTCTCCGGTGCCACACGGGGCATGTGCATCGGCTATGCGTCTCCTGAAGCGGCCGACGGCGGAGCCATCGGCTTGATTCAAACCGGCGACATCATCCGGATCGACGCCAAGGAAGGGACCATTTCGGTCAATCTCTCTGATACGGAGCTGGTAGAACGGCGCGAGGCCTGGAGCCCGCCGGACTACACCAAGCTGGCCGGCGCGTTGCAGAAATATGCGGCGTCCGTGGGCCCGGCCAACTTGGGCGCAGTGACCCACGCCGGCAATGTTCAATGGGCCCGCGAGGAGTAGGGTGAGCGACCCCAAACCGAAGCTCGGCTACGTCGGCACCGGCCTGATGGGCGGGCCGATGACCATGCGGCTGCTGGCGGCGGGCTATGAAGTTGCCGTCTGGAACCGGACCCGGGAAAAAATTCTGCCCCTGCTGGAGGCCGGCGCATCGGAGGCCGACGGCCCCGGCGACCTGGCGGCCCAGGCCGATGTCGTGATGATGTGCCTGACTGACGCTAAGGCGGTGGAAGAAGTGGTCTTCGGGGGTGCTGGCGTCGCGTCCGGCGGTGCGGCCGGCAAGCTGCTTGTCGATTTCTCCAGCATGCGGCCCGATACCACGCGGGAATTTGAAGCAAGACTCAGGTCCGAGGCCGGCATGGGCTGGATCGATGCGCCGGTTTCCGGCGGCGTGAAGGGTGCGGAAGAAGGGACGCTAGCGATCCTGGCGGGCGGCGAGGCGGCTGAGATTGGGCGGGTCAGGCCGATCCTGGCGCACCTGAGCCAACGGGTCACCCATATGGGACCCAGCGGGGCCGGGCAGGTGACTAAATTGTGCAATCAGGTGATCGTCGGGTCCAATTTGGCGACCATTGCCGAGGCGATCAGCCTGGCGGAAAAGTCCGGCGTAGATGCAAGCCAGTTGGCCGAAGCACTGAAAGGCGGGTTCGGGGACTCCATCCCGTTGCAGATCTTCGGGCCGCGATACGCCAACCGCCAATATGAGCCGTTTCTGGGTCACGCTTTCACCATGCTGAAAGACCTGGACACCGCGCTGGACCTCGGCGGTGCAAAGAGCGCTGATCTGCCGATGGCGGCCAAGGCGGCCGAACTGCTGCGCCGAGCCGAGGAAAAGGGTTGGGCGGAAGAAGATATCACCCGTCTTATTGAACTATTTGAGTAGCCGCCGGGAAATTTGCGGATTCGCGCGCAAATTTGATCATTAAGGCCACTTCGATGGTCTGTTTTTACCCCGAAACCGCTGAAAAACGCTCCCGATTCAACATTGGTTAAGACTCCTTCGCCTAGAATGCGCGAAATCGGCTAGAATACCGATTAATGATTAGTCCCGAAAAATGGGAAAAGGAGAGCCTGAATGGCTAATGGCGTGGATGTCCTGTTCATCAATCCTGGTGACAGAAAGCAAATCTATCAGGATCTAGGAGACGAGTTCTCGGCCATTGAGCCGCCGGTCTTTGCCGGATTGTTTGCCACCTATCTCAGACAAAAAGGCCACAGCGTCGCAATCTATGACGCGCCGGCCATGATGGCGAGCGCCGACGAAGTTGTGCGCGTAGCGACCGAGGAGTTCGATGCGAAGATTATTTGCATCGTCGTCTACGGCTTTCAGCCCTCCGCCTCGACCCAGAATATGACGGCGGCCGGCGATATCGCCCGCAAGATCAAGGAGGCCGGCACTGGCGCTAAGGTTATGATGACCGGCACTCATCCGGCGGCGTTGCCGCAAAAGACCATGGATGAGGAGTCCGTGGATTTCGTCGTCGACCTGGAGGGGCCGATGACCATCTACAAGACTTTGCAGGCACTGAACGCCGGCTGGACCGAATTCGCCGATATTCCAAGCCTATGGTGGCGCAACGGCAGCGAGATCATCGCGCCGCGTTCGGCGGAGCCGCTGCTGAACGATCTGGATCACGAAATGCCGGGTATCGCGTGGGATTTGCTGCCCATGGACAAGTACCGGGCGCACAACTGGCACAGCTTCGACCATATTCATGAGCGCTCGCCCTATGCGTCGATCCATACCAGCCTGGGCTGCCCGTACAAATGCAGCTTCTGCTGCATTAATTCGCCGTTCGGCAAGTCGTCGTATCGGATGTGGAGCCCGGAATGCGTGATCCGGGAAATCGACCATCTGGTCGAGACCTATGGGGTCAAGAACATCAAGTTCGTGGACGAGATGTTTGTGCTCAACAAACGTCATGTCATGGGTCTGTGTGATTTGCTCAAGAAGCGGGACTATGACGTGAATATCTGGGCCTACGCCAGGGTCGATACGGTACAGGACGAATTTCTGGATAACCTGAAGGCAGCCGGTATCAATTGGCTGTGCTTGGGTATCGAGAGTGGTAGCACTCATGTGCGCGACGGTGCCCATAAGGTCTACGGCAACGATGATATCATCGACGTGGCGCGCCGCATTCAGGACGCCGGCATTTACATTATCGGCAATTACATCTTCGGCCTGCCCGACGACAATAGAGAGCGGATGCAGGCGACATTCGATCTGGCGCTCGAATTGAATTGCGAATTTGCCAACTTTTATTCGGCCATGGCCTATCCGGGATCAGACCTCTACGATATGGCAATCCGCGATGGTATTGAGTTGCCTGATACGTGGAAGGATTTCTCGCAGCACGGCTACAACGCCAAGCCGCTGAGTAATCAATATTGCAGCGCGGCGGAAATCCTGGAGTTCCGGGACGAGGCCTTCGATACGTATTTCACTCACCAGCCCTATCTGGATATGGTGGAGCAGAAATTCGGCCAGGACGTGGTCGACCATATTAATCGGATGGTCTCCATTCCTCTCAGCCGGAAGTTATTGGAAGAGCGGACAGCGGCTTAACGACTGTCCGTTTAGAACGGGAAGATGGGTGTGAAAATAAACGACCTTGAAGACAAGGCGCTTTGGTTGCGCCGCGCGTTGTGGGATATGGTCATGGGGCAACGCAAGGGCCATATCCCCTCCACTTACTCCTGCACCGAGATCATGGTCTCCCTCTATTACGGGGGCGTGGCCACGGTGTCCCCGGACAATCCGGACGATCCAAGCCGTGACCGGATCATCGTGTCCAAGGGGCATGCCGCGATGGTACAGTATCCGATCCTCGCCGATCTCGGCTATTTCGATGAAAGCGAGTTGGAGCGGTTCACCCAGCCCGGCGGGCTTCTCGGCATGTATGCGGATTTCCGCATTCCGGGTATCGAGGGGATTTCGGGCTCTCTCGGCCATGGTGTCGGCATGGGCGCGGGCTTTGCGCTGGCGGCCCGGCAGGACGGCCACGATTACAAGACCTTCGTCATCGTCGGCGATGGTGAGTGCTACGAAGGGTCCATCTGGGAATCGGCCATGTTCGCGGCTCATCACAAGCTCGACAATCTGGTAACCATCGTTGATCGCAACGAGCTCTGCATCCTCGGCAAGACCGAGGATCTGCTGGAGCTTGGCGATATGGAGGCCAAGTGGGAAAGCTTCGGCTGGGAAACCGTGGCCGTCGACGGGCATTCCTTTGACGAGCTGATGACGGCTTTCGGCAAAGTTGGGCAAACCAATGGTAAGCCGTTGGCGATCATTGCCAATACGGTCAAAGGCAAGGGCATTTCCTTCATGGAAGGCCGGTCCGAATGGCACAACCGGATGCCGAACACTGAACTGATGGCACAAGGCCGGCGCGAACTCGGCCTCGACGCGGTGGAGGCCTAAATGGACATGCAAGTCAACCCCGTCATGACCGAAACGCCCAAGCCTAAGTTGATGCGGGATGCGGTCATCGACACGATTTATGCGGCGGCGCAGAAGGATAAGGACATTCTGTTCATCAGCGCCGACTTGGGTGCGGCGGCGCTGGATGATTTCCGCAAAGACTTGCCGGGCCAGTTTATCCATGCCGGCATTTCCGAGCAGAACATGGTCGATCTGGCGTCGGGCTTGGCGCTGTCGGGCAAAAAAGTGTTTCTATACGCCATGGCGCCGTTCATCACGGCACGTTGCTATGAACAGGTGAAATGCGTGATTGCGTCGATGAGCCTGCCAGTCACCATGATCGCCGTCGGGGTCGGTCTCGGCTATGACCACGCGACCCTGACCCACTTCACGCCGGAAGATATCGCCTGCATGCGGGCGCTCAACGGGATTGAGGTGCTCAGCCCCTCGGACGAGGAATCCGCCGCGGCGATCGCCACCCTGGCGATCGAAGAGCCGGTGTTCCGCTATCTCAGGCTGGAGCGCAATCCCCAGCCGCCGATCTATGATGGTGGGTTTGATGCGGTGATGGGCGACGGTATGTGCGAAATGGCCGACGGCAAGGACGTGGCCATCATTGCGTGCGGCTACATGTCCCACAAAGCGTTGAAGGCCCGGGAAATTTTGGCGGCGCAGGGCGTTTCGGCCGGTGTGATAGACCTCTTCCGGCTGAAAAAGATCGATGGCGCGAAGCTGGCTAAACTGGTCGGCGGATATGGTTCTGTCCTCACAGTCGAGGAACAGCTCCTCGAAGGCGGTATGGGCAGTGCGGTGGCCGAGGCTCTGATTGATGAAGGAGTAATGCCGTATATGAAACGGTTGGGCTTGAAAGACGGGTTCGAGATCGTCAACGGGGACCGCGACACGCTGCATGATCTCTATGGCATCGATACATCGCACATCGCGGAGGCCGCTCTGGCGCTCGCCAAGGGCTAGACCGTATGGCCGATCCCGTCATCAAGGTCACCTCCAAGAGTTTTTCAGCCCATCCGGTGCTGAGGGCGGAGTTGCTGGAGAAGTTTCCCAACACGGAATTCAATGAAAACGGTGTGATTTATACCGAAGACACGGTCGCCGACTATTTTCAGGGCGCCGACGGGGCTGTCGTCGGTCTGGAGCTCATTACCGCGTCTGTGTTGGACCGCTGTTCCGGGCTGCAGATCGTCGCCAAGTACGGCGTCGGGCTGGACAATGTGGATCAGCAGGCGTGTGCCGACCGACAGGTGAAGATCGGCTGGACCGGTGGCGTGAATCGCCGGGGCGTAGCAGAAATGGCGATCTGCTATATGACGGGTCTGGCGCGGCACGTGTTTCTCTCCGCGTGGAATTTGCGCGACGGTGATGACTGGAACAAGATCGGCGGGTTTGATCTCAGCGGTAAAACCGTTGGCATCATCGGCGTCGGCTTTATCGGTAAGGAAGTTGTCTCGCTATTGAAGCCTTTCGGCTGCGAAATTCTGGTCAATGACGTGATCGATCAGTCGGCCTATTACGCCGAAGCCGGTGTCACGGAAGTGTCGAAGAAGGAGCTGTTCACGCAATCGGACATTGTCACCGTACACACGCCGCTGGATGACACTACCCGTCATTTGATCAATGCCGAAACCTTGGCGATGATGAAACCGACGGCGTATTTGTTGAATGTCGCCCGCGGCCCGATTGTCGAGCAGGTGGCCCTCAAGTCGGCTCTGCAAGACAACATAATTGCCGGCGCGGCGCTGGATGTGTTTGAGGAGGAGCCGTGCGACGACAAGGAGTTTTTGGCTCTACCAAACCTGATTTGCACGCCCCACACAGGTGGCTCGTCGGCGGAGTCCATTCTCGCCATGGGGCGCTCGGCGATTGGTCATTTAGATAATTATTTCAATGGGTAAAGACGCATAATTGAGATGAGGTATTGGCCATGAAAGTGTTGGTTTTAGGTGGCGCCGGGTTCCTCGGCTCCTACGTCGTCGATGAGTTAATCAAGCGCGGCCATGAGGTCAGCGTCTTCGATCTTCACGCCTCTCCCTACGTCAACGGTTCGGCCAAGATGATCATCGGCAACATCATGGCCTCCGCCGCTGTTCTTAGCGCAGTTGAGGGCATGGACGCGGTCTACAACTTCGCCGGTCTGGCCGATCTCAACGACTCTATCGATAAGCCTGTGGAAACGGTCAATCTGAACGTCATGGGCAATTTGAACGTGCTGGAGGCCTGCCGCCGCCACAATGTGAAGCGGTTCCTCTACGCCAGTTCGGTCTATGTCTTTTCCCGCAAGGGCGCCTTTTACGGCGTCTCTAAGAAATCGTCGGAATTGATTGTCGAGCAGTACGGCGAGCAATATGATTTCGGCTATACGATCGTCCGTTACGGCTCGGTCTATGGTGAACGCGGTGATTCGAACAACCGTATTTACCGGATTATCCGCCAGGCGCTGATGAACAAGAAGATCGTGTTCCCGGGCGATGGATCGGAAGAGCGGGAATACATCCACGGCCGCGACGCCGGCAAGCTGAGCGTCGATATCCTAGAGGACCCGCAATACATCAAGCAGAATGTCATTCTGACCGGTGTGGAGCGCTACAAATATGCCGATCTCCTGGGCCTCATCCGGGAAATGATGAACGGCGACGTGGAAATCGAGATGTTGGACGAGGATTATAAGGGGCACTATGTCCTGACCCCGTACTCCTTCTCGCCCACAATCGGGGTGAAGCTGGTCAATAATCCCGGCATTGATTTCGGCCAGGGGCTACTAGAATGCTTCAACCACGTCCATCATGAGCTCCAGGAGGAGGGCGTGGTGAAACCCGCCCCCGTGCCCGAGAAGTTCAGCGAGTAGGCTGCCACGAATGTTCTATGATCTCGCCGCCGATACCTGGGGCCCGGAGGAAAAGGCCGCCATCCAGTCTGTCATCGATTCCGGCAGGCTCACCATGGGCCCCAAGGTCGCCGAGTTCGAAATGGCTTTCGCCAAGTATTTCGGTACCAAGTATGCGGTGATGGTTAATTCCGGCTCGTCGGCTAATTTGGTTGGCGTTGCCGCGCTTTGCTATCGGGCGGACCAGCCCCTGAAGCCCGGCGACGAAGTGATTGTTCCCGCGATCTCCTGGAGCACGACGTTCCATCCGCTGCAGCAATACGGGTTGAAATTGCGCTTCGTCGATGTGGAGCTGGACACGCTTAATATGGATGCTAGCCGGCTGGAAGAGGCGTTGACCCCAAAAACTCGCATGATCGTCGGTGTGAGCATCCTCGGCAACCCGGCGGCGCTCGACATGATGCGTACCTTTGCCGACAAGCATGGCCTGATTTTCTTCGAAGATAATTGCGAGTCCATGGACGCGGAGCTCAACGGTCAAAAGACTGGGACTTTCGGCGATATCGGCACGTTCTCGTCATTTTTCTCCCACCACATCTCGACCATCGAAGGCGGGATGCTGATCACCGATGATCCGGAGATCAATGATCTGGCGCGCTCGATCCGCGCCCATGGCTGGACGCGGGATCTGTCCGAAGGAACGTCTTTGTATGAGCCCCGGGACGATGACTTTTTCGAAGCCTACCGCTTCATCCTGCCGGGCTACAATGTCCGGCCCCAGGAGATCAACGCGGCCGTGGGGATTGAACAGCTCAAGAAACTACCGTCCCTGACCGAGGCCCGACGTAAAAACCTGGCCGCTTTCCAGGATGCCTTTGCCGGCGACGACCGGTTCATCATCCAGCGGGAAAACGGCAAATCGTCGAGCTTTTGTTTCACGGTAATTTTGAACCCCGATAAGGGCTTCGATCGGGCGGTCGTCATGCAGGCGCTAAAAGACGCCGATATCGGCTTCCGCATCATCACCGGCGGCTGCTTTCCGCGGCACGATGCGATCAAGTATTTCGACTATGAGCTGGTGGGCGAGATGACCAACGGCAACACTGCCCACGATTTCGGATTTTTTGTAGGCAACCATCCGTTCGACCTGACCGAGCAGATCACCAAGTTCCGCGCGGTTCTGGATCAAGCTTGCCAATAGAATAGAGAAGAGGACACGCATGGCCGATAAATTAAATGTTTTGGTGACCGGCGGGGCCGGCTATTTGGGCTCCATCCTGGTGCCGGAACTCCTGAGCAAGGGCCATAGCGTCACCGTTCTCGACAGTTTCATGTTCGACCAGAATAGCCTCGCCCACGTGTGCGCCGATCCGAACTTTGAGCTGCTGCGCGGCGATGCGCGGGACAAAGCGATGGTCGAACCGTTGGCCAAGAAAGCGGATGTGGTGATTCCGTTGGCCGCGCTGGTCGGCGCGCCGTTGTGTGCGAAGGATCCGCTGGGAGCGACTTCGATCAACCGGGACGCGGTGGAGATGCTGCTGGGGTTCCTGGGCAAGGATCAACGGGTGATCATGCCGATTACCAATTCCGGCTATGGCATCGGCGAGTCCGGCAAGTTCTGCACCGAGGAGTCGCCGCTCAATCCGATCACGCTCTACGGTACCACTAAGGTCAAGGCGGAGCAGTTGGTGCTGGCCAGGGAAAACGGGATCAGCCTGCGCCTCGCGACCGTGTTCGGTATGGCGCCCAGGATGCGGCTTGATCTGCTGGTGAACGATTTTGTCTATCGCGCGGTGAATGACCGGGCGGTGGTCCTGTTCGAAAGCCATTTCAAGCGGAACTACATCCACGTGCGGGATGTGACCAACGCCTTCATGCACGCCATCAACAATTTCGATACAATGAAGGGGGAGGCCTATAACGTGGGCCTGTCCGATGCGAACCTCTCGAAGTGGGAGCTCTGCGAGAAGATCGAGGAGCATCTGCCCGGCTTTGTGTTCCTCGAAGCCCCTATTGGCGAAGATCCGGACAAGCGGGATTACATTGTCTCTAACGAGAAGATCGAGGCGACGGGCTACAAGCCGGAGCATTCCCTTAATGTCGGCATTGCGGAGCTGATCAAGGGCTATCAGATGATCCGCAACCGGGTGTACGGGAATATTTAAGGAGCCGAATGACCAAGCTTGCTGACATCGATGTCGTGATCCTGGCAGGAGGCCTTGGGACCCGGCTGGCCGGCGTGGTGTCGGACCGTCCCAAGGTTCTGGCGCTTGTCGACGATCGGCCGTTCCTGGAGTTTCAGCTCAACTGGCTGGCGGGTTTTTGTGTACGGCGGGTGATTCTTAGCATCGGACATAAGGCGGAACAGATCGAAGCCTTCGCCGCTAATTGCCGGATAGATGGACTTTTGATCGACATGGTTCGCGAAGGCGAGCCCTTAGGCACCGCAGGTGCAATCCGCAATGTCAGGCCGTCGTTGCAGAGCGAGACGGTGATGATCATGAACGGCGACAGCTTCGTCGATGCGCCGCTGGCTGAGTTTTTAGCGGGCTATGAAGGTTCCGGCGCAGAGGCCTCGCTTCTCTGCACTCATGTAACCGATTCAGGGCGCTATGGCTCGGTGAACGTGGATGACAATGGAGCCATTACCGCCTTCCGGGAAAAAAACGATGCGAGTGAGCCCGGTTATATCAATGCCGGCATCTATCTGTTCGGCCAAGTTATGCTGGACCGGATCGTCGCGGTGGACGGGCCGTCATTGGAACGAGATGTGTTTCAAATAGCGCCCGCCGGCACGCTTCACGGGTTCAAGGGGAAGTATACGTTTTTGGATATCGGGACGCCGGAAGACTACGCGCGTGCACCGTCCGTGTTGGCCCCGTACATGACCGAACGAAAGAATGTGACCGCATGATCATCAGCAAAACCCCCTTTCGCATGTCGCTGTTTGGCGGCGGGACAGACTACCCGGCTTGGTACCGCGAAAACGGCGGGACCGTGATCGGCGCAACCATCGACAAATACTGTTATCTCAGCGTCCGCTATCTGCCGCCGTTCTTTGAGCACAAACACCGGGTGGTCTGGTCGAATATCGAACTGGTGAACGACGTTGATGAAATTCGCCACCCGGCGGTGCGGGCCATCTTGGGCGAGATGAACTTCGATAAAGGGTTGGAGATTTCCTACAACGCCGATTTGCCAGCCCGGTCGGGATTGGGCAGCAGTTCTTCTTTCTCCGTGGGGTTGCTGAACGCGCTGAACGCGCTCAATGGGCGCATGGTCTCCAAGGAAGACCTGGCCAAGGAAGCCATCCGGATTGAGCAAGATGTCATGAAGGAGGCCGTGGGCAGTCAGGATCAAATTTGGGCCGCCTATGGCGGCCTTAACCGGTTAGACTTCAATCGCGACGATACGTTCGATGTTCAGCCGCTGATCATGAAGCCGGATAACAAAAAGGCGCTGCAGGGTTCGCTCATGTTGTTTTTCACGGGCTTCTCCCGTTACGCCTCGCAGATTGCGCAAAAACAGATCGACAATTTCGGTAGAAAGCAAAAAGAACTGACGACCCTGGGCGAACTGGCTGACGAGGTGACCAGCATTCTATCGGGCGGTGGCGATGTGGTCGAAGAGATCGGCAGTATGATGCACGAGGCCTGGACCCTGAAACGGGAATTGGCCGACGGGGTGACGACCCCGGCGGTGGACGGAATCTACGCGGCCGGGCGTGAGGCTGGTGCGTTGGGTGGTAAACTCTTAGGCGCTGGCGGCGGGGGGTTCATGCTATTTGTGGTGAAGCCGGAAGATCGCCAAAAAGTGCGTGAACGGTTGAAGGACTTGATCCACGTATCCTTCGAATTCGACACGGGCGGTAGCAAGATCGTGGTGTTCGATCCGGACAACAATGGCAACACGAACTAAGCCGGAGATTCAATTTTCTCGAATTTTTCGTCGATGAATTTGACGGTGTAGCGGCTCAATTCGTCGTAATAGGCGGCGAGTTCTCTCAAACCGTCGAGGCGTATCTCCTCGCTGGCCTCAGAAGCTTCGGCTGCCGCAGCCGTATCGCGCAAACTCTCTAACCTGTGCGCCTGGAAACCATCGCCAAAGCCTATCGAATTGTCCTGCATGGCGGCGGCCATATGCCCAGCGAAGTGATCGTTGAACATGAAAAAGCTGTCGTCCCGCGAAACCGGATGCGGAATGTGTTGGAAAACCGGCGAGTGCAGTTTGAGGCAGGTGTGTCGGGCCAGCAGCGGCATCATGGGAAACCAGTGGTCCCAGAACGGCATACCCAGACAAAATTGGGTTTCGTTCCAGACGGGCAGGGCGGCGCGGGCGAAGAAAAATGCGTCATAGCCGATCGGATCCAGGCTCCCGGTAGCATCGCCGAAGTTTTCCACCTCCGTGCGGGGACAGGCGATAAAGACGTTTTCCGATTGGCTTATGACGACGTCCATCGCTGCGCCGTTCACGAAGATATCTGAATTGATGATGCCGAAACGGTCGGCGCCGGAGTCTCGGAAATGCTGAAGGATATCGTTAATGTAGATCACCGGCTTGCCGACGGCCAACCGGGCGTCACGAAACTGTGGAATGAAATCCACATCGGGGAAGCGAGCCGCGAGCTGTTCGATCTCCGCCGGGCTGTTGAGGGAGACAAAGTTCAGTCCTGCCTCCCGCCAGCTTTCCACGGCACGGCGCTGCACGTCAATGCGTGGGCCAGGGGCAATACTGGTGGCGATCAGAGTGTTGTATCGGTTCATGTTTAGCGATTGACTTGGATTTGAACTGTTGGCATTCGGTCAAAATCTCTCCGACATTACTCAAGCAATTATTAATCAGATTAGATAAATTTGGTGAAACGATACTATTTTGCTTGAACACGTTCGTCTTGCTCACATATTTCGGCCACCTGCCAAAGCAACCAATTAGCTAAATCTTAGCGGTAATATAGGATCATTGCGGCAACCTCGGATCAACGCACCCATGATTGGTAACCTTCCTCAAGCCAACGAAAGATTGCAAAGCGCAATTGACGAATTCTCCGCCGGCAATCGTTATCGTGCCATCGATGAAGTGGGGGACCTGCATGAGGCTTGGCCCGGCGATGCGGCAATCGCTAATACGTTTGGGGTAATGTTGGTTCAGTGTGATCGGACGCAGGAATCCTTGCCGGTCCTTCGTAAGGCTGTCGCCGTCGATTTTTTGACGGCTCAGTACTACGCCGATTTGGCGATGGCTTATCTCCAATCGGGAGACCACGAACGGGCGCATGACTGCATTGTGTCGGCGCGAGCGCTCGACCCGGAAGCGGAGGAATTTATAAAAATAGAGGCGTTTCTGGCGCACAAAGCGGGATTGGACATGCCTAAGGCGCTTTCACCAGATGATCTCAGTAACTTTGCCGCCGACGGATCAACCGTTATAGACCTCCAACAAGCGGGAGATGCGGTCGGCGTCATCGAGGCCGGAAAGGAAATACTGGCCCGCCGCCCAAATGATGTACGCGCGCACTATTGCATGGCGGTGGCGTTGCAAGAACATAACCATATAAGATCAGTTGTTGATCACCTGTATGTGGTCGTTGGCCGGATGCCGGCGTTAGCTGGGGCGTTCAAGGGACTTGGCGATCTGCTGCATAAAGCTTGGTCGCTAAAATCAATCCGAGCTGAGTTCGAGGTTTCCGTTTTGGGGGGAGAGCCGGCGGAATCATCTCTCGATTTGTTAACCGATGCGGAGAAGGCCTACCGAGCCGCCATCCGTCACCAGCCTGATGATGCCGAAACCCGCAACTATTTCGGCAATCTATTGTGGGAGATGGGAGATCGGGACCGGGCCGTGGAGGAGTATGCGTGCGCCGTTAATTTGGAGCCGGAGCGGGCAGCTGCGCGTATGAATTATGCCAGGGCTCTATTTGAGACTGGGAGGTACGAATCGGTACTTCCGGAAATTGAAGCAGCTTTGGCGTTAAACCCAAATTTCGTAGAAGCCTGCCGGTTTAAAGCCCGATGCATAGAGGCCTCAAATGACCGTATCCATGCGGGCGAAATTCTTTCCGGTGCTATTGGTTTATCACCCACTTTCTCGACAGAGATAAACTTTTAATGCCGGGCGAGCCGCCGAAGAACGGGCCGGTTCATTTGGTGACGGTTGCCTGGGGACAAAGATTTATCGACCGGTTTCTGACGATGACCCTTCCCACCCTGCTGGCGCCGGGGAACATTCCGTATTTAGCCGGTGCGCGGTCCGTTGAGTATCATGTTTACACGGGACCTCGCGAAGGGGCGCGGCTAAGACAGTCCCCTTTGATGAAGTCACTTGAGGAAATTGTTCCGGCTCGAATCCATCACATCGACAAGCTAGGAGCGGGCGATAAGTATCTCCAGGCGGTTGAATTCTACATTCAAGCCCTGGAAGCGGCCCGGCGCGAGGGGGCCGGTACAATGATGCTGCCGCCTGACTGTATTTGGGCTGATGACGTGATGAGGAACGTCGATGCACGGGTGAATCAAGGCTATCGCGCCATCATGGCCGATGGACTGCGCGTGGTCGGCGAAGATTTTATGCCCCGATATTTAGAGCTTGCCGCGCCTAGCGAAAATGGCGCACGCGCGATCATGCCCGGCACGCTCATCGCCCTAGCGCTTAAGTATGTTCACTCTTACGAAGCGGCGGTTACATGGACCTCCAGCCATATCCACGGCGTCCCGTTCCGAATGCACTGGCCGGTGCGGGGCCTTGGCGTCCTTAGCCATGGATTCTGTTATAACCCAATTTACTTGGCGCCGGACAAATTTGAGTTTGGCGAGGTCAAGGCACTGGATCATGGGCTTGTTGACGCAACCATCTCCGATCCGAGCCGGGTTTACTACTGCAAGGATAGCGATGAGCTTGCCCTCGTTGGAATTGATGCAGAGGGCTATTCGGGCGCGAATTTTAAGCCGACCGGTCGACGTGAGAAAATACTAACGGCGGCCAGCTGGGCGATGCGGGATGCAACGCCTGAGAACCTCCGTGCTGCGCATGCGCCCGTGCGCCGGCGACAGAACATGGGTGATGAGGCCGTGTGGCGCAATGCGGAGAGAATCGCCGGGCGGTTGATGAGAACGGTCCTCAATTGCTGCAAGTTGCTCATGGCTATAAAAATCATGCGAGATAACGGCCTAACGTTGACGCCCGCGATGTTGGCCTATGCCCTCTATCGGGGGCGGTTAACCTGGTGGCTGCATTTCGAAGGGCCGTTCACCCTGTTCGCGCCGACCGATCAGGCGCTTGCTGAACTCGGTAGGGAGAGGTTGAATGAACTCCTCTCACCCGAGAACTCGCCTGAGTTATTGCGGCTTTTTAAGGCCCATTTCAGAGTCGGGGCGATACCCGAGGCCGAGGCGTTGACCCTGCTCAATGGCCACTCGGTGGTCAAAGGGGGCATAGAAGTGGAGGACGCCTTGTTGCATCTGGTAGATGGGCTTCTCACGTCGCCATCCGCACCTGGGTAAAATTTGGAGAATTTATAGATCGGTTTACGGAATCTAAATCTTACCGAGCCTATATTCCTAAACTGAAGAGTGCGTAATCAATCAAAACGATAAGCTCGATAGCCTAGAAGAGGAGATGGGGTGAAAACAGCGCTAATCATTGGTGGCGGAATTGCTGGATGCGCCGCTGCACACCAGCTTTCATTGGTGGGCGGCTGGGACGTAACTCTTGTCGAGGCTTCGCCCTATCTTGGAGCAGGAAATAGGACCCACTGGTACGGCGGGCATCCCTATACATTTGGCCCCCGTCATTTCCTGACACAAAACGAGAAAGTTTACGAATTTTTGAATAAGTATCTGCCCTTGCGCAGTGTCGAAGACCATATTTTCCTGACCTACGTTGAGCGTGATCAGGCCTTCTACAATTTCCCTATTCATCGAGACGATGTTGCCGTTATGCCGGACAGCGATGAGATTGAGGGAGAATTGGGCCGATTGACGGTCGACGGCGTGGCTGCGGCAAAAAACCTCGAAGAATATTGGATCGCGTCGGTCGGTGAGCGTCTGTACGACAAATTCATCGATGGCTATTCCAAGAAGATGTGGGGAATCGACAACAATACGCTGATTGACGATTTCACTTGGTCGCCAAAAGGGGTAACCCTAAAGGAAGGTCCGCGGGCGGCCTGGGACACGGCGATATCCTGCTATCCTTATTCTCCCGAAGGCTACAACCCGTATTTTGATCTTGCGACCGCCGACGTTAACAAGCTTTTGCTCTCCACGCGAATTACGGACTATGACATCCCGAACAAGACGGTGGTCATCGACGGTCAGGCAATTCGCTACGATATTATTATCAGCACCATATCTCCGGACATCTTGTTCGATTTTTGTCACGGCGAACTTCCGTATATGGGGCGTGATATCCACAATATTATTCTGCCGCAGGAGGAGGTGTTTCCCGAGCATGTTTACTTCCTCTACTATGCCAATGACGAAAGTTTCACCCGGCTTGTGGAGTACAAGCGCTTTACTGGTCACAAGGCGCCGACGACCCTGATCGGAATGGAAATTCCCTCGAAGAACGGGCGGCATTATCCCATGCCCTTCAAATCGGAATACGACCGCGCCGAAAAGTATTTTTCTGAAATGCCTGATGGGCTGTTTTCAATTGGCCGGGCTGGCAGCTACCGCTATGCCGTAGATATCGACGATTGCATAGCTCAGGCCATGGATACAGCGGAGCTAATAAGATAGATACCATGTCTAACCAGATGGGAGAGATCAGTAACACGGTGGAAATCGAGGATCTCGAATCCGCTGGTGATCTGTATCGCGCCCAAGGAAAGAAAGTCGTTCTGTGTCACGGGGTATTCGACCTCCTTCACCTCGGACACCTCCGGCACTTGGAGCACGCCAAGCGCAATGGCGACGTGCTGTTTGTGTCAATCACCGAAGATCGTTTTGTGAATAAAGGGCCGCATCGCCCCGTTTTTGGCGGAAAGTTGCGGGCGGAGATGTTGTCAGGTCTTTCGGTTGTCGATCACGTGGTTATCAGCCTCGCGCCAACGGGACTCCAGGTGATCGAGAAATTGCGCCCGGATTTTTACGTCAAGGGCGTCGAATACCGGGAGATGGAAAAAGACATTACCAAAAATATCAGCAAAGAGGTATCCGCGGTCGAGGCCTATGGCGGCCAGGTGATTTTCACCGAAGATGTCACGTTCAGTTCCAGCAATCTCGTCAACGACCATTTCGATCTCTTCCCGCCGGAAACGAAAAACTACCTTAGTTCGCTTAAGTCACGCTATTCCGACGACGACATTCTGGCGGCGGTCGGGCGAACGAGCGGGTTCAAGGTCGCCGTGGTCGGGGATTCCATTATCGACCGCTATGTTTACTGTACGCCGCTGGGCAAGTCGGCAAAAGGCAGCTTTATTACCGTCAAGCGCCGCTATGTCGAGGAACAGGCGGGCGGCGCGATCGCCGTCGCCAATCACATCGCTCAATTCGTCTCGGAGGTTTCCCTTGTAACCGGGCTGGGTGGCGATCCGGCATTTGGCGACAATTATGAATCCTTTATCCGAGAAAAATTGGCCGATAACGTCACGCCGGAATTTTTTACGATGGCGGGCAATCCCACTCTCGTAAAGGAGCGCTTCGTGGATGCCGACATGAACAAGTTGTTCGAGGTTTATGTCACGGAGGATGGCCTTTTGCAGCGCAAGTGGCGTGACGGGGCGGTGGTCGAGTGGCTTAGCGAAAATATCGGTGACTATGACGTGGTTGTCGTACCCGACTATGGCAACGGTTTTATTACAGATTCCATGGTTGACGTAATCTGCGATAAATCCAAGTTCCTTGCGGTGAATACCCAACTGAACAGCGGTAATCAGGGGTTCCACGCGATCACCCGTTACGGGCGCGCGGATTTTGTTTCGCTCAATGAGCCGGAGCTTCGCCTCGGCTGCCACGACCCCTTGTCGGAGATTTCCGACCTCGCTGAGCAGATGGCGTCCCGGCTCAAATCAAAGTGTCTGTCCGTCACCTTGGGCGCCCGTGGTGTTGCGACCGTTTGCCAGGTCGGCGACCGGTTCGATGTGCCGGCGCTCGCCTCCAAAGTCGTCGATCGCGTTGGCGCAGGGGATGCGTTCCTGGCGCTTGCATCCATCTGTCATGGCGCGGAAATCGACGAGGAGTTGGCAACCTTCATCGGAAGTGTTTCAGCTGCTCTCGACATCCAAATCGTCGGCAACTCCGAATATGTCGGTTCGGTCGCGCTGCAAAAATACATCGTGTCGTTACTCAAATGAATGTGGAAATGAAAAACAGCTTTCTCGACGCCGATGAACTCCAACGCCAGGCTGATGAGTACCGTCTCGGTATTCTTGACATGACCATCAGCGGAAACGGTGGGCATATTGGCGGCTCTTTTTCGGTGATTGAAATGCTTACGGCGCTTTATCACCGTATTCTCAAGCACGATCCGAAAAACCTGGAATGGGAAGACCGTGATCGTCTGGTCTTTAGCAAGGGGCATTGCTGCCTCGCGCTGTACAATGTACTCGCCGGCACTGGATATTTTCCAAAAGAACGTCTGAAAACCTATTACCAGGATGGCGGCCTTACCGGACATACCACCTACGGCAAGGTTCCGGGTGTTGAGGCGACGGCCGGTTCCTTGGGGCACGGCCTATCGATTAGCGTCGGTATGGCGGTCGCCGCGAAGCATCAGAATCGAGATTGGCGTGTTTTTACAATCCTCGGCGATGGTGAAATCAATGAAGGCAGCGTGTGGGAGGCCTTCGCTGCCGGCCCTCAATTCGGTCTTGATAACTTGATCGCCGTCATCGACTGCAACGGGTATGAATCGTTGGGTACCGTGGACGAGATCATGAGCATCGAGCCGTTGCCGGAACGTCTGAGGTCTTTCGGGTGGGCTGTACGTGAGATTAATGGCCATGATATGACCGAAGTTCTCTCTACGCTTGGGCAGATTCCCTTTGAACAAGGCAAGCCGAGCGCAATTGTCTCGCGCACCAATAAAGGCAATGGGGTCTCGTTTATGGAGAATGTTTTCAAGTGGCATTACCGCGAGCTCTCCGAAGAGGAAGCGGAGCAGGCGCGCAGTGAATTGATGGCGAGAATAGAACAATGAGAGACGCATTTATCGCTGAATTGAACGCTCTGGCGGCGGAGGATGAACGCATCATGCTGCTCAGCGCGGATATTGGATTTGCCGTCTTCGACAAATTCCGGGCGGACTATCCAGGCCGCTACATAAATGTCGGCATCGCCGAGGCAAATATGATCGGGATGTCAGCGGGCCTGTCGCTTAGCGGAATGCGGCCCTACGTCTACACAATCATTCCCTTTCTTACGATGCGCGCCTTTGAACAAATCCGTGTCGATGTGTGTATACAAAATCAACCGGTTGTTATTGTCGGGGTCGGCGGTGGACTGGCCTATGGACACTTGGGTCCGACCCACCACGCAACGGAGGATATCGCGGTCCTGCGTGCGCTTCCAAATATGACCGTGATCGTGCCCAGCGACCCGGCTGAAACGCGCGCGGCGATGCGGGCCGTCCACGGGCACGATGGCCCCGTCTATATCCGTCTCGGCAAGAACGGTGAACCTGCGTTGGCCGACAATGATGATTTTCGGATTGGTAAGGCCGTTCAAATGCGCGGTGGCGACGATCTTGCGATCGTCTCTGGCGGACCCATACTCAAAGTAGCTTTAGAAGCCGCCGATGAACTCGCCGAGGCGGGCATATCCTGCCGAGTTTTGAACATTCATACGGTCAAACCCATTGATGCCGAAGCCATCGTCACGGCGGCCAAAGAAACCAAGGCGATGATCGTCCTTGAGGAACATTCGGTCATCGGCGGGCTGGGCAGCGCTGTTGCCGAAGTGATCGCGGAGAATGCGACCGGCAAACCGTTCAAACGTATCGGCGTTCCCGACGTCTTTACCTATGACGGCGGAACCCAGGAATACCATTGGGCGAAGCAGGGCCTCACGCCTGATTCCGTCAAACATACGGCGCAGACGCTGCTGACGGCTTAGTTAGTTCGTCCATGCAAGTTCTAAATAAAAAAACAAGAAATAAAGGGTTCGAAACATGAAAGCAAAAAAAACAGTCCTCGTAACCGGTGGCGCTGGCTATGTCGGCGGCATCCTCGTCCCCAAGCTCCTCAATGCCGGGTACGACGTTCGTGTGCTCGACCTTTATATTTATGGAAGACAGGTGTTCGATGCGATCCGTCCCAATGAGTCCCTAACCGAAATCAAGGGCGATATCCGGGACCTGGACCTTGTCGGTGAAGCGGTCAAAGGGTGTGATGCCGTTATCCATCTGGCCTGCATCTCCAATGATCCGAGTGCGGATCTTAATCCCGCGCTGACAAAATCCATTAATTTGGATTGTTTCCCCGGCATCGTTCGCGCCTGCAAGGAGGCGCGTGTCCCGCGCTTTATTTTCGCTTCAAGTTCCAGCGTCTATGGCATTAGCGAAGCGCCGCAAGTGCGGGAGGATCACGAGCGAATTCCGGTCACCGATTACAACCGCTACAAGGCGGATTGCGAAGACATCCTGGCTGACGAAGCCGGCAATGGTTTTGCCTATGTCAGTATCAGGCCTGCGACCGTCTGCGGTTATTCTCCGCGGCTCCGGCTGGATTTGTCGGTGAATATTCTGACTACCCAAGCGATGGTCAACGACAAGATTACGGTTTTTGGCGGCACCCAATACAGGCCCAATCTGCATATCCAGGATATGACCGATTTGTACCTCCAGCTGCTGGAGGAGCCGGACCAGCGTATCGCCGACAAGGTATTTAACGCCGGGTACCAAAATATGCAGATGATGGAAATCGCCGAGGGCGTGAAATCGGTTGTCGAGCAGCATCGTCCGAACGGAAAGATTGAAATCGTGACCACGCCAACCGACGACATTCGCTCTTACCGAATAAATTGCGATCGGATTAAAGACGAACTGGGATTCGCGCCCAAATATTCAATCGAGGATGCGGTCGGAGAGTTGTGCGCCGCATTCGATCGCGGATCGATCCCCGATCCGATGACGTCCACGAATTATTTCAACATCAAGAAAATGCAGGAAATCGGTCTGTCCTAGACCGGCTGTAGATTTCAGTACGAGGAAGCGATGGCCGAAGTCGATCTTATGGACGCCTATCCCAAGTCGGAGCGTGCGGACTTGATTGAAGAACGGGTGCAGGTGTCCGACGAAGACCGCGCCATCGCCCAGCAGTTTGGCAAAGAATATTTCGATGGGCCGCGGCGGTTGGGACTCGGCGGGTATCATTACAATCCCAAGTTCTTCAAACCGGTTGTCGCGCGCATGATCGACTATTATGGCCTTACGCCGGAGAGCCGGATTCTCGATGTCGGGTGCGCCAAGGGATTCATGCTCCATGATTTCGCCGAAGCACTACCCGGCGTTACAGTCGCAGGCATCGATATCTCGACCTATTGCTTGGAAAACGCCTTGCCATCGGTAGCGCCTTATCTTCAATACGGTAGTTGTGACGACCTTCCTTACCCGGACGATAGCTTCGATCTCGTTATCTCGATTGCCACGGTGCATAATCTTGATGTAGAGGGCGTCAAACGTTCGCTGCGCGAAATCATGCGAGTCGGGACTGGCCAAGCCTTCATCAAGGTCAACGGCTATCATACTCAACACGAGTGTGATCAATTGAACAGATGGAACCTAGTTGCGAAAACTATTCTGCACGTTGGCGAATGGAAACGAATATTCGACGACGTGGGATATTCCGGTGACTATTATTGGTTCCGGCCATGACCCAAGGATCGAACTTTAGGTGACAAAATGTTGGATAAGGTAAACAGAGAACTCAGGGTTCTTCCGACGCCCGAACCTATGCCGGACAAGGCGGCATATGACATGGAGCGCGAATTGCGTCTTCAGTCGAGCCAAGCCTGCCGTGAAAATTATAAAAAATTCCAGACCTCGAAAAAATCCGGCACGAAACTGGAATACCTACCGGTCAAACTCGATATCGAGAACGTAAGCCGCTGTAATTTCCGTTGCACCATGTGTCAAGTGAGTGAGTGGGAGAAGGGCAAGCGCGCGGCCGATATGAGCTTTGAAAGTTTCAAGGCGCTGATCGACGAACAGTATGGTCTCGTCGAAATCAAGTTGCAGGGTATGGGCGAACCCATGATGCAAGGCGATGATTTTTTCAAAATGATCCAGTATGCACGTGAACGCAACATTTGGGTGCGGACGGTTACCAATGCCTCCCTGCTGCACCTCAAGGAGAATTATAAGAAGATCATCGATTCCGGTGTGAATGAGATTCAAGTCTCGATCGACGGCGCCGACGCTGAAACTTTCCAGTCCATACGCCGGGGCTCTGTCTTCAAGAAGGTCGTCGAAAACTGCCGTCTGCTGAACGAGTATTGCGAGGAAAAAGGCGTTATCCGCACCAAAATGTGGACCGTAGTTCAACATGCGAACCGCCATCAGTTGCGCGAACTCGTCGATCTAGCCAGTCAAATGAAATTCAAGTCGCAGGTATTTTCTCTCAACCTGTCCGATTGGGGGCAAAGCTACTGGCGCGACCGCAATGACGCGGTCACGGACGAATTTATTCTCAATACAGACAGCGCAGTGAAACTAGCAGATTACGGCGCGAGTCTGGGAATCAAAGTCGCGTTTTGGAACGTATCGTCCAAATACAGCCCTGAGAGTTCAGAACGCATATGCCCTTGGCCATTTGAGCGCGCGTACGTGTCGTCTGATATGAGGGTGGTGCCATGTTGTATGATCGCCAATCCCGACATATTGGAGATCAAAGGTGATTTGAATGAGGGTTTCACCAGAATTTGGAGTGGTGAAGACTACGCCACCTTCCGGCAACGGCACCTTGATGGCGATATCCCGCCCGCTTGCCAGAATTGCTACGAAGGTTATTGAACCCCGACAGAGCTCATGATCTCTCTGCGATCATCATGTGCTCAATCGATTTCTGGTAGTCGCCAATCTGCTTGTATAGCTGGCCCAGCTTCCGATGGATGGTGTTGTCGTCCGCACCCTCATCCAACATTTTCGTCAAATGGCTGATTGCTTCGTCGAACTGTCCAAGATGTTCGAGCGCGAGAACGAGTTGCATGCGAAGATTCGTCGAAGGATACGCTTGAAAGGCCTGCCGGCTGAACTCAAGGTATTTGTCCAGATCTTGTCGGCAGAATTCCAACCAACCAAAATTGGACAGGATGCGCGCTTCCAACGCCTTATTCTCGTTGACGGCGTCGTGGGCCTTCGTCAACCAGCTTTGTGCCTCGTCAAAGTCTCGCATTGCTAGGGCAAGCATGGCGATACCCGTCAGATATAGTGGGTTGTCCGGATATTTTTCCACACTTGATCGATAAAACTCCTTGATGCTGTCGAAAAGTTCGGCGTTCGAATTGTAGATATTGTTGTCAAACAATACCCACGGAAAAATGTGCTCCGAAATGATATCGACCAATATTCCTTTGATGATGTCATCCTCGGGATTTCTTTCCAAATACAAGGCCATAAATTTTATGGCGCGCCCAAACTGGTGGCCGGCCTTATAGCGGTTTATCACCTCAATGATATGGTCGGAATTGATAGGCTTAGGGTGCTGAAGCCTCTGAAACGCGAATGCGTCTTCCGGATCGGAATCGATTTTTGCAGCCAGTTCACTGAATTCTTTCACCAACAGATCAAATGTCTCCTCCTCAAGGACGATCTTGTGGTAGGGCGAGCGGAAAGGGTATTGCCCATCTTCAGGCAGGCCGTGGCGGGTAGCGTGAGATGGTTCGAGACTGAGCTCGAATGGGGCAATCGTTTTGAACTGGATATATCGGACCCGGCCGTTGTAGCGCATCAATTCCCCTGGACCGGCGCCTGTGAGTAGGTTTGCGTAACAAAGCTGATAAAAAGCGGCGCGCACTTGGAGATTCATCACCCCTTCAGGGAAAAAAGCCGTACCAGAGAATTCGGGCCGCTTCGTTTCAAACACTCTCTCTATATCCGGCAAGATGACAGGAAAATATCTATCTTTATCGAGCCATTGAATGAATTCGGACCAGGCCTGGATATCGCTGTTGCGGATGGCGTTATGGGTGCCTTCCCGGAGCGTGATTGAGACCACCTTCTTGCCTTGGCAATGTGTATCGATCCAGCCTTGGGCGTATTCTAGGGCTTGGGCAGGAGCCGTCAGAGATGGAATCTCGACGCCGATATTACCGTACATCAGCGGAAGCGGAAATATCCAACTGTCGTCCGGAGGGTTCTCGAGTGTGTAATTGGCCGGGTACGTCGGCCCCTGACATGCATCGAGGACAAATTGGCAGTACTTGCGATCGGGGCAAACCGTGATGCCAGCGCAAGATTCGATCAACCCAGCAACGGGTAGGATCATATTGAATATTCGCCAAGTCGCCTGATCTGCGGCGAACGGGTTTAGTTGATCATGGATGTTGAGACCCGCCGATTCATTTGGAACAATGACCAAATGAATTGAATCGCACGCATGCATTCGGCGATGAAGGTTCACAATGACCATGTAGGTGACGAAATCGAAGCCGACGGGTGAGACCTTGAGGTCGTAGAAGCAGGTAAGAGTTTTGGCGGGATCAAGCGCTGTCATGGGGAAGCTGAAATGTATCTCTGATCGTTTCAATGCCAAGGCATTAAGATGCCAATATCCTAGATTGGGGTTAAGTTAAGCCTAAAAGAAACTCTCGTCCTTGCCACATGATAAGATTCGGCGACGGAGTATTTTGAATTTATTTCGATGTGTGCTGTAAGCTACTAAAATGAATAAATAATTTAACCACCCATCTTGGAATTTCAGGTGCTATGCTTTCGTATAACTTACCGGCGTTAACCAATGTGATACCAAGGTACGGTAGAATGCCAAAATTCCAAATCAAGAATTGCAATGGATAACCTAGGCAGCAGAAATGACTCATATACACCTTATCGGCATCGCCGAACCCAAAGACCCAGAAGGGCGCATCACTAAGTTTCCCTATGCATACCCAGTTATTATGGGTGGATTGCGTAAAACCTCACACACCTTTGATCTGGTCGATACGCATATGCATAAGCTCGACTTCGATGAGATCATGGATCGAGTTGACCGCCTCGAAGGCCGAGTGTTCGGTATCAGCGGCTGGTCGCATCACTATCCACATATTAAAGCGCTGGCTGAGCAGATACGCGCTCGACGCAAGGATGCTGTCATCGTTGTTGGCGGCGTAATTGCCGGCAACGACGATGTTTTGATGGCCAATACGGAGGTCGATATTGTCGCGACCGGTGCCGAGGGTGAACATATCCTGCCGCAGTTGCTCGATTGTATAGAACAGGACGAAACGGCGTTGCATGAGGTGCAGGGCATAACCTTCCGTGATCGCAAACGCGATCGGGTCGTTCGCAACGATTACCGATCGTTAATGTCAAAATCCGAGTTCCAAATTCAAGAGCGACCGGATTTTGAATTCTTCGATGACCAGTTGCATGAACTCGTCCACTATTTGAATTCCATGACCGATGTGCCGGTGAAAGGATTTCCGCTCCTGCTTTCACGGGGGTGTCCCTTCGCGTGTACGTATTGTGGGCATTTATACGGTTCGAAGTTTTTGCGCCGGGAATGGGATGGATGGTTCGATGAGGTCGAATACCTGATCGATCGATACAAAGCGCCCGGCTTCTACAACTTCGATACAAATATGTTTTTGCGCCCAGATGATGTCGACTCCTACTGCGAAACATATAAGGCGCGCGGTTCCGATTTTGAGATTTGCGCAGAGCTTCGACCGACCTTCGGGGACCAGGAGATGTATCAGCGTTTGTACGAGCATGGTGTCACGGTGAGTCTGTTCGGCTTCGAGACCGGTAGTGAAAAAATGCTCGTCAATATGAAGCGCCCGATGCAGAAGATGCGTGAGACCCGCGATCGTATCCACGATGCACTGCAGTCGGACATGGTAATTTGGGGAAACTTTGTCTTTGGAACGCCCGGTGAAAACAGAAAGACCATGGACGAGACACGTAAGTTCATGACTCAGATTTCCAAATGGGCTTACAAACAAAAGCAACGCCTGGCAAAAAAGGGAAAGCTTGGTACTTCTGGTTTCGGCTGGACCATATTCCTGCCCTCGCCGACGTCGGAGCTCTATGATTTGGCCGTGCGCGAAGGTGTCATCGCCAACGAGGAGGCCTATCTCAATTCACTGGGTGGCGAAGAAAATATGGAAGTCCCCGCCGGTAGCAAGATCAAGATCGCCCTTGCCATGGCGGCGACCCATGATGTGAATATGAGCGAATTTACCTCAAAAGACGCGATGGTGAGCTACGTCCATTTCACACTAAACATGGCACGCTTCCTTGCCGGTTTCCCTCGCCCCAGCCAATTCCATTATTTGTTCCCAGCGATCCAACACTACGTTCGTCACTGGATGATCCAAGTGCGGGACTTGGTACAAGGTCGCGAAGGCTATTTCGGCAGTTTATCGACGCCGAGGCACCAGAAGCGGGTTGTTCAGCCGGATAAGGTGCAAATGCAGACCGAAGGCGCTTAGCCCGTCTCCGTATGGGATAGCAGTACTTTGACGACTTGTTCGAGCGGCCCGGTGTTTGCAGTAACAGTACGAAGCCAAATAGCAACTTCGTCGCGTGTATCCGCGTCTGTCGTCTCCATGATGTTGTTAAGCGCTTCTCCGGCTTTTTTGATGTTTCCGACGCGCGCCCAAACGAGGACGAGTTGAGCTCCGAAGTCGGGAGAGGGATCGAGCTCATTGGCGGTTTCGATATGTTCTATCGACCGGACCGCAATTCCGCCGGCTAGTTCTAGCCAACCGCGACAAGATGAGACCTGCGCTTGGCGGCTCGGGTCTCCGGAAGCCAGTTGTTCGGCCTTGGAGAGCCATTCTTCGGCTGTTTCCGTTTGTCCGACACCGACGTCAATCATCGCGATACACACGGCCCACGCAAACTCGTCGGAGGCTTCATTGTAAGCGTCGACGAAAAGTTTCCGTATTGGCTCAACCGGCCATTCGGCGACGATTACGGATCCGATCGTCTTTAATGCCCCTTCAATTCCGTTTCTGACAACGAATTTGCGCAGGAAGGTTTTTGTCGCATCATCTTCCGGGTGTAGGCCCAAATACATTATGATGTATTTGAAGGCGTGATCGTATTGAACGCCGTCCACAAAGCGGTTGAACACGTCGATGATGTGGTCCGAGCCAATCGGCTTGGGGAACCGGAGTGGATGCACTGCAAATGCATCCTCGGGTCTGGCCTCAATCTTTTCGGCCATCTTTAGAAACTCAGACTGGATTAAAGTAAATGTATCCGGCTCTAGGACGATTTTCTGATAAGGGGTCAAAAAGGGATATCTGCCGTCCGGCGGAAGGCCATGACGCAAAGCGTGCGATGGCTCCCATTCAAGTTCGTGGGGAGCGATTGAACGAAACTTGATATATCGGGCGCCACCGTCGTAGCGCTGCAATTCCTCGGGACCAGCACCGACGATCAGGTTCAGATAGCACCGCCGGTAAAAAGCCGCGCGCAATTGCAAATTCAGTACCGCCTCGCAGAAGAAAGCGGTATCGCCGAATTCCGGCCGCGGCCATTCAGTGACTGTTTCGATATCCGGCAGGACGACGGGAAAGTATGTTTCCTTGTCGATCCATGCCGTAAATTTCGCCCAGTCGGCGACGTTGCTGTTCCTCGCTTCGTTGAAGCTGCCCTCGCGTAGTGTGATGGAAATGACTTTTCGCCCGCCGGCATTCTCCGCTATCCAGGTATCTGCGTATTCTAGCGCTTGGGCCGGCGGGGTAAGGGACGGGATTTCTACGCCCATGTTTCCATACATCAATGTTAACGGAAATATCCAGGAATCCGGCGCTGGGTTGTCTATGTCGTATTGTTTCGGGTAGGTCGGCCCCGAGGAAGCGGCGACAACTGATCGGGCGTGCTCGCGAGTGGGGCAAATCGTCATACCGTGGCAAGTATCCATCAGCCCCGCTGCCTGGGAGGCCAGGTTGAACATGCGCCACGTCGCTTGATCATCGCCAAACGGGTTTAAGTGTCCGAAGACATTTAGGCCGGTCGATTCATTGGGTACGATCACGAAATGAATTTCATCGCATTTAGTCTGTCTGCGATGAATTTCAGATAGTATGAGAAAGGTAATGACGTCGAAGCCCAGCGGCGCGATTTTGAGATCGAAGAAGGACGTTAGAGTATTCTCTCGGGCTAGTACGGGCATATTAATTGCGTCAGCCCCTTTCGATCTCTTTTTTATAGCCATATAGCTGGAAGTCGTCTTCATAGAGTTTGTAGACGATTTCCTGAAGTGTTCCATCGTAGAAATGCTGATAGTTGGGAATTATTGTATCCGCGTCAATTATCGTGAATTCGACATCGGCCCAGGATCTTGAAATGCCTATATCCGCGGCAGGATGATGTTCGTTATTGTATATCGTTCGATTGCGATCGTGATCTGCCGACGGGAGCGCATGTTTTCCAGAAATGCCAAGCATGTCATCGATTTTCGAAAACGCCTTATCGAACCCGTCTTCGATCTTGAATACGGCATCGAACTCGAATCCATCGTTCAGCTCAAAACCGAAAACTTGCCGCCTAACGTGATGGTCGACCTCATAATTGAAACGCCATTCGTCGGTTTCTTTTTCACGCGCCAGGGCGCCGACAAAGGAGCGGAAACTGCACCGACCCTCGGCATATTCCTTGACCATGAAGGCTGGCTTTTGCGGACCCCGCATCAACGTTAGAAATCCGCTAAAAATTCGAGTGTAGGGGTTTCTAACAAACTTGAACGTCTTCCATGATTTTCCGCCGCCGTTCTCAATATAGGAGACCATGGCGTTACGATGCTTTTCGAAATACGGCGATAGGTAGTAGGACTTAGTGCGGAATTCATGCATATATTCGGACAGAGGTTGATAGGGGTCCGAGCCGGGCAAGTATTGATCACTACCGAAAAGCTGCAAGATGCCGTCGATGAAGCCGGTACGGTGAGCGAAAATTGTGTGCAGTGAGCCGCTTCCGCATTTTGGATTGAAGAACAGGGCGTATCGATCAGTTCCATCAATGAGCGGCAAGGTAGCCTGATTTTCCGGGGCGTTCATCCACGCGATAAATCTCTCTGCAGGTGCGCCGGTTGTCATCTGCGAGTACGCTCTGCCGGAGATTGCGTCTCGGGTTTGGCTAGCCGCAGCCAGTTCGGCCGCAGCAGCGGCGGACTGCTGGGCGGCCTTCGCAGCTTCCAAGGCCCTTAGGTGCTCGTAGTAGGTGCGCAGAACGTCGTTATCCACTTTCAGCGTCTGGGCAATCGTGATGCCGGAGTTTATGCATCGAATTGCCGGTGGCAGAGCCCTCTTGTTTGCCAAACATTGGCTTTGCAGATAGTAGGCATCGTGAAGCAGTTTATTGTTTTCAAGCGCGAAATAAAGAAATTCTTCGGCAGCCTCGAACTTTGCCGAATCAATGAGTTTCCTTGCACGCTCTACAATTTGTTGATCGTCAATCTTCATGTCACTACCTGCGCAATTGGCGGCGATTTAAGGTGTGTTCAATTTCCGGAAACAGTAATTTCGTATAAATTCAGTGGTTAGTCGTGTCCAAATAGGCATGTTCTTTCGACGAAAACATTTCGCTTTTCTTTGGCGTTACCTCGTGCTCAAGAATCTTGCAGCCACATAAATTGCTCACAGGCCAACACCCGACTTGGCTATCTCATGATCCACCAGCTCAATGATCTCAGCAATTGTGAGCACTTTGCGATTGCCCGGATCGGAAATAAACATTCGAGATATTAGCTTTTCGTCTCCAAAAAAGTTGAAGTTATCCATATGCTTGCCGAAGTGTGCATCGAACGCTTGGTGTCCGCGTTTCACGGCCAAAATGCTGTCCTTGGCAAATTCACGGCCCAGAACGCCAGCCTCAGATTGAGGGATCGATTCGCCTGCAGAGCAGAAATGGATGACGGCCAACCCATGTTCCATCAACCGAGTCGGTAAAGTAGCGCGACGACCGTACCGGTCAGCTCCCGAGCATTGAATCAAAAATAGTCCCGCGTCATTCAGCGTGGTCGAGATCAAGTTTAGATACAGGTTAAACGCCGTCTCGCTAAATTCGTTTAGATTGGCGTTTGACGTCACGATATCAAATGAACCTTTCCGCGCAGCGATCTCACCGAGCCGCCACCACGGAATATGTTCGCATTTGGGCAAAATGGCAGGCATCCCGGCCAACGGAGGACTGTCTATATGCTCCCAGTCGCCAGCAACGGTAACGCCAAAAAAGTTACCTGCGCCCGTTAAATCTGGAAAGGCGTTTTCCTTAGCGCTGGGGCCAAAGATGTGGCCATTGACCGCCGACTGCAATAGGTAAAGTGACTGGCATACCTCGACTTGCACATAGGATTGAAGGGGGGTGTGACGACCGAGAAAGAAGCTCGTATATCCACACCCCGGTCCGATATCTAAAACGGTTTTAAAATCTCCACGAATTGCAATCATCTTCCTGTGAAGACAAAGCATCGCCAGCATTGCCGAAACCGGGATGACCGGCCGGCGATTGGGAAAAAGCCGGAGTTGAAGCTCCACTGCCGAGACTAAAGATTTGATAAGGTGATCGGTCTCCTGTGGATCAATGCCACCAAGTTCCGCCATGAAACTGTCAAAACGGCTTTCATGGAAAGCATCTACAAGCGCCCGCAACTCGCCGACATTATTCGCGCGCGTTGGAAAGCCATAGTATTGGAACGTATCTAGACCATGAGGGGCGGCGTACCAATAATGCGGCTCGGCGAGGCGAGCCATTTTTTCCGCCAGGTCATATTGTTCGACGTCAAGCAAGGAGATGCCCGCCTATTTTTGAGGAACGAAGACTCCATAAAAGAGGCACCAACTTAATATCAAAAGGTTAGCATATTGTTGATCCTGCGCTGGACCCGCTAATTCAAATTCCCGGTTTTTACAGATTATTCACTAGAGAGTGGTATGACTATCGTTCAATCATCGGAAAAAATCTGCCTGCTGGGCAGTCTTTCCAAGCCTGAAAACAGTATGAAGTTTCGATGGCAGTAGATAATTGTGGTAAGCTGTGATTTAAGAAAAGAACGGACAAAATTCCGATGCAAAATTACAACGTCAATGAATTGGTGGCCTCCATTCAGGCATCATCCGCGCCCGTCGTTTTATTTGGCGCCAGCGACTATGGAGAACTCGCGCTCTATGCCCTGAGGAAGCGTGGCGTCGATGTCCAATATTTCTGTGACAGCAATAAGCAAAAGCAAGGCACCCGTTACTTCGGCGTGCCGGTCATTCCGCCGCAAAAACTAAAAGAGTGTCCTGCCAACGTTCACGTCTTCATATCGAGCAATAGCTTTACCTCGATCATGCCGCAACTCGACGGCATTGGAGTCTCTAATTACTACAACTGCCTGCCTCTCTTTAACGAGACCGATTTTTCCCTGGAAAATCACAGTATCCAGTTGCCCCAGATCAAGCGGCGCATAGCACTTCACGCCAACGCTTATCTTCGGCTGCAGGACAACATCATAGGTGACCACTTGAATCTGGCAGCGATGGACGTTGTTGTTACGGAAGCCTGTTCGCTGAAATGTATCGATTGCTCAAACCTGATGCAGTACTACCTGAAGCCTAAAAACAGCGACATGGATGAGCTTTCGACGGCGCTTGACCAGCTGATGGCAGTTGTCGACCGGGTGGGCGAGGTGCGGGTCCTTGGTGGTGAGCCTTTCATGAACAAGAAGGTGCACGTCGCTATCAACAAGCTGGCGAGCTTCGACCAGATAGACAGTATTGTTGTCTACACCAATGGCACCATCGTTCCCAAAGACGAAAACCTGGAATGTCTGAGAAATGACAGGGTGCTTTTGAGCATTACTAATTACGGGGCGTTGTCCCGTAACCACGACCACCTGGTTGAATTGCTGGAGAGCGAAGGTATCGCCTTCAAGACCGAGCCGCCCGAAGGGTGGACGGATTCGGGGCGGATCAAATATCGCGAACGTTCACCCGAAGACCTTGCTGATATGTTCTCAAAATGTTGTGTGCGTGACGTCATGACGGTTCTCAATGGCAAGCTTTACCGTTGTCCCTTCTCGGCAAACGGTACGAACCTTGGGGCGATCCCATTCGATCCGACGGATGAGATCAATTTGATTGCAGAACAGGGTGACACCAGCTCACTTCGGCAGGAGGTGGTTGAACTGTTCCACGGTAAGAAGTTTTTGACGGCTTGCACCTATTGCAATGGCCGGGACTTCCGCACGCCAGCAGTTACTCCAGGCGTGCAGACCAAGATGCCCCTACCGTTAGAAAAGATTTTTTCTTAAATCCTTCCCAAGCCATCGGTAAGGTGTTCAATGCCGCTTCTGAGCATAGTCATTCCCGCCTACAATACAGAACCCTATCTTGCGGAATGCCTGGACAGCGTAATTGACCAAGGGGGCGACAATTTTGAAATCGTAATTGTCGATGACTGTTCGACAGATAATAGTGGCGTTCTTGCAGACGAGTATGCCGCCAAATACGAACATGTTCAGGTGCTTCATCATGGAACAAACCTTGGGGTTTCAGTCAGTCGAAATGACGGGATCCGGGAAGCCCAGGGCGATTTCGTCCTATTTCTTGACAGCGATGACCGTTTGTTTGAAGGCGCTTTCGATGCGCTTAGGGGCACGTTAGAAAATGAGCCTAATACGGACGTCGTTGTCTGCAGGGTAATTTCTCAGCACGGAGAGTACTCCAATGCGTATATGTTCGATGGCGCAGCCACCACAATCAAAGATCCCGATGCATATCTTTTACATCTGAATCGAGATAATTTTCACCCTGAGTGCTGCTGGCACTATGCCATCCGGCGATCATTTCTTGTGGAGAACGGACTATTCTTTCTTGATGTTAAGATTGCGGAAGATCAGGAGTTTGTTGCCCGGTTGCTATGCGAAATGCAGAGTTTCGCGCTGTGCCCCGGGGAATTCTATTGGTACAGAGAGCGCGACCACAGCCTCAAGAAATCGATGGATATTGAGGCCAGTTTATCTCTGATACAGGTTGCTGACAGCCTATGCGAGTTCTCCAAATCGCGCCAATTTTCTCAAACGAGGCAGGAATTTCTGCGGTTAAGAATTCAACATGCGTTGAGTCTTTTCTCGGCTCGGCTAATTATGCATGAGCCGGATGAGGTGCCTCTACTGTCAAAACTAGTTGGCAAATTTGAACGTAATAGCGACACACTTGTCGAGGGTTTTGATCGGGAACACATAAATTTCAGCGTGGGGAGTGATGGATTTGAAAGCAGCCTAAACGGTTATCGGGAAATACTTGCTGGTGACCTACTCGATAAAATAGGTCAGTACAAATTTGAGGACCTTTATCTTTATTGTACCGGCCTGATTGGCAAGGCAACCGCGCGAATATTGACCAGCAATGGCATACCCATCACTGGCGTTTTGGACGACAATCAGACTTTGGCCGGTCAGTCGATGGGCGATATTGATATCAGTGCGTCGGATATTCTAGACAGGAAATCTACCGAAGAACTCGAAAAAACCTTGATAATTGTCTGCAATCAAAAAGTGATGTTATTCGAGAGAATACGCAAAAATTTGAAAAAACGTTATGGCAATTCATTGCAAATCGTACACAATTTCTTTTAGTAAATAATTTGTTAAAATTTGGTGAGCAGGTGCTAACAGTTTAGGTGTCGGCGCAGGGGCAGGGGTGTGTCCGCCGGTACGTGGGCGTCCTGCGGGTGCCTGCCGTTTTTAGCGATGTCAGCAGTCAAATGCTCCAGCGCTGATAGCGCGTTGTGAAACCGCTCTGTTTGTTCACCAATCAGCTTTTCTACCTTGAGTTTGATTTGGTCATAGAACTTGGTTTCCAGAGAATTGAGTTCGGCCAAGCGCTTCATTGTCTTCGGCCCGATCTTGGGAGGAGCCTGGCGGGTGTTTAAGTGCCCAAAGGCACAAGGTTTCCACGCTAATTTTTTTGAGAGTAGCAAAAGCGATGGATTAAATAGTTCTGTGAGGCCCACAAAATCGAAATGCAATTCCAGATTTGTAAAAGCCTGACTGAGGTCTGTCTCATCAACATGGGCCGAATTTTCTTTGCCGGTGATCATTTTTATTTGCCCGTTTGCAAACGATTGTTCCTCCTTCTCTATACATTCCGCTAGAGAATACGCGTTGCCGTCACCATCGAAGAATGTCGAGGTTCCTCGCTTCACGTTCTCGTAGTAACTAGAGACTGCCCGGGAAATCGGCTCACGAACAAAAGTTATGTACCTGCTTGGCCGCGAGAGCTTTTCGTGCACACCGAAACCAAAATGTCCGATCAGCGCTTTGTAGTCATGCCGGGCGGCCGTCAGCATGTAGTCTAGATTCTCAAGAAGTTGCGCATTGGGCTGATTATAATAAGTGATGACGTTAGTTCGGCCATACTGCAGATCCAGGATACTGCGCAATGTCGTGCCAGCGGCCTTGGGTATGTGCATGAACAAGATTAAAGGGGTGGTCATGGCAGAGTAGGCTCCTGTCCGGACATCTTCTAGGTCTGATAATTATATCGGCCGAGACTTAACGTTCGATGAAGCGCAAACCAATCAGACCTACGATATCACCCTGATATCGTGAGAGATCGAATATAACCAACAATTAGACCTTGATTTTTTCCGTCGACCTCACTTTATTAAGGACATAATTATGCAATTGATAATGATTTACAGTGGCAGAACTAAGTTAAGAGTGCTAGATATCGCTTAAGTTATGAGAATAATTATTATTTGCGTCAAATTAGGGTAGTTTAGGAAACATGCATGCAAAGGTATAAATCTCGATTTCGTTCTGACCTGGCTGCCGGCTTAGCGATCATGGTTTTGGTGATGCCAGTGGCCTCGCAGGCCGCGGAAGTGGTCAATCTTTATTCCTATCGTCAGCCGTTCCTGATCAATCACTTCCTTAAGGAGTTCACCAAGCAGACCGGCATCAAGGTAAATGTGGTGTATGCCCAAAAGGGGATGCTGGAACGTCTCAAGGCGGAGGGGCGCAACACACCCGCAGACGCAGTGTTGACCGTGGATATCGCCCGCTTGGGCGCGATCGCCAAGGCGGATCTTCTGGCGCCGGTCAGTTCACCCGTGCTCGACAAAAACATTCCGACCCAGTATCGCCATCCGCAAGGACTATGGTATGGGCTGACGACGCGGGCGCGGGTTGTCTACGCGTCCAAGGAGCGGGTGAAGGACGGTGAAATTCAAACCTATGCGGATCTCGCAGGTCCCCGGTTTAAGGGCAAGGTCTGCACCCGGTCCGGTAAGCACGATTACACGCTGTCCTTGATCGCCGCCATGGTGGCTGAAAAAGGTGAGCGCGCGACCGAGGGCTTCGTCCGTAAACTGAAAGCCAATCTAGCCCGCAAGCCCAAGGGCAATGACCGGGCCCAGGTGAAGGCTATTAAGGAAGGCCTGTGCGACGTTTCCCTGGGCAACACTTATTACATGGGCCAAATGGCGACCAACGAGAAAAATCCTGAGCAAAAGGACTGGGCCAATGCTGTGCGTATCGTTTTTCCGACGGTGAACCGCAACGGGACCCACGTGAATATTTCCGGCGCGGGAATCACTAAACATGGCAAGAACAAAGAGAATGCCCGGAAACTTCTGGAGTTCTTGAGCAACTCTTTTGCGCAGAAAATGTATGCGGAACAGAACTTTGAATATCCGGTGAAGGCGGGTGTCGCCTGGCATCCTTTGGTCAAATCATGGGGCAGCTTCACCCCGAGTGAAATCAATCTGGAGACAATCGCCAAGCATCGGGCGACGGCGACAAAAATTATGGATCGGGTGGATTTCGACGGATAACTCGTCGAAGACATCCAAGCGCTGAGGCCGGCCTGGTGAAAACGGGGCCGGTTATCTGCGATTCAGACGCACTGGGAGGCGGATGACGACGACACAAACACTAGCACCCAACGCGGGGTTTAAAACAGATGCCGCCGGCGCCGGCAGGTTTGATGGCTGGACATTTGGGGCCAGCCTTGTGGCGTTGGCGATTGCGATCCCGTTGCTCACGGTGATCGGACTCGCCTTGTTCCCAGCGGAGAATATCTGGGGCCACTTGGCGTACACGGTTCTACCCCGGCTGATGTGGACAACCCTGCTGCTGATGACCGGCGTTGCTATTGGGACCACGCTCATCGGCGTGGGCTCGGCCTGGCTGGTTGGCATGTATCAGTTTCCTGGCCGGCGGATTTTCGAATGGGCGCTGCTGCTTCCCCTGGCCGTGCCGTCCTATGTCATCGCATTTGTGTATACCGACCTGTTGGAATACGCCGGACCGGTGCAGGGGATGCTGCGTGACGTGTTCGGCTGGTCCACGCCCCACGATTATTGGTTCCCGGATATTCGGTCCTTGGGCGGCGCCATCGCGATGATGTCGCTGGTGCTCTACCCGTATGTCTATCTGCTCACCCGGGCGGCGTTTTTGGAGCAGTCCGCCGGTGTACTGGAAGTCGCCCGAACCCTGGGCCGCAGCCCCTGGCAGGCGTTCATACAGGTGGCGGTGCCGCTCGCCCGGCCTTCCATCGTCGTCGGTGTCTCGCTGGCCATGATGGAAACCTTGAATGATTTCGGCACGGTGGACTTCTTCGGCGTGCAGACACTCACCCTTGGCATTTTCGACGTCTGGCTGAACATGAATAATGTTGGCGGTGCGGCGCAGATCGCACTGTTGATGCTGGCCGTGGTCATCGGTTTGATTTTTGCCGAGCGCTATGCACGGCGCAAACAACGCTTTCACCACAGCGCCCGCCGCTACAAACGACCGGGCCGCAAGAAACTGTCGCCGCTCTGGGCGATTCTGGCGGTCCTCGCGTGTCTTGCGCCGTTGGGCCTTGGGTTCATTCTGCCGCTGTCCATCTTGGGCGTGGATTCTTTCGCACATTTTGACGAGGTGCTGGAGAGCGGGTTTGCCGACAGCGCGCTGAATAGTCTGATGCTGTCCGGCCTGGCGGGATTCTTTGCGGTTTTCGTCGGCGTGTTTCTGGCCTACGGCATTCGTCTGCGCGGCCAACGGTTTCTGGTTATCGTCACCCGATTTGCCAGCGTTGGCTACGCCGTGCCGGGCGCGGTGCTCGCCATCGGCGTTTTGATCCCGATGGCCTGGTTCGATAATCAGTTGGACGGTTTGTTGCGGGACGCGTTCGATATCTCCACCGGGCTGTTACTCAGCGGCACGATCGCCGCCCTGACCTTTGCTTATGTGGTCCGGTTTCTGGCCCTATCACTGGGCGCGGTCGAAACCAGTCTGGGGCGGGTAACGGCAAATATCGATGGCGCGGCGCGGGCGCTGGGGGCGACGCCCGGCCAGGCCTTAGTGAAGGTCCATCTGCCCATCATCCGGGCCAGCCTATTGACCGCGGCGATCCTAGTATTTGTCGACGGCATGAAGGAATTGCCCATGACGACCATCATGCGGCCCTTTAATTTCGAAACGTTGGCGACCCAAGTACACCAGTTCGCGTCGGCCGAGCAGTTCGAACAAGCCGCGCCTGCAGCATTAGCAATCGTGGCCGTAGGTATTATTCCCGTGATCCTTCTAAGTATGGCGATGAACCGGGCCGTCTATGGCCGGGATGACGCCGCCGAGGGAATGATCTAATGGGGCTCTACATCGAAAACGTTTCGCATGCCTTCGGCGGCCATCGGGTCTTCGACGATCTGTCGGTCTCGGTACCGTCCGGCGATATCGTTTGTCTGTTGGGGCCGTCGGGCTGCGGCAAGACTACCCTGTTGCGCCTGGCCGCCGGGTTGGAACGCCTGCAGAAAGGGGAGATCAAATTCTCAGACCGGCTGGTCGCGTCGGCCGAGTTTTCCGTGCCGCCAGAGCAGCGGGGTGTCGGGCTCATGTTCCAGGACTTCGCCCTGTTTCCTCATCTCAATGTGGCGGATAACGTCGCGTTCGGCATTTCGTACCTGTCGGCGGCCGAGAAACAATTGCGGACCGAGGAGGTCCTGCAGCAGGTCACCATGCAGGACTACGCCGATGCGTATCCGCATACGCTGTCCGGTGGTCAGCAACAGCGCGTGGCTTTGGCGCGAGCTTTGGCGCCGCGGCCGGCGGTAATCCTGCTGGATGAGCCGTTCTCAGGCCTTGATCAAAACATGCGGATTCAAATCCGCGAAGAAACGCTTGGAATCTTGAAGAGCGCCGGCGTCGCTACATTGATGGTCACCCACAACCCGGACGAGGCCATGTTCATGGCCGACCGGATTATGGTCATGGGCGCCGACGGTTCGGTGCTGCAGGAAGGCACACCCAATGAGGTCTATGCCGAGCCGGCTCATCCGTATGTCGCGTCGTTCTTCGGACAGGTGAACCAACTGACCGGTACGGCCGCCAGCGGTAAAATAGAGACGATCCTGGGTGATATGCCGGTGCCGTCCTACCCGGAAGGCTGCAATGTCGATGTAGTCATCCGGCCCTATGGCATTAAGCTTGCGGAAGGCGGTGACAAGGGTGTGCCGGTGGAAATCCTGAACGCCCGGCCCTTGGGCCGGAATACCTTTATCCGTTTTCGGGTTAAGGGGCAGGGGGCGGAGACCCCGGATTTTCACTGCCGGAAGCCTGGCGTTTTCCCGGAAAGTTCAGAGTCTGAGGTCCGCGCCTGGATTGATCCGGACAGCGCCTTTGTCTTTCCCCGGACCCTAGCCGGGGACGATAAAGAACCCGAATAACTTTAAAATTTGTAGATTTTTCCCCTCCTCATGAGGCCTAAGCGTGTCACAGTCCCGCGCGTTCCGAGGAGCCCCAAGGAAAGGACGGAGACAAACCGAAGGGAACTAGGGTATGCGTGCAGGACGGGATGACGCCCGCGTTCTGTTATAGGGGGGAAGGACAAAGGGGCGGAAACCAGTCCTGATTCCAGCGGGGCTCCGGCGGATTATCCGGCCCGATGGCGTCAAACTCCGCCTCGTAATTATTAAACTTATTTATAAATTAAATGAAATAAATATCTGATTTGTTGAATATTTTTTCGATTTCAGAATAGCCGTCCAGGGATAGGACGCTGTCCGCGTGCCGGTACGGGATAAAGAAGCCCTGCGTGCGAAATCCGATTATCGTGGAGAGGCCTATCCGCAGCCGCCGGAGGGATTTCTGGCCGGCCATGGGCTTACGCTTGGGACCAGTCGAGCCCGATATTCACCGCCCGGGCGGAATGGGTGAGCCGACCGACAGACATATAGGTAACACCGGTTTCCGCGATGGCCCGGATGGTCTCCAGATTGATGTCGCCGGAGGCTTCGGTCGGCACGCGGCCGGCAATCCGCCGCACGGCTTCGGCCTGCTGCTCGGTATTCATGTTATCCAGTAAAATACTGTCCGCGCCGGCCTCAACAGCGATATCGACCTGTTCCAACGTGTCGCATTCCACCTCCACATCCTTGAGGCCGGCTTCCTTGGCCAGGCGAATGGCTTCGGCCACACCGCCGGCGACGGCGATATGGTTGTCCTTGATCAGCACCCCGTCATCCAGGCGCATGCGGTGGTTGGTCGCCCCGCCCATGCGGGTGGCGTATTTGGCGAGATCACGCAGGCCGGGAATGGTCTTCCGCGTATCCAGCAGGATGGCGTCGGTGCCCGCGATCGCTTCCACATATTGGCGGGTGAGGGTGGCGATGCCGGACAAATGCTGCAGCGTGTTGATGGCGGTGCGTTCCGCGGTCAACAGATCAACCGCCGGGCCCTCCAAATCCGCCAAGACGGTGCCGGCCGGGACTTTGTCACCATCGTTGGCCCGCGGCGTCCACATAATGTCCTTGGAGAACTTGTCAAAGATCATGCCGGCAATAGGCAGGCCGGCGCAGACCATCTCTTCGCGGGCCGACATCACGCCAGTAAAGCGCACGCCCTTGGGGATCACCGCATTGGAGGTCAAATCCCCCTTGCCGATGTCCTCGGCGATCGCGGCGTCCAGCAATTTGTCGAGAGCGTCTGGGTCGAGACCGTCAGGCAGCATTTTTTTCCTGCCGGGGGGCTGACGGCGACATATCCAGCATCCGCTGCAGCGGTTTCAGCGCTTTGATCCGCAGATCTTCGGGTATTTCCACGCGCGGGGACCCGTTCAACATGGCCAGATACAGCTTTTCCAGGGAATTCTTGGCCATGAACGGGCAGTTGGCGCAGTCGCAGGTGCCGTCGGCCCCCGGCGCGGCCATGAAGGTCTTGTCCGGCGCGGCTTTTTCCATCTGGTGGATGATATGCTGCTCGGTTGCAACGATGAATTCGGGCGCGTTCTCGTTGGTGACGTAATCCAGGATCGACCGGGTGGAGCCGATATGGTCGGCGTGGTTCAGGATGACGTCCGGGCATTCCGGGTGGGCGGCGATCTTGGCTTCCGGGTGGCGGACCTTGAGCTTCACCAGCTCCCGCTCGTTAAACTGTTCGTGGACGATACAGGTGCCAGGCCAAAGCTGCATATCGCGCCCGGTTTTCTTGGCGAGATAAGCGCCCAGGTGGCGGTCCGGCGCGAACAATACTTTTTCGTAAGCCGGCAGTTGGCCCAAAATGCTTTCGGCGTTGGATGAGGTCACAATGATGTCTGACAACGCCTTAATTTCGGCGGAGCAGTTCACATAGGTGATGGCCGTGTGATCCGGATATTTCTCCCGAAGCTTTATGAACTCTTCCGGCTGGCAGGAATCTTCCAGCGAACAGCCGGCTTCCTTATCGGGGATGACCACAGTTTTGTCGGGGCTCAAAATCTTGGCGCATTCGCCCATGAACTTGACGCCGCAAAAGGCGATCATGTCCGCATCGGTGCCGGCGGCCTTGCGCGACAGGTCGAGGGAATCGCCCACGAAATCGGCAATTTCCTGAATCTCCGGCGCCTGGTAATAGTGCGCCAGAATGACCGCGTTCTTCTCTTTACGCAGCCGTTCAATTTCCGCTTCAAAATCCAGGAAGGGGTCCAGGGAGTCCGCCGTGATCGCGTCCTGCCCAGGGTCAACGATGGTCTCAATCATTTAGAACCTCGACATCCGACCTTGCTAAGCGCCGAATTCGCATTACTCCACTTGGTCCAAGGGGAGAGTTGGCCGATTTCGTCTTTAAGTCAACCCTGTAGCGCGCATGGCAGGCCCCCAAGGAGGACACATCGGCGTTATTGCCGCAGGCCAGATGATGTGTTTAGGTCTCGGCATGCCCATATACAATGAAATCAAAGCGATTCACGGCGAAATGACGGACTGGCGGCATGATATCCATGCCCATCCGGAAACCGCTTTCGAGGAAATCCGGACCTCGGACTTCGTCGCCGAGAAACTCAAATCCTTCGGAATCAAGGTCGATGAAGGTATGGCCAAGACCGGGGTCGTTGGGACTCTGACCACGGGCGACGGGCCATCGATTGGTCTACGCGCCGACATGGACGCCCTGGATATGGAAGAGCAGACGAACCTCCCCTATGCCTCCAAAGTGCCGGGCAAGATGCACGCCTGCGGACATGACGGGCATATCACAATGTTGCTGGGCGCGGCCAAGTATCTGGCCGAGTCCAAGAAGTTCAACGGCACCGTCCATTTCGTCTTCCAGCCGGCGGAGGAAATGGCGGGCGGCGGCCGCGTAATGGTAGAGGAGGGGTTGTTCGACAAGTTCCCCATGGACACCATCTTCGGCATGCACAACTGGCCCAACATGCCTGCCGGCAAAATGTGTGTGCGCGCCGGGCCGTCCATGGCGTCGGCCGCGTCGTTCTCGATTGTCGTGCGCGGCAAGGGCAGTCATGCCGCCGCGCCCCATCAGGGGATCGACCCGATCATGGTCGGCGCGGAAATTGTCACCGCGCTTCAGACCATAGCCAGCCGCATCACCAACCCGATCGAGGGGGTGGTGGTCAGTGTCACCCAGTTCCACGCCGGCGACGCCATGAACGTGATCGCCGACGAGGCGGTTCTCAAAGGCACGGCCCGGTCATTTGCGGAAAACTCCGAGACCATTCTTGAGCCGTTGATCAAGCGAATTGCGGAAAACACGGCGGCGGCCCATGGCGCCACGGCAGAGCTTACCTATGATCATCTCTATCCGGTACTGATCAATGCCGACGCGGAGAGCGATCTGGCGCTGTCGGTCGCCGAGGAAATTGTCGGCAGCGCCGATATCTATACCGAGTATCCGCCGAGCATGGCGTCGGAGGATTTCTCCTTCATGTTGAATGAAAGGCCGGGCTGCTTCATGCGTCTCGGCGGCGGATTTTCCGACAAGGAAACCCATCCACTGCACAGCACCAAGTTTGTGTTCAATGACGATGTGCTACCCATCGGCGCGAGCTATTGGGCCAAGCTGGTGGAAACCGTCCTGAAATAGGCGACAAAGCAGGCGCTCAGCCGAATCTAATTCGGGTTTGCCGAAGACCGAAGCAGGAACACGGGCTGGTAAGCGGCACAATTCCGCCATTAATTGCGCATTAAGATTTTGTTCATCTTCCGGGCCGAATCATCATTCCGTCCAGAGCAGGACCAATGATGCGATTGGCAGCTCTTGGTGAGAAAAAACCTAACATAAAAATAATGGTGTAAGTGGCATGACGGCGTGAACCGATTGAGAAGGCGCATGCCCGGTGGACTTCGAACCAGTTTTTGAACTTGTCGGAAATTCTGCCAATCGTCTGAACCAGAACGGTCCGGACTACGATAAGTTCAGTCTCCGGTGCGGCCGCGATCCTTGCCATTGGGTTGCGGCCGCATCATTTTCTGAAACTAGTTTAGTTGAGAGACGTGCGCGGGGCGGGCTTAAACGCCGGCGTCATCGTCAACGACTTCGTCGTCGTCTTCCGCCGCCATCAGATCGTTACAGAGTTCCACAGTCTCTTCCACATCGAAGGGTTTCGGAATCACCGCATCGGCAGCCATGGCGATCGCCGCCTCGTCTTTCTCGTCTTCGGACATGCCGACAAAGTCGGTTGAACAACCAATAATCTGGACGTTTTCCCTGCGCTTCTTGAACTCGTCGATCGTTTCCTGAAGCGGTTTTGGGTGCCCGGGGAAGTTGGGGTCTTACCGGTCTTCCGAGTGTATCTTGGGCCGTTTGAATTTGGTTTCTGTAGTAATGATGTGCCAGCCGATTTCCTTATAGCCCAGGAACACGTCACGCAGATCGGTCTGGATAACGTTATAGCCGCCTTCAAGGAGCCACTCCGAAATGGAGGAGACGAACTCTTTGTCCTTACCGACCATCATGACGTTGAGCGGGCGTTTCTTTTCTTCACGGGAGGCATCCTTTTCCGCCTGTTTGATCGCCTGGCGGCGCTTGTCGGTAAGGGTCCGTTGACGGCCTTCCTCTTTGGCGAACCGGCTCTTCCTCTGGCGGAGTTTCTCGATCCGGATCAGGCGAACCCGACGGCGTTCCTTTTCTTCCGCCCATTCCACCCGGCGAAGCCAGAGTTGAAAGGCGACGTAAAGCAGAACGGCAGGGGCAAACGTAATCGCGTACTTTTTACCCCAATAATTGAATGAATCCCGGCCGGCCGCACGCAGAATAGCGGACTTGCAGTCATAGCGCTTTTTGAAGGAGCCCTTGCGGTCGGCAAGCTGTTTTTGGATCTGCTGCTACCGATAATTACTGGCGACACTGGTCACACCCATGTCGTTAAACTCGGTTCAGCCGACAATACCCATCCACAGGACACCAACGCCTGCGGAGCCCCAGCGGATGATTCTTTTAGATTTTACCAAACGTACCTGTACTTGCCCTACAATATATCAAAATTTTCAGACACTTGTACGATTCCATACAGGATAGCCGTCTAAACCTTACCAAAAGGTAATAATTCGGCAATGTCCCCGTAAGTTCGCCCCTCCTATATGTGGCCTGGAAATTTAGACGCACAACTCAGCGATTTAACCCGAAACCGGAAAAAATGGAGAAAGCAATGAGCACTCAAAATTTCAATTCCAAAAGCAGTAAATCCAATAAACTTGTGATTGCCGCCGTCACTGCCGCCCTCTTGGGTACCGCCGGTGTATTCGCCGGTCTGGACAGCTTGAAGGCGAGCACGGCGCTGACCAAAAAACCGGTCGCGACCGTTCAGACTCAACCCACCGTTCAACTGCCGGTGAATTTCGCCGACGTGGTCGAGCGTGTCAGCCCGGCGGTCGTGTCGATCATGGTGACGCACAAAGCCTCGCCGCAGATGAGCGGTATGACTGGAAATCCCTTCGAGGAATTCTTCGAGAAGTTCTTCGACGAGGACGCCATGCGTCAGTTCCGCCAAGGCCGGCCGAACCCCGGCTTTAAGAACCATGGCGCGCCCAGAGGGCAGGGCATCGGTTCCGGCTTTATCATCGACAAGACCGGCCTGGTGGTGACCAACAATCACGTCATCGACAATGCCGAGGAGATTCAGGTTCAGCTTGATGACGGCCGGACGATAGACGCCAAACTCGTGGGCGCCGATCCAAAGACCGATTTGGCGTTGCTGAAAATCCAGTCGGACGAAGAGTTCACCGCTGTCCAATTCGGGGACTCAGCCTCGATGCGGGTCGGCGACTGGGTGATCACGCTCGGCAATCCGTTCGGCATCGGCAAGACCGCCACCACCGGCATTGTCAGCGCCCGCCATCGGAACATCGGGGCGGGCCCGTTCGATGACTTCCTGCAGATCGATGCGCCGATTAACAAAGGCAACTCCGGTGGTCCTGCGTTCAACGCCAATGGCGAGGTGATCGGTGTGAACACTGCGATCTTCTCTCCGTCCGGCGGCAATGTGGGTATCGGCTTTGCCATCCCGTCCAACCAGGCGCGTCAGATCATCGCCCAGTTGAAAGACGGCGGCGTGGTCGAGCGGGGCTGGCTGGGCGTCCATATTCAGCAAGTGACCCCGGAAATCGCCGAGAGCCTGGGTCTGGAGAAGGCCAAGGGCGCGCTGGTCTCCAAGGTGGCCGAGGGCAGCCCGGCGGAGAAGGCCGGACTGAAGCGTGGCGATGTCATTGTTGAGGTCGAGGATAAGGACGTGAGAGCGCTGCGCGACTTGCCGCGGATCATCGCCGCCATCAAGGCCGGCACCACCTCGGAAATCACTGTCTGGCGGGATCGCGATGAGGTCGAGCTCGACGTGAAGATCGGCGCCCAGTCCAAAACCGAAAAGGTTGCGGACGCCGGCGAGCGCGGCGTGCAAGGCATGCAGCTCGCCGAGCTTGATGACAGGACGCGGGCCGCGATCGGTGTCGATAATAGCATCGGCGGCGTCGTGATTACGAAAGTGGAACGCGGCTCGAGCGCCGCCAAAACCGGCCTCCGCCGGGGCGATGTGATTGTTGCCGTCGGCAATACGTCGGTGAACAGCCCCGACGAGGTCGCCCAACTGGTCGACAGTGCGAAATCAAAGGACCGCAAGGCCGTGCTGATGCTGATGCTGCGCCAGGGCAATGAGCTGTTCGTAGCCCTGCCTTTGAAGAACGCCTAAGAGGTTAATGCCTGAACGGCGGCGTCCCGGTGCCCAATGTGGGCCGGGGCGCCGTTTTCTTTGGGTATTTGGCGATGAAAGATGAATAAGCTATATCAGGCAGGAAATCGGAAGTCTCACATGCGTGTTTTGATTATCGAGGATGATCGGGAAGCCGCCGCCTACATGGTTAAGGGCCTGGGCGAAAGCGGCCATGTCGCCGACCATGCCGCGGACGGGCTGGACGGGCTCGCCATGGCCAGGGATGGCGGCTATGACGTGCTGATTGTTGATCGTATGCTGCCTCAAATGGACGGGCTCGCCGTAGTCTCCACTTTGCGGGCCGAAGGCATCAAGGTGCCGATACTCTTCTTGAGCGCGCTAGGAGACGTTGACGACCGGGTGAAGGGTCTACGCGCCGGCGGGGACGATTACCTCACCAAGCCCTATGCCTTTACCGAACTTGTGGCGAGGATCGAGGCCTTGGTACGTCGCGCCAGCCCGACCGAGGCGGATACCACTTTTCAGGTGGCCGACCTCACCATCGACCGGTTGAAGCGTCAGGTGTTTCGCGGCGGACAGGAAATTCAATTGCAGCCGAGGGAATACCGCCTGCTGGAATATCTCGCGCGTCACGCCGGACAGATTGTGACCCGGACGATGCTGTTGGAGAATGTCTGGGATTATCATTTCGATCCGCAAACCAACGTCATCGACGTCCATATTTCCCGGCTGAGGGCGAAGATCGACAAAGACTTCGACAAGCCGTTGCTGCACACCGTGCGCGGCGCCGGATATAGTCTCCGCGATGCCGATTAGCCGCAGACTTCTCCGCACCACGACGTTCCGGATGGCGCTGGTCTATCTGATGTTGTTCGGCCTGTCGGTATTTGTTCTGCTGGGGTTCGTCTATTGGTCGACATCCAACATCAGCACCACGCAAACCGATGAGACCATCGATGCGGAGATCACGGGTTTTGCCGAACGCTACCGGCTGACCGGGCTGCAGGGTGTCGCCGCCATTGTCCGGGAGCGCAGCCAGAACCAGCGACAGAGCCTTTATCTCTTGGCTGATATCCAGCGCCGTCCCATCGCCGGCAACCTGACCGCCTGGCCCGATGTGCCGACGGAGGAAGGGGGCTGGCTTGAGTTTACCTACTCCCGGTCCGTCGGCGGTAAGGAGGAGGTCCACGCCGCCCGCGCCCGCCACTTGGAACTGCAAGGCGGGTTTCAGCTATTGGTAGGGCGCGATATCCACGAACGTCTGCGGATCGAGAAAATCATGCAGAACACACTGGTTTGGGCGGTCATCCTGACGCTGGGCCTGGGACTCGGCGGCGGCATTTTGATGAGCCGGAACATGCTGCGCCGAATTGAAGCTATCAACCGCACCAGCCGGGAGATCATCGCCGGCGATCTGCACCGGCGCGTTCCGCTGACCGGCGCCGACGACGAGCTGGATCGGCTGGCGAGAAATCTCAACGACATGCTGGAGCAAATTGAGAACTCGGTGACCGCCATGCGCCAGGTCACCGATAATATAGCCCATGATCTGCGGAGCCCGTTGAATCGGCTGAGAAGCCGGCTTGAGGTGACCCTCATGTCGGATCAGTCGGTGGACGGCTATAAGGACTCGCTTGAGCAAACCATCGAAGAGGTGGAGGGACTTCTGGAGACCTTCAACAACCTTCTGGAAATCGCCAAGGCGGAAGCAGCAGGCCCCGTGGGTGAGATGGAGCCGGTGGAACTCAGTGCGCTGGCGGCCGACATGGCGGAGCTGTATCAGCCGGTCGGCGAGGATAAGTCGATCACCGTGGGCTGCGAAACCGAGGCGGATATTCAAATCAAGGGCAGCCGGCAGCTTCTGAGCCAAGCGCTCGCCAACCTTCTCGACAATGCGCTCAACTACACGCCGGCCGGCGGCAATATCAATGTGCTGGTGCGTCGGACCGAGGAGGGGCCTGAGCTGATCGTCGCCGACAGCGGTCCCGGTATTCCGGCGGACAAACGGGACGAGGTGCTCCGGCGGTTTGTGCGGCTGGAGAAAAGCCGGAATCAGCCCGGCAGCGGCTTGGGGCTCAGCCTGGTGAAGGCCGTCGCCCAGCAGCATAGCGCCGTGCTGACCTTGGATGACAATCTGCCGGGGTTGCGGGTGTCGTTGAGGTTTTCAGACGCGGCTACACACGTATAATTCGGCCATGGCCGAAAAAATGAGATTCAATACGGAGTTCGAGGTCAGCTACGGCGCCGTCGAAACCGTGTCGCCGCTGATCCGCCGGGTGGTGGCGGAAAATCCTGGACCGTTCACCTTCAAAGGAACAGGGACCTACATCCTGGGGCATGGCAACGTGGCTGTGATCGATGCGGGTCCCGACATGGCTGAGCATGTGGATGCGATCCTGGCGGCGACCACCGGCGAGACCATCACCCATCAGCTCATTACCCATACTCATACCGATCACTCTCCGGCCTCGCGGCTGTTGAAGGAACGCACCGGGGCGGAAATTTACGGCTATGGCCCGCACGGGTCGGGCCGTTATGAACAGGGCCAATCGGTGGAAGCCGGGGGCGATAAGGATTTCGTCGAAGATATCTCGCTCCGCGACGGCGACGTGGTGGAAGGGGACGGCTGGTCGGTCGAATGCCTTCACACGCCGGGGCACACGTCCAACCACCTGTGCTTTCATTTGCGCGAAGAGAACGCCCTGTTCTCCGGGGATCATGTGATGGGCTGGTCGACTACGGTGATTTCCCCGCCCGACGGGGAGATGTCGGAATATCTGAAGAGCCTGGAGCGTTTGTGCGAGCGGGAGGAAGAAATTTACTACCCGACTCATGGTGCACCGATTCAACGGCCGCAGCGGTTTGTCCGGGGATTGGTCGTTCACCGGCGCATGCGGGAGAACCAGATCGTGGATTGCCTGGAGAAAGGGATCAGCACCATCGCGGAGATGGTCAAGGTTATGTATGTCGGCTTGGATGAGCGCCTGATCCCGGCGGCCCAACGGTCTGTCTTTGCGCATGTCATCGACATGACCGAACGGGGTAAGTTGAGCTGCGACGGCGACATACGTTTGGATGGCGAATACGCCCTGAGCTAGAGGATGATTGGCATATGAAAAAAGCGATCTTGATATTGTTTCTCGGCGGCATTCTCGGCACCGGCGTCTGAACCGGCCAGGGGCTAGGGCTTAAATATATAGTCTCTGTTTTCGATCTGTTGGGGTGTACGCACGAGCTTGCCATCAATTGCGATTACGTGACACGGGCGATCAATTGTTAGCTGGCATGTGTTTTTGGCCCTAATAATTGCAAGTTCCACACTGCTATTGCCTGCCCAAGCTATCCGTCTCCCGATTTCGTCGAGAGCGACGGCAACGTGTTGGCCTTTGTTCTTGTCCTTCGCGGCCCAGGCGATAGATCTATTTACGACTCGCCGTTTCGTTCTGGTCATGAATTCAAGTTCCAACAGAGCTTCGACGTCGTGTTCCGTAATCGTATATTTAGACGGGTTCCAAAATGGCTCAAGGAGAACCGGTGCAAGGTCGCTCGATGTCAGAATGCCGAAATCCAGCGCGCTCTTGTCCAGTTTTTCGCAGTCTTTTAATGGGACACTGTCGCACATAAAGCTTACAGCACCGAATTGGGGCTCCGACGGGTGACGGAAGATGGCAAACCCCGAAGCGTGTTGAAGATTTACCCAGCGAAGAACGATTTCTGCAGGTAACTTTCCTTCGGTGCGATTTACGTACCACCGTTCCCAATTAGTTGGCTTTCCGGCGGCATAATTTTTCAAAGACCCAGCGCTATGGTAGGAACTGTGATATCCCAGATGGGTGTTCTTTAACGGAAATCCTGCTGCAAACTGGCGCTTCTCGCCCGCCAGAAAGATATGAGCACAGGCCGACATACAGTGGCCCAGTGCAATAGTGTTCAGTTTTTTTCCTGAATCACGCCGGCAATGATTTCCATTTCGGTCGCCCTCCCGCCCGGCTGGTGAACCAAAACGATGGTGTCGACGGCAGGATTGTTTGCCAAAGCTCTTTTGAAGTTCCACCCATCATTGCCCTCGATCTTTCCCATCACGGACATTTGGTTTTTATGCACAGTAAACTGCAGCGAGGCATGGGCTGGCGGCGCCAACGCCAAAACACCGGTCAATAGGGCAGCGCAGGCCAAAAGGAGAATTCCGGGTCGGCCGCCACACCATGCCGAGGTCCGAGAAAAAAGCGATTTCACCATCTGCTAACTCAGAGCGTAATCTTAATTTACAAAATTGTGACAAAGAGCAGAGCTTGTCCAGGACAATCATTGCCCCTTTCCCACGATAAAAATCTGAGGGAATACAGAACCATGGTGTCAGCAATTTATAGGGGAGGCCATCGTCGGAGAACTGACTGGCAAGCGCCTAAAGATGCTGCCCTCGCGAATCGGGGCGTTTGGCCGTTTTAAAAAGAGGTATCCGGAAGGTCTGGTTTTGAACCCCGACAGCAACTTCCGGGGCTACGGCTCGAACCCCTATGTCGGCTGCGACACCAGTCGCCATCCTTTCCTCTATAGGGGGCCGCTGCCGGATGATGTGCCGGCCATGGCCCGGCTGGTCGTGGTTGGCGAGGAGGCCTGGACGCTCGGCCTACTCAAAAAGCATCGCCGGATCGAAAAAGAAGACATGGTGATCTCCTGGGAGCCCGGACGATTGCTCAAGGCCGGGATGTGGGCAACGTCATCGTTCAGCGCAAAACCGCTGATGGACTAGTAGATGCGGTACATGATGTGACCTTCACCTTCACGTTCCATGCGTTCAAACCCAAGGGCAAAATTCATACTGTCTGGTCGGAGGGCCCGTCCTCGTAAGTCTGCCCCACTTCCGCCGTTGAGCGAGCCGCTCCCCGGTGGCATTGTGCCGGTGAGGAGACCCGTTTGGCCGATACCGTCAACATCATGCTGGGCAATCTGCCGCCCCATTTGTGGGAAACCAACGCGGACTCCGTGCGTTTCGTGAAGCATGCGCTGGAGGCGAACGGCGTCCGTGTGACACTGGGGACGGAGCATCTGGATCGCACGGCGGTGAACCTGTTCTTTGACCGGTTTTATGTCGAACCCGACTTTCCCATGAAGATGAAGACCGCCGGCGTGAAATACGGTCTGATCTGCACCGAGGCTCTGTCGCCGGACGGCGTCTGGAACTACGGCGCGGAAGGCGTGGCGCCGGACACCGTACTGGCATTCGAGCTGGCGGCGCAGAACGCGGAATTCGTCTGGTGCCAGTTGGACGAGTCTGTAGCGGCCTGCAGCGCCCTTAACCCCAACAGTGCGCATTTACCCTACGGCTATCTGGCGGCGATGGAAGAGATTACCCCCTTACCAAGGGCGAGCAAAGACATTGATCTGTTGATGAGCGGTATGCCGTCACCCCGCCGGGAATCCTTAAGGCAGGATTTGGCGGACGCTGGGATGAACACTTATTATCCCGGCCAGCCCGTGCCGGTCTATATCCGGGATGCACTGATGGCCAGGTCCCGGATGAGCCTGTCGCTGCAAAAAACCGATCGCCACCGGATTGTTTCGGTGACCCGCATCTGTCACTCGGTCATCAACAAGGTGCCGGTGGTATTGGAAGTTAGCGATACCGACAACCCGTACGCAGACTATTGCCTGACGGTGACACCAGAGGACTTGGTCTTGACCTGCCGGCAAAACCTGGCGGAGACTGACCTTGAGCAATGGGCCGCCGACCGCTACGAACAGTTGAAATCTCAGCAGCCCATGGACAAGATGATGGGCGCACTGCTCGAACAAACCTTTAACCCCTAAGAGCCATTTCAGTATGAACGCAGACACCCCCATCGACCTGAAGGATCGGAGTACCTTCCGCAATTGGACCACGGCGACCATTCGCTATAGTGATCTGGATCCGAACGGACATGTGAACAACGGTGCCATCAACGCATTTCTGGAGGACGGAAGAGTCCATTTCCGGGATGCTAATATGGTCTCCCTGGGCAAGGACATCCTCACCGGTTTTGCCGTGGTCAAATTTTCCGTCGAATATCATTCCCTGCTGTTCTATCCCGGCTCGGTCGATATCGGCACTAACGTGATCCGGGTCGGCGGGTCGTCTTACACGCTGGGCCAGGCGGTGTTCGACGGAGATCGGTGCATCGCCAGCGCGGAAGTGGTGACCGTCTTTATCGATTTGGAAACCAATAAGTCTCAGCCGCTCTCCGACGACTTGCGCAAAATTTTAACTGGTGAAATACCCGTTTAAGCCAGCTTGACCCCGATGGGCCGATCCGGTGAAGTCCCTTCGAAATTAAATTCTATAAAAATGTAATTTAGGCAGAGGAAGAACAATGCCCGCCATAGATACCCGTACCGGTCTGATTCAGATGGACAAGTCGCGCGCCACGCCCGGCTATACCCTGTTCACGCCCCTCGGCCAGCCCAACACCTATATCGTGGATATGAACGGCGATGTGGTGCACCAGTGGGACTTACCAAATGACGTGGGAAACCATGCTTACTTGCTGGACAACGGCAATTTGCTGGCAGCGATCCGGACGGAAGAAAACAATCCCCGGCTGCCGGCGAAGGGCGGTCATCTGATTGAGTATGACTGGGACGGCAACATCGTGTGGGAACATGTTGATCACGCCCAGCACCATGATTTCCATCGCAAAGCAAATGGCAACACGGTCTATGCGGCTTGGGAACTGATCGATGATCCGGCGGAGATGGCGAAAATTCCCGGCGGACGGCCCGGCATGGAGCACGAGGACGGCATCTATACCGACGTGATCCGGGAAGTTGATCCGGCCGGCAATATTGCCTGGGAATGGCGCGCCGCCAAGGATTTGGACCTGACGGACGAGCGGTATTGGATCGGCCCGGCCGTTCATCGGAAAGAGTTCTGCCACGCCAACACGGTCTTCGTCTGCGACAACAACGATGTCATTGTGAACTGGCGCTACAACGCCGCCATGGTCCGTATCAATCCGGAGACCAAAGAGGTCGTCTGGTCCCATCAGGACGACAACTGGGGCCAGCACCATGACGTCCAGGAACTGGAGAACGGCAATATCCTGTTCTTCGGCAACCGCGCAGATGTGTATCTCTGGGGACCTGAAACCGGTTCGGAAGTGATCGAGATGAACCCTCAGAACAACGAGGTGGTCTGGCGCTACACCGGCAATCCGAGACGGTCGTTCTTCAGCTGGTTTATCAGCGGCGCCCAGCGGCTCGCGTCCGGCAACACGATGATTTGCGAAGGCTTGTGGGGCCGGCTGTTCGAGGTCACGCCCGAGGGAGACATTGTTTGGGAATATGTGTCTCCGTTCTATGTGGAGCACGAGCATCCCGCCTATACGGGCAGCAATCCGGTCTTTCGGTGCCAGCGCCATACGGCCGACTCGCTTCAAATCCGTAACCGGCTGCCGGATGATCCGTTTTAGCTCACCCTTTTTAAGGGAGTTAGTTTTAATTTGTTAGCGCGCTCGGGTCGCGGTCTGCGCCAACTTTTGCCAGAGTTGCGCCGTTATCCACCTAAGCCGTCAAGCCCGTCGCCCTCTGGTCTCTCCTCAGGCTGCGGCGGCAAACCGGTCCCGGTCGTGGGGGCGGGAGAAGTCGCTGTCCGGGCCCTTGGGCACGACCCCGTTAGAGGCCGGGATGGGCCCGCCCTTGCTGTAGACCAGGCGCTTCATCTCTGAGACGTCGCAGGTGTTGGAAATGCCGGGCGTCTGGAACAGATCGCGGACGTAGTTGGATAGGTTGGGATAGTCCTCGATCCGGCGCTTGTTGCACTTGTAGCCGACATAGTAGATCGCATCGAAGCGGACCAGGGTGGGGAACAGCCGCCAGTCGGCCTCGGTCTGGACATCGCCGCAGAGATATTTCTGCCGGCCCAACAGGTCTTCGAGTTCGTCCAGGGACTTGAACAACAAATCATAAGCCCGTTCATAGGCGTCCTGGTCGGTCACCCGGCCGCAGCCGTTTACGGCGTCGTTGACGCCCCGCAGGATCTTTTCGTTCATGGAGTCAATCTCTGGGCGCAGCGCCTCCGGATACATGTCCGGTGTTGCCGGTGCGAAGTCGACGAAGGCCGAGTTGAACATGCGGATGATCTCGGAGGACTCGTTGTTCACCACGGTCTTTTTGTGGCTATCCCACAGGGTCGGGACGGTGACCTTGCCGGTATAGTTACTGTCCGCAAGGGCATAGATTTCATGCAGGAACTGAACCTCAACATCGGTACCGGGCACTTTGTGTTTTTCGCCCCCGAACCACCAGCCGCCGCCGTCCGGGTTCTGGCGCGTGTTGAACATGGGCACGATGTCTTCCAGGAGCTTGAGAGAGCGGAACAACACCGCACGTTGCGCCCACGGGCAGGCCATGGAATTGTATAGAATGTAGCGTCCCGGCTCCGCCTTGAAACCGTCCGCACCGTCGGCGGTGACGTGACCGCGAAAGAAGGACGGCTTCTTCTGATAGCTGCCGTCGGCTTCGATCTCAGTGAAGATGTTTTCTTTGCTCCAAACGCCGTCAATCATCTGGCCCATGGGTTCCCTCCTTATTTCCGCTGCTGATAGTCTCGGGCGGCTTTGCCGAATTCCTCATACAGCCGGCGGGAAAGCAGATGTTCGTCTTTCTCAGGATACCACTCGGCATGCCATTGCACGCCGATGGTGAAGGTCTCGTCGTTCTTTAGGCGGATGCCCTCAATGATCTCGTCTTCGACGGTGATGGCCTCGACCTCGAAATCGTCCGCCAGCCGGTCGATGCCTTGGCCGTGTAGGGTGTTCACGTCGAACCGATCCTGGCCGACGAGACTTTCGAACAACCCGCCCCGCGTGAGTTGGATCGTATGCCGGAGGGCAAAGATTTCCTCGCGGGTCACGCCTTCGTGGCGCGGCATGCGGTGATCATTTTTGCCCTCCAGGGTGTGGATGCGGTAGTGCAGGGAGCCGCCCAAGGCCACATTCATTTCCTGCAGGCCCCGGCAAGACCCGAAGACCGGCATTTTATGATCAACGCACGCGCGGACTAGAGACAGAGCCAGGTCGTCCCGCGCCGGATCGATCGGCTCATCCTCGGGGAAGGGCGGGCCGTCGTAATGGTGAGGTTCCACGTTGGCGCGCCCGCCGGTGAGCACGATCCCGTCAAAGTGGGACAGCAGTTCCTTGAAATCATAATGGTCGGCGCGGGCCGGGATGATCACCGGCAGGCAATCGGAAAATGTCTCCAGGGACTCGACATAGCGCTGCCCCACGGAATGGGCTGCCATCTGATTTCCATCGTGCTGAATCAGGCTTGCGGCAATGCCGATGACGGGGCGGTCTGAGGATTTGGACATGGTTCTACTACTTACGCGGCGTTGACCGCCATCTTGATGGGACCTTCCGCCCGGTTATGAATAAACTGATCCAGGTAGGGATTGCCGGAGTCATCGACCTGATCCTTGGGCCCAAACCAGATGATCTTGCCGCCATGTAGCATGGCAATCCGGTCGGCGATCTTGCGGGCGCTGGTCATGTCGCTGGTGATGGATAGAACCGTCGCGCCAAGCTGATGCACGCCGTCCAGGATCAGATCGCTGACGATATTGGTCATGATCGGATCAAGACCGGCGGTGGGTTCATCCAATAAGACGATCTCCGGGTCATTGGCGATGGCGCGGGCGAAGCCGACGCGTTTTTGCATGCCGCCCGAGATTTCCGAGGGCAGAAGTTCGCCCACGTCCGGGGTCATGCCGACGGAGACCAGTTTATCTACGGCGCGGGATTTCGCCTCCTCGCGGCTGATGGATTTATCTTGGAGCAGGCGGAAGGCGATGTTCTCCGAGACGGTCTGGCTGTCGAACAAAGCCGATTGTTGGAACAGCATGCCGGTCCGATCGAATAGGGCGCGCCGTTCCTTGGCCGGCAGTCCGATGGTTTCCTGTCCGTCGATACGGATGCTGCCGCCATCCGGTGTGATCAGGCCCAAGATGCATTTGAACAGCAGGGTCTTGCCGCTGGCTGAACCGCCGATCAGGACCACGGACTCGCCGACATTGACCTTCAGATCAACACCGTCGAAAATCTGATGGTCGCCAAATCGTTTGGTGACGCCTTCCACGACAATTTTGGGCTGGCTGCTGGTCATGTCCTTTGGTCTTCCGGTTCCGGAGGCGTGGGCTCTTGACCTAAAGTATAGAGGGCAACGGGTTCACTCAAGCCGCGGATATCCGTTTCGCCCACGCGTGCGAGCTCTGTTTCACTCGAGAGCCGGGCTAATTCACCGCTGAGCAGAATTTTGGTGTCGTGATCCTTGTTCACTGCCTCCAATCGCGCCGCCAGGTTCACCGCGTCCCCATGGACGGTATAACTTTGTCGGCCGCCGCCGCCCACATTGCCGGCAATCACCGGGCCGGTGTTCAGCCCGATACGGATGGACAATCGGATGTCCTGGATGGCGGTGCCGATAACGACCGTCTGATGGGAAACAACGGCGACGATGTGCTCGATGGCGGTCTCGGCGACGATATCCTAAGGGGCGGTGGCGGCGATGACGTCCTGACCGGC
>JAYPHU010000013.1:0-30777 GCA_038127535.1 Rhodospirillaceae bacterium | reverse complement strand
CTGACCGGCGGCAAGGGCAACGACACGTTTGTCTTCCGCCGGGATAACGGTTCGCACCGTATCACCGACTTCAAGCTGGGTGACATCATCAAGTTTGAAGGCGAGTATATTGATCTCGACAATATCTCCATCGCCCAGAGCGGCAAGGATACGGTGATCACTATCTGCAGCGGCGATACCGAGATCACGTTGGATCGCGTCGATGCGGACGAGCTGACCAGCTATTCGGTGACAGCCTCGCCCGATGGCGGTGTGGTGATTCCCTTCGACGATAACCAGTAGAAGAACAGGGCGGACGCCACCCTGCGCCCGCCCTTTCTCTTCAATCCCGAAATTTTAACCGGTAAAGGCCTGGAGGCCCGTTTGCGCGCGGCCCAGGATCAGCGCGTGCACGTCGTGGGTGCCCTCGTAGGTGTTCACCGTTTCCAGATTCATCAGATGCCGGATCACGTGGAACTCATCAACGATGCCGTTGCCGCCATGCATGTCTCGGGACATCCGCGCGATATCTAGCGCTTTGCCGGCATTGTTCCGCTTCATCAGGGAGATGTTTTCCGGCGGACACCGGTCTTCGTCGAGAAGCCGGCCCAGCCGCAGAACGGATTGAAGACCCAAGGTAATTTCCGTCTGCATATCGGCGAGCTTTTTCTGGATGAGCTGGTTGGCGGCGAGCGGCCGGCCGAACTGGGAGCGGTCCAGCGTATATTGCCGAGCCGCGTGCCAGCAGAATTCCGCTGCACCCAAAGTGCCCCAGGCGATGCCGTAGCGCGCCTTGTTCAAACAGCCGAACGGGCCGCCCAGCCCGGCGATGCCCGGCAGCAGGTTTTCTTCCGGCACCGGCACCTGATCCATGACCACTTCGCCGGTGACCGAGGTGCGGAGTGAGAACTTGCCCTCGATCTTCGGTGCGCTCAGGCCTTTCATGCCTTTTTCCAGAATGAAGCCCCGGATCACACCGTCCAGTTTGGCCCAGACGACAAACACATCGGCGACCGGGGAGTTGGAAATCCACATTTTGTTGCCTGTCAACAGGTAGCCGTCAGATGTTTTCTCCGCACGGGTTTTCATACCACCCGGATCGGAGCCGTGATCCGGCTCGGTCAGGCCGAAGCAGCCGATTATCTCGCCGGTCGCCAGGCGAGGGAGGTACTTTTGCTTTTGTTCCTCGCTGCCATAGGCGTAGATCGGGTGCATGACCAGCGACGCCTGCACACTCAGCATCGAGCGGTATCCGGAATCCGCGCGCTCGATCTCGCGGGTCACCAGCCCGTAACAGACGTTATTGAGATCAGCCCCGCCATATTCCTCGGGGATAGTCGTGGCGAACAGGCCCAGCTCGCCCATTTCATAGAAGATATCCCGGTCGAAGCTCTCGTTCCGGTGCATTTCCAGCACCCGGGGCATGAGCTTGTCCTGGGCGTAATCCCGCGCGGTGTCGCGAACCAGGCGCTCTTCCTCGCTGAGCTGGTCATCGAAAAAGAACGGATCGTCCCATTGGAATTGAACTTTATCTGCCATGGTCTTCCTCTGCGCGCTGTCAAATTAGTTTAAGTCTAAACTAATCCAGATTTCGGTGCGGGGCCAGACTCAATTTAAGGCCCGCCGGTCGATTGAAACATGGGTTTACAATTTTGTCACATCATGAGCGATGGCCATTTACATACCGTTGTTACCTTTTCCGGACCGATAGAGTGTTTCCGGTTGCATAAAAAGAACAATGCCCCAGCCGGATGCAGCTCTGAAAACGTGAGTGGGGATGCGACGATGACTAACAACGCTTACAACTTCAGTGAACTTCGGGTCCTGCTGGTGGATGATCATGAGCCCATGCGGGAGGTCCTGCGGGACATTCTGCGGGAGTTGGGGTTCAAGGATATCCAACAGACGCAAAACGGCGAAAAGGCGCTCCGTATTCTGCCGTATTTTCAGCCCGATATTTTGATCACCGATTATATGATGGAGCCGGTCAACGGCTTGGAGTTGATCGAAAAAATTCGGGCCGGCGAAGCCGAGGTGGATCGTTTCCTGCCGATCATCATGATTTCCTCCCACACGGAGGCCCATGAGGTATTTCGCGCGCGGGATGCCGGCACGACCGAGTTCCTGGCCACGCCATTGTCGGCGCACCTCCTGTTCAACCGGTTGAAGTCACTGATCGAAAACTCCCCGCCGTTCGTGGACGCAGACAAGTATTTCGGTCCCGACCGCCGCGACCGGGTGGAGCCCATGGGCGAACCTAACCGGCAAAATGACGAGTATGATTACGAAGAAGCGCGCAATATGGTGGCCTAAGGGGTAAACGGCTAATTGGCCGTCCCCGGTGTGAAGAGCTTCTGACCATTTAGCGTAAAGCCGCTGATTGCGGCTTGTCCCGCTTCTGATACCAGCCAATCAATAAACGCCTGGCCTTCCTGTGCCTTTACGTGGCTGTGGCGGGCCGGGTTCACCAATATCAACCCGTAAGGATTGAATAGCGCCGGGTCGCCCTCGCATAGGACGGCCAAGGTCTGTTTGTTCTTGAAGCTGATCCAGGTGCCCCGGTCGGCGAGCGCATAGGCATCCATCGCTGCCGCCATATTCAACGTCGCTCCCATGCCGGAGCCGGTGCTGCGGTACCAGCTTCCGGTGGGCGCGGATGACTTGACGGCGGAGCGTTTCCAAAGACTTTGTTCCCGCTTGTGGGTGCCGCTGTCATCGCCGCGGGAGGTAAAGGGGTGTCGACCGGCGGCGATTTTATCCAGCGCAAGGGGAGCGCTCTCGCAGCCTTTGACCCCGGCCGGGTCGATCTTCGGGCCGATAATGACGAAATCGTTGTACATCACCCCATGGCGCTTCACCCCGAAGCCGTCGGCGACAAACTTTTCTTCCGATGACCGGTGATGGACGAACAGAACATCCGCGTCGCCGTTGCGCGCGATCCGGATCGCCTGACCGGTGCCGACCGCAACGACGCGGACCTCGATGCCGGTCTTCCGGGTGAACTTGGGCAACAGATAATCGAATAGCCCGGAATTCGCCGTGGAGGTCGTGGAGGCGACGGTGATGTAGGTCTCAGCCCGAACGGGGAGGGCGAGCGTCCAAGCCAGCATCACGCCTACGAGTAGACGTTTCATGGTGGCGCTGTTTCCTACCCTGCCAGTTCGGCGGCGAGGCGTTTGGCTAGTGCGCCGACGACCCGGCGGCGGTACCAGGGCGCGACCGTCGTGGTGCGCATGGGCTTGGCCTGTTTGCGGGTGGTTTCCCGGATTCTGTCCAGCTCGGCCTCGCCCAATTTTCCCCCGATCAGATCATCCAGGCCGGTGACCACCTGAGGGTAGGGGTTCACGCCGGTAAGCGCGATCTTCATGTCCGTGACGCTGCCGTCCTTGCCCTTGACCAGACGCACGGCGGCGCCGGCCAGTGGAAAGTCGATGGAGCCCCGGACCCGCGCCTTTTCATAGCGGGACGACTGTCCGGCCAAGGCCTTGGGCAGATGGACGGTGGTCAGCAATTCGCCAGGCTTAAGCGTCAAGTGATCCATCCCATCATTTTTATAAAGCTCGGCCAGTGGGATGCGACGCGCGCCGTCCGGGCCCGCCAGATCGACCTTGGCATCATAGACCAGCATGGTCGGCGCAACGTCGCCGGAGAAGGCGGCGAAGCAGCGCTTACCGCCGGGGGCCACGTGGCAAGTGTCGCCGCGTTCTTTCAAGCAGTAATCATTGCTCTGCCGCCACCATTCACTTTGGTTATAGAACAGACAGCGCGTATCCAGGCACAGGTTGCCGCCAAGCGTCCCGTATTCTTGGTGTGTCGGCCCAGCGACGGCGGCCGCAGCCTCGGCGACGGCAGGGTAGGTGTTTTGAATGAGCTCGTTCTCGGCGATCTCCCGCAAACTGACGCCCGCGCCGATATGCAGCCCGTCAACGTCTTCGGTGATCGACTTCATCGCGGCGATGGCCGTCAGGTCGACCAAATTCTTCGGCTGTTCGATCCCGCGGCGCACATTGACCAGCATGTCGGTACCGCCAGCAACAAACAGCGCCTCGTCGCTCTCGTTTTTGATTTTGACCGCATCGTCCACATTGTCGGGACGGTGCAGTTGAAAGTTCGGCATGAATTCCATGGGGTATTTTCTCCGGTTACTCGGCGGCTTCCTTGCTGGCGCTTTCCTGTTTTTCCATCAGCTCCATCAACCTGTCCGGGGTGACCGGCAGGTCGATTGGGCGCACGCCCAAGGCATCGGCGACCGCATTGGTCAGCGCCGGGATGAAGCTCGACAGGCTGGTTTCCCCGGCTTCCTTCGCACCGAACGGTCCGTGCGGGTCGTTGCTTTCTATGATGCCGACCTCGATGTCGGGGGACTCGACAAACGACGGCACCCGGTAGTCCAGCATGCTGCCGGTGATACCGAGGCCGTTGTGATAGATAGTCTCTTCGCTCATCGCTTGACCCATGCCCATCCAGGCGGAGCCTTGGATTTGACCCTCGACGCTGAGCGGGTTGAGCGCCTTGCCCACATCCTGCGCCGCCCAGACCTTGTCCACGTGGATCTGCGCGGTGTCCTGATCAATGGTCACCTCGACCACTTGGGCGGAGTAGGCGTAGGCCATGCTACCGCCGATGGCGCCGCCCCGGTATTTCTTGGAGCCGTGGGATTCCGGAATGGTGTCGTAGTTGCCCTTGACCGTGATGGTGCCGGTACCTTCCAGCGCGGCCATCACCACGTCGTCGAAGGACAGGCCTTCGTCCTGACTGGCGGCGCGATAGACCTCGCCTAGGCATTCAACGTCTTCCGGTTTGCAGTCGAGCTTCTTGGCCGCCGCCTCGATCAATACACTCTTGAGATTATTCGCCGCATCAATGGCCGCATTGCCGACCATGAAGGTGACCCGGGACGAATACGCCCCGTTGTCCTTCGGCGTTAGTTTGCTATCGCTGGTCAGGGACTGGATGCGGGACATATCCAGGCCCAGCACCTCCGCAACGCACTGGGTGATGACGGTGGTGGAGCCCTGGCCGATTTCCGGCGCGCCGGTCAGCAGCGTGATCGACGCGTCCCAATCGAGCTTCAGGTGAACCGTTGCGTGAGGCTCCCCGGTCCAGTTCACCGGCTTGGACGCGCCTGATGGATAGTGAGAAGCGGCGACGCCGATGCCGCGATAGGGGCCCAGCTTGCCTTTCTTGTTTTTCCAGTCGGAGGCCTTCTCCACCCAGTCCAGACATTCCGGCAGGCCATAGGAATTGATCATTAGATCGTTGGCCGTATAGGTCGGCGCCTGAAGGAGATTCTTGCGGCGGAGGTCGATCGGGTCCATTCCCAATTTGTTGGCGATTTCATCCAGCAGCGCCTCGAACCCGTAGCGCACATCGACTGTGCCGTGGCCGCGCATGGCGCCCGGTGGCGGAGTGTTGGTCAGCACGCGGAGGCCCTTGTAGCGGGCGGCCTCGAAATTATACATGCCATAAATCAGGCTGCCGGCATACAAGATGGTCACAATGCCGTAGCCGCTGTAGCCGCCGCCCCGCTGGATCGCCTTGAAGTCGACGGCGGTGATGGTGCCGTCCTTCTTCACGCCAATCTTCATATGAACGTCGGTCTCCGGCCGGCCCCGATGGGTGATGAAGGTCTCTTCCCGGCTGACCACCAGACGTACGGTGCCCTTGGCCTTGCGGGCGACCAGGGCGCAGATCAGTTCGACGTTCAGACATTCGGTCCGACAGCCGAAGCCGCCGCCGATGTGGGGCTTGATCATGCGGATGCGGGATTTTTCCATCTTTAGCGTCTTGGCCAGCATAATGTGGACGTAGTAGGGGACCTGGGTGCTGGCGCGGACGGTCAAGTAATTCCGTTCCGCATCATATTCGGCGATGGCCGCATGGGGCTCGGTCTGGACCTGACAAATCTCCGGGCAGTTATAAACCTGCTCCATCACCAGGTCGGCGTCCGCCATGCCGGCGTCCACGTCGCCGATTTCGTAGTCGACTTCGCGTTCAATATTGCCGGGGCGGTGTTCGTGCAGATCAACCGCACCCTCGGCCATGGCGTCGGCGGAGGTGAAGTAGGCCGGCAGTTCCTTGTACTCAAACTTGATCAGGTCGAGGGCCTTCTGCGCGGTCTCGACATCAACGGCAGCGACGCAGGCGACTGGCTCTCCCCGATAGCGGACCTTGTCCCTTGCCAGCGGGTATTCGAACCGCGCGATCGGCAACACGCCGTAAGTCTCGTCGCAGTCATCGCCGGTGACAATGGCGTGGACGCCGGGCAGGGCCTCGGCCTCCGATGTGTCGACGCTGATGATCTCCGCATGGGCGACGGGGCTCCGGAAGATTCGGCCGACCAGGCAGTTGTTTGGGATAAAGTCGGCGGAATAGAGCGCCTTGCCGGAGACTTTCTCCGGCCCGTCAACCAAAGGCTGCGGGACGCCGATGGACTTTGTGGGTTTGATCTCGTTCATGCCGCCAGCTCCTTGTTGCTTTTGATTTCCTCGGCGGCGGACTGAACCGCTTCGATAATTTTCACGTAGCCGGTGCAGCGGCAGATATTTGAGCCCATGCCCTTCTTGATTTCGTCCACGGTCGGGGTGGGGTTATCGCGAAGCAGGCCTTCAGCCGCCATGATCATGCCCGGCGTGCAGAATCCGCATTGGGCGCCCAGCTTCTCGTGAAAGCCCCGCTGAATAGCGGAGAGGCGGCCTTGGGTTTCCAGCGCCTCGACCGTTTCGATGTCCTTGCCGTCGCAAACCGCCGCTAGGGTGAGGCAGGCATGTTGCGGCTTACCGTCGACCAACACCGTGCAGCAACCGCATTCGCCGCCGTCGCAGCCGATCTTGGTGCCGGTGAGACCGAGTTCCTCGCGCAGGTAGTCAACCAGCAGGATATTGTCCGGAATAAAACTGTTCCGGTCCTGGCCGTTCACCCGGCACTGCAAAGGGGAAAGATGTTTGTTATCACTCATATCTACGTCCTTGGCTGAATTACGTGCCTCAATGGGCTTGAGGTGCATCCGGATTGGCTTGGGCCAGCAGGATCAGCTGATCCACTTCGGCGGAGAGTTTGTCGATCTCCGAACCGAGGCGGTTTTCCCAGTTGGCGAACAAGCCGGCGAGCTTCTCCAGGCCTTCCCGGCGGACATTGCCGTAGCCGCGCGCCAGAATTGAAAGTTCAGCCGTGCGGCAGGACAGGTCATAGTCGGCCGCCGCCGCCTTTTTGATGGCGCCCATCCAGGCGGTTAGGGCTTCTTGCTCTTCCAAATACTGAGCCGATTTGCGCCGCAGCGGCTTCATCGCCGCCAGAATTTTCAGCAGCAGGAATCCGAAGGCGGAGCCGGTGGGGATATGGAGCGCCATGCCGTTGCCCCGCGCGAGCTTTTTGGTGTTGGGCACCAGCCAGCCGAGGGCAGGGGGCAGGATGCCGGCGAACTCGTCCCGTCCCGGCTTGAAATAATCGGTGAGTTTTAACGGCAGGTCGTCGCCGACTCCGAGTTCACCCCGAATACGCGCGAGACGGCCCGGCCGGGTTTTCAGTTGCGCGACCCGGACCACGTCTTCGAAGCTCATCCACTTGGCGATACGCTTGGCCGCCTCGAATGTCAGGCGGTGGGACGCATCGCTATCGATAGCGGCGACCTCGCTCACCCGGTCGAGATAGAGCCGGGCATAGGCCGCGTCCTGATAGTCAATCAATTGGGCGACGCCGTGGCCGATGATCTCCCGCACGGTTCCGGGATAGGCGTTGATGGCGTCAGCGAAGTCGGCCGGCGCTTCCTGATACACCTTACCTTCTTGGGTGAGCGGCGCAGAACCGCCGGACTTGGCCGCCTGTACCCCCAGATCGAAACCGGCGAGGTTGGACTCCACCGCAACGCCGCTCTGGCGGATGGCCGCCTTGCCGTCGTCTTCGGTGAGGGGCAGGATGCCGCTGCCGACGATGGCGCCGAACATGACCGCGTTGATACGGCTGGCCGTGCCGTCGGAAAGTTCCTTCACGTTCAACCGGATCAGGTCCTTCGACACATTCTCCAGCATGTCCATCATCGGGTCAGTCTCGATCCGCCCGTCGCCGGCCGGCATTTTCTCAGCCGTCGAATACACCCGCTCCAGCCCGGTGATCACGGTGGTGGTGGCCGTGACAAATCCCCGCTCGACCGCACGGCCGGCTTCGGTGGGCTCCAGCGCGGCCATGATGTCCAGATCACCAGTGGCGGGGAACAGGGTGAAGACGGGATCGCCGGGCGGGTTCTTTTCCGGGAACAGCTCATAATAATAGGTGGTGGCGCCGGTGCGCTGCGCCACGCCGGGAGTGGACGTCGCCTGGGCGGGATAGCCGGCATGTTCCGCTGCTTCGACCAGCCAATCGGCGAGTACACCGCCGCCTTGGCCGCCAAGTGCGCCGATCAGCACACAAATAGGACGATCTGCGCTCATGATCAGTACCCTCCCATCATGGAGAGGAGGCTACGGTTGAGGCCGGACATCATCCGCCGAATCGAGCCGGGGTTCTGCACCGCCTCGGCCTTATAGAAGGACGGGCAGAGCTGCGCCGCATGCGCCACCTCGCCGCAATGGCCGCAGGCGAAACAGCCCTCGTCCACATGGGCCACCGGGGTTTCCTTCAGGGGATCGGAGGTCTCCTTCAACGTGAGGGACGGGCAACCGTTGAGCCGCATGCAGGAATGATCGCCGGTGCAGACCTCTTCATCCACACCGAACTTTTCCTTCAGGACGGTACGGCCTTCCTTCAGCGCATTGGCCTTTTCAGGCCGTTCCCGGCGCTGACGGGCCAGCATGCATTCATTGTTGGAGATGATGACCCGCAGGCCCTTGTCCCGCGCGTCCAAGGCGTCACCGATGACCTTCTTGGATTCTTCCAGGCTGTAGGAGTCCACATATTTGATCCAGTCGACACCGACACCGCGGAGCGCCGATTCAATGGTGACCAGGGACGGCGTGCCTTTGGGCGTGGTGCCCGTCGACGGAAGCCGATGCTGGCCGGTCGCGGCGGCATAGCCATTGTCGAGAATGATCAATACAGAGTCATATTCATTCCACTTGGCGTTCACCACGCCAGTGGAAAAGCCGTTGTGCCAGAACCCGCCGTCGCCCATGACGGCCACCCGGGTCTGTCCCAGGTTCGGACCGACGGCGCCGCCGCTCGCCAGGCTCAGGCCATAGCCCAAGACAGTGTTGCCGACGTTGAACGGGGGGAGGGAACCGAACAGGTTGCAGCCGATATCCATGGAGATATGAAATTTGCCGCGCTCTTTCATCAGTAATTTCAGCGCCGCCATAATGGGCCGTTCCGGGCAGCCTGTGCAGAACGACGGCGCGCGGGGGGGCATCGGCGCGGAGATATGAGACTGCGCGGCGGCCAGCTCGTTCTGGATTGCGGCTTCGGCGGCGATGGCGGTGTCTTTCATCTCGCCCTGGGTTTCCGCCGCTAGATACTTGGCCACGCCTTCGCGAACGATGTTGGACGTGTACTCGCCGGCCATCGGCAGCATGTCCTTGCCGTGGATGCGAACGGGGATGCCTTTGCGCTGGGCGATCTCGGCGATCTGGGATTCGATGAAGTTCGGGTTGCCTTCCTCGATCACCAGGATGCTGTCTTTGTCTTGCAGGAATTCCTCGATCTCATCCGGGATCAGCGGATACACCAGATTAAGACACAGTACTGGCACGTCCGTGTTGCCGTAGGCGTCCGCCGAGCCGAGCCGGCGGAGGGCGCGCTGCATGACTGTATAAGTGCCGCCTTGGGTGATGATGCCGAAGCGGCTACCTGCCTTGCCGGGGAACAGTTCGTTGACCTTGTGCTTGCGGGCGTACTCTTGGGCTGCGGGCAGGCGGTCTTCGAATTTCGCCTTTTCATGGGCATAGGACGCCGGCGGCAGTACGATCCGGTTCACGTCATAGATTTGTTCGGGGTAGGGCGTGTTGGCGTTGTAGGTCGGAACCTTGTTGTCCTTGGCGGTGAACTTGCCCGTCAGGTGGCAGGCGCGGATGCGCATGTTGAAAAATACCGGCATCTGCGAGACTTCGGAAATCTCGAAGGATCGTTCGGTCAGCTCCACCATCTTGGCCAGGTTATAGCGGGGGTCGATCAGCGGGATGGAGGACTTCATGGCGAAGGTGTAGGTGCGCTCCTGCATGATGGAGGAGCCCTCGCCGTAATCGTCGCCGAGAATTATAAGAGAGCCCCCGACCACACCGGTGGAGGCCAGATTGGACAATGCGTCGGACGCTACATTGGTGCCCACGACCGACTTCCAGGTCACCGCGCCTCGGATCGGATAGTTGATCGAGGCACTAAGCAGCGCCGCCGCCCCGGCTTCAGAGGCCGACTGTTCGTAATGGATACCCATGGGTTTGAGGATTTCCTCGCTGGCGTCGGCCAGCACGTCGATCAGGTGGGACATGGGCGCGCCCGGATAGCCACCCACGTAAGAGACGCCGGATTGTAGCAGCGCCTTGGTGACCGCGAGAATGCCTTCGCCGTGGAATTCCTCGCCGTCGCTCAGCAGCAGCTTGCTGATTTCCCTCTCGAACGACCGTTCGCCCGTCGTCACGATACGCGCTAGTGCGGTTCCGCCATCCATATGAAGTATCCCTGTAGCCCTTGTCCGTCTTCAATTTACGACAATAATGTTTGGTAGGCGAACAATCCCCGGATCATAGGTGAGTATGGACCGAGGGACAATATGATTTTGGGGGGCTTGAAGGAGATACCCGAGAATTGCTGCGCAACTCGGGCATGACGGAAGACCGGAAATGGCATGGCCGTGACCCGTGGAACCGTTTTTCGACAATTTCTGCGTCGTCCCCGAGTTGGCGCCAGTGTTCAACTGGGGCCAAGTCACGGGGGACCATGAGCATGGGTTGCATGGTTCCCCGACAATTGCTTCGCAGGTCGGGGATGACGCAATTCTTGGAAGAGAGCTTGGAGACCTAAACTCCTTTACTTCCCCTCCCCAATTGCGCCTGCCGTCCTTTCACGGTATCCCTCTTCCCATGACAATTTTCAGCGGGAGAGAGAGCATGAGCGTTGAAGAATTTCAGTCCCTGGTCCAGCAGGTGACCTCCAAGATCAAGGATCAGCCCGTGGAGGCAGACCTGGCGGCGGCGCTCAACGATCAGTTTCCGCCGGACGGTGAGGTGTTCAAAAACATCCGGGCGGCCTGTGATGAAGGCATCAAGGAGGGCTGGCTCTGCGCTCAGGAACATGGCGGCATCAAGTTCGGCCGGGTCATCAGGGATGTCGATGGGTTCAGCGTCGATGTAGTCCTGATGAAGGATATCGTCGGCCCTCACCACCGCCATCCCAAGGGGGAGATCGACATGATTATGCCGACGGAAGGCGACGCCAAGTTCGACGGCACGCCGGAAGGCTGGATGGTGTATGGCCCGGATTCGGCCCACAAGCCGACGGTGACCGACGGCGAAGCGGTGGTGCTTTACCTGCTGCCCGGTGGCGAGATTGAATTCACCAGGGGCTAGTTGAGTAGGCGGAGCCGGGGAAGAGCAGGGGAATGACCTCATGATGCTGCCGCCGGGATCCGACGTCGCGCTCTCTGCTTTTCTCGTCGTTTCCGGCGCTGCCGTTTTACTTTTGGGATTGGGACTTATCTGGATCGGGCGTTGGGACAATCCGCCAAAGTTCATGGTGAGACTGCAAGCACTAACGGCGGAGGTGGGCGCGACAGACTGGACGTTGATTCCCAAGACCTCGCTTGGGGTCCTGGGGAGCGGCATTTCCCGGTATGTGGATTTCTGGTATCGGCAATCCGATAAGAATGTCGCCGTCGGAGGCGCGGTGATGATCATCACGTTTGCCGCCATCCCCATTGCGGTGGTGCTCAACGTGCTCAGGGGCGGCAATCCGTTTCTCCTCTGGGTCTTGATCGCGATTGTTGCCGGCATGGCCCTTCTCTCTGTCGTATCGGAGACCGGGCGTGCGCGGGGGTTTGGTTCGCTTCTGTCTCTCGGCGTCTATCTTGCGGGATTTGTCTCTCTGCCGGCTTATATATTCGTCTCGCTCACCGACAGGATGCTGAATAGCCCGGCACTCGAAGCGGCTTTAGGCAGCCTTGTTGTCGCTTCATTGGTTTATCTGATCGCGCAGGCCATCTCCGCGATGCTCTCGCCTTATATGTCGGAGATCGGACACAAAGGTAAGCCGATCGCCGAACAGCTCCATTTATTTGCCGGCGCGCTGCCCTTGGCCTACATCCTGGCCTTCAATGCGCAACTGCTGACCGGCGGGGAGGGCGCGGCGAACCTGTACCCGAGCTGGGCGAGCTTGTTAATTTGGTGCGGTTTGTTGGCGTTCACAGCCTCTTTGTCCCATCACTTGCTGGCCACAGTTCGCTATGCCTTCCTTGCTGGATTGTTGGGTGTGCTCGTCATTAATGCCGCCTTGCAGTTTCTGGCGCTCACGTGGCTCCCAGATGACGGCGGTGCGGTCGTATCCTGGCTGCTCTACTATCCACTCGGAGTCTGTGTGATTGCATGCCTCATGGGCTATCTGGTGCATATAACCGGAAGTATATCACCGCGTGAAAAGTCGGGCCGTTCTATCGGGATTTTATTTGCCATATTGGGCGCGGTCATGATAGGCGGCGGCGCAATCATGTTGTGACCGGCCACGCAATAGGCTCCGGCAATCACCCCGGGAAACCTTTTGAATCAATTCCGGCCTTTCGATATGGTTCAATGTGTATGTAGACCGAACAATTATTGAGACATATTTTCGTCATTGTTGGGTCGGATCATAATGGAATGACTGGGGGCGACGCCCCGAATTTGGCTTAAATCTGGTAACTTAATCCTTGGATGGGGAGGAACTTATGCATAAACGACTTTTAACGCTTACGGCTGCCGCCACGATGGCGTTTGCAGCCAACGCGCAGGCTCAGGATACAATCAAGGTTGGTATTGTGACCACCTTGACTACCCCGGCTTCAATCATCGGCAAACAAATGAAAGCCGGTTTCGAGGTCGCTGCGGAGCATTTGGGTCACAAGATGGCCGGCAAGAAGCTGGAACTGATCTTCGAAGACGATGCCATTAAGCCGAATATCGGCAAGCAGAAGACCGAAAAACTGATCAAGAAAGACAAAGTGGACTTTTTGGCCGGTTATATCTGGTCTCACGTGATTGCCGCGTCTGCGCCGGTTGCCTTCCGCGCCAACAAAATCATCGTTAGCGCCAATGCCGGTCACGCCAAGTTCTCCGGCAAGGGGTGCCACAAGAACTTCTTCAACGCAGCGTGGGAAAATAGCCAAACGCCGATGGCGATGGGTGAGCTGCTGAACCGCAAAGGCATCAAGACGCTTTACGTGCTGTCGCTGAACTACGCCGCCGGCAAGCAGATGGTCGATGGTGTCGAGCGGACCTTTAAAGGCAAGATCGTCGGCAAGGATCTTGTGCCGCTGAGCCATAAAGACTGGTCCGCCGAGTTGGCCAAAGTCAAGGCGGCCAACCCAGACGGTGTGTTTGTTTTCTATCCGGGTAGCTGGGGGCCGGCGTTCTTTACGCAATACGCCCAGGCTGGCATGACCAAAACGCCGCTCTTCAACGTGTTTTCTATCGACGGCGCCAACCTGCCGATCTTCCAGTCGCGGAACATGAATCACTTGCTGGGTATGGTGAATACCAGCTACTGGGGGCCCGATCTGGACAATCCTCAGAACAAGCGGTTCGTCGCGGACTTCAAGAAGAAGACCAAACAATATCCGGCGCACTATGCGGCGCAGGCCTATGACGCGTTGATGTTGATAAATGCCGGCGTGAAAGCGGCTGGCGGCAACCACAAGAACATCAATAAAGTCCGGGCAGGGATGGAAGCTGCTGATTTCCCATCTCTCCGCGGCAATTTGGTGTTTGGCCGTAATCACTTCCCAATTCAGAATTTCTATGCTCGGGAAGTCGTCAAGGATGCGAACGGCGATTGGGTGCTGTCGGTGAAGGAAACCGTACTCAAGGATCACGCGCCGGTTAACTCTGGTGAGTGCAAACTCTAGTCGGAGTTTGACGATCTGGCATAGGTGGCGGGGGCGCAAAGGCGTCCCCGTTTCCTTTGATCAGTCGGAAATAATCATTTAAAGAACATCGCATGGACTACGCGCTGCTCGCCGAACAATTTTTCAACGGGTTCCAACTGGGAATTATCCTATTCCTCGTGGCGGCTGGCCTGACCCTCGTGTTCGGCATTATGGATTTGGTTAATCTGGCGCATGGAACGCTATATATGTTCGGCGCCTTCTTTGCGGCCACCTTCAGCATGGTGACGGGCTCCATGTTCCTGGGGATGCTGTTTGCCCTGCCGGTAACACTTCTCGCTGGAATGCTGATGGAATGGAGCCTGCTCCGAACCCTCTATCAGAGGAATCACCTGGACCAGGTGCAGGTGACTTTCGGACTTATAATATTCTTTAACGAGTTGTTTTTGATCTCCTGGGGGCCTGAGGGCGCGGCGATCCAATTGCCTGATTACCTCCAGGGTACGACGTCCCTTTTCGGTGACATCGTGGTGCCGGACTACCGACTAGTGATTATCACCAGCGGGCTGTTGGTGGCGGTAGGACTCTACTTCCTGGTCTCGAAAACACGTATCGGCATGTTGATCCGCGCCGGTGCGTCCAACCGAGAAATGGTCGCGGCGTTGGGTGTGAATATCAAGATGCTCTACACGGTGGTCTTTGGCCTCGGCGCGGCGCTCGCCGGGTTCGCCGGAATGATCATCACGCCGATTACCCAAGCTGAAAGCGGCATGGGAGAAGGCATTCTTATCCTGGCGTTTGTGGTCATCGTGATTGGCGGCATCGGCTCCATTCGTGGGGCCTTTATCGCGGCGATCATCACCGGTCTCATTGATACGCTTGGCCGATCATTTATCGATGTTGCGATGCTGGCGGTGATGGACACGGAAGGGGCGGAGACAGCCGGTCCGGCCATTTCGTCCATGTTGATTTACATCATTATGGCGGTTGTTCTGGCGGTTAAACCTCAGGGCCTGTTCCCGCCGAAGGGCGCGTAGGCTCATGGGAAAATTTCTCAGCCTGATGAAAACGCCGCGAGGCATTTACAACACGATCCTTGTATTATTGTGCGTCTCCATGCCTTTTCTCGCACCGGCAATTGAGCAGGACTTTTACCGGGACGTCATGTTGCGGGTGATGATTTTCGCCATCGCCACGATCAGCCTGAACTTGATCATGGGCTATGGCGGCATGATCAGTTTCGGGCATGCGGTGTATTTGGGTGTGGGCGGATATGCGGTCGGTATTTTATCCTATCACGGTATTGAAAGCGGCTGGATCCAATGGCCGGTCGGGATTCTCGGCAGCGGACTCTTGGCGTTGATCTTTGGCGCCATCTGCCTCAGGACCAAGGGCGTCTATTTCATCATGATCACGCTCGCGTTTGCTCAGATGATCTATTTCCTAAGTGTCAGTATTGAGAAGTACGGCAGCGACGACGGGCTGAACATTGATGCTCGAAGCAATTTCGGCATAGAGGCCTTCGATCTCAACGAACCGATGACCATGTACTACACTGCCTTTGTACTGCTGATGGCCTGTCTTTACCTCAGCCATCGGATCGTCAATTCCCGGTTCGGTATGGTGATCCGCGGATCCATGTCCAACGACGACCGGATGCATTCCATCGGCTACCCGACTTACCCCTACAGGTTGGCGGCCTTTGTCATCGCCGGCATGATGGCGGGATTGGCGGGAATCCTGTCCGCGAATTTCGAATCCTTCGTGAGTCCGGACATGATGTTTTGGACGACATCCGGTGAGATGATTTTCATGGCCGTCCTGGGTGGAATGGGAACGATCTTCGGACCGCTGGGCGGGACGATGATTTTCCTCATTCTTTCGGAGATGCTCTCCAATATTACCGAGGCATGGCACCTGATCTTTGGGCCGTTCCTCATTGTCGTGGTGTTGTTTGCCCGCGGCGGTGTGGAGGGTATCATCGGCAAGTTCGAGAAGCGCAATGACTGAGGCGATGTTAAAAGTCGATAATCTGGTGAAGAGCTTCGGCGGCCTTGTGGCCACCGATCACTTTAATCTGGAGGTCGAGAAGGGCGAAATTCACGCCATCATCGGCCCCAATGGCGCCGGCAAGACGACTTTGATCAACCAAATATCCGGGATGATGAAGAGCGATAGCGGCAGCATCACATTCGATGGCCGGGACATTACCGCCATGTCGGCCCCGAAACGCTGTCACGCAGGTCTGGTGCGGTCTTTCCAGATCACCTCGATCCTTAAAAATTTCCGGGTGATCGACAATGTGGCCTTGTCGATCCAGGCACGCCAGGGGCACAGCTTCCGCTTTTGGGGAGCGCCGCAGCAGGATCGTGAGCTGCAAGCGACGGCACAAGGTTATCTCGACGAGATCGGCCTCGGCGAGCGGGGCAATGTTTTGGCCGGCAATTTGGCCCATGGTGAACAGCGCCGGCTGGAAATCGCCATGGCCTTGGCGACCTCGCCAAAGTTCCTGCTGCTGGATGAACCGATGGCCGGCATGGATTCCCAGGCGTCTGACGATATGACCACCTATCTTCGAACGCTCAAAGGCAAGTATACGATGCTGCTGATTGAGCACGACATGGACGCCGTTTTTGCCTTGGCCGACCGGATTACCGTGTTGGTTTATGGGCAGGCTGTCGCCAGCGGTTCGCCGGATGAGATTCGCAACAACGCGGAAGTCCGCTCAGCCTACTTGGGGGACGACTGATGGCGGATTTCCTAAAGGTCGCGGGTATTGAGAGCTCCTATGGGGAGTCGCAGGTTCTGTTCGGGATGTCTCTGGACATCGGCGAAGGGGAGGTGGTGACGCTGTTGGGGCGGAACGGCATGGGCAAAACCACGACCGTACGCACCATCATGGGACAGCTCAAACCCCAGGTCGGCGAAATTCATTACCGCGGGCAGGCGATCCATGGGATGCCGTCTTATTTGGTGGCGCAGGCGGGACTAGGCCTGGTGCCGGAAGGCCGGCAGATTTTCCCGAACCTCAGCGTCCATGAGAACCTGGTTGCCACGGCAGCCAACCGCAATAACAGCGCTGATCCGTGGACAGCAGACAAAATCTACGAGCTGTTTCCCGGCCTGGCCGCCAGACGCAACAATATGGGCAGTCAGCTTTCCGGCGGTGAACAGCAAATGCTGGCCATTTCCCGGGCGCTGATGACCAATCCGGGCCTGTTGATCCTGGACGAGGCGACCGAAGGCCTGGCGCCGCTGATCCGCGCCGAAATTTGGCGGGTGCTGGAACAATTGAAGTCCCAAGGCCAGTCCATCCTGGTGATCGACAAGAATGTCGACGCGCTGACTCGCATTGCCGAGCGGCACTACATCATCGAAAAAGGTGAAGTGGTCTGGTCCGGCAGCTCCGCGGACCTTAAAGCCGACGAAGAGCTGCAGCACCGGTATCTTGGGGTTTAACGACTTCCAATATTAATATCGTCATCGCCGACCTGCGAAGCAGTTATCGCGGATCTGCCATCAAGAGCTAGCCAAGAATTAGTCCCGATTAACATCTGTCCTAACTCGTACATGACGGAGGAGAGATGGCGAAGGGGGTTAGGCGCCCGCTCTTAACCTGAACCGTTGAATCTTCCCGGTCGCCGTTTTGGGTAAATCTTCCACAAAGTTGAACCAGCGCGGATATTTGTAGCGCGCGAGACCGGTCTTGCAGTGTTCCAGCAATTCCGCTTTCAGGTCCGCCGACGCGTCGCCGGCATTGTTCAGCACAATAAAGGCTTCCGGCTTGATCAGCTCATCATCATCGGCGCGGCCGACCACGGCGGCCTCCAACACGGCCGGGTGTTCGACCAGTTTGTTCTCGATCTCAACCGGGGAGCACCAGATGCCGCCCACCTTGAGCATGTCATCGGAGCGCCCGCAGCAGAAGAAAAAATCGTCTTCGTCTCGGTAATAGGTGTCACCGGTGTACATCCAGCCGTCGTGCAGGCTCTCGGCCGTCTTTTCCGGATTGCGCCAATAAAGCTTCAACAGAGATTCGCCCTTGATCATCAGGCTGCCGGTCTCGCCGGTGGGGACTTCGTTGCCCTCTTCATCGACGATCTTGGCCTCATAGCCGGGGACGGGCATGCCGCTGGCGCCCTGTTTATAATTGCCTTCCCGGTTGGACAGAAAGATATGCAGGATTTCGGTCGTGCCGATGCCGTCCAGCAGCGGCAGTTTGGTTTTTTCGGTCCAGCGAGTGTGCAGATCGGGCGGCAAAGCCTCGCCGGCGGAGATGCAGAGCCTGAGCGAAGAGAGGTCCGCCGGCGCCTCATTCATCGCTTTAAGTTGTGCGGCATAAAGTGTTGGTACACCATAATAAATTGTTGGCCCATGGGTCTCGATCACTTCGTGCATGGCGGCCGGTGTCGGCGGGCCCGGGAAGAACACGGCGCTGCCGCCGACCCACAGTGGAAAGGTCATGCCGTTGCCCAGACCATAGGCGAAGAACAGCTTGGCGGCCGAGAAATTGACGTCGTCGGCGGTCATGTTCAGGGTTTCCACCGCATAGCGCTGGCTGGTGACCACCATGTCTTTCTGAGCGTGCACCACACCCTTGGGATTGCCGGTGGAGCCCGACGAATAAAGCCAGAAGCAGTCGTCGTCCGGTGCGGCTGGGGCAGGAGCCAGATCGGCAGAAGCACCGGCCATGTGCTTCGCCAGCGTATCGCCGTCGCCTTCGGTCAGCAGAACCACGGCGGGCGCGTGATTGGCCTGTTCCAGGGCCGGTTTGACCTCATTGGCGAACTCGACGGAATAGATTACGCCCTTACATTCCGAGTTCTCGATCATGTAGGCGTAGTCCTTGGCGCGCAGCAGGGTGTTAAGCGGCACCGGGATCAGGCCGGCCTTGATCGCGCCCCAGAACGCATAAAAGAACTCCGGCCCGTCCTTGATCATCATCAGGATGCGGTCGCCTTGTTCGATGCCGAGACCGGTCAGCGCGTTGCCCGCCCGGTTCACCATCTCCGCGAGGGTCGCATAGGTGACCGTGCCGCCGCCATGGACGGTGATGGCGACCTTATCGCCCCGGCCTTCGTCCAGATGCCGGTCAATAAACGGTACGGCGGCGTTGAAACTGTCGGCGAAGGTCAGTTTTGCCGGTGAGACGGACGTGTCCACTTGGACCGTGTTTTCCTGCATTTTTTAGCCCCCTATAAGATCCGGGCCCTGATCCTATCATGAACCAAGGCCCGGTGAATGCTATTGTGACCGCTTAGTGCAGTTTGACGTATTCGTAATCAACATCCTTGCCGTGGATACCCTTGGCCGGCGGTGCGACCCAGGCGGCCATTTTGCCCTGTTCGGTCACCCGCACCATCAAGGATTTGACGAAGGCCCGGTCTTCCTCGGTCGGGATCCAGTCGTTTTTCCGGGCTTCGAACTCTTCTTTGGTGATGAGCTTACCGTCCGGGGTGAAATCCAGATCGCGGAAGGTGCCGATGTTCCGGTGGAACGCCGTGTGCGGCAGGGTCAGTTCGAAATCGACACCCGCGTCACGGATCATTTTGTTCCAGCGGTCGACGCCGCGCTGGCAATCGTCCCGATAGTCGTTGCGCAGGCGCTCGTTGATGGAAGTCAGGGCGGAAATGTCCTTCATCACCACCTGATCGCCTTCAAGTTCCGGTACCGGGGAGAGATCATGCTCCAGGAGATGATCATCATCCATCTTGGTTTCATTGAACCGGCCCTTGAGGCCCATGGAATAGAAGTTGGCCGCGTTGGTGGATTTTTCCTGGCCGAACAGGTCCAGGCAGATGGAGAAGTGGAAATTCATCCACTTCTGGATCAGCGGCAACGGAATGCCGCCATGCGGGCCGATATCCAGCGTATCGTGTTGCGCGGAAAGTTCAGCGGACCGCTGCACAACCCTGCCCACGCCGGATTCACCAATAAACATATGGTGCGCCTCCTCCGTCAGCATGAAGCGGCAGGTGCGGGATAGCGGATCGAAACCGGACTCCGCCAGGGCACTGAGTTGGAATTTGCCGTCCCGGTCCTGGAAGTAGGTGAACATAAAGAACGACAGCCAATCTTCCGTCGGCACGTTGAAGGCCTCAAGAATGCGCGGCTTGTCGGCATCGCCGGCGTGGCGCATCAGCATTTCCTCGGCCTCTTCCCTGCCGTCACGGCCGAAATAGGCGTGTAGCAGATAAACCATGGCCCAAAGATGCCGGCCTTCCTCCACATTCACCTGGAACAGACCGCGGAGGTCATAGAGGGACGGGCAGGAGAGACCCAAAAGCCGCTGCTGTTCGACGGATGCAGGCTCTGTATCACCCTGGGTAACAATCAGGCGGCGCAGTTCGCCGCGGTATTCGCCCGGCACTTCCTGCCAGGCGTCTTCCCCTTTGTGGATGCCGAAGTTCACTTTTCGATTTTCTTCGGGGGAGGCGAGGAAGATGCCCCAGCGGTATTCGGGCATGCGGACCATGTCGAAATGGGCCCAGCCTTTGGGGCTCACGTCGATAGCGGTGCGCAGGAAAACCTCATGGTCATGGCTGCCTTCCGGGCCCATCCCTTTCCACCAGTCGAGGAAGGCGGGTTGCCATTTTTCCAGCGCGCGCTGGAGGCGGCGATCGTCGGACAAGTCGACGTTGTTCGGAATTTTCTCTGAATAATCGATGCTGCTCATGATCTAAACTCGCTTTCTGTCATAGTTGGCTTGTTTGCCGGTTCCAAAGAGTTTCAGTGCGCCTTCGTCGCCGACGGCGTTGGGCCGCTGGAATATCCAGTTCTGCCAGGCGCTGAGACGGCCGAAGATTTTGGTCTCCAACGTCTCGGGGCCGACAAAGCGAAGGCTGGCTTCCATGCCGGTCAGCGCATCGCCGGAGAAGCTGGCGCGCTCCTCGATGGCAATGCGGACCTCGTCATCCCAGTCGATATCGTCTGGGATGAAGGTGACCAGGCCCAGTTCGTCCGCGTTTTCGGCTTCGAGATCGTTGCCGATCTCGTCCTGCGCGGCGGCGAGGGCGCCGTCGTCGTCGAGATAGCGCGTCGCGGCCCGGCTCAGCCCGTTGCACATGGGCAGCGGGCCGAAATTCATGCCGGTCAGGCGCACCGTCGCCGCCGGTACGTTCGATCCTTCGAACACGCCTTCCAGCATATAGGAGCGGTCGGCGGCAAGGACGAGTTCAAGCAGCGTGCCGGTAAAGCAGCTGCCGGGCTCGACCAGGGTAATGATGCTGCGGGACGACACATCCAGGCGCTTGAAGGTGCGCTTGAGATACAGTGTGACTTCCCGCACCAGCCAGTCGTCCGCATTGTCGAGAAGCGCTTTGTCCGCGGCCTCGACCATATCGGCATTACCGGTGGTCTTGAACACCCAGGTGGTGATCTCCGTCTCGTTGGTGCGGAGATGGAGGATCAGGTCGTCGAAGTCCCGGGCGAAGGAGAGGGGCCAGAAGTCGGCGCCGGCCTCGTGAATGGCGGCTGCGTCCTGCGGCGGCTCTTGGTCCGGGGCGCTGATGGTGATTTCGGCCACATAGTTGGACCGGTCGATGCTCACCGAGATTGTTTTGTAGGTGATGGCATCGCCGTCGATAGTGCGCTCCAGCTTGGGTAGGTTAATGCCCTTGGCGTCATCGGGCCGCGTGGACTTGGCGGCGAATTCGTTGGCGCGCTCCATCGCTGTTTCCATCAATTTGGAGCGGGGGACCAGTTCATCCACCAGCTTCCAATCCACGGCGCGCTTGCCTTTGATGCCTTCGGTCAACGTGCAGAAGAAATCCGCCCGGTCCCGGCGCACGTGGCGCTTGTCGACCACGCGGGTCAGTCCGCCCGTACCGGGCAGCACCGCGAGGAGGGGGACTTCCGGGAGGGACACGGCCGAGGAGCCGTCATCGATGAGCATGATGTAGTCGGCTGCTAGGGCCAGCTCATAGCCGCCGCCGGCGGCTGTTCCGTTCACCACGCAAATGTATTTCTGATCGGAATTGTCGGACGCGTCTTCCATGCCGTTCCGGGTTTCGTTGGTGAACTTACAAAAATTTACCTTGTGGGCATGGGTCGACGAGCCGAGCATTGCGATGTTCGCGCCGGCGCAGAACACGCGGTCCTTGGCAGAGGTGACAATCACGCTTTTGACCTCCGGGTGGGAGAAGCGGAGCCGCTGGATCGCGTCATAAAGCTCGATATCAACGCCCAAGTCGTAGGAGTTGAGCTTCAGTTCATAGCCCTCGACCAGGCCGCCGTCTTCGGCGACATCCATAGAGAGAGTGGCCACCGGACCGTCAAAAGTGACTTTCCAGTGTTTGTATTCGCTGGGGTGAGTGGAAAAATCGATCATCCTGCCTGTCTTCCCTACTGTTTTTCCTGCGCCAACTTCGAGTTTGGCGCTTATTTCCGATGGTAACACGTCTCACCAGAGATTCCGTCCAAATTCGGTTAAACTGTAATTCGGTATTAAAATACCTATTTACATAATTGCCGAACCATCCCATGATGTCAACGTTATTCAGAAGAACCTGATAATTTTTTGATAACTGTTTGATTTATGGATCAAAATTTACAGCCCGAACCGGCCCTTGACGCCGCCATCAGACCAGCGGCCGAGGGTGATTTGCTTAAAGTCATCGCTTTGGACGCCAGAATCACCGGTCTGGAGAAGGCTGCCTACTGGATGGAGACTTTTGACCGCTTTGTCGGCAAAGAGGGCCGGTATTTCCTGATTGCCGAGTCCGAGGCGGGCGACTTCGCTGGCTTCATCGTCGGCGAAATGCGGGCGTGGGAATTCGGCTCCCAACCCTGCGGGTGGATCCTCACCATTCTGGTTAGTCCGGAAGTCCAGGGCAGGGGTGTCGGCGAACTGCTGTATCAAGAGATTTGCGAATGCTTGAAGGCCGATGGGGTCGACACAGTCCGCACCATGATCGCCCGGAACGATAAGCTCAACATGTCCTTCTTCCGCGCCCAAGGGATGATGGCCGGCCCGTTTATCGAGCTGGAACGGCCGATCGATTGAGGGGCGCGGGATGAAATTGCAAAAAGCCACCATGTTCGGCCTCTACGCGGTCCTGGAACTGGCCCGTGATCCAGCGTGCCAATTGTCGGCGACGGACATCGCGGAAAAATACGGCATTTCGTCGAACCATCTGGCCAAGGTCATGCGCGATTTGGGCCGGGCCGGGTTGGTTGATTCGGTCCGGGGGGCAGGCGGCGGCTATACATTTTCCGGCAATGCGCGGCGGACGACCCTGTTGGACGTGATCACCATCTTTGAAGATATCGGGGGCGAGGGCCGGACCCGCGACCGGGACGGCGAGACCGATATCGGCGAGGCTTTGGCCCTGGTGCAGCAGGAAATCGACGATATTGCCACCGCGACCTATGGCTCGATCACCATTGAAACGCTCTTGAAAACCATGGAATGGCGGAAGGAGCGGGACGCCAAGCAAGCCCTCGCGGAGAATTCACTCGTGTCCGCCTAATCATATGTTGCCCAGGCTTTGCACTCGTGGAATCATTTTCTCCACCAAGATGATCCAGATCGCTCTCAAAGTTGTTCTAAAAACAGGCCCGGCGCTTGCCGTCGGTCGGGCGCTGTTGCTGGACGGCGAAACGCGGGCGGCGGAACCCTGCCGGATCGGCTCCACCACCGGGGTGACCATGGCGATCCAGCCGATTGTGGAGCGGGCCGGCGTTCCGTTCATTTCCCTGGCCGAGTCCGCGGCGATCATTGATTCGGTCAAATAATGGGTGTTCAAGACCACGCCCACCGGTCGAATGGCCTGCGCCAGGATTTTGCAGGACCTGCAGCAGCGGAGTTTACGGAAGTTCGCGGTGCTGTCCGGCGACAGCGGATTCGGCCGGGCCATGCGCTATCACTGTATCGCACTCGCCGAACCTTTTGGCTTGGAGGTGGTCGAGGACCAAGTCTACAAATCACGCACCCGGCGGTACTTCCTGGGGCTCAAACGCACCTTCGATAACCCAGCCCCTCTATCAGTCCCTTGGCGCGGCGACGCAAGACTATCTTGATCTAGCCGCCGAGGCGGCAGAAGGCGTGCGGCTGCCGGTCGCGCCGTTGATCCTGTTCAGCAAGCTGGAGGACAATGATCCGGCCCCTCCGGTGCTAGCCTCCTTCCGACAGTTCTACGCCAAGCGCTGGGGGGTGCAGCCGTCCATCTATGCCGGCTATATCCACGACGCCGTGCAATTGGTGATCGCCGCGCTGCGCCGTGGGCGCAGTGTGAAACCGGAAGACGTGCGCAACATGATCGAAAACAGCCGCGATCTGATCAGCACCAGCGGTCCGGTGAAGATGTCCCCGACTGACTATATGGGTCTCCGGATCGACTCCTTCCGGATGGCGGAAATCAGCGGCGGGACCTGGGAATTGTTGGAGTGAACGGGGGCTCACGAAAGCCCATTCATTTAGTGTTTCTTTACCGCCGCAGAGGTACACTTTTCGGATGACAACAAAAATAATTGTGGTGGGTGGCGGCGATGTCGCCGAGGTCAAGATCGGTGGCGCCGAACAGCTCGCCTTTTTAGGCGGTCCCTGCGCGATTGAATCCCGGCCCCACGCCCTCGAGATGGCGGAGAGGATCGGCGAGATTTGCGAACGCGTCGGCCTGCCCTGGGTCTACAAATCCTGCTATGATAAGGACTGCCGCTCGTCGGTGAACTCCTTCCACGGTATCGGCATGGAGGAAGGGTTAGATATCCTGGACGAGGTACGCAGTACCTATAAGGTGCCCGTGGTCTGTGATTTCTCCGATGCCGATTGGGCCGCGCCGACCGCCAAGGTTGTCGATTTCCTGCAGATACCGGCCTATCTCTGCCGCCAGACCCATATGCTAAAGGCGGCGGGAGAGACCGGGCGGCCGATCCATCTCAAGAAGGGCCAGTTCATGAGTCCGTGGAACATGAAGAACTCGGTCCGCAAGATCGAATCCACCGGCAATGAACAAATCCTGCTGACCGACCGGGGCACGTTCTTCGGATACAACATGCTGATCAACGACTACCGAAATTTCCCGATCATGTCGGAGACCGGCTATCCGGTCTGTTTCGACGCCACCCATTCGGTGCAGTTACCGACATCGATGGGCAATATCTCCGGTGGTCAGCGGGAATATATTCCGCACCTTGTGCGGGCGGCGACGGGTTGCGGCGTCAACGCGCTGTTTATGGAGGTTCATGAAAATCCGGACGAGGCCTTGTCCGACGCGAATACCCAACTTGATATTCAATACCTGGAAAATATTCTGGCCCAGGCGAAGGCCATGCACGCAACCCGGCTGGAACTGCTGGCCCAATGGGGAGAGGATCGTGTCCACCTCGACGACTAACCGCACCGTTCAGGACATACTGCTGCCGCCGTCGGAAATTCCGGCAATGCCGGCCAAAACCCTGATGAAGGAAGCACTCGAGATGATGACCGCCAAGCGCCTTGGTCTTGCCTGCGTGACCGACGAGGCCGGCAAGCTGGTGGCGATCTTTACCGACGGCGATTTGCGCCGGCTGTTGCTGCGCTCGCAAAAGCCGCTGTCGGCGTTATTTGCGGACGATATTATCGACCACGCGCGGACTGAGTTCACCACCGTCGGCCCCGATCTCGCGCTCCAAGACGCCTTGGACATGCTGCAAGAGCGGGAGATTTTTGATCTGCCCGTGGTGGACGGCGATGGCCAGCTGCTGGGCGTGATTCACCTTCATCCGGCGCTGAACGCGCTGCTACACTCGTGATTATAAAAATATGACTGTCCTAGCGATCATACCGGCCCGCTGGGCCTCCACCCGGTTCCCCGGTAAAAGCCTGGTGAAGCTTAATGGCCGGGAAATGGTCGCGCGCGTGTGGGATCGGGTAATGGAAACTCCATCTGTCGACGAGGTCGTCGTCGCCACCGACGATAACCGCATCATGGATTTCTGCGCGGGCGAGGGGATCAACGCGATCATGACCCGCAACGATCACCCGACCGGCTCCGACCGCATGGCGGAGGTCGCCTCCAAGATGGACGCCGAAATTTACGTCAATGTGCAGGGCGATGAGCCGCTGATCGAACCGGAAAGCATAGAGGCGGTGACCCGGTGTCTGCTGGACGCCCGCGAGCGCGGCATCGAAATCGCCACCGGCTATATCGAGAAAGCCTCCGACGACCAATTAGACGATCCGTCCGTGGTGCACCTAGTGCCTGCACTGGACGGCACGGTGATAACCTTTTCCCGGCTGCCGGTGCCCTACCCGCAGGGTGAGCCCATGACCCGGACGGTTCATGTGGGGCTCTATGCCTTTACCGGCGCGGCGCTGGCGAAGTTCGCCGCGTGGGAGCAGGGTCCGGTGGAGAAGGCGGAGAGCATCGAAATTTTGCGGTTTCTGGAGTATGGGGAAGGCATCGCCTGCGTGCCGGTGCCGCCGGGCTCCATCGGGGTTGATACGCCCGAGGATGCGGCCCGGGTCGAAGCCATTTTGAAGGAGCAGGGATGATGGCGGTGCAGAAACTGTCTAAGGCGGAGATGACCCAACGGCTAGCCGGCATCAAGCTATTGTCCCTGGATACGGACGGGGTGCTGACGGACGGCGGGATTTATTTCACCGACTCCGGCGATGAACTCCGCAAGTTCAACGTCAAAGACGGCATGGGCATGAAGCTGGCCCAAAGCGCCGGCGTGGCCCTGGCCATCATCACCGCGAGCTCGACGCCTTCCATCGGCCATCGGGGCAACGCGCTGGGGGTAGATCACATCTATCTGGACGCGCAGGACAAGCTGGGCACTCTGGTCTCCCTCTGCGATCAGATGGGCATTGATTTGGAACAAGTGGCTCACGTGGGCGATGATGTGAATGATATCCCCGTGCTGGAAGTCGTCGGCTGCCCGATGAGCGTCAACGACGCCATGGCCGCCGCACAGGACGCCGCGATCTACATCACCGAGAAAAACGGAGGAGACGGCGCGGTCCGGGAAATCTGCGATATGATCACCGCCGGTAAGCGGGGCGGTTGAGGATCAGAGATGCCGGTACCCGATCCCATACGCATCAAGCAGCTTGATCTGGAGCTGAACGGCGGCTGCAATTTCAAGTGCGAAATGTGTCCCCAGGCCGAGGGCAGGGAAAAGGACTTCCTGAAAAAGCTGCCTGGCCCGTTGCTGGATAAGATATTGGATGATGCGGTGCAGTACGGCGTGGAGTCGGTCTCCCTCCACGGCTCAGGGGAGCCAACGTTGAACGCGGATATGCCCGACGCGGTGCGCGCGATTAAGGAACGCGGGCTGAAGTGCATTTCTTTTACCAACGGCTACCGGCTGGACGAGAAACTCTCCCGCAAGCTGATCGAGTCTGGGCTGGACGTGCTTCGGGTTTCGGCCATCGGTTGCGACCGGGAAAGCTATCATCGCTGGATGAGCGTGGATGCGTTCGAGCAGGTCCGCGACAATTTCCGCCGCTTCCGGGAGCTGAACGAAGAGATGGGCGGCGGCACGGAAATTCATCTCCACCACCTGATCACCGATATGGATCGCCAGGCGGAAGAGCTCGCGGCGTATCAATCGAACTGGATCGACTACACCGGCGCGTTTGCCGAAGTGTGGCTGATGCACAATTGGTCGGGAGAATTTGATTCGCCCTATGACCGCCGAAACATGACCCGCGCGCCGGAAAAACGGTCCTGCGGGCGGCCGTTCTCTGAATTGCTTCAGGTCCGCGCCGGCGGTTTGGACGGCCACAATGGTGCGGTGGTCGCGTGCTGCATGGTGCTTGGGAAAGATTCCGAGGCCGTGTTGGGGCACCTGTATGATCAGTCCATCGCCGACGTTGTCGGCGGGGAGGCGTACGAGGAACTCCGCGCTGCCCATAGGGAAGGGCGGTTCGACGACATTTCCTACTGCAAGGACTGTGACCAGCTCTATGACCTGCCGGAGTCTCTGGTGTGGAGCAATATTCCAGGCCGGGCGTACGGGGAATCCAAAATCGTCGGTGGCCTGGACCATCGCAGCTTCGCCGCCGAATAGGCCTGCCGACTAGTCAAACCGGGCCCGAACCTTCTATTCTCTGCCTATGAACGAGCCCGCCGCCCCTGACAACACCGAGTTGATTGAGGCAGAACTGCTTGCGCATAAGGTTATCGCCGCGCAGCCCGGCAATCTGGACGTGATCAACAGTCTGGGCATTATCCTGTTGCAGCAAGGCCGCACCGAAGAAGCGGCGGAAGCATTTTTAGGCGCGCTCGCCATTGATCCGGACCGGGATGACATTGCGCGGAATTTGGTGCGCGCCGCCTCGGCCTGCGCCAAGATGGCGTCGGAGGCCGGCCAATTCGATGATGCGCTGGCGGCGCTGCAGTATGTGACCCGCGTGCTGCCTCGCGAGCAGGAAGTCCTGGCGCAGATGGCCTTCGTTCTGTCGCAGGCGGGCCGGTTCCACGAGGCGCTGGCGGCGGCGCACAAGGCGATCAACCTGGACAGCGGTTCCGCCCATGCGTACGACGTGCAGGGACAGGCCCTGCTGGGGCTCAACCGGCCGGATGACGCGATCGACAGTTTCGAACAGGCGCTTCGTCTCGACCGAGAAAATGTGCCGGCGATCATCAATTTCGGCAGCGCGCTGATGGCGGCGGGTCGGGTCGATGACGCGGTGACCTATTTTGACGAGGCGATCCTGTTGGATCACGCCAATATCCAGGCCTACAACAATCTGGGTCTCGCCTATTCAGCCAAGGGCGATTACCTTCGCGCCGAGATGATCCTGCGCCAGGCGGTGGCCATCGACCCTGACTTTCCCGAGGCGCATTTCAACCTGAGCCGCGTGCTCCTGATACAGGGCAACTACGAAGATGGCTGGCAGGAAAATGAGTGGCGATGGAAATGCCGGGAATTTCCCTCCACCTGGCGGCACTTCGACTATCCGCTGTGGCAAGGCGAGGAACTCGCTGGAAAGACGCTTTTGATCTGGAGTGAGCAAGGGATCGGCGACGAAATCATGTTCGCCAATCCCATTCCCGACTTAATAGCGGCGGGCGCGGGCTTGGTGATTGAGTGCGACGAGCGATTGGTGCCTGTCTTTCAGCGGTCATTCGAAAATGCTGACGTCGTGGCGCGCCAAGACCCGCCGGACCCCAGTATCGAGTCGGTACAGCCGGATTTTCAGGTGCCGCTCGCATCGCTCTGCACTTATTTGCGCAAGAGCCGCGATGACTTCGCCAATATAGAAGGGCGCTATCTCTCGGCCGATCCCGAACTAACCGCCCGGTTGCGAGCAAAGTACCAGGACTTGGGCGCCGGCCCGGTTATCGGTGTCTGCTGGCGGAGCGGCAATCCCACGGCCGGACAAGAGCGGAGTGCCCCCTTAAATCTGTGGGATAAGCTGTTCAAGCAAGGACCATGCATCTTTGTCTCCCTGCAATATGGAGAGGTGGCGGACGATCTGACCGGCGTGCAGGACCGTCTGGACTTGACCGTGCATCATGATCCGGATGTTGATCCGTTCGCTAGCGCGGAGGATTGGTTTGCGCAGGTTGCCGCATGTGATCTCGTTATCTCTATTGATAATTCGACAATCCAGGTGTCAGGCTCCCAAGGCATACCTACCTGGACCATGCTTAACACCTTGCCCGAATGGCGCTTCGGCGTTTCGGGGGAGGAACACGATTGGCATCCCTACCTCCGGGTGTTCCGCCAGGAAACCGCCGGCGTTTGGGGTCCGGTGTTTGACCGGGTCGCGGAAGAACTCGCCGTCTGGCTGGCGCTGGGTGGGGGCTAAGTCACGGCGAAAGAAAGCTGGTGCGTCAGAGCCATCCACTGTTCCCGCTATATCTTTGTACCGGGCTAGGCGCTACGATAGCTTAAGTGCAGTGCGTATACAGCTCGGAGGGGCGAGTCATCGTCAAGAATAATGCTGTGGCCGCGGTTCTCTGGGTTTCTGCGTCCATTGCGATTTCCACATTTATGTCGGTATTTGCCCGCCAGTTGTCCAGCCGTATCCATGCACTGGAGATAACCTTTTTTGCGATCTTGTTTGGCTTCCTATTTCTTTGGCCAATCATCCTGCGTCATGGACGCTGGCTGCCGCAATCCGACGTCGTCAAACTCCATTTTTACCGATCAATCTCTAATAGCGTTTCCTTGTCGTCTTGGTTTTTAGCGTTAACGCTCTTGCCATTGGCTGACGCCACGGCGCTCAACCTGCTCTCGCCGCTCTGCGCCAGCCTCGGCGCCGTCCTGTTTTTGGGTGAACGCATGGGGCTCCGCCGCTGGTCTGCACTGGGGGTTGGACTCTTCGGCGCTTTGGTTATTGTCCGGCCCGGTTTTGAGCATATTGGTCTCGGCGTTGGGATGGTTATGTTGACCGTGTTGGGAAGCGCCGGCCAACGCATTCTCGGTAAATCAGTCTCTCGGCGGGATAGCGCAGCGACCTGCGTTTTTTACCTGATGCTGTTCATGGTCCCAGTATCGTTTGTGGGCGCGGTCTTCGTCTGGAGTTCGCCGGAGACGACGGATTACCTGTGGCTTATGCTAATCGGTCTCCTCTTAATGCTGGCGCACATCACCTTGATCCGTGGGGTGCGCCTTCTGGATGTCAGCGCCTTGGAGCCGGTCAACTTTTTGCGTCTTGTCTGGGGGGCTTTACTCGGCTTCCTCTTCTTTGCCGAGATTCCCGATGTTTTCACTTGGATCGGCGGTATCCTGATTATCTCGGGCACATCCTATATCGCGTTTCGGGAAGCGCGCCTGCGTCCATCGGCCTCGCGTCGAAAACAATATGTGAGTGGTCAGCAGGAGGTACTTTGAGGCGTGCAGCCTCAGGACTCGTAGTTTTT
>JAYPHU010000012.1:19018-93551 GCA_038127535.1 Rhodospirillaceae bacterium | reverse complement strand
CACAAAGTGCCGATGAACGGCAAGCTGGTCGACAATCCCTATAAAATGTGGAGCGACATCGACGCCGGCCTCCCCAAAACCAAGATCGAAGTTCTGGGCCCGCCCCCGACGTCCGGCACCCGCGACGCGTTCGTTGAGATCGCCATGGAAGGCGGCTGCAAGAAGGTTAAGGGCGCCAAGGAACTCGGCCTCGCCAAGAAAAAGTGCCACGTGATCCGCGAAGACGGCGCCTTCATCGAAGCCGGGGAGAACGACAACCTGATTGTTCAGAAGCTGGACGCCAACCCGAATGCCGTCGGCATCTTCGGCTTCAGCTTCCTCGACCAGAACGCCGATAAGATCCAAGGCGCGGTCGTCGACGGCAACGAGCCGACCTTCGAAAATATCGCTTCGGGCAAGTACGGCGTTTCCCGTTCCCTCTACTTCTATGTGAAGCAGAACCATGTTGGCGTCGTTCCCGGCATCAAGGAATTTGTCACCGAGTTCACGAGCGAAAAATCCTGGGGCGACGATGGTTACCTGACCGACAAGGGCCTGATCCCGCTGCCTGAAAAGGACCGGAAGATGATCATGACCTCTTCCCGCGGCCTGGAAATGCTGAGCATGTAAGACATCGAAATCCGGCGGCCGTTCAATCCAGAGCGGCCGCCGCTTTCGTTTTTCGCCCACCCTCTTGTTTTAAAAATTTGCGTACCTTCTCTTTTTTCCAAGTCCGCCTGACATGATCTTTTTTATTCTCACAGTTTCCCTGCTGATCCTGTCCACTTTCGCGTATTGGATGGGCAAGAAGCAGGCTTTCGCCGTGAGCGGTGGGAATACGAGAGAGCTTCATTCCCTGCCCGGCTATTACGGCTCTTACGTCGCCTTTTGGTTCCTGCTGCCGGCGCTGATCATTTTCACGATCTGGTCGGCAGTTGAATCATCGGTCATTTCCGCGCTGCTGGTCCCCTCCCTGCCGGCATCGGTACAGGCCGGAACGCCGGATCAGATTAACCTGGCGCTGGGGGAAATTTATAATCTGCAGAGCAGCGCCTTCGCCCAGAAATCAGCGGCGCCTGAAAAGCTGGCCTTGCTGCAGCGCCTCAATGAGCTGGAATCGATCGGGCTCGGGGCCATGGTTGCCCTGGCGTTTGCCGCCGGCGCCGCCGGCATGTATCACGCCCGCCGCCGGATCGTCGTACGCATGCGCGCCCGGCAACGGGTGGAGAAAGTGGCGAACATCGTGATGGTGGTTTGTTCGGCCATCGCCATTCTGACCACCATCGGCATTGTGTTGTCCCTGTTGTTCGAGATCATCCGGTTTTTCAATCAGGTCTCGCCCGCGGAGTTTCTGTTCGGTTTGAAATGGAGTCCGCAAACGGCGCTTCGGGCGGACCAGGTGGGCGCTTCGGGCGCGTTCGGCGCGGTGCCGATCTTTGCCGGCACGCTGTTGATCACGGTAATTGCCATGGTGGTTGCAGTTCCCATCGGCCTGATGTCGGCGATCTATATGGCGGAGTATTCCACACCCCGGTTCCGGGGCTGGGTCAAACCGATCCTGGAAATCCTGGCCGGTATACCGACCGTGGTCTACGGCTTCTTCGCCGCGTTGACGATCGCACCGATGATCCGGGGGTTCGGTGAATCCTTCGGGCTCACGGTGGCCTCGGAAAGCGCCCTGGCCGCCGGGCTGGTCATGGGGGTGATGATCATCCCCTTTGTCTCGTCGCTGTCGGACGACGTGATCAATGCGGTGCCGCAGTCTCTGCGGGATGGGGCTTACGCCATGGGCGCGACCAAGTCGGAAACCATCAAACAAGTGGTGTTGCCGGCCGCCCTGCACGGCATCGTCGGCAGTGTCCTGCTGGCCGTCAGCCGGGCTATCGGAGAGACCATGATCGTGGTGATGGCCGCCGGTCTGTCGGCGAACCTCACCGCCAACCCGTTCGAAGCGGTGACCACGGTGACCGTGCAGATTGTCACCCTGTTGGTCGGCGATCAGGAATTCGACAGCCCGAAAACCCTGGCGGCGTTCGCCCTGGGTTTCGTGTTGTTCATTGTCACCCTCTGCCTCAACATGATTGCGCTGGCGGTGGTCAGAAAATACCGGGAAAAATATGAATAACGCCATTCCAGCCGCCATCGCCCGTGGGGCCGACCTTTCGGACGCGCGCATTAAAAAGCGCTATGCCGAGGAAGCGCGGTTCCGGTGGTATGGATTGACCGCCATCGCCCTGGCCGTCGCCATGCTGATTTTCCTTTTAGGGACCATCGCTGCTCAAGGCTATTCCGCCTTCACCCAAACCCATATTGCCTTGGAAGTAGAGTTCGATAAGGACGAGATTGATCCCAAGGGCACCAATGATCCGGCTGTTATCGGCAAGGCGAATAACAGAGGGATCAGCCGGAAAGCGATCCGCAAGGCCTTCCCGGAGGTGAGAAGCCGCCGGGACCGGCGGGAGCTTTTCAAAGTGTTTTCAAACGGCGTGCCGTTTGAATTGCGCGCGCTGGCGATGTCCGATCCCTCGCTGATCGGCTCCACTCAAACCATCTGGGTGAAGGCCTCGGCGGATATCGATATGCTGCAAAAGGGCTTCATTAACCGGGACGTGCCCCAGTCGGAGCGCCGGGTAAACGACAAACAGTTGGCTTGGTACGACAAGCTTGCCTCGGCAGGAAAAATCGAGGAACAGTTCAACACCACCTTCTTCAGCCATGCCGACAGCCGGGAACCCGAACAGGCGGGCATCCTGGGGGCGCTGGTGGGCACCGCCTTGACCCTTTTGGTGACACTATTGATGTCGTTCCCGGTCGGCGTCGCCGCAGCCATCTATCTGGAAGAATTTGCGCCGCAGAACAAGTGGACCGATCTGATCGAGGTGAACATCAACAACTTGGCGGCGGTGCCGTCCATCGTCTTCGGTCTGTTGGGTCTGGCGGTCTTGTTGAACTTTATCGGCATGCCCCGCTCGGCCCCCATCGCCGGCGGCACGGTCCTCGCCCTGATGACGCTGCCGACGATTATTATCGCCGGCCGCTCAGCGCTGAAAGCGGTGCCGCCCTCCATCCGGGAAGCGGCGCTGGGCGTCGGCGCCAGTCACATGCAGACGGTCGCTCATCACGTGCTGCCCCTGGCCATGCCCGGCATGCTGACCGGCACCATCATTGGCATGGCGCGGGCCCTGGGTGAATCGGCGCCGCTGCTGATGATCGGCATGGTGGCCTTCATTGTTGACGTGCCGAAGACCTTCACCGACGCCGCAACTGTGCTGCCGGTGCAGATTTATCTGTGGGCGGATGCGCCGGAGCGGGCCTTTGTCGAAAAAACGTCCGCCGCCATTGTCGTGCTGTTGGTGTTCCTGATTCTGATGAACCTGATCGCGATCATTCTAAGAACACGCTTTGAAAGGCGCTGGTAATATGAAAGATACCCTCGACGTCCAAAACACACTCTCCCGGGAAGAATTGTCCACCATGGCCGACGGACCCAAGATCACGACGCGCGATGTCAGCGTCTACTATGGCGACAAAATGGCTTTGGACGGCGTCAATCTGGATTTCGGCGGTAATCAGGTGATCTCCTTGATCGGGCCGTCGGGCTGCGGCAAGTCAACGTTTCTGCGTTGTCTCAACCGGATGAACGACACGATTGACGGCTGCCGGGTCGAAGGAACCATCACCCTGGACGGCCAGGATGTTTACGACCGGGAGGTGGACCCGGTGGAACTGCGCGCCCGCGTCGGCATGGTGTTTCAGAAACCCAACCCGTTCCCGAAATCCATTTACGAGAACATCGCCTACGGGCCGAAGATCCATGGCATGGCGTCCACCAAAGCGGAAATGGACGAGGTGGTGCAATGGAGCCTGGAGTCAGCCGGCCTGTGGGAGGAAGTGAAGGACCGGCTGGACGATCCGGGAACCGGCCTTTCCGGCGGTCAGCAGCAACGTCTCTGCATCGCGCGGGCCATCGCCGTCAATCCCGAGGTGGTGCTGATGGACGAGCCGTGCTCTGCCCTCGATCCCATCGCCACCGCGAAGATCGAGGAATTGATTGACGCGTTAAAGCAGAACTTCACCATCATCATCGTCACGCACTCCATGCAGCAGGCGGCTCGGGTGTCGCAAAAGACCGCGTTCTTCCATCTGGGTATCCTGGTCGAAGAAGGGGAAACGGATCAGATATTCACGACCCCGAAGGACGAACGAACCGAAGCGTATATCACCGGGCGTATTGGTTAACGCATACACTAGACTGGCGTTTTAACTTAGGAGACCCCGAACATGGACTCGGAACATATCGTCAAATCCTTCGATGAAGACCTGGAACAGCTTGATCACATGATCGCTGAAATGGGCGGATTGTGTGAGACCCAACTGTCGGAGGCCGTCGACGCCCTGGTGCGCCGGGACCCGGAGCTGGCCGAGAAGGTGGTGGCCGGCGACAAGAAGATCGACGCGCTGGAACAGGATATTGATGCCTTTGCCGTGAGGCTGCTGGCCTTGCGTCAGCCCGTGGCGGAGGATCTGCGCATGGTCATTGCCGCCTTGAAAGTGTCCGGTAATCTGGAACGGGTCGGCGACTACGCCAAAAACGTGGCCAAGCGGGCCATCACCATCTCCCAAGGCGAGCGGATCGGCAGCGGTGACAGCACCATCGCCCGCATGGCCCGGATCGTCCAGGGGATGATCAAGAACGTCCTGGATGCTTATGTGGCCCGGGACGCGGAGCTGGCCCATGATGTCCGGTTGAGGGACGAAGAAGTGGACCAGCTTCACTCCAGCCTGTTCCGGGAGCTTCTGACCTACATGATGGAAGACCCGCGCAACATCACCACCTGCACCCATCTGCTGTTCATCGCCAAGAATGTGGAACGCATCGGCGACCATATTACGTCGGTTGCCGAGCAAACCATCTTCCGGGTTAGTGGCGTGGCGCCGGAGGAAGAGCGACCTAAGGGGGACAGTAGCAGTTTCATGACGATCGAGCCGGCCAAACCGGCGGCCTCGGACTAGGGGCCGGACGTGGAGCCACTGGTTCTCATTGTCGAAGACGAACCGCCGCTGATCGAGGTGTTGCGGTACAATTTCGAAAGCGCCGGCTTCCGGACCTCCATCGCCGTGGATGGGGAAGAGGCGTTGCTTCAGGCGGAAGAGATTGAGCCCGACCTGATTATTCTGGATTGGATGCTGCCGCAACTGTCCGGTATCGAAGTCTGCCGCCGCCTGCGCCAGCGAGAGCAGGGCGCCCAGACGCCGATCCTCATGCTCACCGCCCGGGGGGAGGAAAGCGACCGTATTTTGGGTCTTGATACAGGCGCGGATGACTATCTGGTGAAGCCGTTCTCGCCCAATGAATTGATTGCCCGGTCGCGGGCGATCCTCAGGCGCGCCACGCCTAATTTTGACCTCTCCAGCCTTTCCTATGCCGGCATTGAAATGGACCTGTCGGCACACAAGGTGACTCGCAACGGCCGCAGTATTCATTTGGGCCCCACCGAGTACCGGCTGCTGCAGGTGCTGATGGAACGGCCAACACGGGTGTTCTCCCGCGAACAGCTTCTCGACCGGGTCTGGGGCCGGGATATTTATGTCGAGGAACGCACGGTGGATGTCCACATCCGCCGGCTGCGCAAGGCGCTGAACGAAAATGACGAGCCGGATGTCATCCGCACGGTCCGGCGCGGCGGCTACGCCATTGATCAGGACGCTGCCTGAGGCTTTTCCTTTTTCCTACGAGCCGGTTAGTCTGATCCGGCAGCCCGAGACAGGGCTGTGCGGAGCGCTGTGTATGATCAGGTTTTTCGTCGCGATAGTACCGTTGCTGCTGGGCGCGTTCAGTGTGCCGGCTCCTGCGGCTGCGGACTACAAATGGACGCTGCCCGCCTGGGCGCCGAAACCTGTCGTCCCCGCGGACAATCCGATGGACGTGGCAAAAGTCGCTCTGGGCCGGCGGCTGTTTTACGAAAAGCGGCTGTCGTCCACCGGGGACTACGCCTGCGCGTCCTGCCACCAGCAAGCCAAGGCCTTCACCGATGGGCGCGCGCGAGCGGCCGGGGCGACTGGCGAGGCGCTCCGGCGGAACACGCCGTCCCTGGCCAATGTGGCGTACATGCCGAGGCTCACCTGGGCCGATCCCGGCCTCGACCGGCTGGAGACACAGATGCGGACGCCGCTGTTCAACCGTCATCCGGTCGAGCTTGGCCTGGCCGGCAAGGAAGCCGCGATCCTAAAGATGTTCCAGGCCGACGAGGCATATCCGGCACAGTTCCGGGCGGCGTTTCCGGCCGGGAGTTCGCCGGTCTCATTGGAGAATATGAGAGCCGCCATCGCCGCGTTCGAGCGCACCCTGGTGTCGTTTAATTCGGCCTATGATCGCTATCGGGAGGGCAATCAGCCCGATGCCATCACCGCCGAGGCCAAACAGGGGGAGGCACTGTTCTTCAGCGAGCGGCTGAATTGTTTCCAATGCCATCAGTGGCCGTTGTTCAGCGATAGCGGCAAACGGGCGGACCTCCCCTTCGAGGACGTCGCGTTTCACAATATCGGGCTCTTCCACCTGGATGCCGCCGGGGCGTATCCCGCCGAAGATACCGGATTGCATGATGTGAAAGGTAAAGCGGGCGACATGGGCCGGTTCCGCACCCCGTCCTTGAGCAATGTAGCGGTGACCGCGCCCTATTTCCATGGCGGTTCCGCTGCGACCCTGTACCAGGTGATTGAGATTTATGCCGCCGGTGGACGGAACATTGCGACCGGACCTCTTGCCGGGGATGGCCGCCGAAACCCGCACAAGAGCCTCTATGTAAGAGAGCTTAAACTCACGCCTGTCGAGAAGCGGGCGCTGACTGTCTCTCTGAACAGCCTGACCGACGAGACGTTCCTGACCAACCCGGCGTTCGGCCCGCCCTCCGCCAAATAGGCCGAGGCGCATTGCATCGGACCGCCCCCTGGGCTAAGAACGCGCGAAACATTTTCAGAGACGGCAAACGGTTTCCCGATGGCATCCTATCAATACATTTACGTGATAAAGCAGCTCAACAAAACGTTCCAGGGCGGGCGTGAGCTGCTGAAGAATATCTCTCTGTCCTTTCTCCCCGGCGCCAAGATCGGCGTACTGGGCGTCAACGGTGCGGGTAAGTCGACCCTGTTGAAAATCATGGCCGGGATCGAGACCGAGTATAACGGCGAGGCCTGGTCCGCGGAGGGCGCTAGCGTAGGTTATCTGCCCCAGGAGCCGGAGCTTGATCCGTCGAAGGACGTCGAAGGCAACGTCATGGAGGGCGTCGGCGAGATCAAGGATTTGCTCGACCGGTTCAACGAGGTCAGCGCCAAGTTTGCCGAACCCATGGAAGACGACGAGATGAATGCGCTGTTGGAAGAACAGGGCGAGTTGCAGGAAAAGATAGACGCGGTCAACGGCTGGGAGTTGGAACGCACCATCGGGATCGCCATGGATGCGCTCCGGTGTCCGCCCGGCGACGCTGATGTCACCAAACTCTCGGGTGGTGAACGCCGCCGGGTGGCGCTCTGCCGCTTGCTGCTGCAGAAGCCCGATCTGCTGCTGCTGGACGAACCTACCAACCACCTGGATGCCGAGTCGGTGGCCTGGCTGGAACGGTTCCTGCACGATTATGAAGGCACCGTCGTGGCGATTACCCACGACCGGTATTTCCTCGACAATGTTGCCGGCTGGATTCTGGAACTGGATCGCGGCCGGGGCATCCCCTACGAGGGGAATTATTCGTCCTGGCTCGAACAGAAGCAGAAACGCCTGGCGCAGGAAGAAAAGCAGGAAGCTGCCCGCCAGCGGACGCTCTCAGACGAGCTCGAATGGATCCGACAGTCGCCCCGGGCGCGCCAAGCCAAGAGCAAGGCTCGGATCTCGGCGTTTGAGGAATTGTTGGCCCAGGCCAAGGAGAAGACGCCCGATACGGCACAGATTTTGGTGCCGATCGGCCCGAGGCTTGGTGATCTGGTGATTGAGGCAGAGGGGCTTTTTAAGTCCTTCGGCGACAAACTGCTGATCGATAATCTCAGCTTCAAACTGCCGCCCGGCGGTATCGTTGGCGTTATCGGTCCCAACGGTGCCGGTAAGACGACCCTGTTCAAAATGATTGACGGCCAGGAATCTCCTGACGGCGGGTCGATCCGGCTAGGCGATACGGTCACGCTGGGCTATGTGGATCAGTCCCGCGCTGATCTGGCGGACGACAAGTCCGTGTGGGAGGAAATTTCCGAGGGCCTCGACGAGGTCGATCTCGGCTACCGCAACATGCAAAGCCGGGCTTATGTCTCCCAGTTCAATTTCCGGGGCGCCGATCAGCAAAAGAAAGTCGGCCAGCTTTCAGGTGGTGAGCGCAACCGGGTGCATCTGGCCAAGGTGATGAAATCCGGCGCCAATGTCATCCTGTTGGACGAACCGACCAATGATTTGGACGTGGACACCTTGCGGGCGTTGGAAATCGCCCTGTTGGACTTTCCCGGCTGCGCCGTGATCGTCAGCCACGACCGCTGGTTCCTAGACCGGATCGCCACCCATATTCTGGCCTTTGAAGGGGACAGCCAGGTGGTCTGGTTCGAGGGCAATTATGGGGACTATGAGGAAGATCGGAAGCGCCGGCTGGGCGGCGCGGACGCGGATCAGCCTCACCGCATCAAGTACAAGCCTTTGACGCGGTAATTAGCTTTTAAGTTAAAACTAGTTCTGGGAGACGTTGATGGTCTTGTCGCGAAGCGCCGTCAGCAGGCCCTCGACCTTTCCGCCGCTGCGGCGAATCACCGAGCTGAATTCGGAGCGCTGTGTCTGCACCATGCTCACACCCTCGACCACGACATCGATGATCTTGTAGCGGCCATCCGTAAAAGTGACCCGCCAATCGACCCGGATCGGCTGTTGCGCGCCGCGGTCGACGAGAGACTTCACCAGGACATATTTTTCATTGGCGATGGTGTTTTCGATCAGAAGCTTTTCGTTGGAGTAATCTTTGAACCGGTTCGAATAGGTGACAACGATAAGGTCCTCGAACAGGGTCATGTACTGTGCGCGTTGGGACTTGGACGCTCGTTTCCAGTAACGGCCAAGCGCCAGCCGGGCGATCGATTTCACGTCAAAATAGTTGCGGAGAATCTCCCGAAGGTTCTCTTCCCGCTGGTTTTCGCCGATGCTGTTACCGGTTAGGGAGGACACAGCCTCAGCGGCCAACGCCCTGACAAAATTGTTGGCGCCCTCTTTATACTCGCTGGCGGCACTAATCTGGGCGGGGGCCAGAACGGCGACGGCCAGTCCAAGAAATGCGGCGAGAAGGCCGCGTCTAGACGGGATCATTTAACTTCTTATCGACCTTTTTCTGCGTTCTCTTCGGGATCGTCCATGTCCATGTCTTCGCCAAGATCAGGCGCTGCGGGCGCATCACTTCTTTCACCGTTTCGAATTTCATCGGCGCGCCGTTGACGGTACAGGCTGCGGATCGAGGCATATGGATCAATGGAGGATTTCTCAATGTCTTCCAGCGCGTCCCACAACTGGTCGCGGGTATCGATGCCGCTGATGATGGTACGGGTCAGCGGCACCCAATCATTGTCGGTATTGGCGGCCCACCAATTGATGGGGTCGAAGAACCAGTCGACCACTTTTCCGACCAGATCACGGGGATTGGACGGACCGAACAGTGGTACCATGAGATAGGGGCCTTCACCCACGCCCCAAACCGCCAAAGTTTGGCCGAAGTCTTCATCGTGGGGTTCAAAGCCGATGGCTTCCGCCTGATCGATAAAGCCGAAGATGCCGAAAGTGGTGTTAATGACGAACCTGGCGATTGTGTCGCCGGCGTGCGCCATTTCCCCTTGCAGCAGGTCATTGGCTAGAATGACTGGCGTGCGTAAATTCTGAAGGAAGTTGTGGATGGCTTCGCGAATCGGATCGGGGAAAATCGCCCGGTAGACTCCGGTCACCGGCTTAATCACCGCCTTGTCGAGGACGTCGTTGAATTTATAGATGGCGCGGTTGGTAGGCTCCGCGGGGTCATTTATTTTGTGGTATTCGGCCAGTGCTTCCGGATCGCCCTCGGGCGCAGAGGCGCAATTCGCCAATACGAATAGGCAGAGGAACATCACCGCAAATCGGCTGAAAGATCGGGATAATTGTCTCACCACCTTAGTCATTCCCTATTCTTGTTGGCCCCGTTGCGTAAAGGGCACGCCATCTAGTACAAAAGTTTCGTCACACACTCAATATCTAGATTTGGTGATCAGCCTCTGTAGGGCTTACCTATCCCCTGAAACCTAAACATAGACAGCAAATCTAGCTTTTGACTATAGCGTGGAGCCGTAGAAAAACCAGTGATCTGAGTCGCTTTGCACAAGACATCCGGCGTGTGTGACATTTGCGCAACGTATACCGGAAAATCGTGAGAGTCCACGCTGTCTGACCACCATTGTTCGTTCTACTGCCACCGCTGGCGCTAGCCGGAAGAGCCAGTGTTTGTTCGCCTTAGAGTATATGGCGATGTTTAAAATTTTTTAAACAAAGGATTTCCGAATCGGGGTCATTTTTTAGGTGCGGGGCACCCGCCGAAAGAGGCGCGAAGAGGGTTGTCATCATCGGCGAACCTTATTATAAAATAGTCATAGATAAATGACTATGGTAATATGAAATGGGTCTTGTACAGAGGGATGTTCCGGCCGGGGAGTTTAAGGCCCGTTGCCTGAAGATTATGGACGAGGTCGCCCAAGACCACCGGCCGGTGCAGATTACCAAGCATGGCCGTCCGGTCGCCCAACTGATTCCGATCAAGGAAGAGCCGGGTTCGCCTTTCGGCTGGCTCAAGGGAACGGTTAGTTTCAGGGATATGGCGGTCAAACCCTCCTAACACTTGTTTTTCAACATCATGTCAGGCCAATGATCATCCTTGATACGGAGGTATGGGTGCTCTTGATGGACGGCTCGTCGGAAATTTCGTCGTCCACGCGGGAGAGTTTAGAAGAAGCTGCTTTGGACGGGTCGTTGTTTTTGCCCGTTGTGGCGGTCTGGGAATTGGCGTCGTGGGAGAAATCGGGTCAGGTCGTGTTGAGAATGCCCTGCGCCGAATGGGTCAACCGGGCGCTGATCGCACCGGGGCTCTCAGTTGCTGAATTCTCCCCTCAGATCGCCGTCGAGGGTGCGAACTTGCCAGGTGATTTTCACCGCGATCCTATCGACCGGATCATTGTCGCCACGGCGAGACAGGTTAACGGCCAGGTCGCCACACGTGACCGGCGGATTCTCGATTACGGGACCGCCGGTCACGTTCGTGTCCTGCCGGCCTAGTCGTCGAGGACCAGTCGGCGAATCCAGCGGACCGCCCCCTCAAAGTCCTGAGATTGCACCACACCGGACGCGCTAGAAGCGCCGGCTGGCATCAAACTGTCGCCCAAGCCGAAATTCTCCACCAGCAGTCCGTCCGGCGCGCGGAAATGATCTTGAACCGGCTCCAACGGCACATCGAAGGCGGTATGCAGTTTGATCATGCGCGCGGCATAGCCCTGCCGGTCGAGGGTATAGCTCGCCACAGGTTTGCCGAGCCCATGCATGAAACCCATTTCATAGGCGGTTGCGCCATCCAGACTGGGACCCCGGAACGGGCTGACATTGGCAATCAAACCGTCGCAGTTTTTCATCAATTCCACACAGTCGGCGTAGACGGTTCGAGCCCGCTCCGCCGTTCCGTCAAAGGGTCGGCCGTCGGGCAGGTCAAAAGGGGACACCCCTTCCAGCCCGTAGCGGTGACAGACTTCTTTCTTTTTCTCCGCGATGTCCCACCCGTCGGGATGAAACAGGTCCGGACCAGAGAGGTAAATTCGGGGGGTATTGTTCATGGTCGACCTCGGCGCTAGCCGCCGCAGCCGGCTTTCCGGACGGCGGGGAACTGGGCGCGGTTGCGGGCAAAATAGCAGGCGTTGGCATTATCGGGGCGGTTGCCGACCGCCCGGCAAATAGTTTGCCGGTTGGCCTCTTCCAGGGACACTGCATTGATCTTGCCCTGGGCGTTAAACGAAAACTCCAATTCCCAAATGGAGCTCAGCCCGGCCAGTTGCCCCAAGGTCGCGCGGCGGCCGGCCCCGCCGTCGCGGGTAGAATAACAGCCGAACCGGGTCACCGGCAGGGCGAGGATTTGTTCCGACGCCAGTTCCTTTTCCGCACCGGGGAGCAGCCGTTCCCTGTCGTCGCCGACTATCCCGTCGCCGAAAAGCCAGATGTTGGCCTTGTCGGACAAGGTGACGCGCTCCGCCAGCATGGCACGAAGTTCGGCGAGTTTGGTCTCCGGCGTATTGCTGCGAAGAACCCGCGCCAGGGCATCCAACCGGTTGTTCATGACGGCGGCGCTCAGCGGTTTGGCGTCTGCGCGCTCCGAACCGGAGGACGGCAAGCCCAGCCGTTGGAACGCTGCCGCGATGGCCGGTGACAGGCATTTGCCAGTGTAATCCATGCCCGGCGCCAGAAGCGCGTGATCCCGAAGGAGCGAGGCAAAAACCAAAGCCGTATCGTAAAGGTGAAATCCGTAGTCTTCGCTAAGCGCCTTTTCCAAACGCCCACAGGTATTCGGCAGATTATCGTTGCGGGCCCGCCAGAACCCGGTCAACACATCCCCATGGGTTCGGGTCATTTGACCGCTGGTCAATTCTTCGGCTCTGGCGAACCTGTCAACGCTCGCCAGGTAGGAGGGTCGGAGGGCGGGCTCCAGTTGGAGGGTAGCGGCGTCTCCACTCTCTGCCTGAGGGATGGTCAGTTTGACGCCTTCGATCCCGTCCTGTGCGGGCCCGAGGTTCAACTGCAGCAATCTCGGATAAGATTTTACAATCCCCCGTGAGAGTTTTTTGAAGGACAGTTCCAACATCCGCAGCAGGGTGGCGGCGCTGCCCTTGGACCAAGGAGCCTGTAGTCGGGTAAGGGCGGCCAGGGACCGCAACGTCTGGCGGTCCAATTCCCGGTCGTGGAAGGTGAGGGAGAGATTGGCGGTAAATCCGGCCCCCTCTTTTAACTTAGTGAAAGGCGTGGTGCGGCCATCGGCCTTGAATATCACCTGATCTGCCGTGTTCCCGTCGTCTCCCCCGTCAATCACCAAAATCGGAATGCCGGGAATCTCCGGTCCGTCAAAGCCGGCCCAGTCCAAGGATATAACGATAGTTTTGGCGGGTTTTCTATAAAGTTGCCGCGCCCATCGGACCAGGCCGTCCGTCTCCTGCCAACGGACCGATACAGCGCCATAGGACGCCTGCGGCGTCCAGGCGACCACCCCGGAGGATGTCACTTTCTCGATGATTGTTAATTTTCCCGCAAGGATCCGGGCCTCATCGGCCGTCAGGTCTGCCGGCGCGGGTGGAGGAGGCGCTTTCGGCTCGGTCGCCGGTTCGGTTTTCTCAGCGACGCGCTGCGCCGAGGGTGCGGCTTGTTCGGGCGCGGGACCTCGCAAGGCAAAGGCGGCGATCCCGGCCATCACCACGCCGGCCACAACGACAATCGTCCAGGCTTGCTGGGTCATTGTGCGTACTCCCTAGGGCGCGCCCGGTTCAAGCGGAAATCCGCCGTCTGGTTCTCTTTAATCTGATTGAGCGTCGTGCCTAGCATGCCCCAGACTTCGTGCCTCGCCAAATAAAATAATGCCCGTGTTGGGGGTATCCACAAGTCTTTAGATATTTATTAGGCGGGTTCCATTGAGTATCATAGGAGCCGAATGGGACGCCACGCTGGAGGTGCGACCGGTTGGCATAGACCGAAAAATTAACTGATCCCGAGGCTATCGCCGAGGCCGCTTTGGCCAAGATGGTTACGCTTCGGTTGCGCCCCTATCCCAGTCACTTTACGGTTTGGTACCGCTATTTCGGGGATGCCTTCCCTGATCTGACAAAAACGGTAGACCAGATTCTGGACGGCGGCGGCATGTCGAACGAATAGTGCACCGATCTGTTCGTGAATTTTTTCACCACCCAAGTGGAATCCGCAAAGATGGAGGATTTTTTCGTCCTACTGGACGAGGTTATGGATCAGGCCGTGCGTTATCTGGACGAAGCCGGCGCAGAGGCCGCTGAGTTCGGAGAAACTTTGGCCGGCGCGTCCTAGGATCTGTCCGGTACCGAGCCCGATGCGACGGCAATCCTGCGCGACGTGTTGTAAGCTACCCGGGATATGCAGTCGCGGCAGAAATCCATGGAAAATAAATTGATCCAATCCTCGGGAGAGATCGGCCGGCTGCGCGAAGAGGTGGAGGAAACTCGTCGGGAAGCGACCACCGACGGTCTGACCGTTCTGGCCAACCACCGGCTGTTTGACCTACGCGTTCGCAAAAATATGAGCCGGGCTGCCGATACTGATGAGGATTTATGCCTGTTGGTGTTAGATATCGATCACTTCAAAAAGTTTAACGATAGCTTCGGCCTCCTCATCGGAGATCATGTTCTGAAACTGCTGGCCACCATTCTGCGGACGGGCCTAAAGGGCAAAGATTTGGCGGCGCGCTATGGCGGGGAAGGGTTCGGGGTATTGCTCCCGCAGACCAACTTGCAGAACGCCGATGAGGTGGCGGAGGGCATTCGCGAACAACTCCCGAAGAAGAAAGTGGTGAACCGGTCCACCGGGCAGGACTTGGGCAAAATCACCCTGTCGGTCGGCGTGTCCCGGTTTCGGCCCGCGGAGCAGGCCGACGAATTTAACGAACGCGCCAACATGTCCCTCTATGCCGCCAAGAAAAGTGGCCGGAACAAGGTTCTAACCGAGGCCGATTTGGAATCCTTGGCCAAGGCGGCGAGCAGTTAGCCGCGCCCCGGTTTTGATTTAGGAAATCGGGCCGACCCGACCGGGTTTAGCGCATTAGACTTTGATAAGAGTCTGCTGATATAAAAAGGCAACTATGGCCCCCCGTCGTCGCACACCTTTACGCTGGTTGATCCACTTCCGCCGGTTTATCCGCAACGATCAGCTGATCCTCTCGGTCCTGGCGGTGATCGTCGGCGCCGCAGCGGCCTTCGGCACCGTCTTAATGCGTCTGATCATTACCGAGCTTCATGATACTTTTTTTGGAACCGATGGCGGCAGCTTGATTGCCGCTGTGGCCGAGGCGCCGTGGTGGCAGGTCCTGATCGTGCCCAGCTTTGGCGGCCTGGTCATCGGGTTGTTCATCTATTACATAATGCCCGACCGACGGCACCAAGGTGTGGCGTCCGTGATTGAGGCCAGCGCGCTACGGGGCGGCCGCATGTCGTTCCGGGCGGGGCTCGGCGCCGCCGTTGCCAGTATCGGCTCCATCGGCGTCGGCACGTCGGTCGGCCGTGAAGGCCCGGCTGTTCACTTGGGCGCGACCATCGGTTCGGTGATTGCGCGGCGGCTTCATCTCACCCGTTCCATGTCCCGCTGTCTTTTAGGCTGCGGCGTGGCGGCGGCGGTGGCCGCGTCGTTTAATGCGCCTATCGCGGGTGCGCTGTTCGCCCATGAGGTGGTGATCGGTCATTTCGCGCTCAGCGCCTTTGCCCCCATCGTCATCGCCAGCGTAGTCGGCACCATAATCTCCCGGATCTTCTTCGGCAACTTCCCGGCGTTCGAGATTCTGGAAAATCCCCTGGTCTCGTATCTCGAGTTTCCCGCTGTGGTCGGGCTCGGCCTCTTGTGCGGCGCGGTGGCGGTGATCTTGATGCGGGCCACCATGTTCACCGAGGATCAATTCAAAAAGATGCCCGGCCCGCAATGGGTGCGACCTGGCATCGCCGGCTTTTTAGTGGGACTGATCGCATTGGTGTTCCCGCAGGTCATGGGCGTCGGCTACGACGCTACCGACCTGGCGCTCAAGGTGGAATATTCCCTGGCGCTGCTGATTTTGCTAGTGATGGCCAAGACGGCGGCGACGGCAATTTCCGTCGGCGGCGGATTTGGCGGCGGCGTGTTCACGCCGGCGTTGATGCTCGGCGCAATGCTCGGCGGCGCATATGGGATCATTGCGACCGATGTGTTTCCCCATCTGTCGTCGGGACCCAGCGCCTATACCATTGTCGGCATGGGCGGCGTGGCGGCGGCGGTTATGGGCGCCCCCATTTCCACCGTATTAATTATCTTCGAGATGACGGATGACTACTCGCTCACCATCGCCGTGATGGTCGCGGTGGTCCTCGCATCCTTGATTTCCAATCAGTTTGCCAGGGGCTCGTTCTTTAACTGGCAGCTGGAGCGCGCCGGCCTGGACCTAAAGCACGGCTTCGAGACAGCCCTGCTACGGAGCATTTTGGTCCGTCAAGTCATGAAGAAATCCGGAGAAACCATTGACGTCGGCACCGGCCTACAAGACGTCCGCCAAAAACTCCAACATTCCGAGATCGGGGAACTGTTTGTGGTGCGCAACGGCTCGGAACTTGTGGGGACCATTACCTTGGCCGATCTCAGCGACATCGCTTTCGATCACGACGTGGACAACCTTATCAATGCCGGCGACGTGGCGCGGACCCATCCGCCGGTGCTGGACGCGACGGATAATCTGGAGATCGCCAACCGGGTGTTCCGCGAGTCAGGGGAACACTACATCGCCGTGGTCGAAAATCATGAGAACATGACGTATGTGGGCACGCTCTATGAAGCGGATGTTCTGGCGGCCTACAACCGGGCGCTGGTGGAAACCCGCCGCGAGGAGCATGAGGGGCATTTGTAGGCCTAGAACGATCGGCCCAGCTTCAACCATTCGTAGCGATCACCGGTGGTCACCGGAATTTCCTTCACTTTAAAATCCGCGCCGGCCTCGGGCAGAACGTTCAGTTTGACCGTGCCGCCGGCTTCCCCCGCCGCCCAGAGCTTCCGGTAAAAATCCGCCTGACCGTTGGTGGGCGTGCCGTTGACGCCCATGATCAAGTCGTTGGCGGAGATGCCGGCCTCGGCTGCCGGGCCGCCGGGACTGACCCGGTCGACGAACACCCGGCCCCGGTGCTCCGACGTGTTCGCCCCCAGCCAGGGACGTTTTTTGCCGCTGCGGCGTCCTGTTTGCAGCAGATCGGCCAGCACCGGTTTCAGCACATCCACCGGCACAAACATATTGCCCTGCGACATGACGTTCGCGGCGACGGCATTGCCGACAAACAGCGAGCCTACGCCCAGCAGCCGTCCATCCTCGCCGACCAGGGCCGCGCCGCTATGGAACCGATGGGGCGGGGAGGTGAAAATCGCGTTCTCCAGAAGATACTCCCAGCCGCCGGTGAACACCCGGCGGGACACGACTTCGGTGATGATCACCGGACGGTCGCCGCCCCGGCTGGCGACCAGGACTTTGTCCTGCAGGTTAACGGCGGTAGAACTGCCAAGCCTCATGGGCTTGATGGCGAGTTTTCCGGACAGGCGCAACAGACCCAGACCACTTTCATGGTCATAAGCCACGATGGAGGCGGGAACTTGTTTGCCGTCTGGCCCGGTGATGACCGCGCTGTCGGCCTCCAGGATCAGATAGCCGATGGTTAGCACCAGGCCCTGATCGTCGATGACGATGCCGCTGCCTTCCCGTTCCCGGCCCAGGAAACTGGCGGTGCGCGCGTCCTGGGGAATCTGTGTCTTCACGCCGACGACGGCCTGCAGCACGTCCTTGTCGGTGGATTGGGCGGCGGCGGGGATGGCGATGGACATCAGGATAAGCGGAATGAGGGCGGCAAGCGTGATAAGGACCGGCCGAAGGGCGGGATGAACGGTCATGGCACAATCCTCCGCAAAAAATCGATCAGAAAGAGTGGGCCTATCCGCGATTCGAGTCAAAGGGAATGTGGCCCGGCCACGAAAGCGTGAAGGGGGCTTCAAAAACGCCCAGGATTGTCGCGCTTTTGGTCCTTTGTCTTTAGACCGCCCAAGGCGGCGTGGTAAGATCTGCCCATGCCCGATCCATTTGAACTCAGCGACAAGCCCGCGCCGCCGCCGCCCGCCCGGCGCGATCCCGCGATGCCACCACCTTATCTGGAGACCTTGAACGAGGCCCAGCGGGAAGCGGTTGAGGCATTGGACGGCCCGGTTTTGGTTCTGGCCGGCGCAGGCACCGGCAAGACGCGGGTGTTGACCACAAGGCTAGCGCACCTGCTGGTGAACCAAAAAGCCCGGCCGTGGGAAATCATCGCTGTCACCTTTACCAACAAGGCCGCCCGTGAAATGCGGGAGCGGGTGGCCAGCCTGATCGGCGGGCCGGTTGAGGGCTGGTGGCTCGGCACGTTTCATGCCCTGGGCGCACGAATTCTCCGCTCGCATTCGGAGTTGATCGGGCTGAAACCCAACTTCACCATTCTGGATACGGATGATCAGATCAGGCTGTTGAAGCAGGTGATGGAAGGCCATCAGATCGATGACAAGAAATGGCCGGCGCGGGTGCTCCTGGGCGTCATCCAACGGTGGAAGGACCGGGGTCTGACACCGGTGAAAGTCACCGCTGAAGAAGGCGCCGAATTTGCCGACGGCATCATCACCAAACTGTATGAAGAGTATCAGGCGCGGCTTGCGACCCTCAACGCCGCCGACTTTGGTGACTTGCTGCTGCACTGTTTAACGCTGTTTACCGAGAACCCGGACGTGCTGTATCAGTATCAGCAGAAGTTCCGCTATCTCCTGGTGGACGAATATCAGGACACCAATGTGTCCCAGTATCTGTGGCTCCGGCTGTTGGCGCAGGAGCATCGGAACATCTGCTGCGTCGGCGATGACGATCAGTCGATCTACTCCTGGCGGGGCGCCGAGGTCGGCAACATACTTAAATTCGAGAGAGACTTCGATGGCGCGCAGGTGGTCCGGCTGGAACAAAACTACCGCTCCACGCCCCATATCCTGGCTGCCGCTTCGGGTCTTATCGCCCACAACGATGGCCGGCTCGGCAAGACGCTTTGGACGGGTATGGAGACCGGGGAGAAGGTCGCCGTCCAAGGGGTTTGGGACGGGGAGGAGGAAGCCCGCGTTATCGGTGATGAGATCGAGGCTCGCCAATCCAAAGGTCATTCCCTGGAGGAAATGGCGGTGCTGTTCCGCGCCGGCTTCCAGGCGCGCGAATTCGAAGAGCGGCTGATCACGCTGGGGATCCCGTATCGGGTGATCGGCGGCCCGCGTTTCTATGAGCGTCAGGAAACCCGCGACGCCATTGCTTATCTAAGGGTGTTGATCAGCCCCGATGATGATCTGGCGTTCGAGCGGATCGTCAATGTGCCCAAGCGCGGCCTGGGCCAGGCCAGCCTGCAGGCCATTCACTATCTGGCGCGGGGCCAAGGCATGCCGTTATATGAGGCAGCGCGCATGATCGTCGATACGGACGAGCTGAAACCCAAGGCGCGTAACGCGCTGAAAAGCCTGATCCAGGATTTTGAACGCTGGCGGCTGAACATGGACGTGCTGCCCCATGACGAGCTGACGGCGATCATTCTGGACGAGTCCGGCTATACGGAAATGTGGCAGCGGGACAAATCACCCGAAGCGCCGGGCCGGCTGGAAAACTTGAAGGAGCTGGTGGCCGGCTTGGATGAGTTCCAAAACCTACAGGGTTTTTTGGAGCATGTCAGCCTGGTGATGGAGAACGACGAGAATGACGCCGAGGAAAAGGTCAGCCTGATGACTCTGCACGCGGCGAAGGGGCTCGAGTTCGACACGGTGTTCCTGCCCGGCTGGGAGGAAGGCCTGTTCCCCCATCAGCGTAGCCTGGACGAAGAGGGCCTGCGCGGCCTGGAGGAAGAGCGCCGCCTCGCCTATGTGGGCATCACGCGGGCTAAGAAAGAGGCGCGGATCAGTTTCGCCGCCAACCGGCGCATCTATAACCAGTGGCAGAACGCGCTACCCTCGCGCTTCATCGACGAATTGCCGGACGACAATGTCGAACAGATCGCCGAAGCCGGGCTCTACGGCAATCTCAGGGGCGGCGGCGGGTTCCGCCAGGACAGCGGCTTTACGTTCGAGCCTGGCACCCACGCGCCCAAGCGCGCCGGCCACACCCGCGACGGCATGGTGGTCGAAGGCGATGCCTGGCTGGTCGCTTCGGGCGGGGAAGAGGCCAAGTTCTCCGAGGGCACGCGGGTGTTTCATCAGAAGTTCGGCTACGGCCAGGTGATCGCCGCTGACGGCAACAAGCTGGAAGTGGCGTTCGACAAGGCCGGCACCAAGAAGGTCATCGACAGTTTCGTCGAGCCGGCGTGATCGTTGGCTGACAAGTATGCCCGCCACCGAGCATCTCTACCGCATCACCCTTTCCGTGCCGAGAGATCAGGCGGACGTGTTCGCCACCGTGATCGAGCCTCATTGCGATTCGGTTTCCTGGTCGGCCCGGCCGGAGACGCCCTTTGTGCAGGTCACCGGCTTTGCCGAAGGCCCGCCCGACCGTGAACGGGTGGAGATCGCGGTCAAGGCCACGGCCGAGGCGACGGACACCCAAGTCCCGGACATTGATCATGCGCGCATCCCCGTGGTCGACTGGGTGGTCGAGAACCTGAGGCAGTTTCCGCCGTTGGACGCGGGCCGGTTTTTTATTCATGGGGCTGAGTTCGAAGAAGATATCCCCCATGGGCGCATTTCCATGGAAGTGCCGGCCGGTGCGGCCTTCGGGTCCGGCCAGCACGGCTCCACCATGGGATGTCTGCTTGCGTTGGATAGCTTGAATAATGCCCGGCCCCGTCATGCGCTGGACATGGGCTGCGGTTCGGGCATCCTGGCGCTCGCAATTGCCAAGCGCTGGCGCATCCCGGTGGCCGCCGTGGATATCGACGCCAAAGCGGTGGCGACAGCCAAGGATAACGTCCGGGTGAACGGGGAGGGCGGGCTTGTCTTTTGCGGAACGGGTCGCGGTTACCGGCACTCGCTGGTCTATGCCCGCCAGTTCGATCTGATCATGGCCAACATCCTGGCCCGGCCGCTGACCCGCATGGCCAAGGACCTGGTGCGGCATTTGGCCCCCGGCGGCACGGCGATCCTGGCCGGGCTGTTACAGCAGGATGAGATGCGGGTTTTTTCGGCGCACCGGGTGCAGGGCCTGCACCTTAAGCAGCGCATCCGAGTGGACGGCTGGACCACTTTGATGATCGGCAAACGGTGTTAGGGTGCAATCTTCGTCGTATCACTTATTTTGCCGTTATTGCATCATCCCCGACTCGCGAGGCGGTTATCGGGGATCTGCCGCAACGAGATACCCGAGAATTGGGTCCAATTAGCATTGGACCCAACCTGCCTCCGCCGAAGCGAAGCTACTGCTTCGCGCAGGCAGGCTCGCGCATTACGGGTGCATATTGGTATTTTTGGAAAAAACCCTACCCCAGCAACGCCAGCATCTCATCGACTCGGGTGAAGCGTTCGCGGGGATGACCTTCCGGTGCGCGGTCGGTTTCCGCATCGCCGATGATTTTCCATTCGTCGAAATTGATCCGGCGCACGTTGCGCTCGGCAATAAGGGCGTCGATGGCTTCCCCGCCGGCTTTTCCGCCGTCGGAGACATCCTTGATCATCACATCGACCACGTCCCGTGAATCGGGTCCGTTGGTGGGGATGGTGCCGCTAGGGCCGCGCTTGGCCCAGCCGACCACATAGACATTGTCTTCCACATGGCCGTTGGTGTTGGCGACGGTACCGCCGTTTAGCGGCACGCCTTCCGGCGGTAGTGTGTGATAGCCGATGGCGGTGACCACGGCGCCGCAGTCCACATCGAAGGTTTCCCCGGTGGCCATGGCGCGACCGTCCACGACCTCGGTCTTCTCCAACCGCAGGGCTTCGACTCGGTCGCCGCCCAGGATTTCCACGGGGGAGGCAAAGAAGGTGAGGTTCATCTTTACCGGCTTCTCCGGCTTGCTCTGGCCGGCCAATTCATGCAGGTGGCTCAGGTTCTTTTCCTTGATGCCGGCGGTGCGGCCTTCGAAGTCGCTGGTCACCTCGTCCGGCAACTGTGCGGGATCGACGATGGCGGCGCAGCGTTCCAGATCGCGAATCTCGCCTAGCTCCTTCGGCGTAAAACCGGCCTCAATCGGGCCGCGACGGCCGAACATATGCAGATCGGTAATGGGCGCGGCCTCGATGGCATCCAGCGCATGGGCGCAAATGTCGGAGCTCACCATCTCGGCGCGGGTCTTGGCCAGCACCCGGCAGACATCCAAGGCTACGTTGCCGATGCCGATCACCGACACGCCGCCACGATCCAAGAGCGGGTCGAGATCGCGGAATTCCGGATGGCCGTTGTACCAGCCGACGAAGGCGCAGGCGCCATAGACGCCCGGCAGGTCTTCGCCGGGGATGCCCAGCTTGCGGTCGTTGTAGGCGCCCATGGCCAGCACCACGCCGTCATAATTGGCTTTCAGCTCGTCCATGGTGATGTCCGTGCCGATATCCACATTGCCGTAATAGCCGACTTGATCCTCGTCCAAGGTGCGGGCGAATTGGCGCGACGTGTTGCGGGTTTTGTAGTGGTCCGGAGCGACGCCGTAGCGGATCAGGCCAAAGGGCGCGGGGTACTTCTCGAACACGTCGATGTTGCAGTCCTCGAAGCCTTTCAACAGGGCGTCGGCGGCGTACATGCCGGCCGGTCCTGCTCCGACAATAGCGAATTTGGCGCTCATGCGAGCGTGCCTCCCATACATAAGGTGTTATTGAAGTTAGCGCGGTGATGCCCCGGATCGATGGTCATACGGTCCCTGATCTGTCTCTTGCGTCTCCCATTTGGCCAGCATTCTAGCGGCCGGCGATTGGAGGGAGAGTGGGATAAAAGCCACGGAGGGTCAAGCCGTCGGCGGGGACAAATTTAGCGGGTCACAGAATTTTGTTGGCCACCGGCCGGCCGGAGAAAAAATCGTCCAGGATATCGGCGACCAGCTCATTTCGGGCCTGCTCCGCCTCAAACGTGTTGCCCGCCAGATGCGGCGTCATGACCACACTGTCCATCCTGCAGAGTGCCTGTAGATCGGCCTCGTCGCCTTCCACCACATCCAGACCCGCGCCGGCGATGGTTCCCGCTTCCAACGCGGTCACCAGCGCCGCCGTATCGACGACGGAGCCCCGGGCGATGTTGATCAGTACGCCGTCGGGTCCCAGGGCGTCCAAGACTTCGGCGTTGACCAGATGATGGGTTTCCTCGCCGCCGGGGCAGCTCACCATCAGATGGCGGACATTGGCCGCCAGGGACGGAACATCCGGGTAATAAGCGTAAGGCACATTTTTTTGCCGGCGGTTGTGATAGGCGATCTCCATATCAAAGGCCGCCGCCCGCGTGGCAAACGCGCCGCCGATGGCCCCCAGACCCAGGATGCCGACGCATTTACCGGTGATGGTGTCGGAGAAAATCTTGGGCCCGTTCTCGTCCCCGCCCGCATAGCGCATCAGTTTGTCATTAGGCAGAATCTTGCGGACGACGGAGAGTAGCAGCCCCATGGCTAGGTCTGCGCAGCTCGCAGCGTTGGTGCCGCTGGCATTGGTGATGGTGATGCCGCGCTTTTCCGCCTCGGCCAGATCAAACCGGTTGACGCCGACGGCCATGCCGGCAATCAGCGCCAGTTTCGGCAGTCGGTCCATCAACGCCTTGTCGATATCTCTGGGCCCGTCGGTGATGATAGCCTGAATATCGCCGCCGACCTCACACAGAAAGGCATCCCGGTCCGGGGCCTCTTCGATGAAGTGCAGTTCATAGTCTGGGCTCAGCCGTTGCCGGTTCTCGTCGGTGATCGGCGCGTTGATAAGGACGTGGGGTTTGGCCATCTCCGGACCCGGCTCAGACTTTCTCGATCACCACCGCCGCACCCTGGCCGACGCCGACGCACATGGTGCAGAGCGCTTTAGTCCCGCCGCCCCGCTGCAACTGATACAGGGCCGTGGCGATCAGCCGCGCACCGCTGGCGCCCAGCGGATGGCCGAGCGCAATCGCGCCCCCTTGCGGGTTCACCCGCTCATCATCATCGGCGATGTTGAGGCCGCGCAGAACAGCGAGGGACTGAGAGGCAAAAGCCTCATTGAGCTCGATGATATCCAGATCGTCCGTGGTGAGACTCAGTCGTCCGAACAGTTTTTCCGCCGCCGGCACCGGGCCGATGCCCATGACCCGTGGCGGCACCCCAGCGCTGGCCATGCCCAGAACCCTCGCCTGCGGAGTGAGACCATGGCGCTTCACGCCGTCCTCGGAGGCCAGGATCAGCGCGCAGGCCCCGTCATTGACGCCGGAGGAATTGCCGGCGGTCACCGTGCCCCCGTCCCGGAAGGCGGCGCGCAGCTTGGCCAGATCTGCCAGGCTAGTGCCGGTGCGCGGGTGTTCGTCCGTGTCCACCACGATGTCGTCGCCCTTACGTTGTGGAATGCTGACGGACACAATTTCCTCGGCCAGACGGCCGTCGGCTTGCGCAGCCTCGGTCTTCGCCTGGCTGCGGACGGCAAAGGCGTCCTGGTCTTCTCGGTTGATCTTGTGATCCTCGGCCACGTTCTCCGCCGTTTCGCCCATCGAGTCGGTGCCGTAGAGCTGCTTCATTTTGGCGTTGGGGAAGCGCCAGCCGATGGTGGTGTCATAGATCTCCGCGTTACGGGAAAAGGCCGCATCGGCCTTCGGCATCACGAAAGGAGAGCGTGACATGCTTTCCACGCCGCCGGCGATCATCAGATCGGCCTCGCCGGTGCGGATCGCCTGGGCGGCGCTGCCCACCGCATGCATGCCCGAGGCGCAGAGCCGGTTCACCGTGACGCCGGGCGCGCTTTCCGGCAGGCCCGCCAGCAATAGCGCCATGCGCGCCACGTTGCGGTTGTCTTCGCCGGCCTGATTGACGCAGCCGTAGATCACGTCGTCGGTCTGATCCCAGTCCACGTCTGGGTTGCGCTCCTTCAGGCTGACCATGGGGATGGCGGCTAGGTCATCGGCCCGGACTTTCGATAAAGCCCCGCCGTAGCGGCCGATGGGCGTGCGGATGGCATCACAGATAAAAGCGTCGCTCATATGTTTCTCGGGAATGCATCCCGTCCCTGGTTGTTGTCGTTTGTCGGGCCAGCTTAATCAATCTGGCCGCGCTGTTCACGCCCCGTTTTGGCCCCTTGACTGGAGAGGGTATTGATAGTGGAGTGGCCGAAGAGAGGAGAAGATGATGACTGATGCGCTGACGGCCAAGACCTGTGTGCCTTGCCAAGGGGGCATTCCGCCCCTAACCGAAGATGAGGCTGGCGCTTTCCTCGCCCAGACGCCGGGCTGGGAACTTCAGGACGGCGCCCACCATCTGCACCGCCGGTTCGAGTTCGATGATTTTCAGGCGTCGTTGGATTTCGTGAACAAGGCCGGTGCGATCGCCGAGGAAGAGGGACACCATCCGGATATCGAATTCGGCTGGGGCTATGCGGGGATTACCATCTACACCCACAAGATCAACGGCCTGCACGAGAACGACTTCATTCTCGCCGCCAAGATCAACGCGATCTAGAGAGTTTTTTCTTAGTCATACCCGACGGCGGCCTTTTCGAAAGCGGCGTTGAGCCCGTCGATCATTTTGTAGACGTCGGCGCAGACCGCGTAGCGTAGATAGGCGCCGAAATGCACGCCGACCACGCCGGTTTCCTCGATCATCGTCATGTTAAAGTCCATGGCTGTCTCCATCTTCCGGCCGAAGGCCCGGGGCGGCGATTGCCACAAGGTATAAAACCCAGCCCGAGGCTCGAGCGCCAGGCGCATGCCGTGGCCGGCTAAGAGATCAATCAGGATGGTTAGGCGCTCATCATACATTTTGCGGTATAGGTCGATGCCGTCCTGGTCATTTTCTAGAGCCTCGATCACGCCGGCCGCCATGGCCGGCACATAGCCGGCGTCGGTCTTGCCCTTCACCTCGCCCAGATCGGCAATAAAATCGGCGCTGCCGACCATCGCGCCCACATGCCAGCCGGTACCGTTGCCGATCAGCTTGGCCGCCGTGAACGCCTCCGCCCAGGAGAGATCGGGGTAATCGCCCGCCACTTCCGCGAGGCTGGTGTTGTCGCCGGTATGGCTGAGGCAGATATAGGCCGCGTCGTTAACCAGCCGGATGCCGTTCGCTTGACAATGTTCACACAGCGCCCGCATCCAAGCCTCGTTCGCCACCTGACCCGATGGGTTGTGCGGGTAGTTTGTCATGATCAGGTCCGTGCCCGCGGGGATTTCGTTTGGTGCGAACAGGAACTGGTTCTCCACGTTCAAGGGCAGGGGCTGGTGTTCCGCGTGGGGATGATAGGCGCACCAGTCCGCCGGAATGGGATAGCCCGGCGCGGTCATCGTCGCCACGCCGACCCGGTCCGTGGCGCAGCCGCAGGCCAGCGGCAACAATCCCAGGATCGGCTTGATCCCGGCGATGGGCAGGTAGGCGATATCATTACCGGCGACCTCCCGTCCCAAATGGGCGGTGACAAAGCGCTTGGAGAAATCCGGCACGGCCGTATCCAGATTGTACTGATAGGCGTGCATGGCCTCGGCCTCGCTCATGACGGCGGCCGCCGCCGCTTCGCGCGCGCTTTTGAGGGCTGGGCCCTTGGGCTCCCCGATGGAGAGGTCCAACAGAGTCATGCCTTGGGCTTGGGCTTCTTGGCGTTTCTGCCGGACCACCTGAAACACGTTGGCCCGGCCAGCGGGTAATCGACGTTCCGGCATGTGTTTTAACTCTAGCCTGCGTAGCCTTCAACTAGCATGGCCGTCGAGTCTGCCGACGCGAACCGCATGGCTTTTATCGGTTTATAGTCGTCGCTGAAATAGAACTTTCTGAGCGCGTCCATGTCCTCGAATTCCACGATCACCAGGCGGGCCACGTCCATCTCTCCCTCGACATGTTCGATCTCGCCGCCGCGCACAATATAACGTCCGCCATATTGTTCGATTAGCGGGCTGACCTTTTCCCGGTAGGCGGCGAACCCGTCCGGGTCGTTCACGGACACATTAGCGATCAGATAGGCTGTCATGCTTTCCTCCCCTTTATGTTTGATTGGCGGATGCGCCAGGGTGATTATGCCGAGAAATACGGAGGCGGCAATCACCGCCTGATCGGGGAGCCCATGACACACGTGCACATTTTGGCGTTTAACGCAGATCAGTACCGGGATCGGCTTGTACCCCAATTCCCGAATGTCACCTTCACCACAGGCGTCGACAAAAGCAATCTGGGTGAGGGACTTTATGAGTGCGATGTGCTGATCGGCTTCGGGCCCATCTTGTTCGAGGAGCCCTACGAGAAAAACACCAACCTGAAATTCATCCAGGCGCTGGGCACCGGGGTGGACGGGTTCGCCGACCGGGACGGGCTGTCGAAGGACCTGCTGCTGTCATCCATGCGAGGGATGCATGGGCCGCAAATGGCGGAAATGACCATCATGATGATGCTGGCCTTCAACCGGGGCCTGCCGCGCATCCTAGATAACCAAAAAGCCAAGAAATGGGAACGCTGGCCCGGCCCGATCCTGGGCGGCCGAACCCTGGGCATCTGGGGAGTCGGCCTGATCGCCGAGACGGTGGCGGCGCGGGCCAAGGCGTTCGATATGAACGTCATCGGTATTTCCAACACGCCCCGCGACATCCTTAACTTTGATCGGATATATGCGCGGGCGGAGGTTCTGGACGCCGTCGCTGATGTGGATTACCTGCTGCTGCTGGCGCCGTACACGCCCGAAAACCATTATATGGTGAACGCCGAGGTGCTGGCGGCCATGAAGCCGTCATCGATCCTGATCAATCTTGCGCGGGGCAAGGTGGCGGACGATCAGGCGATCATCGACGCGCTGACATCCGGCGGCATCGCCGGCGCGGCCCTGGATGTCTTTGATGAAGAGCCCTTGCCCCGGGACTCAGCTCTTTGGGAGTTGCCCAATGTGATCCTCACGCCGCACATGGGCGGCATGACCACGGCTTACGCGGATCTCGCCCTGCCCACGATTGAGCACAATCTCGCGGCGTTCCTCGAGGGACGGTTCGACGAGATGAAGAATAGGGTGTAGCGGTTAACCAGCCTCGGGCGGGATACGTCCCGACCGGATGGCGGCCTCGCGGCGTGCGATATAGGTGGTGGAGCCGACGATCATAATCCCGCCGATCCAGGTGAAGATGGTCGGCACCTCGTTGAAGAAATAGAACCCTAAGACCGCCGCAAACAGGATGCGGGTAAAGTTCACTGGCTCGACCGCGCTGATATCCGCATAGGTCAGCGCTTTCATCCAGGAAAAGTGCCCGGCGCTCAACAGCATGCCCAGCACGGCCAAGATGCCTAGCTGTTCCCAGGTCGGCCAAGTCCAGACGAAGGACGCCGCCAGCAGGGTCACCGGGATCATGAAGAACATCAGATAGATCACGCTGGTGGTCGACGATTCGGTCCCGGACAGGGATTTGGAGATCAACCGTTGGATGGCGCTGAAAATGGCCGTGGTGGTAACCATGGCGATGCCGATATTCATTTCCTGAAAGCCGGGCCGGACGACAACGATGGCGCCCAGACCGCCGACGATGAGCGCGGCCCAGCGCTTGGGCCCAACTTGTTCGCCGAAAAAGAACATGGCGCCGATGGTGATGAACAGGGGCGCCAGCATATTCAGCGCCGCAGCATCCGCCAGGTCCACCATGGTCAGGCCCCAAAACCAGGCTAATATCGCGCAACTATTGGCGCAGGCCCTGATGAAATGCGTGCCCAGGCGCTTGGTACCCAGCACCTTCATACCGTTCTTCAGGATGGTCGGGATAAACGCCATGAAACCGAAGAATGCACCCCAGAAGGTGACCTCCAGGGCGTGCATCTCCGTGGACACGTGTTTGACCAGCACCCAGCCCCATCCCAAGAAGAAAGAAAAACCCATGGCGTAGAGAACGGCCAACATGCCTTGGCGGCTTCTTAGTTCGGTGGTGGCTGGCATTGGGGCGGGATCGGCCAAGCGGGTCTGTCCTTATTTGGTACACCGGAAACGGCGAGGCTGAAAGATGCGAGACGATAGGTGATCCGTGGCGGTAAGGAAAGCACTTGGCGCGGAGAGGCTTCAGACAAAAAAATTGGCCCCGGATGATCAGTCCTGAGCCCTTACGTTTCCCGGGGGGGAGGAATTTTTAAGAGGTGTTCAAGGGGTCCTAAATTTGTAGTTTCTCACAAACCCTGGTCCTGTTCAGTGACGAAGCTCACTCATTGCGAAAAATCGCCAATTTTTTTCGGAGTCCGCTTGGAATCAATGACTTAGCGCGAAACAAAAATTGAATTTTCTTTGAGTCATCCGGGAATCCGGTAAATATCGACCCAAGAAGACGGCATTTTGCCTCAATTTAGCCGCACGGGAGCGCTTTTGTCTGACCAAGCTGCCTGCACGATTGAACTCCGGCGGTGGCCGGGTAAAGAGAGCCAAACCCATCGAACCGTTTGAGGAATTCATGAGCACATTCGGAAAGAAGTTTTTCAGCCGGGGCGGTCTTTTGGTCGGCCTTCTGGCGCTTGTAGGCTGCGATGAGGCGCCGACCATCGTCGAAGGCCACAGCGCCGGACCGATTGTCGCCTAGACCATCACCTATGTTCAATCCAAGGGTCCCATTCTGGTCAAGGTCCAGGGCAGCCCCTAAGGCAATGCCGGCGGCGCGTTTGCCGACGAAGTGGTGAAGCATATCGCCGGTTCCGCTCAGGCGCCGGTCTTGCGGTTCACCCAGAACCCGGCGGAGACTGGCGTCTCCAACTTCGTTTATCATATTGCCTTTGTTGCTGCCGAGGGCGATGACGGGGAAGACTTGTGCAAGGGCGGGTCAATGAACCTGAGCAATTCCGAAAGCCGAATCACCGTTTTGAGCGCCCTCTGTCTGGATGACTAGCGGCTGTTCAATGCGTTCGGTTCGATCAAGCACGTGGAGCAGTCAGACCCGTTCTTACCCAAGCTGCTGGTGCAGCTAACCCAGAGTGTGCTGGATAAATCCTAGCCGGCCCTCGCGGCGTCCAAGGATTGTTGAGCTTCCCGGAGCGCAATGTAGAGCCCGGAGCCGACTACGATGGCCACGCCAAGCCAGGTGTAGCCGTCCGGCAGTTGTTCAAAGAACATCCAGCCGAACGACGTGGCGGCAAGTATCTGCACATAGTGAAACGGTGCGACCAGGCTGGCCTGGCCATAGCGGAAGGCGGAGATCAGCAGCGTCTGGCCGATGGCCGCCAGGACGACAAAGCCGAAGATGATCCAGCCGTCCCCTTCCTGGGGCGGGGTCCAGTTGAACACGGTGAACGGGGTCGCCGCGATCACGCCGATGTAGCCGGCATAGGCGATTGAGGCGATGGGCGGCGCGGCGGTCGCCAGCTTCCGGTTCAGCGCATAGAAGACTCCCATGAAGACGCCGGCAAAGAAACCGACGATGTAGCCGATTCCGTCGCCGGTAAAGGCCGGGCGAAGCAGAATCAACGCGCCGGAAAAGCCCAGGATCACCATTGCCCAGCGTTGCCAGCCCACCTTCTCGCCCAATAAAAGCGGCGACAGCGCGGTGACGATCAACGGCGCGGTAAAGGCCATCGCCGTGGCGTCGGCCAGCGGGATCAGGATCAGCGACCAGTACAACAGGCCCATGGCCGTGACGATGCACAGCCCCCGGACGATCTGCCAGCCTAAGGGCCGGGGGATCAGGATGCCCCAGCCGAACTTGACCACCAGGATCGGCAGATAGACCGCCGTCATGAAGGCGAACTGTGTCCAGATGATCTGCACCGGCGCATAGGCATCGCCGGCCATCTTTGCCAGCACGTCTTTGGCGGCGAAAAAAAACACCGACGCGGTCATCAGCAAAATACCGGGAAGGGATGAGTTGGGGTTCATAGGAGTCCGATCACGATTTTAGGCCGATTGTAGGCATTCGCGCCGCGCTGACCAGCCAAACCTTGACCGGCAACCGGCTTTGTAAACGCCGCCTCCCGCAAGCAGTGTATTAAGAAACCTTCAAAGATCAGGGATCACGATGACCGGCAAAAGAAACGGAGGATTGGACAAAATGTCTGCTGTACTTGTGACGTTCGTGTTTTTTGCCGGCTTGACGGCCGTGGCTTATGTGCTGGACGAAAGCGAACACACCCAACCTTAAAAATCGCTGGAAAACTGCGTGAAAACTGAGTTTTTCTACCTCAAAAAAATTTCATGCGTGGGCTTGCAACGGAGATTTAGCGGACCAAATCATCCTTGTACCCAGACGCCTGTAGAGGGTTCGGGGCAAGGACTTCAAAGGGCCTGGCCATGGTGGCAGGTTCCGTTAACTTCATATCGCTTTTAGGAGGATATGCTATGCGTACGTATGATTTTTCCCCACTTTTCCGTCATTCCGTCGGCTTTGACCGGCTCGAAGAGCTTTTGCACGCCGTGAGCAATCGCGTCGAACAGTCCAACGGCTATCCGCCCTACAACATTGAAGCCATTGGTGAAAACGCCTACCGTATTTCCATGGCCGTCGCCGGCTTCGGTGAAGCCGATCTGGAAATCGTGCAGTCCCAGAACTCCCTCGTGATCACCGGCAAGTCCGGCGAGAACTCAGGCGAGGTGACATACTTGCACCGGGGCATCGCCAACCGCGCGTTCGAGCGCAAGTTCGAACTCGCCGACCATGTGAAAGTGGTCAGCGCCAATCTGGAAAACGGCCTGTTGGTCGTCGATCTGGAGCGGGAGATTCCGGAAGCCCTGAAACCCCGCACCATCGAGGTCAAGAAAGGCCCGGCCAAGAGCTTTGCCGACCGCGCAAATACGCTTTTGGGCGCGGACGACAAAAAGGCCGCCTAAACTTTAAGCGACCTCTCCCTGTTAAACGACACAAGGCCCGGACAATCGTCTGGGCCTTGTTGCATGTCAGTGATGGTTTGGGACTAGCCTTTGGCTAAATTGTCCAAAAAGTTCACCACCTTGATCACGTCTTCCGCGTCCATCCGCGCCAGCGGACCGGAACTATAGGACGACATCATCACGCTGCCGTCCGGCTTCATCAAGAATTCGGACGGTTGGATCATCTCCGGGTGGCGGGCATCGCCGTACCAGGCGCCGATCTGTCCGGCCTGATCGCGGGTCACACCCTCACCGACCGCAAACGAAACCTCGTCCGCGACCGCTTTGGAATCGTCGCCGGTGTCCACACTGGCGGCAAAGATCTTTACGCCAAGATCGGCGAACGTTTCCTTATGCGCTTCGAAGGCGGCCAACTGCCGCCGGCAATAAGGTCACCAATGTCCACGGTAAAACAGGACGAGGTTGTACCGGCCGTCCATATCGCCGGGCAGATTAATGGAACCGCCGCCCACGACATTGAGGCTCATCGCGGGGAAGGCGTCTCCGGGTCCTAATTTTTCTACCATGATTGGTTCCTAATGATTGAAGTGTAGATGAGCCAAGTGAACCAGATTTGCGTCCCGCCTGCAATCGTGCTTGCCTCATAAATCGGGTAAGCCGGGTACGGTGGCGCGCGCCGGGCATCGAACCGTATGTGGTTATGCGTAAGTGCCGAATTTTGCCGATTCACCTCTTTTCATTCGTGACCGAGCCGATATACTTTTTTCCCAGCGGCGCGATTAACGACGCCGCCTCAACGGGAAGCTAAGACGATCGAAGGACCGCAAGCGTGCTTAAGTAATTCGCCGCCGCTCTGGAAAAACTCAACGCCGCCACCGGCGAGTTAGAGACGATTCTGGTCCTTGAAAATTCCCTCGAAGAATGGATGGACGTGCTGAAACAACCCACCCGCCTCAAGGACGCCGTCGAGGAAGCCAAGCGCATGGGGTGAGACGGGGGTGGCGGTGATGCCGTATTGGTCATCGTCGGTTAAGTAGCGCTCGCGCCATTTAGACACAGCCGTTATCGCGATTTTCACAACTTTGCGCGGGCGTGGCGTTCCCGCTCACGCACTGAGGAAACAGGCTTGGATCGGGGGTGTGGGCGTTTGTTGTGCGAGGAATGCGTCATGGAGTTTCTCCGACTCGGCCGGTCAGTTTTGATATAGAATTAAGCTCCAAGTATCCAGGTAGCGCCGTTCCCGGTCGTAAACAACAAAAAGAATTGAGGGTTTTAGGCGAGGTTAGCGGGTGCGGCGGCGCGGGAGGTAGCGGCTATTCTTCAACAGCTCGATTTCCTTGTCCTGGCGCTCCATCTCCTGCTTCGCTTCTTCCAGGTCGGAGGCCAGCACCTGATTGGTTTTGGCCTGATCGGCGATGGTTTCCACCGCCTCGTTGAGCCGCTTCAGCGCCTTGGTGTTTTCCCGGCGCAACTCTTCGATCTGCTGGTCTTTCTTGCGGTCGGATTTCAACCGCTCCAGCCTGGCGTCATCGAACCGGGTGTTGAGCTTTTTGAGGTCTTCGCGCAGCTCCCCGGTGGTCTGACGCTCCAGTTTCAATAAATCGGAGAGCACGGAAATCTCCGAGCGGAGATTGGTGTTGTCCTCGCTGGTGGCGCCAATGTTGGAAATGATATCGCCGACCCGAATCGCCAAGGCCTCGATCTCCTTGGCGCGCGCGTCGTTTTCGGCGCGGACTTTGGCGACCTGGCTCTGTGTATCGTCCAGGAATTTCCGGGTTTCCTGATATTCCGGATCGTTCTCCAGCTCTTTCAGCACTTCCTGCTGAATTTCCGGCGGGGCGGACTCCTGGGCGGTGGCCAGGGCGGATACAATCATCGCTGCGGCGAGACCCGCTGTCAGGATAAGATGTCGGAGGCGTGTCTCCATACCGGTCTTTCAAGTCTCCCGTTTGCCGACCTTGGTCAATTGCCGAGCAAGTTAGGGTAGCGCAATTCACGGCCGCATCAAACCGGCGAATTGGGACAATTTTTTGACTGGGCCTTAGACGCGTGCGATTTGCCTTCCGGTCTTTCCTCCTCCCGCCCAATTTGGCTAATATCGGCGGATGGATAAGCTGACTAACCCGGACTACGACACGATCACCGTCACCCCGGTCTCGCCCCATATCGGGGCGGAGGTGGGTGGCATTGATTTGCGCGAGCCGCTGACCAACCGCCAGATTGAAGAAGTGTATCAGGCGTTGCTCCAACACCTGGTACTGTTCTTCCGCGAGCAAGACATAGATTTCGACGCCCATTCCCGTTTCGCCGCCTATTTTGGCGAATTGCATGTGCATGTGGGCGGCAAGGGCACGGCATCGGGCATGGTCGAGGGCCATCCGGAAATCCGCTGGCAGCATTTCGACGAAAACTCCAAGCGGGTGTCCGGGGAAACCTGGCACACGGATCAAAGCTGCGCGGAGGTTCCGCCCATGGGCAGCATCCTACATCAGCACATCGTTCCGCCGGACGGCGGCGGCGACACGCTGTTCGCCAGTATGTACGCGGCCTATGACGCGCTCTCGCCGACTATGCAGTCTTTTCTTGAACCCCTCACCGCCAACCATGACGGGGCGATCATGTTCGATCCCCGGCCCGGTGTGGAATATCCCAGGGCCGTGCATCCGGTGATTACCACCCATCCCGGCACGGGCCGAAAGCTGATCTACGTGAACCCCGGCTTCACCACCCACATCGACGAACTGTCCCGGGCCGAGAGCGATGCGCTGCTGGGCTTTTTGTTCGAGCATATCGCCCGGCCGGACTTTCAGCTCCGGTTCAAGTGGCAGGCCCATTCCATCGCCTTTTGGGACAACCGGGCGAGCCAGCATCAGGCGATCTGGGACTATCATCCCCACACACGGTCTGGCTATCGCATCCAGATCAAGGGCACCGAGGGACCGAAGCCGGTCTGATGTCGTCCGCGCCTATCCATCTCGAAACCGATGTACTTGTCGTGGGCGCCGGCGCGGCGGGCATGTATGCCGCCATCGCGGCGGCCCGCAATGGCGCGGATGTGATCCTGGTGGACAAGAACCTGGTGGGCCGGGGGGGCGCGACCATCATGGCGCAGATGACGGTGGCGGCGGCCGTCGGTGAACAATCCCCCGACACGTGGGAAGATCATTACGCCGATACGCTGACGGCGGGCCGGGGCCTCTGCAATGAACAACTGGCCGCCATACTGTGCGAGGAAGCTGTCGAGCGCATCTGGGAGATGGACGGCTGGAAAGTGGGCTGGGCCCGGGAAGATGGGCATCTGAAACAGGTCACCGCGCCCGGCCATTCCGTGCCCCGCTGCGTTTATGTTGATATTCTCAACACAGGCCCGTCGGTGGCCCGTTGTCTCCGGGGCGAGGTGGCGCACGGGGATAACATCGCCCGGATCAGCGGCGTCGGCATTGTCGATCTGGTGGTCCAGGACGGCGTGGTCACCGGCGCGGTCGGCTATAACCAGGAAGACGGCGCGGCGGTTACCATCGCCGCAGGCGCGGTCATTCTGGCGGGCGGCGGACTCACCGGCATTTACCGGCGCAACAGCGCGTCGGCGAATATGGGCGGGGACTCTTACGCCTTGGCCTTGCGCGCCGGGGCCGAGCTGGTGGATATGGAATTCGTGCAGTTCTTCCCCATCGGGCACCTGGCCCCCCGGATGGTCGGCATGGACCCGATTATGTGGGACCCGTTCCGCTACAAGCTCGGCGGCAGATTGCTGAACGGCGAGATGGAAGAGTTCATCCATAATTACGGGGCGGAGGATTCCGGCACATACACCGCGCCCCGGGATATCACATCCTTTGCCATCGTGCAGGAAGCCGCCGCCGGGCGGGGCACCCCCCATGGCGGGGCATGGCTGTCATTCGCTCATGTGCCGGAGAACGAGTTGCGGGACGCCTTCGGCCCGGTCATCGACAAGCTGTTGAACAACGGCATCGATCTTACAAAGCAGTCGGTCGAAGTCTCCCCAATCGCCCACTATCACATGGGCGGCATCCGGGTGGACGGGACCATGGCTACCGGCGTGCCCGGCCTCTATGCCGCCGGCGAAGCGGTGGGTGGGGCCAACGGGGCCAACAGACTATCGGGCAACGCCATCCCGGAAGCCTTCGTGTTCGGCGAACGGGCCGGGCGGTTCGCGGCGAACGCCGTGGCCGGCGAGACGCGGGCCTGGGACGGCGCGGAGGCCAAAGACGCGCTGGATCAACTGGCGGCGCGGGGCGGCAATAGCGGAGATACAGAGTCCGGTCCTGAATTTCATGGCATGGCGAAAGAGCTGCGGGAGTTGATGTGGGATCAGGTGGGTTTGATCCGCACTAAAGAAAGCTTGGAAAAGGCGCTGACGCGGATCAAGTCCATGCGGTCTGAGTTGGACGGGCTGACGATCGGCGCCGCCGGCGGTTACGATATGAGTTTACGCGGCTGGTATGACCTCCGCTCCTCTCTTCTTACGGCGGAAACGGTCACTGTGGCGGCGCTCAACCGGGAAGAAAGCCGGGGCGCCCAGTGGCGGGAGGATTTCCCGCACACCGATCCGGCGCTGGAACAAACCCAGGTGGTGGGCCTGAGCGGATATAAAGTCGAGGCGGCGTTTGCGCCGTTGGTGCGGCAATGAGCGCCATCGAAAAACAGATCATGACCTTGCGGGTGCAGCGCGGCGGGCCTGAGGAGCCACCGCGCATTGATGCTTTCGAGGTGCCCTATGAGCCGGGCGCATCGGTCCTGGACGCCTTGGTCTGGATTTGTCAGGAGGTCGATCCGAGCCTGGCCATACGCTATGCCTGCGTCAACGCCAATGCGTGCAAGGAATGCATGGTGCGGGTAAACGACAAAGTCGACTATGCCTGCACCGCGCGGCTCACGTCCGAGCCCATGACCATCGAGCCCTTGAGCAACAAGCGGCTGATCCGCGATCTGGTCACCGATATCGTGCCGCCGAAGGAACAGCTCTCGGCGGTCGCGGAGTCCCGGAAGAAATAATCAGCTGGTCGCGACCGGTGGCGGCGGGGCATTGTCCTCATGATCGGCGGTCAGCGCCGGCGCGGCGACGGAAACGCCTGCGGCCGGCATCAAGGCGATACTGGCTTGCCTGAGGGCAGCCAGCAACGCGCCTTTGATCCGATAGCGCTGATGGAAATAATTGCTGGTCGGCACCCAAAAACGAAGTCCGATGATCACACCGCCATAGGTGAAATCATGCACGCCGATCTGCGGCGCGGGCTCTCCGGCCAGGCCGGGGATGGCGGTGACGGCGTACCGAAGAGTGGCGATGGCTTTGTCCGTATCTTTCTCATAGCCGATGGCGATGAGGGTTTCAACGATGCGCTTCTCCTGGAAATTGACGATCACCTGGCCGACTATTTCCTTGTTGGGGATGGTGATCACCTCCCAGTCTTCGCCGACCAGTTGGGTGGCTGCCAGGGTAATATCCTGCACCACGCCGGAGACTTTGAGGCCGATGAGCAGAAACACCAGAGCGCCCAAAATCTGGAACCCATAGTCCACGGCGAAGTCCATGACCGCGTCGATGAGGGCGCTTGCGGCTTCCATATTTTTCTCGATATCTTTGTCCAGGGTCCCGTCCCTGGTGAAAATTTAATTCAGCGTGGCCGTGTTTCCGGTCATGACCCCGCCGGCGTCGCCGACCTTTAATTGCAGGTCCCAGCCGGCCTTGTCCGCCGCCTGCTGCAGAATATGACATACCGCGTGGAGCATTTTCTCATTCAAATTGAGGTTTATATCCTTGCGCTCGGTGGTGTGGAAAATCAGGCGGGTCACGCCTTCCGGGGTTTTGCCGATCTCCGCCGCGACGGCCAGCAAGGGCCGCTCCACATCGGGGGGCGGCTTGGTCTTGGTGTCGTGTTTCTTGGTGAAGTCGCTGGATTGGACGGCTTCCCGGTGCTTCATGGACATGACCGCCTGTTTGACCCGGGGTTTTTCCTGGGCGGCCGGGGCCGGCACTTCGGCGACGGCTTCCGCTTCGAAGGATTTGACCGCCACGCCCCAGAGGGTTTTGACGATGCGCCGGGTCAGCCAGACCCGGTACTCGAACCGTTTCTGGGTGCTGACGCGGAAGAGAATCCTGTCGTGCACCGGATTGTATTCGGCCGTCATCTGATAGAGCGCGTCAGTCACCGGTTCATCCTAGTCGTTCCAGTGCGCCATGGGGAGCCCGGCGACCGGCGACGGGAAATAGGGGATGCGCCTGCCGCGCAGACTGCCGATGCAGCAGGTCTTCAAATCCGCCCCGCCGAAGGTGACGCTGGCGAACCAATTGGCGATGGTCCCGCCGGTGGCCAGCATCAATTCCGGCGTGACCTCGTCCGCCACGAACGCCGCTTCCAGGGCTTCGGTCGCCGCCAAATTGTCATCATCCAGGATAGTGCGATAGTCCCCATCCGGGGTAATGGCAAAAATCTGATCGGAGAATATCAGCGTGCCCCAAAGATTGCCAAAGGCGTCGAAGGCGATGCCGTCCGGGAAGCCGCCGTGGCCCAGCTTCGACGGGCCATAGGTCTCCCGGTTGGAGAGGGACCCGTCCGCCGTCACCTTCATCCGGGAAATGCGCTGGCCGCAGGTCTCGACGATGTAGAGATACTCCTCATTCGCGTCGAGGCGCACTTCGTTGGTAAATGCCAACCCGTCTGTCACTACATGGAGCCCGTTCTCGTCCGCCAGTGCGATATAGCCGTCCGCCACGTTGGGGCTGACCGCTTCCATCCAGTTTTTGATCCGCGTCGAGATGGTCAGCCACAGGCGGTCCTTTGAATCCCGGAGGACGAAGTTCACTTTACCGATGGGCTGCCCGTCGATCGTATCAAACATCAGGCTGGTCTTGCCGTCGGGTTCCATGACTTCCAGCACATCCGTGCCGAAGTTGGAGATATAGATTTGGCCCTCTTTGCCGAAGGCGAGACCGTTGGGCAAGGTGCCCTCGGTAAAGCGGGATTCCTCGTCCGATGCGCCGGAAAAGGCGCCGCCGTGATTCTGGGTGATGATTTCCTGGCTGCCGTCGGCGCTGAGCTTCACCACGCCGCCTCTGGCATCGGCGGCCCAGAGCGTGCCGTCCGGTTTGGCCAGGATGCATTCCGGGCGCTGCAGGTCCTCGCCGAGATACTTGATCTCCGCCGGATCGACCTGAAAGCCGTCAATGGGATTTGCGCCTGCCATTTTGTCCCCCGAACTATATTCCGTCTCGATCCACTTGGTCCCGGCCGATGAACCCCGGATGAGCCAAGGTCAGTTCCCTGAGCCGGGTCAGGTGGCTGTCGTCCAGATCATTATCGGCCAAATGCTCGCAGGTTTGAAACAAATACTCCCAACAGCCGCCCAAGGGTCCTATGGCCGTCGCCATGGTGTTGACGATGTGCTCTTCCGGCAAGGGGCCGGTGTAGTTTGGATAGTCGTGGTTCATGGTGAAGGCGATGGCGCGCACTGTTTCCTGCTCCGTCTCGACCTCGACCCACTGGGGCCGGTAGGCGCCGGACAGCATCTCCCGCCCCCAGACGATTTTTAGCTCCTGCTCCCGCTCGGCGGCGGCGACCCGGAACAGAATGCCGCAGCATTCCCCGCCCGGTTCCAGCGCCAGGGTGAGGCCCGGATTGTCCGGCGTGCCCCGGCCCATCAGGGTCTTCAAACAGAATTGCCGGTGAAATCCGTGCAACGTGCCTGCGCGTTTCTCAAGAAACTCGATGGTCGGATTCCAGATGAGTGAGCCGTAAGCGAACAGCCAGACATCTTCGTCTTCCGTCAGGTCGGCCAAAAGCCGATGGCGGGTGGCGTCCCGCTCGTCCGGGTCCATCAGGGTAAAGTTTCCCTCGCGCTCGTATTCCTTAACGATACGCTCCAACTCGCCCGATTGAACGAGTTCGCGGGAAATTTCGATACGGTCGGTCATGGGGACCTATTGGTAGAAGGGGTAAGCGTTGGACTCAAGGCCTTCGCAGCGCTTTCTTGCGTGAAGGTGGGGGAAAGGCGTAGGATTGGGCCACGACCGATAGCGGGAAGGAGGCTCTCATGGCTGTTCAAATGCTGCATCACGTCGCTTACCGCTGCACCGACGCGGGCGAGACGGCGAAATTTTATACCGATATTTTGGGGCTCGAATACTATGCGGCCGTGTCCGAGGACACGGTGCCGTCTACGGGCGAGAAATGCCCCTACATGCACATTTTCTTCGCCATGAAGGATGGTGGGTGCGTCGCCTTCTTCGAGGTGCCGGAATCCCCGCCCGCCATGGTAGACACCAACACGCCGGCCTGGGTTCAGCATCTGGCCCTGGTGGTGGAAAGCGAAGAGGAGTTGCTGGAACGCAAGCAGGCATTGATTGATGCTGGCGTGGATGTCATCGGTCCGACCGATCATGGCTTCTGCCGGTCGATCTATTTCCATGACCCGAGCGGCCACCGGCTGGAATTGACGCTGCGCACGGAAACGCCGGAGATGATGGAAAAATTGCGCTCCACCGCGCCGGACATGCTCGAGGAATGGCAACGGACCAAGACCGTCCAGCACCACGCTTCCTGGGTGCATGAGAGCAACTCGGCGGCCGAGTAGTCGGCCAGCTATATTTCTTATTTGATGAAAAGACCGGGGGGCAGTTCCGTGGTCTCATCGCCCCGCGCTTGATCAATCTGTTTCTGCGTCAAGTTCGCGCCCATCAGCTTGGCGCCCCGGATATCGGTGCTGAGCAGGTTCGCGCCCTTGAAATCCGCGCCCTTCAGCCCGGCTTCCAGCAGAATCGCGCCCTTCATTTCCGCATGGCGTAGTTTGGCGTTATCGAGGGTTGTTTCCTTCAACTGAGCGGCGCAAATGTTGGCGCTGCGTAAATCCACATCCAACAAGTTGGCCGCCGACAAGTTCGCCCCTTCCAGGTCGGCGTCCCGCATATTGGCACTGGCCAGATTGGCCCCCGACAGATCGGCCCCGGCCAGTTCCGCTTTGTTCAAACTCGCTTTCTCACCCTGAGCGCCCTTGCTGGCCAGCCAGGCTTCGTGACCGGAAACAACCGCCGCCACATCAATGCCGAGGTCCTCGTTGGCTTTCGCTTTCTTCTGGGCATCGCCCAGCGCGTCTTGCCAACTGTCCTTGTCGTTCTTTGTCTTGGCCGGGGCTGCCGCCTCAATGCCGCCGCCGGTTTTGGCCTTCGCCTGTGGCTTGGCCGTCGGGGATTCCACCGTGGCCGACATCGGTTTGGCGGCGGCGATCAGCCGTGTTGGCTTCTTTAGCGTGGACGCCAGGCGTTTCTATAGATTTTCCGCCACGAGCGGCTTACGAATAAAATTGTGAATGCCCGAGTCACAGGACTTCTGCCCTAGCTCCTGATCCATGTTGCGAGCGATAACTACCACCGGCATGTGCCTGTCGGCTTCAGTCTGACCGGCGGGCAGCATGCGCAGGAAGTTCAGCCCGGCCGCAACCCTGATCTGGATATCCAGAATGATAAGATTGGCCCGGAATTGGCTGAGCATGGAAAGCGCCTGCTGGGTCGAGGTGGCGCTTTGAATGTCAGTGACTTTCAGTGCACGAAGCGCCCTCCCAACTTCCGCATGCACGCCCATATCTTCGTCGATGACCAGCACCCGCCAGACATTTGTCATCGGCGTGGGCGCCGGTGCTTTGATCAGGGGCGGCGGCGGATGTGCTCATAACCATTCGTCAAAAAATAGGGCCGGCAAGAGGATTACTCTCCCTTGAAATTTCGTGATCCCGCGCGTAATCACGGGGAATTACCAAAATATGGGCAAAAATTCAGCGATCCGGGAGCCACCCTATGCTTTTCGGCACCATGATTGCCATATGTTCTGGTACGCGACCTCCATCTTGGCGGCAAAGCTCGCCGCGTCGCCTAAAGACGAGGTTTTCAGGCGGTCCCGCAACACCAGCCGCATCGTTTCCCGCTGGTCTGCCTTGCCGGCGAGATTGATCGCTGTCGCCACGTACTGTTCTTCGGTTTCTGTGATCAGCTCCGGCAGGCCGATATTCTGAAGAATTGACGCCCCGACCCGCGCCGCATGGCGGCTACCCGTCATGGAGACCACGGGCACCCCCATCCAGAGGGCTTCGAAGGTCGTCGTGGTGCCGTTGTAGGGAAAGGTATCTAGCGCAATATCCACCTCGTCATAGAGGGACAAGGGCGACTGATCACGGGGGATCCACTGGCGCAGGTCCAGCCGGTCCGCTGAAACACCGCAATCTTCGAAGGCGGCGCGCAGCCGGTCACGCGCGATCTCGTGATCCAGCATCCGGCCTTTCAGCATCAGTCTTGATCCTTGGACGCCCGTCAGAATCTTCGCCCAGACGGAGACCGTCGCCGGTGTGATTTTGGAAATATTATTGAACGACCCAAAGGTGATTCCGCCGGCGCCCCGATTCAGCAGGGGCGCGATCTCGGGCGCGTCAACGGGCCCCTCATAGCAGTGAAAGCCGCCCTCCAGCCGGATCAGCTCTTCCGAGTGCCATTGATCCGCCTCGCCCGGCGGATCGGCGATGTCATCCGTAAGCCGGTAGCCGATCCCGTCCAATCCCGTGGTGGCCGGATAGCCGAGCCAAGCCACCTGTACCGGCGCGGGTTTTAGGGCAAACAGGCCCAAGCGGTTGTTGGCGCTGTGTCCGGCCAGGTCCACCAGGATATCGATCCCGTCCTCCCGGATCAGATCGGCGGCTGCCTCATTAGATAATCCCCAAATATCCCGCCAATGGTGGGTATGGGACCGCAACCGACGGGTCATCTCATCTTTGTGTTCCACATTGGCGTAGGCGAATATCTCGACGGCTTCCTTGTCGTGCGCTGTAAGCAGGGGTTCAAGAAAGTAGGCACAGGAATGGGTGCGGAAATCCGGTGAGACATAACCGATGCGGAGCCGTTTATTGGGGTCCGGATCGTTCGCGTGGTTTGTTCCTCCGGTCGCAGGCTGTCTGGACATCCAGCGGGTATGTTCCCAGAACAGGGTCTCTTCGGTCTGGTCCGGCACGTACAACAGATTGAGCAAGAGATTGCCCTGTGCCGGCGTATAGTCCGGATCAATCTCCAGGGCGGTGCGGAGTTCCTTGATCCCGTCCTCCGTGCGCCAGCTATCGTTCAGCAGGTTCCCCAGATTGTAGTGGGGCAGAGCGACGGCCGGATCAGCCTCAATCGCCCGACGGTGGGCGGCTTCGGCGTCCGCCGGCTGTTTCAGCCTTTCCAACGCGTTGCCCAAATTGGTCCAGGCGTCGGCAAGACCGGGTGACAGCTTGGTGGCGCGGCGTGCCGCTTCCGCCGCTTCATTCGCCCGGTTGAGCCCGTTCAGCGCGGCCGCCAGGGTGCAGAGGGCTTCGGGAAAGTCGGGCCGGTGGGTCAGCGCCTGGCGCAACACCGTCTCCGCTTCCTTAAATTGTCGGGTCTTGCCCAACAGGCTGCCCAAGTTTTGTAGCGCGTCGGGATTATCTGGTTCCAGGCGGACAGTCTCCCGGTAAGCGGCCAGGGCGCCCGCATCATTTCCGGCGGCGAGAAGCGCCGCGCCCAAGTTGGTGTGAAAAGTGGGCCGGTCCGGGGCCAAGGCAATCGCCCGCTCGATGAGGTCGATCGCCAGATCCACCGCACCTTGCTGCAAGGCGATGAGCCCCAGGAAATGGGTCGCGTCGCGATGATCGGGATCGGCGGAAAGCACCTCGCGGTAGATGTCTTCAGCACCGGCCAGGTCGCCCGACTGATGACGGTGCAACCCGGCCTCCAACTTTTCGCGCAGAGGATCGGCCACCGGGTCAGGTTCCCTGGAGGTGCAGGACGATATCCCGCCGATGAGGCCGGAACCGGTGTTCGAACAGGTAAATGCCCTGCCAGGTGCCGAGTGCCAGCCGGCCATCGGTTACAGGGATACCGAGGGAGGTGGCGGTCAGCGCGCCTTTGATGTGGGCCGGCATATCATCAGCCCCTTCCGCCAAATGGCGGTAGAGGGACGTATCTTCGGGCACCAGGGCCTTGAAGAAGGATTGCAGGTCCCGCATCACGTCAGGATCGGCGTTTTCCTGGATTACCAAAGATGCGGACGTATGCCGGCAATAGAGGGTCAGCAGACCGGTCTCGATGTCCTGACCTTCAGTCCAATCGCTGATCTCCCGCGTCATCTCGTAGAGCCCCTGGCCGTCCGTGGTGCGGCTTAGGGTCTGCTGCGATTGTTGGAGGATGGCCTCGGTCATGGCGGTAGAGTAGGCCAAGGCCGCCGGTGTTTCCAGGAAACTTGCGTTCGCGGCTTGTTCTATCGTATAGCTAAGGGTTAGGGGAGAACTTTTCATGAACAAATTCGAATATGAGGAGGATTTGCCGGTCCTGGGACCGTTCGCCGCCGATGACATCGTGCGCGGAGTTTGCCGGTATCTCCGCAATCTGGGCTACAGTCCGCTGACCGAGTTTAAACTGAAAACCAACCGGCGGGTGGATGTAATCGGTTTGGACAAGGGCGGGCGATTCGTCATTGTCGAGGTGAAATCCTCGGTGCCGGATTTTAAGGCCGATAACAAATGGCCGGAGTATCAGCCCTTTGGCGATCAACTCTATTTCGCCGTGGCCAACGGGTTCCCGGTGGAAATTCTGCCGGAGGACTGCGGGATTATCATCGCGGATGCCTACAATGCCGCGGTCTTGCGGGAGGCGCCGGTCGTATCCATGAATGCCGCCCGTAGGAAGACCCAGCATGTGCGGTTCGCCAAAACCGCCGCTGACCGGCTGCACCGGACATTAGACCTGCAGATTTGAATAGGTGTTGGCCCAAACGGGATGTTTTCGGCTATACTGGTCGCAGGCGTTCTAGGTTAAACATTTTTAGTGACTTCGGAGAGATGAATATGCGCTTTCTTACGATGACGGTTGCCGCCCTTGCGATGATTAGCTTCGTTTCCCAGGGTTTCGCGGCGAGCCACGCCAAAAAGGAAATGAACGATAAAGGCATGGTCGAAAATGCCGTGGATAAATCCGTTGAGACGGTGAAGGAAAATCCTGGTGTGAGCACCGGTGTTGCCGCGTGCGGCGTCGCCATTGCCTTCTTCCCGCCGGCTCTGCTGGTCTGCGGTGGCGCGATTGCCGCCGGCGCGGGTGTGGATCAAGTTTCCAAAGACAAGTAACCCGTAATCTTCTTTACGGAGAGCGCCCTTGCTCCGAGCGGAGCAGGGCACTTTTTCGTGCCGTGCCCCAACGATAACCGGTCAGCGCGCCGGTCGAGCCTACTGCCCGGTGACATGGGATGACCATGGAGACCGGATTGGTGGCGCAGGCCCAGCCGACGGCGCGGGCTGCCTTGGGCTTGCCGATGGCTTCGGCGATTTTGCCGTAGGTCATGGTCTGGCCGGCGGGGATGGATTGGAGCGTATCCCAGACCAGCCGCTGAAACGCCGTGGCCTGAACGTCTATGGCGACGTCGATGGCCGGCGCGGCGCCGTGATCGGTTAGCGCCGCAACGACATCGATCAGTGCCGAAACCGCGTCCGCGTCTTCCCGCAGCTCCGCCGCCGGATAGTCGGCCGCCAACTCGCCGATCAGATCCGGCTCCGAGTCACCGAATCCGACGAAGCAAATTCCGTGCTCGGTAGCGGCGACGATGACGTGGCCGATACTACACTGACCGAACCCGTAGGAAATGACCGCGCCCTTGCCGCCTTTGCCGAAACTGGCCGGCGTCATGCCCAGGCGGGACTTGGCGTTTTCGCAGAGCCGGCTAGGGCCGCTGAAACCGGCCTCATACATGGCGTCGGTGACGTTCGATCCTTTGCGGAGCTCTTCCTTCAGCCGGGTTTCCCGCCGGGAGTCCGCATAGTCCCAGGGCGACATGCCGGTCGCTTTCTTGAAAATGTGTTGCAGATGATAGGGGCTGAGGTCCACCGCCCGGCCAAGCTCGGCCAGGGTGGGCGCGCCGTCTTCCGCCGCATTGATGATCTCGCAAACGCGGCGAACCGTGTCGGCGTGCGGGGATTGGCGTGGGGTGCTGATCTTGTTCATGGGCATACTTTAGTCATCCCATATTGAGCGCGCTATCCGAAGCTTGCGCCACCTGATTAAGAGCCGATCCGATGGAGCCGGGCGCTTTCCCGGTTGAGCCATTCGCGGGCCCGGTCCGTCTCCACATCGAGGCTCGCTACCGTGCGCCAAAAGGCTGGGCCGTGGTTCATGTGCGCCAGATGGGACACTTCATGAGCCACCACATAGTCCAGCACCCGTTGGGGCGCCATGATCAGCCGCCAGCTGAAGGACAGGTTGCCAGACGCAGCGCAGCTTCCCCAGCGGGACTTGGTGTCGCGCACGGAAATCTTCGCGAACCTAAGATCAAGCCGGCGGGCAAATTCGTCGGCGACGGGCTCGATAGCGGCCCGCGCTTCCTTGCGCACCCAATCCCGGACCCGGCGGGGGAGATGTTCGATCCGGCCGGAGACTTTAATGTCGCCAGCCTCGCGAATCACGCCGCCGCGGAGATCGGGCACGTGCCGGATCAAATGACCGTCGCCTAGAATGGGAATGACGGCGCCGTCGGCGAACGGCACCCGAGGCGGCATCCCGTCGAGCCGGTCGAGCAGCCACGATGACTGCGCTTTCAATAGCGCGAGGGCTTCGGCTTCCGCCGCCCGGCGGGGCAGGGTCAGCACCGCGCCGTCGATGTCCTGATCCACCCGCAGGATGATCCGCCGCGCCTTATTGTTGCGGCGCAGCCGGACCGGGATGACCCGGCCCTTGATATCCATCCGTATGATCTGTTCGGTCACCGGACGTTCATTCCTCCGGTTTCGGACTGTTCGGGATCTGGTCGGGCCAGTCGACGATATGGTCCTCGATATCGTTTGTGTCTTCCTCCGCAATAGCGCGCCCGCGCACGGATATACCGGCCTGATGCACGGTGTCAGGATCGCCGGAAACCAGCGGATGCCACCAGTACAAATCCTTGCCCTCGTAGAGCAGCCGGTAAGCGCAACTGGGCGGCAGCCATTTGAGCCCGCTGAGATTGGTGGCCGTCAGTTCCACGCAATCGCTGATCAGCAGCGTGCGGTTTACATAATCCTTGCAGTGACAGCTTCCGATATCCAGGAGCGAACACGCCACCTCGGTGTAATAGACCTCGCCGGTGTCTTCTTCTTCCAGCTTGTGCAGGCAGCAGCGCGCGCAGCCGTCGCAAAGGGATTCCCACTCGTCCAGGGACATGTCCTTAAGGGACTTCCGTTTCCAGAAAGGAACGTCGTCCGCATCGCTGGCGGCAGACGGTTGTGAGGGGCCCGAAGACATGGGTCCTGTTTACACCGGCCGGTCGGGACTTGCCCAGTTAAAGATTTAAACGAAGCTTCGTGGCGATGGAGTCCGGGGAATCGCCCAAGGAAAAGAAGGTCTTGAACGCCCCGTCGGGTCCCATCAGGTAGGTGATGGATGTGTGGTCCACCTGGTAATCGGATTTGATGTGAAGCTCATCGCCCATTTTCGCGGCATAGATTCGGTAGGCGCGCATGGCGGCGCTCACTTGCCGGGAAGTGCCGGTCAGCCCGATCAGCTTGGGATGAAAATCGGCTACATAGGCTTTCACCACGTCCGGCGTGTCGCGCAACGGATCGACCGTGACGAAGACCGGCTGCACTTTGTCGATATCATCGCCGATTAGCTCCAACGCGCGGGTCAATGTGGACAGGGTTTGCGGGCAGACGTCCGGACAATGGGTAAAGCCGAAGAAGATCAGCATGTTTTGACCGGCGAAGTCCTCGTTGGATACAAGCTTTCCGTCGCCATTGATCAGATTGAAGGGCCCGCCCACGGGCGGCGCAGAGGAAGCATTCTCGTTCGGCCGGCTGCCCTTGTTGACCACCATGATCTGATCGTTGCCGGCCATATTACCGCCGCCGAGCCACAACACGGTCGACAGGCCGCCGGCGACCAACAGGATCACCAGCCCTAGAACGAGAATAGCTTTGCGGATCGGCATGATGAAACGTCTCTCCAATCGCGCCCACTCTTACGTTGCTCTGCCGGGGTGATCAAGACCAGCCAGAAGATTGACGGCGGGCCGTATCCCGCTCATTCTGCCGCCATGGGACTGTTCGGCATTATGGACCGGCCGGGCGGCTTCGATCCGCTGATTTTGCTGTTGCTGGCGATGGTGGTCGAGGCCTATGCGGGTCAATGGAACGCGCTGAAGGACTTGAGCGTGCATCCGATGCGGCTGCTGACTGCTTACGCCGACTGGTGCGATCGCAAACTGAACCGGGAAACCCGGTCACAGACCGACCGGGCGGTGCGCGGTGCGGTTTTTACTCTCCTGCTAGTGCTGGTCTGCGTGGTATTCGGCTGGACGGTGGCGTTTCTGTCTCAGACGATCCCCATGTTCTGGGCCTTCGAAGCGCTGTTGATCATGATGTTGATCGACCAGCGGGGCACCTACGCCCAGGTCAGGAAGATCGGTAAGGCGCTCCGGGACGACGGGGTGGAAACAGCGCGGCAATCCCTGGCGCCGCTGACCAGCGAGTCGGTGGAAAAAATGGACGCCCACAATGTGGCGCGTACCGGGATCGAAGCCTGCGCGGAGACTCTGGCCGCCGGCGTGTTGGGCCCGGTGTTCTGGTATGTGCTCTTCGGCTTTCCCGGCCTTTTGATTTTCAAGGCGAATTCCATTCTCGATAGCCGGATCGGCCGAAAGACGGTGAAGTACCGGGCGTTCGGATTCACCGCGGCGCGGCTTAACGATATTTTGCTATTTGTACCGGCGCTGCTGTCCGGCCTGTTCGTGTTGGTCGCGTCATTGTTTGTGCCCACGGTCAGCCCGGCAAAATCACTGGTGATCATGTTCCGGGATGCGGGCAAGCACCGGTCCCGCAATATCGGCTGGCCGTTGGCGGCGATGGCCGGGGCCTTGGGCCTGACCTTGGCCGGGCCGCGAAGGTTTGCCCAGGAAAACGTCCATGAATCCTGGATCGGCGACGGCACCGCCATGGCGACGCCCCGGGATGTCGGCCGGGGGCTGTACCTGTTTGGTGTCGCCTGCCTGCTCAACGGCGCGCTTGTCGGCGCGCTGACCGCCTGGCGGCTGACGTAAGGCCGACGACGCGTGTCCGATGGCGGATGATCCCAGCACGATCCGAAAGCATTCGGTTTTGATTTCCGGTCACCGGACCAGCGTTTCCCTGGAAGACGCGTTTTGGCGCGAGTTAAAGCTGATCGCCGCCCGGCGTGGACTTTCCCTGGGCAAGCTGGTGGCGGAGATCGATGACGCCCGCTCCGGCAATCTGTCGAGCGCCTTACGGGTTTACGTCTTGACCGCGCTTAAAGAGTCCCCACCTTTAAAATAGGAGGAGGAGAACATGCATGTTTTAACACGCGTTGTTTTGCTGAACCTGTTTGCCGTCGCTTGGATCCTGTCCGGATCGGCGCCTGTTTCCGCCCAGGGTCAATTGCCCGCCAAAATTGATCCGGCGAAACGCTATCTGATTTATTTGCATGGGGGATGGCCGGAAATGCACGGCCAGAGCAGGGAACATCCTAAATACGGAAAGCGCCACGAATTTGACGAAATTCTCGATGCCTTTCGAGCCAAGGGGCTGTAAGTCATCGGCGAAGTGCGGGAGGACCGAGTGCGTCCGCCGGCATATACCGCGGGCGTGGCTCAGCTCGTCAAACAGCTTTTCAGCGCCGGGGTGCCCGCAACTCAAATTACCGTGGGCGGGCATTCGAAGGGCGGCATGATGACGCTGATTGCCTCATCCCAAATTCAGAACCCCAAAGTGAATTTCGTCAATTTGGCCGGCTGCGGGGTGGGTCCACAATTCGGCCGGCGGTTTCGGCGGGTTGCTCAGCGGATTGGCCCACAAATTCAGGGGCGGTTTTTTTTTAAGCATGTATGATGCCGAAGACGAGATTTCCGGTTCCTATGATGCGGCGATATCCCAGGCCAGTCATACCGAATTTCGGGAAATCGTTTTGAAAACCGGTGAGGGCCACGGGCTTTTTTATACGCCGCAAGCTTTTTGGATCGACCGGGTCGCCAAATGGGCCCAGGGGCAAGACGTCAGCGAGTAAGCCCCCGGAGTATTCCTTTCAGAACATCTTCCGGCTTGATCTTTTGCTGGGTCGGTTCTTGTTGTGGCGGTTGCTGAGGTGGCGGCGCGCCGGTTGAGGAACCGCTTTGGGTGGCCGCCGGTGCGGGTTGAGCGCCGGGGAAAATCTTGTTCAGAACCTGGCCCACGCCTTTCTTCTGTTTGAGCTTCTCGATCTTCTTGTCCAGCACACCCGGCACCCGGATGCCGCTGGTGAACGCGCTGGTGTCCAGTTTGACGTTCGGGGCATCCATGCGGCCCGAGACCTGGAACGGGATCAGCCGGGGGCCCGACGACTTCGTCAGCAATTGGAGTACCAGATTGTCAGAGAGCTGAAGCTGGCCCGAGGTGTTGGTTTGCCAATTGGCCAGATCGACGACGCCCTTGGCGGAGCCGTTGCCGATGCCGGAGACCAGGGTCAAATCGTCGAAGCTGGCGATGCCCTTGTCCATCCGGAAATTGCCGCGAAGATCAGCCACATCCCGGCCGGTCTTGCCGCCGAGCTTCCTGGCAAATCCGTAGAGGGAGCCCAAGAGACCCGTGACGCCGGAGAAGGAGGAACCTTTGGCGGCGCCGGAACTAACATCAATATTAGTGAGGGCCAGGGAGCCGTTGCCGTTGAGCGCCGCGATCATATCCGCTTCGGAGCGCCCGCTGGTGCGGAAATCGCCCACCAGCTCCATGGTGCCGGATTTCAAGGAACGGTTGCCGTAGACGGTGAGCGCCGCCGGTACGCTCAGCCGGGAGACGGAGAACCGGGTCTGATACTGACCGCTGCCTTGGGAGGCGATGACCTTGGCGTCCATTTTTACGTCGCCGCCTAACATGTTGCCGGTAAGCCGGCGCACATCCAGGATGCCGTTCTTCAATACGCCGGCCAGGATGAGGTTTTCCACGCTCGCCTTGTCATAGATGACCTTGGGCGAGGAGAGGCCCACATTGGCGTCAAACGTGATCAGCGCGGAGAGATCAATGGGCTCCGTCGACCAGCGTCCACCTTCCCTTGGAGCCGAGGCGCGGCGGCTGCTTCGTGAATTCGAGGATGCCGCGACGCGGGTTCCGCTTGATCGTTTAGCCGTATTGGTCTTCGGTAGCAGGTTATTGATATTCAGGGTGCCGGTCTTCAGATCGGCGGTGATGGCCGGACGGGGACCCAGCCACTGTACGCCGGCGTCGCCCGCGAACTTCACCCCGGCCGCTTCACCGGCCAGGCTGGTCATGGCGACGCCGCCCGGATTGGCGGAAATTTTACCGGCCACATCGATCGGACCGAACTTGCCCGAGGCCGGACGGTAAACTACGTTCAGCAGAGACAGTACCCGGTCGAAGTCCTTGTGGGTGAGCCGAATTTGGCCGTTGAAGGTGGGCAGTCCGGTCAGCCCGCTCGCCGTCCCGTTCATGGAAAACTGTCCACCGGTGGCGTTCACCAAAGAGGCCAGACGCAGCTCGGCGGGCTTTCCGTTCAGGGTGGTGGAAACCGAAACCGGACCCAGTTTGGCCGGCGACACCGGCGGGGTGATGCCACTGATCTTGAACAGTCGCGCCAGAGACTTGCCGAAGAGGGAAACATTGAAATCCTTGAAGGCCGGATCGGGCGCGCCACCGGTAGACCGTAGTCCGGTGATGCCGCCTTTGACCTTGGCGCTCACCCCGGCGAAGTTGCGGACCGAGCAGTCCTTGAAAGTCAGGTCGCCGTTGACCAGGATTGAATCGACACTAATGCCGCTGACCCGCTGATCCTGGAAAGTCAGGCTGCCCAGCTTGGCCTTGAGATTGAAGTCGACCCCGCCCAAAGCGCCGAGGACGGCCAGCGGATTGGCGGCAGGAGCCGCAGCGGCCGGCTTGGCGGGCTGTGCGCCGGAGGCCGAGGGGGACGGTTTCGAACTTGATACCGCTGCCGGGGCGGCGGCTTTCGGCAGATAAGCGTCCAGATTGACCCGGTCAATGGCGATGTTGGCGCCGATGGATGGCCGGGCGCGGAGCGCGACCGTCGCCGCGCCAGTCAGTTTCGTATTGTCGGCCTGGGTCTGAATTTCGGTGAGGGAGACACTGTCCGGATTGCCGGAGACTTTGGCCGCGATGGAAAGCTTGCGGAGATGATCCTGAGCAATGCCGTCTACCTTCACGCCCGCCCAGTCCAGGAGTGAGCGCAGGTCGTTGGTGGAGAAATCAACCGACCCGTCGAACTGCGCCTTATCGCCGTCCTGTGAGACAAAGCCGAACAAAGCCACGTCCGAATTGCCGGGCAAGAGCGCCGAAACCTGGTTGAGCGTCAGTTCCCGGTTCGACAGGTCCGCGTTGAACTTGGCCTGACGGATGGCTTGCCGGTTATAGGTCAGGGCCTCAATGCCGAGATTGACGGTGGCGTTCAGATTGGCCGGCAGCGCCGCCAAACCTGTCGATCCTGAGGCGGGTTTCACCGCTGACGGCCGGGCGCCCAGGCTCAACGATGCCTGCCCCTGATCCGTAGCCGTCGCAGCGGCGTCTTGTTTGCCGGTCTTGGGCGCGGCGGGGGCGGGTGCGAGCAGCCGGTCCAGATCAAATTTGTTGAGCGTCAGGCCGACATCCAGGTCGATGGTTTTACCCATCTCCAAACTGACCCGGCCCGTGCCCTTGGAGCCGTTGAGCTCGAAACCCAGCCCGCTCATCTCAGCCAGTTTTTCCGTGGCGGCGACGTTGGCCAGCAGGCTGAACGGTTTGGCCAGCATGTCCGGCAGGGCTGCGCCATCGGCCACGCCGGCGGCAAATTCCCGTAAGTTGGCCCCGTCGATGGCCAGTTGGCCCTTCAGCCGCGGCTGTTTATCGATGCCGCTGACCGCGCCGTTAAATCGGGTTTTGACATCGCCGGGGATGACCGTGACGGCAAGGCGGAACGGCAGGGTCCGCTTTTCCACGATCTCGCCTATATCGGCGGAGAAACTAAGGGGGATGCCGCGCACCACGACGCTGCCTTCTGCATCCATGGGGCCGTTCAAAGAGACCATGCGGAACCGGCCGTTCAGGCTTTTGACCTGTTCAACCTGGCCCGACGTGCGGTCCCGGTAGTTCAGGGACCCGTTTTCGACGACGAAACTATCAACCCTGAGCGCAAAGCCGCCCACATCGGCGGGCAGACCTGTGGCGGACGTATTGCCTGAAGGTGCGGGGTTGGCCGGCGGCGTCACCCCGCCTGCCGCAGGTTTAGCCGGCGGGTTTGTGAAAATGTCAAAGTTGGCCCGGTCCTTGGTGAAAATTTCCAGATTGACCACCGGCTTCACCAATTTGATGCGGATGACCTGCAGGTTCTTGTTGACCAGCGGCGCGAGTGCGACATGGACCTCAAGAGAACCGAGAGACACGATATCCGCGTCCGAGGCCCCCTCTACATTCGCCACATGAACATCCTCGACCACCACAGCCGGCGACGGGAGGATGGCAATTTTGATGTCGCCGCGTATCTCAATATCCTGGCCGGTCGCGTCCTTGACCCGGCTAGTAATCTCATCCCGGTATTTGTTCCAGTCGACGAAGTTGGGGGCGGCAATCACGGCGCCGGCCAACGCCACAAGAACCAAAACGATCGAGATCAAAAGCTTCTTCACAAATGTTTCCTCAACGGGGGTAATGGGCAGGCCGCGGACGATATTAGAGTGCGGGGCATGCTGGATCAAATCCTACGGTTTGTCTGTGGTGGTGATCACAATAATGTTGTTCGGATACCAACGGAGGGCTATCGTTTGCACTGGCGGTTCGCCGCTTTCCCTATTGGAAAATGACTTGGCCTCGGCCGCTCTTGCACCGCCTCTCAGGGCAGGGACAGATTTACAGTAATGTGACCCTATCGCGGGATCGTGTCAGGATTGTGGCGGCAGTAACCAATGACGCAAAAACAGACATTTTCGGAGCGTTTCATGGAATCCGGCATCGGCCGGGGTCTGCGCCACCGGGATTACCGGATTTTCTGCCTGACCAATTTCGGGTCCATGATGGGTATCTGGTTTCAGCGTCTGACCGTCGGGTATCTGGCCTATCAACTTACCGAGCTGGCTTTTTGGGTCGGCGCGATCGCTTTCGCCGAGTCTGCCCCGCTGTTCGTTCTGGTAGCCTTGGCCGGCGCGTTAGTGGACCGGGTCGATCGGCTGAAGCTACTGAAATTCCTGCAGTTGATGATGGTCGCCGTGTCGGCGCTGCTGGCCATTTTGACCTATACCGGTTTGATCAATATTTGGTGGCTAGTAATCCTGGCGACGGTCCAAGGCATCATTCAGGCCTTCCACTTACCGGTGCGCATGACCATCGCGCCCAATCTGGTGCCGCGGGAAGACCTGACCTCGGCGGTGGGGTTGAACTCCGCGCTCTACAACGTCACCCGGTTCGCCGGTCCCGCCCTGGCGGGTATTGTTCTCGCCAGGCTTGGTGTCTCGATCTCATTCACCATCGCCGTTTTCCTGATGGCGATCCTGTCCGTCGGCCTGAGCTATATTGAATTGAACACGACGGAGCCCCGCTCTCATCGCCGGTCCGGGTTGGTGGCGGAGATCTTAGAGGGGCTCCGCTATGCCGCCGGTCACGCCAGCATCGGACCGATGATTTTGCTGATCATGGTGACCGCCACGTTCTCCCGGGCGTTTATGGAACTGATGCCCGGCATCACCGAAGAGATTTTCTCCGGGGATGCCGAGAGGCTGGGCATGCTGGTGTCCGCCATCGGCGTAGGCGGCATCATCGGGGCGTTCTGGCTGACCAACCATGGCCGGGCTCAAGGCCTGACCAAAATTTCGTTGATCACCCTGACCATCACGTGCCTGTCCCTGTTCGTTTTCGCCGGCACCGGCATCTTTTGGGTTGGTCTGGTCAGCGCGGCGGTTGCCGGCGTGACCATGGCCATCACCGCTAACGGCTCGCAGATATTGATCCAAAACGCCGTGGATGAATCCATCCGAGGCCGGGTGATGAGCATCTATGCGTTGACCTATCGGGCCTGCCCCGCGGTCGGCGCGCTGTTGATGGGAACCTTGTCCATTTGGACCGGGCTGAAGTTGCCGATCGTGCTGGGTGCGTGCATCAGCCTGGCGGCGATTGTCGTCGTTCTGCCGCGCTTGAAGTCTTTGATCGCTGATTTGGAGGGGGACCCTAATCCCCGTGCCGCATGAGCCGCATGAATTCTCTTATCGGTTTCCTATCGACCCATGGCATGGGCCGCGCGCTACGGCACCGGGACTACACGCTCTATGCCATCTTCGGCTGGTTTTCCAATATCGGGCTGTGGGTGCAGCGGGTAGCCGTGCAGGGCCTGACCTGGTCGCTGACCGAGTCCTATGCCTGGCTGGGCGCGGTGGCGTTTGCCGAAGGATTGGTGACCGTCTTCGTGATGCCTTTGGCCGGCACTTATGCGGACAGGGTGGAACGTCTTTGGCTGGCGAAACTGACTCAGATCGGCTCGATGATTGTGGCCGGGATGCTGGCGGTGCTGATCCTGACCGATCAGATCACTCTGCCGATTTTGATTGCCCTGATGATGCTGAGCGGCGTGGTTGAAGGCTTCTGGACGCCGGTACGCCTCGGCATGGCGCCCAATCTGGTGCCACGCGAAGACCTGTCGGCGGCCCTCGGCATCAGTGCGACTCTGTTTAATCTGGCGCAGTTTATCGGGCCGATGGTAGCCGCCCTGATCTTTGCTGCGTTTATTCTGCCCAATGACAAATACGGCTACGCCATCGCCTTTAATTCCCTCACCTTCCTCAGCTATCTGATTGCCTTGTCCTTGATCAAATTGAACGACGAGACGCTGGAGAACCGGTCCAGGGGCGGCAGTTTCTTTGACGATTTCCGCCGGGGGCTCAGCTATATCGCCGACACCGAAGGGCTCCAGACCTATCTGTTTTTGATGCTGATGGCGGCGCTCTGCATGCGGCCGTTCCGGGAGCTGTTCGCCGGCATTTCCGAGGATATCTTTAACAGGGGTGTGGACGGGCTCACGATCCTGACGACGGCGACCGGCATTGGGGCCGTTTTGGGCTCCTTGGCGGTGGCGAATTTTTCCAAGGTGAAAGGCGCGATCAAGATCATGATCTTGCTCCTGGCGGTGGATGTGCTGCTGCAGATTTGGTTCGCCTACAACAAGGATTTCTGGATTGCCGTGGGCCTCGCCGCCGCTATGGGATTCGCCATTACCTATCCCAGCATCAACGGTCAGGTGCTGATCCAGACCGCTATTCGCGGCGAGATGCGGGGCCGGGTCATGGGGCTATGGGGCATTGTCATGCGGGGCGGCTTGCCGACCGGCGCGATGATCCTGGGGGCTTTGTCCAGCCTGGCGGGTTTTCAGGATGCGCTGTTGATGGTAACCGCCGTGTTCATTGCCGTGTTGCTTTACGTCAGCGCACGCCGCCGGCTTCTGGCCGATCTGCTGGAAAACCCGCCGAAGTAACTTCGCCTAGCTTTGGCCGAAGCCGCCGCCGCCGGGCGTTTCCACCACCAGCACATCCCCCGGATTGAGCTCCGACTGATCCGCGCCTTTCATCTCCGTGCGGCTGCCGTCCACGCGGTCCACATAGTTTTTGCCGGGCGCGGCCGCGCCGCCGCCGTTCAGCCCAAACGGCGCGTTCTCCCGGCTTGAGGAGACGATGGAGGCGGTCATGGCTTCCAGGAACCTGAGCCGCCGGATCGCGCCGTTGCCGCCGTGATATTTGCCCACACCGCCGCTGCCGGCCTTGATATGGAAATCTTCCAGCAGGATCGGGAAGCGCGATTCCAGTATCTCCGGATCGGTCAGCCGCGTGTTTGTCATATGGGTGTGCACCGCATCGGTGCCGTTGAAGCCGTCGCCCGCGCCGGAGCCGCCGCAGACGGTCTCGTAGTACTGATGCCGCGCGTTGCCGAAGGTGATGTTGTTCATGGTGGTCTGGCCCGCCGACAGTACACCGGTCGCGCCGAACAAGGCCGACGTAACCGCCTGGGAGGTCTCCACATTGCCCGCAACCACGGCGGCCGGATACTTGGGGCTCAACAGACAGCCCTCTGGGATCACCAGATCGATGGGCTCCAAGCAGCCGTCGTTCAACGGAATGTCGTCCCGCACCAGCACACGGAACACATACAACACCGCCGCCCGGCAGATGGCGCTGGGCGCATTGAAGTTCGTGTCCGACTGGGCGGACGTGCCGGTGAAGTCCACCGTGGCCCGGCGCTGGGTCTTATCGACACTTATGTGCACGTTGATTTGGCCGCCGTGATCCAGGGGCAGGTTAAATGACCCGTTTGGCAGGGCATCCAGCACCCGGCGCACGCTTTCGGCAGCATTGTCTTTCACATGGCCCATATAGGCACGGACCACGTCGAGGCCAAACATCTGCACCATGTTTCGGAGTTCCTGTATGCCTTTCTCGTTGGCGGCGATTTGGGCTTTAAAATCCGCCACGTTCTGATCGGGGCTGCGGGCTGGATATTTGCCGGAGCCCAACAGCACGCGGAGATCGTCCTCCAGCAGCCGGCCTTCGCTGACCAGTTGGAAATTGTCGATCAGCACGCCTTCTTCCTTGACCGTGTGGCTGAACGCCGGGATGGAGCCAGGCGTGATGCCGCCCACATCCGCGTGGTGGCCGCGGGACGCCACGTAGAACAACAGCTCTTCCCCGGCCTCATCGAAGATCGGCGTGATCACCGTGATATCCGGCAGGTGGGTGCCGCCGTTATAGGGCGCATTGAGCGCGAACACGTCGCCGGGCTTCATGGTGGCGCGGCGTTGGTCGATTACGGCGCGCACCGCCTCGCCCATGGAGCCCAGATGCACCGGCAGGTGCGGCGCGTTGGCGATCAGTCCGGCGTCGGTGTCGAAAATGGCGCAGGAGAAATCCAGCCGCTCTTTAATGTTGACCGAGCTCGCCGTGTTGGACAGTACCGCCCCCATCTGCTCCGCCACTGACATGAACAGGTTGTTGAACACCTCCAGCATGACTGGATCGGCATCCGTGCCGATGGCCTGGCGCTTGGGCCGGGGGACAGCGCGGGTCAGGACCAGATGGCCGTAAGTATTGAGTTCCGCCTGCCAACCCGGTTCCAGCACCGTGGTGCCGGTGGGATCGATGATGATGGCCGGGCCTGTGATCTCGTTCCCCGGTTGAAGGGCGGCCCGGTCAAACACCGGCGTCTCGGCGGGCGCGCCGTCCAGATAGGCCTCGGCTTTACTCAGGGGTTCCGGATCGCCGCCCGTTGATGCCGGCAGCTCAACCGCCGGCGGCACGTCCATGGTGCCGGCGGCCTCCACGGCGAGGGATTCGACAATCAGGCCCCGGCCTGTGTCGGCAAAACCGAACTGGCGGCGATGTGCCTCGTGGAACGTCGCTTCCATTTCGGAAACATCGTTAAAGTCGATCTCCAGCGGCGTGTCGGTGCCGGCGAGGCGAATGCGGGCGCGCCGCGAAATAGCGATCTTGTCGCTGACGATAGCCTGGTCTTCCAGTTCGGCCTGGGCGGCGGCTTCCAAGTCAGATACGGCGCTCTTCATTTCACTGGCGATGCCGGCGCTGAGCTCCAGTTCCACCGCCGCTTCCCGGAGAGCGCGAACCTCGGCCAGACCCATGCCATAAGCCGACAGCACACCGGCTAGCGGGTGGATCAAGATGGTCTCCATCCCCAGCGTATCGGCGATCTGACAGGCATGCTGGCCGCCCGCGCCGCCGAAGCATGTGAGCGCATAGCGGGTCACGTCGTAGCCCCGCTGCACAGAGATTTTCTTGATCGCGTTGGCCATGTTTTCCACCGCGATTGTGAGGAACCCGGCCGCGATTTCTTTCGGGGTCTTGGCTTCCCCGGTGGCCTGACTGACCTCTTTGGCCAGGTCCGCGAACTTTTGGCGGACGATGTCCACATCCAACGGCGCATTGCCCTCGGGTCCGAACACTTTGGGGAAATGCTCCGGCTGAATGCGGCCCAGTAGCACATTGGCGTCGGTCACCGCCAGGGGCCCGCCCTTGCCATAACAGGCAGGACCGGGGTCCGCGCCGGCGGAGTCCGGGCCCACCCTGAAGCGTGCGCCGTCGAAAAACAGGATGGAGCCGCCGCCCGCCGCTACGGTGTGGATCTGCATGATCGGGGATCGCAGGCGCACGCCGGCCACTTGGGTCTCGAACGCGCGTTCGTAGGTGCCAGCATAGTGAGACACATCCGTCGAGGTGCCGCCCATATCAAACCCAATGATCCGGTCATACCCGGCAATTGCCGAGGTGCCCACGGCGCCGACCACGCCGCCGGCCGGGCCCGATAGGATACTGTCCTTGCCCCGAAACAGCCGCGCATCGGTCAGCCCGCCGTTGGACTGCATGAACATCAGCGGCGCGTCGCCCAGCTCGCCGGCCACCTGATCCACATAGCGGCGCAGGATCGGCGAGAGATAGGCGTCCACCACCGTGGTGTCGCCCCGGCTCACCAACTTCATCAGCGGGCTCGCCTCGTGGGAGACGGAGATTTGGGTAAAGCCGATCTCGCGCGCGATGGCCGCCACGCGGGCCTCGTGATCGGTGTAGCGGTAGCCGTGCATGAATACGATGGCCGCCGCCCGATAGCCCTGATCAAAGGCCGCCTGCAGCCCGGCGCGAGCATGGGCATCGTCCAAGGGCGTCAGCACTTCGCCCTCCGCACCGACCCGCTCGTGCACTTCAAGCACATCCGAATAGAGTTGTTCCGGCAGGATGATCTCAAGCGCAAACAGATCGGGGCGATTTTGGTAGCCGATGCGCAACGCATCGCGGAACCCACGGGTTGTGACCAGCAGCGTCTTCTCGCCCTTGCGTTCCAGCAATGCATTGGTGGCCACGGTGGTCCCCATCTTTACCGCGCGGATGGCCTCGGCCGGGATTGCCTCCCCGTCGTTAAGCTCAAGTAAGCGGCGGATGCCTTCAATTGCGGCGTCTGTGTAGCGGCCCGGGTCCTCCGACAAGAGCTTCTCGGTCACCAGAGCGCCGTCGGGCCGCCGGGCCACGATATCGGTGAACGTGCCGCCCCGGTCGATCCAGAACTGCCATTGGGTGTCGTGGGTGGTGGTCATGCCGCCGCTTTCGCGAACCTAATTAATCTGTTTCGGCAGCCAAGTGGCGACTTCTGGGGCGGCGATCAGGAGCGCGAGCACCGCCATCTCGATCGCGATAAACGGCAGGGCGGAGCGCACCACGGCGCCCAGGGTCACCTGGAACGGCGCGATCCCCTTCATTACATAGAGTAGGAGTCCAAAGGGCGGGGTGAGGAGGCTGATCTCCATAGTGATCAGCATCAGCACCATCAGCCAGATTACGTCGATCTGGAACACTGCTTGGAAGGACGAGCTGCCCAGCAGGAAGAACGGCATGGTCAAGAGCAGCATGCTGACCTGATCCATGAACGCGCCCAGGAACAACAGCACCGCCACCATGATGATGACGATCTGCAATTGGGAGAGCTCCCAGGCGGAGACGGCCTTGAGCAATCCGTCTGTCGCGCCGGAATTGGACAGCGCCTGTGAAAAAACCAGCGAGCCCGCAATAATGAACAGGATCATGGTGTTGATCTTGGCGGTCTCGATGAGGGATTTCCAAATCTGCCGCCAGCCAAAGTCGGCGCCGTCGATGCCGCTGATCTTGATGGTGTTCTTAAAGAGCTTGAAGAAATAACACGCCGCCAAGGACGCAATGCAGCCTAGCGCCGCCGCGTCGGTGGGTGCGGCCAGCTTAAAGAAGATGCTGCCGACCACCACGATGAAAATCACGAACAAGGGCAGGATATAGAGAATAAACGGCAGGATGCGGTTGAGCGGTCGCTTGAGCGCACCGTCGTAGCTGGCAGTAAAGACCGTCTTGCTGCCGAGATTCAGCGACAGGGTCACTGGATTTTCCAGCCCGCTCTCATCCGGGTCATAGCCGGGCGCTAGCGACGGGTCGAGCCAGCAGCGGCCGATCACATAGGCGAAGAACAGCACCGCCATCAATATGCCGGGAATAATGCCGGCGATCAGCAATTGCGCCACCGACTGCTCGGCGATGCTGGCGAGCAGAACGGCCAAGGCCGAGGGGGGGATCAGCATGGCGATGCCGCCGACCGCCATGATTGGCCCCATGGCGATGGAGGGCTTGTAGCCCCGCTGGATCATTTCCGGCAGCAGGACCGAGCCCAGGATCGCCGTATTGGCGATTGTCGAGCCCGACAGGGACGAAAACACCGTACCACCGACAATGGAGACAATAGACAGCCGGCCCGGCACCTTCGAGATCAGCCGATCGATGGCCCCGATGGCCTTAAAGGCGACGCCCGTGTGCAGCAGGATTTCCCCCATCAGGAGGAACAGGGCGATGGGCGCGACGCCGAAGGTGATGGACCGGTTGAACTCGATCGGCATAAAGACCAGTCCCACGTCGCCGCCGATAAACAAAAACGTGCCCAGAACATTGGCGGCGAAAAAGGCGAAGGCCACGTGCAGGCCCATAAACATAAAAAAACACACGGTGCCGAGCATTAGGATCAGGGCCCAATACCATTCCATGCTCAGAACCCTCCGTCCGAGGCCGGGTCGTCGTCTTCCAACGTGAGCACCCGCTCTTTCCGCATACGCAGCAGGAACTCGATGCTCAGCATGGCGAAGGAAAAGGCGAAGACGGTAATGACGATCCAGTTGGGGATGCGGACATCCTTGTCCGGCAGGGTCTGGTCGAGATACTCAATCCAGCCGGCGCGGATGCCGTAGACGCAGAGTAAAATACACAGCACCACACCAAAAATGTTGATCAGGACATCAAGCTTGCGCGCCGCCTCTTCCGGCAGCGCCGTGGTCATCACATCGACCCGCACGTGAGCGCCTTGCTGCAGCACCCAGGTCGCGCCGGTGAAGACGCCGAAATAAAGAATGTATTCGATGCCCTCGTTGAGCCACCAGATGCTGCCGATGCCCGCTTTGACGATAAATAGGTTGAACGGGATCAGCACGGCGATCAGGCCGATGGAGATCGCCACCATGGCGGCGAAAAACCGCGCCAGCAAAATAAAGCCGGTCTCGAATCTGTCCAGTTGCGCTTTCATATCGAGGTCTGAACTTTAGGCGAAAAAAATTGACGCGGAAACCGGGTATGTCCCTGCTTCCGCGTCAATTGATCATAGCCGTTTCTTAACGGAACAGCTTTTCGAGCGCTTTGCCGTGTTTCGGGCTGCGGTCGAAGACTTCCTGCCAGGCCGCGCCGTAAGCGGCATCCAGCCACTTCTTGCGGTCGGCGCCGGAGAAGGTGATGACTTCCATGCCGGCCTTGGCGCGGAATGCATCTTCCTTGGCCCGGATCGCCTTCAGCTTGGCGTTGCCGGGTTCGGCGCTTTTCTCGGCCTCGGCGCTGATGCTGGTCAGAATGGCCCTGGACTTGTCATCCAGGGATTCCCATTTCTTCAGGTTGAACAGCGTGTGCAGCGGCGCGGTGTAGAAGCCCGGATCGACCCGGTACTTGGTGACCTTGGCCCACGGCGGCACCCAGCCCGCGCCCGGCCAGCCATAGCCCTGCACCGTGTTGTTTTCCATAAGCGTGTAGATCTTCGGCAGCGGCGCATTTTGCACCGTGGCGCCCAAGGACTTGAAGAACGCGGTGTAGACCGGGGCCACCCGCAGGTTCAGACCGGTCAGATCCGGCTTGTCGATCTTCTTGGACAGCCACAGGTGGAACTGGCCAAAATCCCAGTGGCGGGCGAGATAATAGATGTTCTTTTCGGCCAGCAGCTTGGAAATGTAGTCCATGCCGCCGTTGCTGCGCAGCTCGGCCATGGATTTCGGGGTCAGACGCAGAACCGGCGCTTCCGGCAGGACGTTGCCGATATAGGCCTCGGTGCAGCCCACCAGGTCATAGGCGCCGCGGGACATTTTCTGGGTGATGGTCAGGAAGTTGCCGATGGCCGGCGCGCCGCCAACCAGATTAATCTGAACCGTGCCTTTACCGGCCGCATTGATGTCCTTGACCAATTGTTCAAACGGACGGGACGGCGGGCTGCCGACCGGGAAACAGCTGGCCGCGCGCAGGGTGGTTTCGGCGGACACGGGCTGAGAGACGCTGACGGCCGCAACAGCCAGAGCGCTCGCTCCCAAGGTGAGAAGGATTTTCTTCGACATGATATTCTCCCTAAGAAGGTGATAGGTTATTGAATTACATCGTTTTGTTATCGGCACCGGCCGTGTCGTGGCACACAGTCGCCAATGAGTCCGGAGGATAGCACGAACATATCGGATACCAACCCTATAAATCAAATTGTGGCGGACCCTTAGCGCGGGATTCCGCGTGATGGGTGCATCTATGTCATGACAGAGCCGTTTCCGGGCAATACACTCCGCTACGGAGAAAACATCGAAATCCGGCCACCGGCCGGGCCACAAGGAGAGGAAACGAACATGGCCATTCTCGAAGGTCAAAAAGTCATCGCTATCGAAGAACATTATTACGATGAAGATATGATCAAGCATTACACCGGCTTAGATGCGCGTACGGGCGGTCTGGTCATGGATAAATTGTTGGAGGTCGGTGAAGAACGGCTGAAGGACATGGACGCCTGCGGCATCGACGTCGCGCTGTTGTCTCATGGCGCGCCGTCGACCCAGCGGATGGACGCGGAAACCGCTGTACCTGTGGCCAAGGCGGCCAATGATCATCTGGCCGAAATTGTAAAGGCGCATCCGGACCGCTATTCCGCGTTCGCCAACCTGCCGACCATGGATCCGCAGGCGTCGGCTGACGAGCTCAAGCGCAGTGTCGAGGAACTGGGATTCAAAGGTACCATGATCCACGGGCTGATCGGCCCCGACCGGCTGTTCCCGGACAACGAAATGTTCTGGCCGATCTATGCCCAGGCCGAGGCTTTGGACGTCCCCATCTATATCCACCCGGCCAACCCGCACCCTACGGTCGCCGATATCTATATCAAGGACTATGTGGAGAAGTATCCGGGCTTTATGAACGCCGGCTGGGGCTTCACCATGGAAACGGCGACCATCGCCATCCGCATGGTGCTGTCCGGCGTGTTCGACAAGCATCCGAACCTGAAGGTGGTGCTCGGCCATTTGGGCGAGACCCTGCCGTTCCTGGTCTGGCGGATCGATCATGTGTTGAACCGGCCCGGCAATGACGGTGTCGAGTTCCGCAAAATCTTCACCAACAATTTCTACATCACCACCAGCGGCTTCTTCTCCGATCCGGCGCTTCTTTGCTGCATCCAGGAGATGGGCACGGATCATATCCTATTCGCCATCGACTATCCATTTGTCGCCAACCAGCCGGGCCCGGTCTGGATGGAGCGGCTGATGCTGAACAGTGAAGACAAGGCGAAAATCCTGCACGGCAACGCCGAACGGCTGTTCAACATGTAAGCCTCTTGGGCGTGAATTAGGTTAAGCGGAGGAAAGCATGCAAATCGAAACCGGCCAGCCAGTCCCCCGGACCGAAGACCCGCGCCTATTGACCGGCAAGGGCAAGTACACGGACGATTTCAACCTGCCCTATCAGGTGTATGCGGTGTTCCTCCGCTCGCCTCACGCTCATGCGGAGATCAATTCGATCGACACTACCGCCGCCGCCGCTATGCCCGGTGTGGCTGCCGTGTTGACCGGCCAGGATTATGCCGATGACGGTCTGGGCGAGATCATTGGCGGCTCGCCGCGCCAGCGCCGGGACGGCTCCAACATGTACCGCCCGCCGCGCCCGGCACTGACCAAAGACCGGGTCCGTTATGTGGGTCAGCCGGTGGTGATGGTGATGGCCGAAACCGTGGATCAGGCCAAGGACGCGGTGGAAGCCGTGGTGGTCGATTTCACGCCCCTGCCGGTGGTCATGTCGACGGCGAATGCCAATCAGGACGGCACGCCCGCCATCTGGGATGACGTGCCGGAGAACGAAAGCTTTTTCTACACGGTCGGCGATGCGGAGGCGGTCGATGCGGCGTTCGAGAAAGCGGATCACATTGTCACCCAGCAGTTCGAAATCCCCCGTATCACGGCCAACACGATGGAGCCCAGAGGCGCGCTCGGCCACTATGACGCGGGCCGGGACGGCTACACCATTTATGTGGGCCATCAGCGGCCCTATGTGTTCCGCACCTCGCTGACCAAGAACCTGTTTAAGATCGGCGAGAACCAGTTGAGCCTGGTGACCGGCGATATGGGCGGCTCCTTCGGCATGAAGGGCTCTATCTATCCGGAGATGCCGCTGACCGCTTGGGCGTCCAAGCGTATCGGCCGGCCGGTCAAATGGATCTGCGAACGCTCCGAAGCGCATATCGCCGATGACCATGCGCGGGACAATTCCACCCTGGCCGAACTGGCTTTGGACCAAGACGGCACGTTCTTGGGCCTCCGCGTGCGGACCAACGGCGCGCTCGGCGCCTATGTGGCGTTCCTCGGCATGGGTCCGTCCACCGGCAATATCGGCGGTATGGCGGGGCTTTATAAGACACCGGCCATGCGGGTCGAAGTGGCGGGTGTATTTATGAACAAAAACCCGATTTCGCCCTATCGGGGCGCAGGCCGGCCCGAAGCGTCCTATATCATCGAAAGCATGGTGGATAAGGCGGCGCGCGAGCTCGGCATGGACCGGCTGGAACTGCGGCGCAAGAACTTCATCCCGCCGGAAGCCCTGCCGTATAAGACGCCGCTGACCTTTACCTATGACTGCGGGGAGTTCGAGGCGCTGGTGAACCGCTGCGTGGAAAAAGCCGACTATGCCGGCTTTCCCGCGCGAAAGGCCGTCTCGGAGGAGAAAGGCAAACTTCGCGGCCTGGGCATTTCCTGCACCATTGAACAGGCTGCCGCGGCTCAGCCGGAAACTGCCGAGATGCGGTTTGATCCGTCGGGCACGCTCACCGTTCTGGTCGGCTCGACCCCCCACGGTCAGGGCCACGAGACGATCTATAAGCAACTCATCTGTGAAAAGCTGGGGATCGATCCTGATAAAATTCGCGTGATCGAAGGTGACACTGACAAGGTTTCCTTCGGCACCGGCACCGGCGGGTCGCGGACAGCGGCCATCGGCACCTCGGCGGTCAACATGGCCGTCGGCAAGGTGATCGACAAAGCCCGCAAGGTCGCCGCCCATGTGCTGGAAGCCTCCCAAGCTGATATCGAGTTCACCGATCATGCTTTCACCGTTGCGGGCACGGATAAAAGCCTGCCGTTCTTGGGGGCCGCTCAGGCCGCCTTCCAGCCGGCGAAAATTCCGGACGATATGGAGCCGGGTCTTTACGAGATCGCCACCTTCAGCCCCAAGACCGCGACCTTCCCCTATGGCTGTCACATCTGCGAGGTGGAGGTCGATCCGGACACGGGCGCGCTGACCATTGAGAAATATACGGTGGTCGATGATGTGGGCTATGAGCTCAACCCGCTTCTGGTGAAAGGCCAAATCCACGGCGGCGTCGCGCAAGGCGCGGGTCAGGCGCTGATGGAGGAAATGGTCTATGATGACAATGGCCAACTTCTCTCGGGCTCGTTCATGGATTACGCCATGCCGCGCGCCCAAGACCTGTGCCTGTTCGATATCGAGGGCCGGCCGGTGCCGACTAAGTCCAACCCCTTAGGGGTGAAAGGCGCGGGCGAATGCGGCACGGTCGGCGCGCTGGCGGCCATCCCGAACGCCATTTTGGATGCGCTCGCGCCATTGGGCGTCCAGCATCTCGATATGCCCCTTAGCCCGGAGAAAGTCTGGCAGGCGATCCAGGGCGCGAAAGGAAGCTGACATGAAGGCTATGGTCCTCAAAGAAACAGGGAAACCCTGTGTCCTTGAGGATCTGCCTGATCCGGCGCCGAGCCCCACTGATGTCGTGGTCAAGGTGCTGGCCTGCGGATCCGGATTAACCATCCATCACACCCGTATGGGCCAGGCCCCGGTAGAGTTCCCTCGGGTCATTGGCCACGAAGTGGCCGGCGAGGTCGTGGCGATAGGCGGCGGCGTGAAACAGTTCAAGATCGGCGACATTGTTACTCCGCACATGTATCTGACCTGTGGGTATTGTCGCTGGTGCCGGACCGGGCGGGAATCTCTGTGTGACAACTTGGCCGGTTTCGTCGGCCGTCATGTGGACGGCGGCTATGCGGAATTCATGAAGTTGGACGAAAACAGTTTCGTGAAAGTCCCCGAGGCGCTCGACGTAAAGGCGCATCCGGCGGAAGCCGCCGTTGTCTGCGATGCGATCACCACGCCCTACAGGGTGATCCGCCGGGCGCGCGTCGCCCCTGGTGAAACGGTTGCCGTGTTTGGCGCGGGTGGCGGCTTGGGCATTCATATGTTGATGCTTGCCCGTTGGGCGCACGCCCGAACGATCGCTGTCGAGATTGATGCCGCCAAGTTCGATGCCTGTCGCACTGCCGGCGCTGAAGACGTGGTTGATGCGTCGGCGGCCAATGTCGCCGATGCGCTGATGGAGATGACGGATGGACGCGGGGTCGATGTCGCCATCGATTTTGTCTCGGCGGTATCTACTCTGGAGGTCGGCGTTCAGGCGCTGGGCAAAGGCGGAAGACTGGTGACACTGGGCGGTCATTCGCCCGACCCGTTCCACGTGACCGGGGCCATGTTGCTGCAAAAGGAATTGGAACTGATCGGCAGCCGGGCGTTCAGCAAACAGGAAATTGCCGAGGCGTTGGACTTGGTGGCCCGTGGCGAGGTTTGGCCTATGGTGTCCGAAACATACGCACTCGAGCAGGCGGAAGAGGCGCATGCCCGGCTGGAAGCCGCTGCGATCACCGGCCGTGCCGCCTTGGTTCTGAATTAGGAGAAGCGACCATGATAACAGCGCCAAGACTTTTGCAATGGAGCGATTTTCCGCCTGATTTCAAGGTTTGGAAACTCAACCCCGCCGGCGTTGTTTTGGAAACACAAGAACTGACGGACGGTGTTTACGCGCTGCTTTCCTCCAAGCCGGGGGTCAACAATTGCGGCTTCGTCGTCGGTGAAGATGCCGTGCTGGTGATTGATTCGGGGATCAGCCGCATGATGGCCGATCAAATCCTGGCTGCCGTTGCCGCTGTGACCGATAAATCGATCCGCTATTTGGTCAATCTCAATTATCACGCGGATCATAGCTTCGGCAATTCGGTCTTCCCGGACGACACGTTGATTGTGCAGCAGCGCCGCACGGCGGAATTGACCCCGTACTTCAATGAAGAGCGGAGCTTCATGGTGCGCGCGGTCAATGACGATCCGTCAGTCTTTGATGGTCTGACCTTGCGCGCGCCGGATATTGTTTTTGAAAAGTATCTCAGTCTCGACCTGGGCGGCCGTGCGGTGGAGTGCCATTATTTCGGTCCGGCAAATACCCCCGGCGACACCATTGTCTACGTGCCGGAGGCCCGCGCCGCTTGGACCGGCAATATGACCGGGGGCATTTTCGGCCTGGCTTTGGAAAGCGATGCGACCACCTTCCGTCAGGCAATTGCCGCCTTCATCGACACCTTGGACGTAAAAACCCTGGTGCCGGCTCATATGGGCATTCGGGAAGCAAAACTGCTCGACGACTATCTGGTATATTTCAGCGAAGTGGCCGACGGGGTGCAGACCGCTGTCGACGCCGGCTGGTCGCTCGACGAAACCATGGAGCGGGTGACAGAAAGCGCCAAGTTTATTTTACCCCCGGATGATCCCATGTCCGACCCCATGCACGGCCGGCATCTATATAATGTCCGGAAGACCTATTTGTCGTTGACGGCAAAAACCTCCTGACGAATGGCGTTGATTTCCGTCCTTACGTATACTGACCGGCATGTTGGACGCGCTCCTTCTTAAAAAAATCCTGGCAACCTGCCGCACCTTGAATGCGCCGTATTTCGGCTGCTGTTTGGAAGACTTTCGGCGAGGTCTCAAATTACCGCCCTACCTGGTTTGTTCGTAAATCCGCGTCGGGCTGGGAATCGATCAACTTGGCAGGGATGGAGGTCAGGTTTCCGCCCCATCATCCGCAGGCGAGGGGTCGGGCTTAGGGCCAGTCGGCTATGCTGTGTCACTCTCAGGAGATGTATTTTCTCTGGTGCCTGGCACAAAAGCGGTGGTTTAGGCCCCTCTGGTGCCAGGCACTTTACTCACCGTTGTGTTGGGAATGTTGCCACGGGCGTCGGCGCCACAGTCTCACCTTTCCGTGAACGATTTCACCCCATATTGCGGCGATTGTGCTTGCAGACTAAGGTCGGCTTATGAAACTACGTAAACGAACGTTAATCCTTTTAATTCTGGCGGTGATTGTCGGCATGGCGGCGTTCCAGGTGCAGAAGAACCGCGCCTCGGCGCGCGACTGGCGGACGGCCAGCTTTGAACCCGTCGGCCTGGCCCCCGATCCGGCCAAGGTACGGGAACCGGTGATCCAGGTCTACGCGGCGCGCGCCTGGGGCTGGCGCGGCTATTTCGGCGTCCATAGCTGGGTGGCGGTAAAACCGCAGGATGCAGACTATTTCACCGTCTATGAAGTGATCGGCTGGCGGCTGCGCTGGGGAGACTCTGCTGTGGTCATCCGCCAGCGGGACGCGGATTCCAGATGGTTCGGCAAGGTGCCGGAACTCCTGTCCGATATCCGCGGTCCCGGCGTCGGCGCCTTGATCAAGAAGGTTGATGTCGCGGCGCATAGTTATCCCTATGCCCAGAAATACACAGTCTGGCCCGGTCCCAATTCCAACACCTTTATTGCCCATATTCTTCGCGAAGTGCCCGAGCTCAAAGTGGACTTGCCGCCGACCGCCATTGGCAAGGACTATATTCCGGACAGCACCTTCGCCAAATCACCGAGCGGCACAGGCTATCAGCTCTCTCTCGGGGGACTGCTGGGTGTGATGGCCGCTACGGAAGAAGGGTTGGAATTGAACCTGCTGGGACTCACCTTCGGCATTGATCCGTTGGACCCGGCGCTGAAACTGCCCCTGGTCGGCCGGATCGGTCCGGACCGGGAGACCAAACGGACCCTGGCCGGGCCCGCTGCGATCGAGAACTTGGCGGAAAACTAGCCGGCTACCCGGCGCAATAGTCCGCCCACATATCCCGCAATGCGTCCTCGAATTCCCGCATATAGGCCTCTGCGTTAAAGATCGTTTCCGCCGCCTTTTGCCGGAGGCTCACCCGAACTTCCACCAGGGCCGGGATGTTGCCGGCCAGCGCCACCGCCCGGTCGGCATAGTCCTCAATCGAGTCCGCCACGAACTCATCGTGGCCGAGCCGGTTCATCTGCTGCGCCGTCAGCCGGCCCATCAGAGTATCTCCCCAGGTCGTGACAATGGGCACGCCCATCCAGAGGGCTTCATAGCTGGTGGTGCCGCCGCCGAAGGGCAGGGGGTCCAGGCCGATATCGATTTTATTGTAGGCGGCAAGATAATCCCCGGCGTCCCGGGTAAATCCCTCATATATAAGGCGATCGGCGGCGATGCCCCGATCCTGGAACTGGGCGCTAAACTGATCTCGGATATCCGCGCTGTCGAACGCCCGGTGCTTGAGCAACAGGTGAGACTCCGGCACCCGGCCCAGAACTTCCGCCCACAAAGCGATGGTCAGCGGTGTCAGCTTGATCGGATTGTTGAGCGAGCCGAAGGTGACAAAGCCTTTGGTGACAGCGGGCAGCATCTCCACCAGGGGCGCATCCTCGGGCCGGCGATACACATTGAAGCCTGAGAGACGTACAAGCTCCTCCGTGTAAAAACTCTCGGTCTCGCCAGGTGGATCGAGATAGTGATCGGTGATCAGGTGGGTCGCGCCCTCCAGGCCGGTGGAGGAGACAAGATTGATCGCGGCGATCTGCAACGGCGCGGCCGGAAAGGCGAGTAGCGCCCGGTAGCGCGCCTTGAAGGTGCACGGATGGATCAGGACATCCACCCCGTCGTGGGTCATCAGCCGCGCCAGATCGGCGGGGGCCAGGTGCGCCACATCGGTCCACCCATCCACATGGTCAAACAGATTGCGGGGCGCCGGTCCGCCGTCCAGCCGGTAGCCGTAGACCTGCATATGAAATTGGCTCCGGTCGTGATGAGGCAGCATGGGCGACAGAAACCGGGGGGTCACATGGCTTTCCAATTCCGGCAGATAGTAGGCGAGGCGCAGTTTCCGGTCCGGCGTTCTGTCATTGCCAAAGCTTCGGTCCTGGCGGCCGACGGCGAGTTCCAGCGCTTCGCCCCAGCGTCGGTTGGCTTCGAACACTACATCCCGCGCCGCGCCGGGCGCAAAGTTCAAGGCGAACAGGAAATTTGCCCAATAGCTGTCGTTGCTTTCATCAGTGCGAATGGCGTCGGAGAAACATTCGACCGCCTGTTCGGTCTCGCCCAGGGCGAAGAGCGCATTGCCCAGATTGTAGTGGGCGTCGCCAAATGATGCGTCCAGCGAGATCGCCGTCTCCGCGTGGCCGATGGCGGCGCTGGGGTTCTGCTGCGCCAGGGCGACGGCCGCCAGATTGCCGTGAAAGTCGGCGACGTTGTTGTTGACGGAGATGGCTTTGCCGATCAGTTCGGCCGCTGCCGGGAAATCGCCACGTGTATGCTGCACCAGGCCCAGCAAATGAAGGGCGTCCGGCTCCTCCGGTTCAATCTCCAGGACTCTGCGGTAAATGGTCTCCGCTTCATCCAGGCGGCCAGCGCGCTGACATTCCAGCGCGGTGCGCATGATGACTTCTTTGTCGTCCGTCGCCATTCCCGTTTCCGCGTGACCTCGCCCTTTACTTTGTCCTACTATCGGTGGCCCGCGTGCCGGGATCAAGAGACCGGCCGAATGATGAGGAGAGTCCCGGGGTTACATCACCGTGAGTATTTGGGGAAAAGTGATTGGCGGCGTCGCCGGATTTGCGCTGGGCGGGCCGCTCGGCGGCATTCTGGGTGCGGTATTCGGCCATGCTGTTGACCGCCAACGCTCCCGTCAGCGTTCGGCCCGGGGCCCCGCCTCGGTCCAGGCGCGGCAGACCGCTTTCACGGTCGCGGTGATTGTTCTCAGCGCCAAGATGGCCAAGGCGGATGGGCATGTGACCAGGGACGAGATCAACGCCTTTAAGACTATTTTCGATATTCCCGCCAATGAAATGCGCGATGTCGGCCGTCTGTTCGACGAGGCGCGGCGTGATTCGGAAGGGTTCGAACCCTACGCAAAGCAAATCGGTGGGATGTTCGCCCACGACCCAGCGGTGCTGGAAAGCCTGTTGGGCGGGTTATTTCAGATCGCGCTGGCAGACGGCGTCGTGCATCCGAAGGAAATCGAGTATTTGCATCGCGTTTCTCAAGAGTTCGGCTTTGATCAGCACACGTTTGACCGAATCAAGGCGACCCATCTGACCGAGGACGAAGGTGATCCGTACGAGGTTCTGGGCGTCAATCGCGGCAGCAGCGATACCGAGATCAAGAAAGCCTACCGGAAACTAAGCCGGGAAAATCATCCGGATACGCTTATCGCTAAAGGCTTGCCCCAGGAATTTGTCGATATTGCTAACGACAAGATGGCGCATATCAACGCGGCGTATGATCATATCCAGAAAGAACGGTCGATAACGTGATTTTGGGTGGCCGCAGCCGTGATGGAATGAGCGGATGAAGCTCATCCATATCTTTTTCGCGCTGATTGCCACCTTTTTTCTTGGCACGAATATGGTCGCGGTCAAAATTGGGGTCGCACACTTCCCGCCTATTTTTATGATGGCACTGCGGTTTGCCTTGGTAACTCTGGTCCTGGTGTGGTTCGTCAAGCTGCCCAAAGACGCGTGGTGGCCTGTGTTTGGGATTTCGGTCACCATGGGCACACTGCATTTCGGCTTATTTTTTGCCGGCATTGCCGGGACCGACGCGGCGGTGGTCGCCATCATCTTTCAGCTGGGTATTCCGTTCGGCGTCATGTTCGCCTGGGTGTTTCTAGGTGAACGATTCGGCTGGCGGCGCAGCGCTGGGATCGCCGTCGCTTTTTTGGGCGTAGCGCTGATTGCCGGTTCACCGGAAAGCCGGTCCAGCCTGTTCCATATGGGGCTGGTCTTCGCGTCCGTCATGGCGTGGGGATTGGCGGCAGTGCAGATCAAAAAGCTTAAGGATGTGGACGCCATGTCCCTCGCGGCCTGGATGGCGCTGATGTCGACCCCGCAGCTATTTGTCGTGTCGTGGATATTGGAGAGCAGCCAGTGGGCGTCCGTCGAGACCGCCCAGTTCCTCCACTGGGGCGTGCTGGCGTATGCGGCGCTGGGCGCGTCCATCATCGGCTATGGGCTTTGGTATTTTCTGATCAGTAAATATGACGTCTCTCTTATTCTGCCATTTGCGTTGCTCAATCCCGTTTTTGCCATTGTCGCCGCGATGCTTATCCTGGATGAAGCCATGACCTCGGTCCGCATCGCCGGCGCGGTGCTCACCCTGATCGGCGTTGCCGTCGTGCAGTTGCGGGGCCGGCAGCGTCGATTGCCGGAGTCTTAAAAGGGTTTTTGCCTTGGAGTTTATCGAGCGCCTTTCCCCGAACCATGACGAGCGGCCGGCCGGCACGCCGGTCGATATGCTGGTCATCCACTATACAGGTATGCAGTCGTTTGATGATGCCTTGGACCGGCTCGCGGACCCGGCGGCCAAGGTCAGTGCCCACTATGCCATTGGACGGGATGGGGTGATCTATCGGATGGTCGCCGAGGACCAGCGCGCTTGGCATGCGGGTGTGTCATCCTGGCGCGGTCACACGGATATCAACGGCCGTTCCATCGGTATCGAGCTGGAAAACAAAGGCCATGAATACGGCTATGAGAATTTTGCCGACGCTCAAATGTCGGCCTTGATCGGCCTCTGCCGGGAAATACTCGCCCGGCATCCCATCCCGTCCCGAAACGTCGTCGGCCATTCCGACGTGGCGCCCACCCGCAAGGAAGACCCAGGTGAAAAGTTTGATTGGGCCCGGATGGCGGCTGCGGGCATCGGTTTATGGCCTGATCCAATTGACCGTGAAGTTGCGTTGACCCCATGTGATTTCTTGTATGGGTTGATAAAATTCGGCTATGACCTGACGGATGAAGCTGACGCATTTCGTGCTTTTCACCGACGTTTTCGTCCCATGGATGTGGATGGACCGGTAAATGCTGACTCCCTAGCGGTTTTAGAGTCGCTACTGCAGATTTACGAGTAGGTTGGCCTCTCTTGATATGGATACTCTATACTTGTGTTGCATATAGATATATTTCAGCTTGGGAAACAAAATGAAATAAAAAAGGGTGTGTAATTTCTCCAATTTCGGGTGATTTTCCAATCGCTAAGATGTTAATTTGCGACCTGATGCGAAATTGCTACCCATACCTTTACACGTAATTCTGTTCCATATTAAACCTACTGTAATTCGATAAATAAGTATGGGCCCTGATCCTATCATCTATGTCGTCGACGATAACGACGATCACCGCGATATTCTTGCGCATTCCATGAAGAAAGCCGGCTATCAAGTGGAAACCTACACCAGTGGGATTGAGTTTTTGCGCGATAGCAACCTTGCCGAGATTGGATGTTTGGTGTTGGACAACCAGATGCCTGATATGACCGGGCTCGAGGTCCAGACCGAGCTTATTGAAAAAGGCAGCCAATTACCGATCATCTTTATCAGTGGTGAAAGTGGCATCCCGGATGCGGTGGACGCTGTACGGGACGGCGCGCTGGACTTTCTGCAGAAGCCGTTTTCCCTGGACGAGCTCCGGGCCAAAGTGGATGAGGCGGTGGACCGGTGCCGGAAGGATTTCGATTCCAACAAGCTGGCGCTGGAATATGAGAGCCTTCTCGGCTCGCTGACCAAACGGGAGCGGCAGGTCTATGATCTGGTGATCGCCGGAAACACCAATCAGATGATCACCGAAGAACTGACCATCAAAATCAGCACGGTCGAATTCCATCGCACCGGACGT
>JAYPHU010000012.1:9958-18918 GCA_038127535.1 Rhodospirillaceae bacterium | reverse complement strand
TAGCGGCCCCTCAATCAATCAGGTAAAAAGTTGGATCAAGCGGCCTGCGGCATCATCTCCCGAGAGTAGCGGGATTTTTTCTCGGAACTTTGCTGCAGTTGGGCAGCGTGACGGCGGGCGTCAGCTTCAGTGCCGTGGATGCCGACGAGCTCAAAGCTGTCGCTCACGTCAAAGATGAGCCATTCGTTGCTGAAGTCGTGGTATTGAATTGCATAGTTCATTTGTCAGATCTCCTGGGTGAGGAGCCTGGAGTCTAGGTGAGTATTGGTTACAAAAAGGTAAAACAGATTCAGGGAGTTTCAGACGCCGCAATCCGGCCTTGACTTACCGCCGCCCGACCGTTTGATGGGGTCCTAACATTAAACGTAAGACCTTGAATGCCCGAAAAAATTTACATCCGCCCGGCGACTGAGAGCGACTTCAATTCTATCCAGTCAATCTACGCCCATTACGTTTTGACAGGTCTGGCCTCGTTCGAAATCGACCCGCCTGACTGTGAGGAAATGGTGGGGCGTTGGCGAATCATTCAGGATCGCCATCATCCTTATCTGGTGGCGGAAATCGGCGGCCAGGTCGCGGGATATGCTTATGCGTCCGTCTATAGGAACCGTCCGGCGTACAATCATACGCTGGAGAATTCCGTCTACGTGTCACCGGATTTTCAACGCCGGGGAGTTGGCCGCACACTTCTTAACCGCCTGATTGATCTCTGCGCCGTAGCCGGGTTCCGTCAGATGGTGGCGGTTATTGGCGATTCGGCGAATGATCCGTCCATCAATCTACATAAAAGCTGCGGCTATCAGCAGGTCGGTCTGCTGCCGTCTACCGGGTTTAAACATGGCCGTTGGGTCGATTCCGTGATCATGCAGCTTGCATTGGGCGACGGAGATACTACCCCGCCGTCATCTGACTGACGTAAAACTGAATTCCCTCCGCCGGCCGTCCCACATAAGGTGACTTACCCGGCCAATCAAACTTACTTCCGGGATCAGGCTGCCCTGACCGGCATCCCATTTGTCGGCGAGAACATAATAGTGGCCTTTAAGCACGGTGATGTCCTGCCCGGCGGCGTTCAAACGGCTGCTCGTCGTGCCCACCCGCTCGCCCGGCAGACCGGTGATACGCCGGATCAATACATTTCCGCTCCCCGTTGGCGCTATGTAAACGGCGATATCCCCCTTCCGGGGGGAGGCGGCAAAAACCCGTCTACGGATTGCCGGCACCGGAAAAGGAAAAGAATGATAGGAGTTGCCATAAGCCCCTTTGGAGGCCAGGGCATAGTCGCCGGATTTCAGGGCCGGCTGCATGGCGGCATCCGGGACTCGATGCGGCGCATATCCAAACCATTGGACCAGTTCGACGCTTAAAATGAATAGGACGTAGATGCTGCCCAGGCCGTACCAACGGGCATACCAGACGGAGGGGGGAAGCGCCGGTTTGTTGATTGCAAGAAAATATCCGTGGCCCATGCCGGCCAGCTGCCACACAATATGCCAGACGTCCCATGTGAACACCCGGTCCGCGGTGTATAAGCCGGCTTGAGCCAGTCCAAAAGGCACGTAGAAGGTCAACAACTCCAGCGCCAGATAGAAAAGACTCCAGCCGCCTCTCCCCAAGTGCAGAATGCCCAGGAAAGGGCCGAGCAGCAGGGCGACAATGACCGCCGCTCAGGGGTGGCGCTCGGTGAAAAATGAGCGGACCGCGGACATTGTCCGGAGGACGTCAGTTCTTGCCCTGAACCACTATGGGATCAATTTTGTCGAGGGCCGGGGCGTAGTCGTTAAGTTCGAGAATCACCCCGTTCGGATCGCGGATGAAGACCTGATAGAGACCCCGGTCTGCCAGCAGCCGGTCCCAATAGGCAACGTCATTGTCTTTCATATATTGAACCAGGCCCGAGGAGTCTTCGACCGACATAGCGATGTGATCATCCATGCCAGACTCAATTATGTCATTCGTGTCGGCCTTTTTCCGGGTTGTGCTCTCTCCGTCCGGGTCGCCCGAACCCCGTTCGACCAGGTGGATCAGGGCATCTTCTCCGGCATAAAGCCAATAACCGGTGGTCTTGAGCTGAGGGCGGAACCCTTCCTCCATCCCCAGAAGGTCACAGTAAAAGCGTTTGGTCTCTTCCAAACAGTCCGTACTAATCGAAATATGGTCGAGTTTTCTAATTTTCATGGCCGAAGGGTCCAATTGCTGTCTGATGGGCGGAGTTTGCCACGGATCACTGCTCTGTCAAATGGCCGGATCGATTTCCTAACCAAGGATTCATGTTTTATGGTTAGGATAAGACGCGTCGCAGGGATAAAGCCAATAACAATAATCAGACTTTGGCTGACCGCCGGAACGAGGACCCTATGCAAAGCCGCATAGCGCGACATAAACGATCCATCTTTTTATCCGGCGCCGCCCTGGCCGGATTGGCCGGTCTGGCCCTCGGCATATAAGTATTTGCCGCCACGCCGATCGGCACGGCTAAAATCGTGGTGAACAAGGTCTGCGGCAATTCGGTGATCAAGACGATCCGCACCGGCGAAGCGTTCATTCAAAATCAGCGGGTGCGCACCGGGCGCGCCAGCAGCTCGGATATCCGGTTCAAGGGCGACACCAAACTGTTGGTCGGCGAACTCTCGGAAATCACCCTGGATCGGATGCTCTATAATCCCAACAAGGGTAAAGTGACCGGCGCATTGCAGCTGGCGCGCGGGATTTTGCGTTTTGCCTCCGTCCCGTCGGTGAAGATGGACGTCAAGGTAAAGACGCCGCACGCCCTTCTTGGTATCCGCGGGACCGCTTTTGATGTGCTAGCGACCAGCCGGGGCATGGAGTTGGCGGTGCATGAAGGCGCTGTTCAGGTCGCTTCTCAGGCGGGAGAACAGCTGGTCAACGCCGGGCAGGTCTATCGGGTCTCGGCCTCTAAGTTTGCGGGATTTGCGCCCGAGCTCTCGGCCGAAATGAAACAGGCCGTCGATAAGATGGTGAGCATGGTCGGCACCGCCGGTGTCTCGACTACCAAGTCCCGGTCCGCCGCTGCGCCGGCGCTGTCATCAGGTTCCAAGAGCACGCCCCAGGTCGCATCTCTGCCCAAGCCGCCGAACGATAAAATCCAAAAAGTGTTGAATGGCAGAAACCTGAACAATGTTCTGCTGCTGGAACTTTCCCACGGTACGGCGGTGCTTGAGATGTTGCCCAACGTCGCCCCCAATCACGTAAGGCGGATCCGTCAGCTGGTCCGCCAGAAATTCTATGACGGCCAGGCGTTCCATAATGTGAAAGCCGGCTTTGCTGCCGAGACCGGCGATCCCACTGGCACGGGCCGGGGCGGCAGCGGCACCAAACTGCGTGCGGAATTCTCTAGTCAACCGTTTGTCCGGGGAACCGTGGATATGAAACGGAGCCGGAACGATCCCAACTCCGCCCATAGCCAGTTTTTTATTACGCTCGGCAATACCCGCCACCTGAACGGCAAGTACACGGTCTGGGGTAGGGTAATCCACGGTATGGAGCTCATCGACGGGCTGCGCAAAGGCTCGCCGCCGACCAATCCGGACAGCATTAAGGGCCTCAGTGTCGCCGCCGACAGCGCCAAATCAAACTAACACGTCGTTAAACATCGTCATCTTGTTCGCGGCCTAGGCCTGGACTATGGTCAGCCCCGTTCACTGATGCTCTCGGGGAGGGGCGGAAAGTCCAATGCTGACACTTTATGACTACCATTGGTCCGGCGCGGCGTATCGGACGCGGATCGCGCTGAATCTAAAAGGGCTCGACTATGAGCAGATCGCGGTGCACCTGACGCGCGATGGCGGCGAACAGTTCCAGGACGACTATGCGGCGCTCAATCCGCAGAGCTTTGTGCCGACGCTTATAGACGGCGATCTCAATATCACCCAGTCCATGGCGATCATGGAATATTTGGAAGAGGTCTACCCCGAACCGGCGCTGTTGCCGGCGGATCAGGCCGGACGGACTCGGGTGCGAGCATTGGCCAACGTGGTCGCCTGCGATGTTCATCCGATTAATAATCTGCGGGTGCGGCTCTATCTGGCGAATGAAATGGAAAAATCGCCGCAGGCTCAGGCGCAATGGATCGAGCATTGGATTCGCCTGGGCTTTGACGCGCTAGAAGTCTTGCTGCGGGACAGTGATCAGACCGGCGCGTACTGCCACGGAGACACGCCCGGCATGGCGGACGCCTGCCTGCTGCCCCAGGTCGCCAACGCGGAACGCAACAAGGTGGATTTAAGTGATTTTCCGACAATCATGCGGATTACGGAAACCTGCCGGTACAATCCGCTTATCGATAAGGCCAGTCCGTTTAACCAGCCGGATTCGCCAAAGGACTAAGGCGCCCGCGCGCGGGTACGAACACCATGGCGAAATCCTCTCCGTCCTCCCGGTCCGCCACCGGCTCCTCATCCAAGGGGCGCTCGCGCACCAATGACGCGCCCACCGAGAATATTCTGACCCTGATCCATATCCTGTCGAACCGGATTACCCGGGCGTTTTCGCTGGAGGTCGAGCCAAAGTTCGGGATCAGCCTGCCGGAATGGCGGGTGATCATGACCCTGGCCTGGCATGAGACCTCGACTGCCAACGACATCATCGCCATCTGGTCTTTAGATAAGATGACCGCCAATCGGGCGATCCGGAAGCTGGAGGCGGCGGAGCTGGTGCTGCGCCGCCGCAGCACGGTTGATCGCCGGCGTTTTTATCTCAGCCTAACGCCTGAGGGCCGCCGCCTCTACGACAAGATCGTGCCGGCAGCCAACGATCGCTATCAGGAGATCGTATCGGTCTTGTCCCGTGACGACCTCCATGTGCTGGGGGACCGGCTGTCAAAACTGCTGCGGCAGGCGGAAAATATCAATCAGGACAAGTAAGCGATCCTGGCTGAATAACCTTATACTCCCGTTTGTTTTTCCTGGTGATACGCGCTGGATGCGGGTATCAAATTTAGATGCCGGACGAAACCGACAAGAGTGAAAACGGCGCGGCCCCGACAACTCGATTGTTGGCGATCGATGATGATCCCATGATTCTAAAAGCCATGGGCGACTATCTCAGCCACTTCGGCTTCGACTTTCTGGCTTGTGCTTATACGGATGGCGGATGCGACGCTTACGAATCTGTGTTCGCCGAGGGACAGGCTGCCCCCGATGTGGTGCTCGCGGATTACCAGTTGCCCGGCACCAAGAGCGGCCTGGACCTGATTGCTGAAATTCACGCCCATTTCAGCGAGGACATTCCGGCCATCTTGTTTTCCGGCGATATCTCCCTGGAATCTGAAATTGCCGGCGCGATGCCGGAAGATATTAAGCTTCTGCACAAGCCTGTGTGCATGTAGCAGCTGTCCTAGGAGTTAAAGGCGCTACTCGCCGATTGAAGCACCGCTTTCGGCTGCTCTACGAGCCTTTCTTCACCGGCAAGGTGTCCGCATAGCCGGGATTGTCGATAAAGAACTTCACCAGCTTGATGGTCGCTTGGGTGTCCCATTCCACCCCGCCCTCCAATTTGCCGACTTCGCGGCCCTGCCGGTCAAACAGGATGGTAGTCGGCATGGTTTTGATCTTCCAGGATTTGGGCACCGCGCTCTTGGGGTCCAGGTAAAGGGCCAACTTGTCCAGCTTGAGTTTGCGTGTGAGGCGCTTGGCGATGGGCTTGCCCGCTTGATCGATATTGAGGGCGACGACGGTGAAGTCCTTGCCGCCCAACGCCGCCTGCAGCCGGTTGATCGACGGCAGCTCGCGCAAACACGGCGGGCACCAGCTCGCCCAAAAATTCACCATGACCACTTTGTCGGCGAAATCGGCAAGGCTGACCGTCTTGCCGGCCTCATCCATCCACGTGTCGGCCGGCCGGGGCCGGGTGCTACGTACCAGTTGGAAATTTTGCATATGCCCACTGAGTTCGGGTCCTGCGGCGCGCACCAGTCCGCCGGATAAGCTTGCGGCAAGCAGGCCAGCGGTCAGACTGAACACCAATGTTCGCCGAGAAAGGACGGTCATCATGTCTCTCCAATGCGCGCGCCGCCTCCGCCGACGGTCCAGCGTCTCCGCATATATACCATATGGTTGGAGTTTCGCGCAGGGTCACGTCAAAGATTCGTGACAAGGTGTTGACCGCTAAACTAGAATATTGAGATCGACCAGCATGCTCGTCAATTCCTCAGCTAATTTGGTGCCCTTGGCCAAGTGAATGGTCTTTTTCGGCAGGGACCTCTGATCGCCCTGATCAATATTACGCGCGGCGATTAGAGCCAGATCGGTATCTTTTGTCGCCCGCATGGCGTCCGGGGCGCTAAGCAGATCGCCGCCGGTCATATCGTCCAGTTCGAAATTGGCGAACACGATTTTCGGCTTTTTGGTCAGGGTCAATTCGATCGCGCGCAGACCGGTGTCGGCCATAAATACGCGAAACCCGCATTGCAGCAATTCCGACGCGATAATCTTTCGCTGGATGTTGAACGGCATGGCTAAAACCACCGGGATTTTGCGGACATCCTGGTCGATCACGGTTCCACCGGCCGGCTTCTTTATCGCGCTCGGGAGTTTGCGGAGGATGGCGGCGGTGGTTTCCTCGTTCGGGTTTTCCCGCGCGTCAAAGATATAGCGGACCTGGTAGATATAGCATTAAATGTCTTCCAGCGCGTCCGGCCCGAAATCGTCCGTGGTTTCGAGATAGCCTTCCAGACTGTGGGTGATTTCCGTGACCGCCGAGAAGCCTTAGCTGCCGGCGGTGCCCTTCATGGTGTAAACCTGGCTGCAAAACTCGACATAGAGCCCATCCCAATCGGAATTGCCTTTGAACATCTGACCCAGCACGCGGTCGAGTTCATCGAGGCGCTCCCCTGATCCATCGATATATTCTTGCCGAAGTTGTTCGAGGACGACTTCGATTTTAGCGGATGTGGACACGGAACTCGGTATTTTCCCTGAAGTATATACGTTTGTGCAATAGATCGGTATGCACATTTAATTTTAAAAAGGTGTTTATCAGAATCTTGAGGGTTTTCAATCTGCCGTTTACTCTCCCCTCATCACATCCGGGGGAGGAAAAATTGAGCGATTTTGTAAGCGAAGTTCGGGACGGCATGCGCATTGATTGGGACGTGCCGATTACCATGGATGACGGACTGGTTTTGCGGGCCGATATTTACCGGCCGGACGATGACGGTAAGTATCCGGTCATCTTATCCTATGGACCCTATGCCAAAGGCTTGGCCTTCCAGGAAGGCTATCCGTCCGCCTGGAGCCGCATGGTCGAAGAGCACCCAGATGTGGCCGCAGGCTCCACCAACAAGTATCAAAACTGGGAAGTGGTGGACCCGGAAAAATGGGTGCCCGACGGGTATGTCTGCGTGCGCGTTGATTCCCGGGGCTGCGGCCGCTCACCGGGTTATGTGGATCACTTCTCGCCTCGGGAAACTAAAGACTTTTACGACTGCATCGAATGGTCAGGCGTCCAGGACTGGTCGGACGGCAGGGTCGGGCTTAACGGCATCTCCTACTATGGGATCAATCAGTGGCATGTAGCCTCGTTGCAGCCGCCCCACTTGGCGGCCATGTGTATCTGGGAAGGGGCCGCCGATTGGTACCGGGATATGACCCACCACGGCGGGATTCTCTGCACCTTCTGGGACAATTGGTACGACATGCAGGTGAAAACCGTGCAATACGGGCTGGGCGAAAACGGCCCGGTCAGCCAAGTCACCAGCGAATTGGTCTGTGGGCCGGAAACGTTGAGCGAGGACGAGCTGGTCGCCAACCGCTGTGATTTCGGCAACGAGATCTACGCTCATCCGCTGGACGATCAGTATCATAAGGATCGCTCCCCGATTTGGGATAAAATCACCGTGCCGCTTCTGTCGTCGGCCAACTGGGGCGGGCAGGGCCTGCACCCGCGCGGCAATTTCGAAGGCTATATCCGCGCCGCGTCCCAGGACAAATGGCTCGAATCTCACGGCATCGAACACTGGACCGAGTTCTATACGGACTACGGGATCGACATCCAGAAGCGCTTCTTCAATTATGTCTTGAAGGGCCAGGATGACGGTTGGGGGGATGAGCAGCGAGTTCGGCTGTTGATCCGGCATGTGGACCGGTTCGAAGAACGGCTGGAAGACGATTGGCCGATCCCCCGGACCCAATGGACCAAGTATCATCTGGATTTCGCCAACAAGACCTTATCGACCGACCCGGTGACGACGGAGAACAACCTCACCTATGGCGGATTAAGCGATGGCGAGATGTTCTGGTCAGAGCCCTTGACCGAGGAGATGGAGATCACCGGCCCTATAGCCGCCAAACTGTTTGTGTCCTCGTCCACGGAGGACGCCGATCTGTTCGTGGTCTTCGGGGTCTACGATCCGGGCGGCAATGAAGTGGTTTTCCAGGGCGCGATTGATCCTCATACGCCGATTGGCCAGGGTTGGCTCCGCGCGTCTCACCGCAAGCTGGATACTGCGTTGAGCGAGCCTTACCGGCCTTATCACACCCATGATGAGAAGCAGCCGCTGACTCCCGGCGAGGTGGTGGAGCTGGACATCGAGGTGTGGCCCACAAGTATCGTCGTACCAGCGGGCTATCGCTTGGCGGTGACCGTGCGCGGCAAGGATTATGAGTATCAGGGCGGCAGCGGCGGCAAGCTCAGCAACTTTAAGAACGAGCTGACCGGCTGCGGGCCGTTCCTGCACAATGATCCCAGGGACCGGCCGGAGGAAATCTTCGGCGGCGACGTTACCTTGCACCAAGGACCGGATCAGCCGGCGTATATCTTATTGCCGGTCATCTCCAAGGCTTGAACCTGCCCGAGCCCATAAGCCGGGATGACTTCGATCCATCCCGGGATGCGCTGTTCAAGTCCGGTGAGGACCGGCGATGTAACCTGCCCGGTGAGGACCTCACGCCCGCTGCCGTTAGCGTGGAACTGAGCCGAATGGCGTATATCGGGAACCGGCG
>JAYPHU010000012.1:0-9858 GCA_038127535.1 Rhodospirillaceae bacterium | reverse complement strand
CCGGCGATTACCGTGGTGGCCTTTCGGGGCACGGATTCCATCGAGGAATGGGTGCAGAACATTAGGTTTGTCCCCTGAGAATGGTCCATGGGCGGGAAGTTCCACCGCGGGTTTGCCACCGCTCTAAAGCCGCTCTGGAAGGAGTTGGAGGCTGATGTGCGGGAGGTCGCGCCGTCGGCCGTATTTACCGGACATAGTCTCGGCGGCGCCATGGCGACGCTGGCGGCCACACTGGTGCGGCCTGATTCGCCGATTACGTTTGGTAGTCCGCGCGTGGGCGATGAGGACCGGCGGGTCATTACCTCACCGGCGGATGAGCTGGTGTCTCGGGTGCGGCGGTCAGCCAGTCTGGCCACCAGATAGCCGACGCGAATCCGGTCCCGGTCCCAGTCGTAGGCCGTGGTGGTCACCACCTTAGCGCGGAACCCACGCTACATCCGCTCACCGGACTACTCGATCGTCAGGCGAAGTTGATACATGCCGAACGAGAACAATGACGTCGGCGTCGCCATTAAATAGCCGCTGGCCGGGCCTGGCTCGGCCCGAGCCACAGCGGCATTGGCTACCGCCAGCACGGCAATCAGACAGAGGCGCAGTCGCACGTTGGCTCTCCCGTGATTGGAGTCAACAGCCTAAAACCATCGGCCCGTTCCTATCAACGGGCCGGTTCAGTGATGCGTGGAGCTTAATATTTTAGCTACGGCGAAAAATTAGCCGGACAGGGACGCAATCAGCCGAAGCATTTCTTCGCGAGTTTTCTTGTTGGAGATGGTGTAGTAATAGCGCACCAGCTCCAGGGTTTCCCGCTTTGTATATAGACCGTGTTCGCTGGTCGGTGTTTTCTTGCGATTAAAACCTTCCGGGGCGTCAATCTTCCGGGTCTTAATGTCGTCCGGCATGTCTTCGTAAAAATAAGAGATCGGCACCTGTAACACGGTGGCGATATCGAACAGCCGGCTGGCGCCCATCCGGTTGGTGCCCCGTTCGTATTTTTGAACTTGCTGGAAGGTCAGACCAACGGCGTCCGCTAGAATTTCCTGACTGATCCCCAAAAGGGTACGGCGCATTTTCACCCGTCCACCGACATAGATGTCGATCGGATCCGGCACACCCGTTTTTTTACGATATGCGACTTTTTTGATTTCCATGGAATTCCTCGAACAGGCTCTATTTAGAGGCCATTATATACAAACTTCATCGTAACAGACTAATCCGAATCTGCATTGATTTCCGAAAATAAACTGGAAATCCTATCGTAAGGATAGTGAGTTACCCTCATAGAATATTACTTAAAATTGTATATAAAAACTCTTTAAACTCGGAATCCAGTTTTATGAACTAACAAAATCGTTTCATAGTCGGAATGTCCTCCTGCCGCAGTTACGTCCCTAAAAAACCCTCTATCTATTGAAACTGCAGCGACGCCTATCAATCCATCTAAGCTCGACCTAATAGCCGCGCTTAGTACCCAAGTCCATTTGCCATCAACACGGCTAGCGACTGGATCAGATATATGAACGTCATAATTTGGCAGCTTAATGTGACTGGTAAAGTAATCTCTGTCGGAAACATCAACGCCTTTACCCGGTTGTCTCAATCTAGTGTCGCCGACAATGATGCCTCTAGAATCCAATAGAATGAGGGTCCTCAGCGTGGGATAAACAGAGACAACATTTCGAAGGTAGTCGATGTCGAATGACAATGCTCAGCGCTAAAATAGCCACGGTCGGCGACGACATTGATCTGATCAACACCTAGCGCGATCTTGGCCTTCTCTGCCATCGGAGCTAATTGTGCACGGTCACTGCCGCTTTGAACTTTGAGCCGTCGATAGCCATACTGGCCGTCGTTAACAGACCAATGCGGCGGCAAAGCTCGATGAATTGGTAGTAGACCTTGCGAATGGCTTTTCCATGATCCTTTCGGAAGTCGGCAATCGTGTTGTGATCTGGTGCCAGCCGTCCGGTCAACCACATAACCTCAACGTTCCGTCCGGCTTCATGTTCTAAACGGCGACTCGACTGCACCCTGTTCAGATAGCCATAGATATAGAGCTTTAAAAGAACGGAGGGATGGTAGCTGGATCGTCCGGTCGAGCGTGGGTCAATTCGATCAAAACCCAAATCACGGAGGTCTAGTTAATCGACAAACACATCAACCACACGAACCGGATTATCTTATTCAATAAAATCTTCACGACATTCCGGCAGAAACGAGACCTGATCCCGTGATATGCCTTCAACAAAACGCTTCATAATAACCTCGCTAAGATCAACAACGAGATTACAACAGACTTTCAAAAAAACGTTTTTACACAGCCAGGGTCATAAACCGACCCTGGTCTTATCCACCAACTATGGTCACTTCCTAGCCAATTTCAGAAATTCCTATGTTTGTTTAAGGCAGCCAGTTATCAAGTTCAGCATGAGGGCCACCGAGTTCCCATCCGTTACCATTGAGGTGATATAGCGAGACCAAGCGCAGCCAGCTAAGCGGCATCATCGGCGTAGCCAGTCAGCGTGGTTTCGTCTGGTCAATAATTAGCGGACTCGACGTCATCTCCCACACACCGCGGGTGAGCGCTCGGCTACCTTGGGAGGTTACGTAACTGCGGTTTCCGTAGTGACGGAGAGGCCGTATCAACGCAGCGATGGAATCACTTCTATCGCCACGGATCAACAGAACCGAGTGGCCTTCCGCCGTGCGGTTAACCCAGGCTGCGGCCGAGCCCCGTTCGATAAGATCAGATGTATCCGCCCCCAGCACTCGTGATGCAAAGTCTGCGATGGCGGTTTTGGAGCCGATCACGATCCGGGCGCGGGAAGGTTTTGCCCATTTGTTTTTCTCCTTGATGGGCACCGCTGCACGTGTCAGCTGTGCCGCCAGCGCTCTGGCGACAGACTGATAATCGTTGTCTGTTTCCAGAACAGCTACATCTACCTGGGCTACTAGGGTTACGTCACGTATGATCGGCGGACTTTCACCCGGTAGAAGCCGCCGGAATAGATCAAAGTCCGGATCAATGGCGAGACTGAGCGGTTTCGACGATAATGCTCGTTCGCCCTTTTTAGTCATGCCAGTCACCCGGACCAGGTCACGCTCGATCCCTGTCGCTGTCTCGATCTCGACTGGAACATTCAACTCGTAGGCGGGATCAACCTGGGTCAGGATAAAGGACAGGCGATACTGCGCCCCTGCCTTCTCGACCCGGACGTCGGTAACTTCAATCAGAGGTGCCCCGGCACGGTTCAACCATTGCTCGAAGAAGCGGTTGAGGCCCCTGGTCCCGGCTCTTTCGAAAGCGGCTTGGAGGTCACTCCATCCGGCGATGCGAAAGCGGTTCTCGGCCTAAAAATCCTTGATGCCGCGAACAAAGGCCTCGTCGCCTAGTTCTTTGCGTAGCATGTGGAGCACGTGGGCAACCTTATTGTAGCCGACGATCCGCGATGCCTGATGGGACCGCGACATAAATGCGGAAACCGGTTTGGCCTCACCTTCCGGTACGGCATTGAAGTCGCGAAGCCAGCCAAGCCGCATCTCTCGTGCTGCGGTCGGCCCTTGGTTGCGGACGAGGGCGTAGTCCGACATATAGGTCGTAATCCCCTCGGCCCAATTGCCGGTACGGTAATCCACTGCCACCTCATTGCCCCACCAATTGTGTGCAACTTCGTGTGCAAGGGAGCGACCACGCATAAACGGTAGATTGACAATCACACGGCCGATGTAGGTAAGGTTGGGAAAACCCAAACCTACTGGTAGGGGGCCGACATAACGTGAAAATCGTCAAAGGGGTAGGGACCAATTTCCGCTTCGAAGCGGCGGATATAGATTTCTGACGCTTCAAGATAATGATTCGCCGCATCAGCAATATCTGCGTGAAAGTAGGTCCGGATGCGAAGCCTGCCAGCTTGGCGTTCAGCTACAACGTAGGGGCCCGCAAACACGGATGGTAGCTCCGCAGGATATAGAGCTTCAAACACAGCTCGATGGGTGACCGCTTTACGCGCCTCTTCAACCAATCACCCCGTCGCAACTGCGGTCTGTCCGCCCCTTGTTGTCACGACCAGTCGATAAGTAACCCAGTACGCGCCGATATCGGGCAGCCAAGCAGAATAACCTGGCAAAAAGCTACCTTCCGGCCCGCCAGCGACTGCTCCGCGTACGCCGCGTCGCTCTTGCGCCGGCGGAAGTCGTGGGACTATACCTGAAAGGCGAAAAAGAATTTTATCTGATCCGTCTGGGAGGTCGACCCGCCACCCGCCCTGGTCTTGCGTCGGGGTCAGAGCGCGCCCGCGGCTCGATACATCGTCGATCTGTATCCATTTGGCGAGACGGAACCGGAGGGTGGATGAGGACTGCACAGTCCAGCTCACATTGGCACTAACGGTTGCTGCATCGGGATCGAATAAGACATCAGCCTCGAGATGAGGAAGGGAAGTGGATGCCGCCGCAGGGACGTGCCAGATGAGGACGAAAAGAACCGAAATGGCCGGAATCAATCCAACCATAATTATTTAGCTACCGTTTCAGTCGGCGGGAACTTGACGACGACAGACAAGGACTGATCTCCGCGCCTGATCACTAACGGCAACCAAGTACCCGGGGCCTGGCGGCGGATAATCGTGATCAACTCCGAATTTTCCTTCACGGCGAGACCGGCAGCTTGCGTAATGATATCACCCGCTGCCAAAGCGGCCGATTGTGCAACACTGTCATCCATCACTCGGAGCACCCGCACCCCGGCCTCTGCCGTTTCTATAATGACGCCAAGGCGGGGGCCTCTCGGCACCCCCGATCGATGCCCCGACAAGGTGGATTGAGATTGCGGCATGGGGGCTACTAAGAACACTGCATCTGCTAATGTTGGTTTCATGTCACGGCAATCGTCGCCGGTGTCCATGGGCAGAAGTACGGATACATCAGTCCAGCCCATGGCGGCCAATTGATGAGGAACACCATGTCCACCATCCAAGTGACCGCTTCCCATTACGCCGACTACCAACCTTTCCGGATCGGCTCGTTTCGCCGTTAACAGGGCTTCAGCCATAGCCCGGTCCCACACCAATTGGGCTTCGACAAACCGAGTGAAGCTCTCCATCGCCATCACGGTTTCCACCGTAATCTCAGGCTTGTAATCTGCTTTCTGTTGGCTTGAGTCGTTATGTTCGCCCCAGCTCCCACCGGGTGTTGCGTGTTGCATCTTGGTCATGAATACCCGGGCTAGGCTATCCTTATAAGCTTCGCTCGCCGGGGCTGGTTTGCTCACGCCTTGCCGCTCGCCTTTTGGAACGGCGCTCCATCCCTCACGACCAATGCGGCCCACCAAAGATCGATCCACATTTAATGCCAGCATGGGCAGACGGTTCTGACGCGCCAGATCGAAAAGCGGCATGTAATGATCCGCGTCAAACCCCCAGACCTCTGACCATCGGCTTTCTGTAAGGAATGCCGCCTGGGACAGTTCCCCTGAGGACCAACGGTCTAACGCCGACTGTACGGTGCGGGGGAACATTTCGAATCCGATCGTCATGTAAGGCTTAAGCGCATGTAGCCCAGCCAAAGTCTGCGCCTGCCACCGATGATGTTCCAAAGATGCGTGGTTCTCGCCCATTAGCACAATGCCAGTTTCCGCTGCACTCCGCATAATCTGATCCGGCGCAACGGCATTTCCGCTCGCAGGATTGATCCATTGACCGGCTCGGTTGCAGATTGCGTCCTTCTTATCGATGGCATCTTCTGACGCTATCGTGCAGGCCGGTGTAACGGCCATGGCGGAAACAAGTAATGTGGCGAGGGCCTTGCCGACGCGCATTTTTCTAAGTTTTCTGTTCACGGGATTTATGAAATTTACGATACCGTAATGGTTACGTAGAGATTGTAGCCTTGGATCACCGGCATCAATTCGAGCACCGATTGCAAAATCGTCTTCATTGATGTCCAGCACCGCGTCGAGATAGGCGACAGCCACTTCCCGAGTGGCAGCAGCACCGTGCTCCGTTCTTCCTTCGTTGCGGTCACCCGCAACAACGGCGGCAGGGTCGGCTAACGGATAAATTTTCCTCGCAGGGGAAACTCTGTGGATTAGGGAAGCATCGGCCGCCCGTTTCTTGCGCACAGATATAGGTTCAGTCACACCGATTTCTGGTTTAAGAGGCAGCTCAATTGGCGGTATATTGATTTCCGCTTCGGGTCATAGACCGACCCTGGTCTGGGCCATGCTATAAGGTCGCTTCCTAGCCATGGGTAGAAATTCTGATCCGACGCCTTGTTCATTTCGCCGACATGGAGTGACTGAGATTAAGGCGTTAATCCGCAAATTTGCCTATCTGTCCGCCGGGTTGTTGGCCGTCGCAACTTTGCCCGGGAGAGTTCTGGCACTTAATTATGATCAGCCTGAAACACTATATCCGAGAGGGATACATTTTGAGGTGCTGCGAAATGGCGCGTCGGTGGGAAGTCATACCGTCTCCTTTTCCAAAAAAAATGATGGATATCTGAGGGTTCAGGCGAGTTTTAATCTGACGATTAGGTTTCTGGGAATTCCAGTCTACAAATACCTGTACTTTTCTGAAGCTTCCTGGGAGAGGGGAAATCTTGCGCTCTTAACCGCCCGTCAAGACGACAATGGCGACATTAGCCAGGTCGACATTCGGCGGGATGGAGGCGATCTTGTTATCGAAGGGCCAAACGGATTTAAACGCGCATCCAGCAATCTTCTGCCGACCAATCACTGGAATCCCAATGTACTCTCTCATTCAAGCGTCCTTAATACAATCACCGGTGAGATTTCCGACGTTGGCATAGAATCAACAGGTGTCCAGACCATTCAGGCTCAAGGCGTGACGATTCAAGCGGCCAGGCACGTTTACTCTGGGGATATTGAGACAACGGTCTGGTATGATACAGCCGGTCGCTGGGTAAAAATGATGTTTAAGGCACAGGACGGGTCCATGATTGAATATCTTTGCCGAGAATGCGGCCTGGGAGGTTGAATAAAAATATCAGTGATCGTTTAGGTGACCGGTGCCGGTAAGGGCCTCGGCCCCGTTTTTTTCATTGAATCCCAAGGACGACGTCGTAGTAAATTGGCGGGTGACAGACACAAAGGAGACGTTTTTAGTTCCGGAGACCTCAACCATTTTGGCGAATTTATGGAATGGCATCAGCCTGATTTTGCGGATATGAATATTGGCTAGAACAGAACTTTCAATAGCTTTTATATGGATAAGCCCTTAGGTTTATCTAAACAACTATGGCGGAGCGCCACAAGAGCATGACTGACCCTTATCGCATCGCCGATAAAAATTCATAGCTGTAAGTCTATGTTTTTGAAAGTTTAAATTTCTCTAAAGTAAAGCCTTATTTATATCCTTACCGAACAGTTTAACGTCGAAACCGTTCCTTTAATGTTTCTAAAAACTAGCTTTATGCCGCTTACTTTTTCTTACGGTAATTAAGAATACCATTATTTTTTGAATAAGTTCTGCACTTCTTCATTCCCATCTGACAAAATGGAATCCCTTTTTTTACTCTGAACTATATACGAGTCTCATATACTCGAGCATCGTTACAACAATTCAATCACTTTTTATGCCAAATTTGAAGGGCTGCAAAAAATTGTTTAAGCCAGAATATTTCAGCATGAGCTTCAGCCTAATAATTTTATAGTTCACTCCTAAGGAAAAAAATTCTGTTACCCATTTAGAATACTTTTGCCAGCGAGAGATAAGTCATAAATCTCAAAATCATCATCGACAATTCGAAAAAAAGATTAGTGTATTTTAACTCTTTATTATTTTCTATTATGATTTGTTCAAAGATATTAATACGGATTTTATCAACTCTAATTAAGCTCTCCCAGACAAATTCGTTCTAACTCTCTCAGATGACACATACTCCGTATTTTATCTATCATTTTAGATTTATTTTTTGATTGCCTCTTCCGCCATTCTCCTAATTTCTGCCGTACCGGGAATCATAAAACCCAACAAATAATCAACCTTTCGACTTGCACTGCCGGAGTCCGAACTTCCAAAAGCATCATCCCACGCTCTAATCTTCAAATATAACCCACAAGCAAGGTTTGAGATTTTTATTTGATCTCTAAATATTTGACTTCGCATCTCAGAGAAGGATTGAGCATTAATATTGCTCCAATGGAATTTTTCGTTGTCCGTAACGTCCTCTAACATAATAAGCAATTGTTCCATCCCCTTACCGATATTGTTCTCAATTTCTTTACAGCTAGATATCAGTTGTTTATTTTGAGAATAATATTGATGCTCTCTAAGTTGATTCATATCTTCACACAAAGAGTCAAACTGTGGTTTTAATTCATAAAATACTGATTTAAAAAAAACTAGAGATAAGTAAATATCACCATAATTTTCTAAAAAATCAGGTAATTCGCTAATCTCTATATTAAGCCGCTCAGACAACTGGGTTAACTTGTGGAGTAATTCCTGCTTATCTTGACCATTTAATTCGCCCACAAGATTTGAAACACTCTTAAACATATAATTCTCACCGAAAAGCTCTTCAGTAAGAGGTCGCGTAAAAGACGACATAAATTCATTCAATTCTTCTTCTTTGGATTTTGATAAAGATAATGAAATAGAATCCTTTATGGGGATTGAGTTCTTTCTCAGAATATATCTTAAGTTGAATACATCAAAGCTTCCTAATGAAGATAAAAATTGAAGTATTTTGTAATCCTTACTATCCTTTCCTTCAGGAAAATGAACGAATTCATGGATAAGAACAGGATTTACTTGACCACTACCAGTATTTTCCCCTTTAAAAAGCTCAACCATTGTCTCAAGTTTTGTATTTTTGATAAGCCGAGCAAAGCTGAGTTGATTGTTATTAAATGGAATTATAGATAACGGTAGAATATGTAGGCTATCCATTTCATATTCTGAAAAAATACCTTCCAGTATTTTTGTCTTTTTTTCCATTTTTATTGCCAATTTATTTATTTCTATTTACTCAAAGAGCCATCTTAAAATTGGGCGATGTTTGACCGAACTGAGGATAAACAAACTACCAAAAATTTTGATAAGATATTTAAAAAAATGCCTATGCCGTTTCCGATTATCGAGAGCAGTATCTTGCGAATTTCGCACAAGCTTATTTACCAGCCCCCAATGATTGGCCCGGTTTGAATGTTAGTGGATGGTGTTTCTCCGGTCTGAACTTGTCCCCAGCGTTGGACCGTTCCGAGATCGAAGTTTCCGTCTTCAGGCCACCTGGCGGCTGGTTTGCCCGATGGGCGTCATGAACTCCATTGGCGTTTTGTTGTCTATGGTGCTGTGTGGTCGCTCTTCATTGTATTCTCTCTTGTAAGCCTCGCATTTTGATTGCGCGTCGTCCAGGGACAAGAACCGGTTCTGATCGACGCACTCTGCCCTTACCTTACCGTTGAAGGACTCAACAAAGGCGTTTTCCGTTGGTTTGCCTGGCCTTGAGAAGACCAATGTCACACCGTTGCTCCAGTCCCAGAGATCCAAATCCTTGTAGATAAACTCCGGACCGTTGTCGACGCGGATCGCCCGTGGCTTACCGCAGACAGCCTTGACCCTCTCCAGCGTATCGACAATGTCAACGCCTCGATAATGCTGACGGACGGCGATCGCCGGTGACATTTTCGAATAGGCATCAAAAATTGCCAAAATACGTATCTTTGAGCCATCAAACAGCTGGTCTGATAAAAAATCCATGGACCCGACTTGGTTCGGTGCTGTCATCGGTTGTGCATTCACGTCCCATTCAACCTTGTGAGGTCGTCAGGAAGGGTAACGTTAGACTGACGCACCTTCTTGAGTGCATCTGCCATATCGTGATCGTTGAATGCGTTCA
>JAYPHU010000011.1:26616-98360 GCA_038127535.1 Rhodospirillaceae bacterium | reverse complement strand
TTAAATGAAAATTAAGACGACACTGATCATGCTGATTTTTGGATTGAGCCTGTCTGGTTGCCTGGACCTACAAAATAGTCCAAAGCAAACAATTGGCACGGTACTTGGTGCAGGTGGCGGCGCACTTCTGGGTTCTCAGATCGGTGGAGGAAAAGGTAAGCTGGCGGGTGTGGCCATAGGTGCATTGGCTGGAGCTTTTCTTGGAGGCGAACTTGGAAAAAGCCTTGACGATGTAGACCGAATGAAAGCTGCATCGGCCCAACAGTCAGCGTTGGAGTATAATCGCACCGGCGTTTCGGCTAGGTGGACAAACCCAGATACCGGAAATTCCGGTCAGGTAACGCCAGAAAAGGCGTATCAGACTAGCGGTAGGACCTGTAGAGATTACGAGCATCAAGTACTTGTCAATGGTCGCACGGAGACACTACGTGGAACCGCTTGCCGCCAAAGTGACGGTAGTTGGAGAGATGCCACTTGAAGCTAGTTTAGTGATATACATTTGTTGATGGCAAAGCGGGATGAGATTGAAACTATAACCACGTTAAAACGGACGGCACTAAGTTTCAGCCAAATTACCAAAGGTCTAGAGAACCGCGGGAAAGTCGCGCTCAATTAAGATTACAGACGGAACGCAACTAATTTTTTGCGCAAACTTAATCTATGGCTCAATCTATCACCTCTGAAATATAAATATTTACCTTCTTCTCACGAAGATGAAGTCACCGCCGTCGTGTCCTGCTTTTCTGATGTCCGCAAATACGGGCGTCTGGTCCGCACTCAACTGAACAGGACGTTGGATCTTCTTAAACAAGTCCGTCCCCGTGATGACGTCAGTCGTGTCCTTCAACGTCGACAGCAAGGCTGATGCAAACGGGGAATGTCCCGCCTTACCCTTGTCCTCAACAGGCTCAAGACCGCCTGATGAGATAACCATCCGGGCGCGCTTAGGCGTTACCCTTCGTATATAGTCCCCTGGCGTAAGCTCAACCCGCAAGCCACGCGTCAAGGTCCCCGAATAACAACTGTCCGCAACAACCATCACATGGTTGCGCCCTGCCCCTGCGCAACACCTAATCTTGCCGGTAACGTGCGACCAGTCTCTCTGCACGTTTCTTCAGTAACGCGGGATCAGGTTCAGGGTTGTGCTGCAGATAATCCATTGCCAGTGTCCAGCACCAATGCGTTTTGGCATAGTCATCCCTGATTTTCTTATCTTTGATATAGGGGATCGCTAGTTGGTCTATCACGTAATCATAATCACCAGGGGAAATGGAATAGGCTCGTTTAGGAGGCCGAACCTTGAATGGCCCCTCTGCTGCTTGGACGAGAGGGATGGCTGCATTGCCGGGGTGAAAAAGGGCGGCTGCAGCCCCAAGGAGGACAGTAGCGGTAATGGCTATTGATAAGGCGCGTTTCATTTAAACCTCTCCGCAGACCGTACTTTCATTACCAAAGACGCATTTATAAAACGTAACCTATCCTTCCAAACGGCAAATAAGGGCCTTTAAGCGGACGAAACTAGGGCCTAATCCCGACATCAGCTCATGACCCAAAGCAGCCCGATGATATTATGTCTTATTCCTTTGGGACGAACATTATAGATTGTTTGCGAACAATTAGATTGAACTGCCAATGCCAAAAATCAATTTAGATTGCTTGCTTATTATGGGCGTGGCCGGTGCCGGCAAAACGACTGTTGGAAAACTACTCGCAAATTCCATCGGTGGCACATTTATGGACGGCGATGACTTCCATTCGGGCCACAATATTGAAAAAATGAAAAGAGGCATTCCACTAACTGATGCTGATAGACACCGTTGGCTTATTGAAATTTCACGTCAAATCCGCGATCATCCGGGGCCGAGTAAACTAGTGATCGCTTGCTCAGCTTTAAAAGGCTCATACAGAAAGATTCTCGGATGCGATAATTTCCATTTGGTCTATTTGAAGGGAAACAAGAAAGAAATTGCTAAACGGTTGGCGTGTCGAGAGGGACATTTCATGCCAGCAAAACTTCTTGATTCACAGATGATTGACTTGGAAGAACCAAAAGGCGCTTTAACTATTTCGATCTCCAGTTCACCGCCGGAAATAGTCGAAAAAATCCTAAGCAACATTGGATGGAGTTGAAACCTTTCACTTGTGTAAATAGGTTTTAAAATTTTGCCTTCTGTCTATCAACAGAACACTAGGCGTTTGCCCCGCGTGGTCCGTTGACGTTCTGTTATAGCCGAGCAAATTTTCGCGAAGCCATGGTTTATTTTGAATTCCAATGTCCGTATTTGGCTAATCTCAGAAGTCAATCAGCCTGCTAAATGACTTCGGCTAAGAATCGGTTAGCGGACCTAGGGCGATAAACAGGTTACCCACCTAGTTTTGTGAAATTTTGAAAATAGAGCGCGCAGAATATAGCCCGTAGCCGCCTGACAAAGGCACCCCCTCGACCCAAAGGGGGGTGCTGAGGATACAAGCTTGCGCACTCAACGTAGCAATAAACGTGGCAATTATTTTTAAACTACAGGGACAAAACCTGAAAAATGACACTTAAGTCATTGATACTGTTGGTGGGTGCACTAGGACTCGAACCTAGGACCCGCTGCTTAAAAGGCAGCTGCTCTACCACCTGAGCTATGCACCCGAAGCCGTCATGCCGGCTAGATGTCCGAATGGACGGAGCGCAACATAGGGAGGTGTTCCCCCCCGGTCAATACGGGAATGAGGCGTTTATTCCGCCGCTTGGTCCTTGCCGAACTGGTGCAGGGTGCGTTCGCGGACCCGGGGACTGACAAAGTGGCTGATATCGCCGCCCAGCATACCGATCTCCTTGACCAGACGGGACGAGATGAACTGCTGCCCCTCGGACGCCATCAGGAAGACGGTCTCGATATCCGGGTTGAGCTGGGCGTTCATGCCGGTCATCTGGAACTCGTATTCGAAATCGGAGACGGCGCGCAACCCCCGAACAATCAACGAGGCGCCGGCATTGGCGGCAAACGCGGTCAGCAGGCCCTCAAACGGCCGAACCTCGACCTCGCAGTCATTGGTGTCCTTCATAGCTGCAATTTCGTCGCGGACCATCTCCACCCGCTCATCGAGGGAGAACAACGGCCCCTTGCCGGCGTTGATGGCGACACCGACGATCAGTTTGTCCACCACCTTCGTCGCACGGGTGATGATGTCCATGTGTCCATTGGTCACAGGATCAAACGTGCCGGGGTAAATACCGATTTTTTTCGTCATGAGGACGTTTTACCCCTCGTTGGGCTCGTCGTCCATATTTTCAGGCATATTTTCAGGCGCATCTTCGGCCACTTCTTTGGCTGCCGGTTCGCCCGCCGCGTCCGCCGCCGGCTCCTCTTCGGGCGGCAATTCGCCGTCTTCTTCGCCCGCTTCGACCTCCCGGATGCGGCTGACGGAGACAACGGATTCACCCTCCGCCACCTTAAACAGTGTCACGCCCCGCGCTGTCCGGCCGGTAAAGCTGATGCCTTCTACCGGCATACGGATCAACTGGCCACCGTCCGACACCATAACCAATTGGTCGGTCGGCGAGACCGGCGCGACCGCCACAACTTCGGTCGGATCATCCTTGCCACGTTTCAGATCGATACTGTCGATTCCCTTACCGCCACGCTTGGAAATTCGATAGTCGTAGGCCGAGGTCCGCTTGCCGAACCCGTCCGCGGTGACGGTCAGGATAAATTGCTCTTCCTCACCCATTTCCATGAAAACCGGTTCCTGAAGTTGCGCGGCCAACTCCTCGTCCCGGGCTTTGTCTTCGGCCCGGTCCGTATAGTCGCCGCCGGCCAGCCGTCGGCCGGCATTGACCGCGCGCAGATACTCATCGCGCACCGGCACGTCGACGGTCACGTGCTTTAGCCCCGACATGGCGATCACTTCGTCCCCTTCGGCTAGGGCGATACCGCGCACACCGGTGGAGGTGCGGCCGCTGAACACCCGGACATCGGTGACCGGGAAACGGATACATTTACCGTGGCGGGTCGCCAGGAACACGTTCTGGTCTTCCTCGAACACCCGGACGCGGACGAGATGATCCCCCTCGTTCAGCTTCATGGCGATCTTGCCGTTGGCCATGACGTTGGTGAAGTCGCTGAGACTATTGCGCCGCACGCCGCCCGACGCGGTGGCGAACATGACAAACAGATCGTCCCAGGTATCCTCATCCTCGGGCAGCGGCATAATGGTGGTGATGGTCTCCCCCTCGTCCAGAGGCAGGACATTGACCATGGCCTTGCCCCGCGATTGAGGTGTGCCCTGTGGCAGCTTGTAGACTTTGAGTTTGTAGACCATCCCGCTGGTGGAGAAGAACAGCACCGGCTGATGGGTATGGGCGACAAACACCTGAGAGACGAAATCCTCGTCCTTGGTGCTCATGCCGGAACGGCCCTTGCCGCCCCGGTTTTGCGCCCGGTAGGTCGACAATGGCACCCGCTTGATATAGCCGAAGTTGCTGACCGTGATGACCATGTCTTCCTGCATGATCAGGTCTTCTATATCCTGGTCGAAATCCCCTTCCTCGATGGACGTCCGGCGCTCATCGGCGAACTGTTCCCGCATGGTGATCAGTTCTTCGCGGAGGATTTTGAACAGCAGCTCCTTCGACCCGAGAATGGCCAAGTATTCGGAAATTTTCTCGCAGAGCTCCTTCAGGTCTTCGGCGATCTTGTCCCGCTCCAACCCGGTCAGGCGGTGCAGGCGCAGATCCAGGATCGCCTTGGCCTGGGTTTCGGAGAGCTGATACTTGCCGTCGATGACCTGATGCTCCGGATCGTCGATGAGTTCGATCAACGGCGCAATTTCCTTCGCCGGCCACGGTTTGGCCATCAGCTTGGTCCGGGCGTCCTCGGCGTCGTTGGCGTTACGGATCAGTTCGATCACCGGATCGATATTTTCCACCGCGACGGCCAGACCGGCCATCACATGGGCGCGGTCGCGGGCCTTGCCCAGCTCATACGCCGTGCGCCGGGTGATCACTTCTTCGCGGAACTCGATGAAGGCCTGGAGGATTTGCTTGAGGTTCAGCATCTCCGGCCGGCCGCCATTGAGCGCAAGCATGTTGACGCCGAAACTGGATTGCAGCGGGGTGAATTTATAGAGCTGGTTCAACACCACGTCGGCCATGGAGTCGCGCTTGACCTCGACCACCACACGGACGCCGTCCCGGTCGGATTCATCGCGAAGGTCGGATATGCCCTCAATCTTCTTGTCACGCACCGCTTCGGCAATGATCTCGATCATCCGGGCCTTATTCACCTGATAGGGAACTTCGGTGATGATGATGGCTTCCCGGTCCCTACCAAAAGTCTCAATCGTCGCCCGGCCGCGAATGGAGACCGAGCCCCGGCCCGTCTTGAACGCGGAAATGATGCCCGCTTTGCCAAGAATAATGCCGCCGGTGGGGAAATCCGGGCCCTGAATGTGGTTTTCAATCAGCTCGTCGATCTCGATCGCCGGGTTGTCGATCACCGCACAGCAGGCGTCGATCACTTCGCCCAGATTGTGGGGCGGGATGTTGGTCGCCATGCCGACGGCAATACCGCCGGCGCCGTTGACCAGCAGGTTCGGGAATTGCGCGGGCAGAACCGAGGGTTCCTGCACGGATTCGTCATAGTTGGGCTGGAAATCGACCGTATCCTTGTCGATATCCTCGATCAGGTCATGGGCGGAGCGCGCCAGACGGGCCTCGGTATACCGCATGGCGGCGGCGCGGTCCCCGTCCATCGAACCGAAGTTGCCCTGCCCCTGGATGAGCGGCAGGCGCATGGAGAAATCCTGCGCCATGCGGACCAGCGCGTCATAAATCGCCGAGTCGCCATGGGGGTGATACTTACCCATGACATCACCAACGATGCGCGCCGATTTGCGGAAGGGCCGGTTATAGTCATAGCCGCCTTCCTTCATCGCATAGATGATCCGGCGGTGGACCGGCTTAAGACCATCACGTACGTCGGGCAGCGCCCGGCTGACGATCACGCTCATGGCGTAATCGAGATAGGAGGTCTTCATCTCCTCCTCGATGCTTACCGGCGTGATGTCAAAATTGGGCGGTACCGCCCCTGTGCCACCGCGGTCCGGCGGATCGTTCGGCGGGCCTTCGGGGGGCAAATCATCTGCGGCGATATCGCCGGGCGAAATGTCTTCCGGGATATCGTCGAGCGTGTCAGGCGGTGTGGTCAAAAGCTCTATACCAGGTCGTTTTCGGGTGATTTTTGAGCGTCTCCACGCATCTAAAAATCAGTTATTTTTATAGCAAAATTTGGGGGTTCGGACAACTTGCGCAAGCCCCAATTTCGGCCAAATTTAGGCCGATAAATTATTGATATAAAACAATTAAATTTAATGAAATTCCGCTAAACACGTTCTTCCGATAAATCCCATATATTGTGGTTAAAACCGGCGAATCTGGCCAACGGGAAAAGGCGTTTTCATCTCAGATGAGATTATATTTCGGCGGACGGTCCTCTAGTGCTTGCTAGTGCCTAAAGCGTGGTTTAAGTCCAATTTGCATGGCCTCCTCTCGCGACATGAGAAACGTTTGGGTCCTGGCAGTCTGCCAGGCGATATTCAACAGCGCCCGTAGCCTCACTTTCCTGTCGGCGGCCTTGGTGGGGGTCAACATGCTGGGTGACGACCTGACCCTGGTCACCTTGCCGATCACGCTGATGCTTGTCGGGACGGCGGGGAGTACAATTCCGTCCGCCTACCTGATGCGCCGGAGCGGGCGGAAGTGGGGCTTCTTTATCATGTCGATGATCGGCGCCGCCGGCGCGGCGGTCTGTATTTATGGGGTGAACCAGAACGACTTTTGGCTTTTTAACACCGGTATATTTGTGTTCGGTCTGTATTCCGGTGCGGCCCAGCAATACCGTTTTGCCGTTGCGGACGCGGCGCCGGACTATTTCAAGGCCAAAGCCATTTCATGGGTTTTGGCCGCCGGTGTGGTCGGGGCATTCGTCGGACCGGAATCGGCGAAACTCACGAAAGACCTGTTCGCTGTGGAGTTCGCAGGCGCGTTCACCGCGCTGATGATGTTTACCCTGGCCACCGGGTTTGCCGTTTTAGGGGTCGATATCCCCAAATTGAGCCGGCTAGAATATGAAGACAACGGCAGACCCCTAGGTGAGATATTCAGGCAGCCCACGGCGATCGTGGCGGTGCTCTCTGCCCTATTCGGCTATACGGCGATGAATTTCATGATGACGGCAACGCCCATTGCCATGAAGGTCGGCGGCGGATTCGACTTCAACGACACAGCATTCGTAATCGAATGGCATGTGGTTGGCATGTTTGCACCCGGCTTTTTCACAGGCTCGTTGATCAACCGGTTCGGGGTCTTGAAAATCATTATGACTGGCGCGATCCTGCAACTCCTGGCGATCATTGTCGCTCTCAATGGCGACTCTCTCACCTATTTCTGGATATCCCTGTTCCTGCTGGGAGTCGGTTGGAATTTTGCCTTCACCGGCGGGACCAAACTATTGACCCAGGTGCATACGCCGTCCGAACGGGCCAAAGTTCAGGGCACTAACGATTTTATCGTTTTTACCGGCATGGCTTTGTCGGCGCTGTTCTCGGGCACGCTTTATCACTTTATGGGCTGGACCTGGGTCAACTACGGCGTGCTGCCGATGGTGCTAATCGTTTTGACCGCCAGCGCGTGGCTCTCCATCATCAACCGGCGAGCGGAGTCCTCGCCTGCGGCGGAGTAAGATATGGCCTACGATACCGATCTCGCCGGACGCATCGAGACCCATTTGGCCGCGCGCCCGGAAATCACCGCCAAGAAGATGATCGGCGGGATTGCGTACTTCCTGAACGGCAATTTGGCCTGCGGCGTCCCCAAGAATAGCCTCATCGTCCGTGTTGGCCCGATGCCTACAAAGGCGCGCTGGAAGAAGACTTGGTGGAAGAATTTGATATCACCGGCAAGCCCATGCGCGGCTGGGTGATGGTGGCGTCGGATAAGATCGCCGATATAGACGAATTGAGGCGCTGGATCGACTCCGGGGTACCCTTTGCCGGCTCCCTGCCGCCCAAGGACTGATCCGAGCACAGCCCTTCGTGTTAGAGTTTGAAAAGTTGAGCGACTCTCTCTAACCCCTATTTCCAGCACCATGATAAAAATCTTCATCGGATACGACCCACGTGAAGCGGTCGCTTACAATGTGCTCTGCCATTCGATCCACCGGCGGTGCTCTGAGCCCGTAACTATCGCCCCTCTGATGCTAAGCCAGCTTGATGGGCTCCTCTGGCGGGAACGGCACAACCTTCAATCGACGGACTTTTCCTTCTCCCGCTTCCTGGTGCCGCACCTGTGCGGCCATGAAGGCTGGGCTCTGTTCATGGACTGCGACATGCTGGTCTTGGACGACATGGCCAACCTGTGGGAACTGCGGGATGATCAATTCGCCGTGCAATGCGTGAAGCACGACCACCGCCCCAAAGAGCAAAAGAAGTTCCTCGACCAGGTCCAGACCACCTACGAGAAGAAAAACTGGTCCAGCGTCATGCTGTTCAACAACGTAAAATGCACCGCACTGACCCCGGACTACGTGAACACAGCGAGCGGTCTAGAGCTGCACCGTTTCCGCTGGCTGGAGAGCGAAGACCTTATCGGCGACATTCCCCACAAATGGAACCATTTGGTCGACTATGATCCGGAACTCCCCAAGGAAGAGCTGTCCAACCTGCACTTCACCACGGGCGGGCCGTATTTCGACGAATACAAAGACTGTGGCTATGCGGACCTGTGGTTCGCGGAGTGGGACAGTATGACCTACTCCGGCCTGGAACGGCCTGATTAAGCTTCCAAGAACGACCGGATCGCGGCGGTAACTTCCGCCGGCTTTTCCGCGTGCACCCAATGCCCGACGCCGGGGATGGACTGAATGTCCGATGCCGGAAAGAGTTGGCCGATAAGACCGTGGTACGCCGGTAGGATGTAGTCGGACTTTTCCCCGCCCACAAAAAGCGCGGGGCCGTCATAAGATTGACCAGTGAAATCTGGAAAGCTGTGTAGGTCTGAAAGACCAGATTTCAGCGCGGGCAGATTGATCTGCCACACATAGCCATCTCCGTCCCGCACCAGATTGAGCAAAAAGAACCCCCGCAGGTTGGGGTCATCCACCCATTCTGCCAGGGTGTCATCCGCGTCGCCACGGCCAGTGAGGTTGTCCAGATCGACGGCCTCCATCGCCTTGATATACAGATTGTTGTCGTGGTCGTACGTGACCGGCGCGATATCCAACACGAATAATCTTCCGATCAGTTCGGGCTGCATCAACGCCAGCGCCATGGCTGTCTTGCCACCCATACTGTGTCCCAGCACCGGCGCACTGCCCAGTCCCTCCCGCTGCAAGAAACTGCCCACGGTCTGCGCCATGGCGGTGTAGGAGACATCATCCTGCCACGGGCTTGACCCGTGGTTCGGCATATCGACGGCGATGACGCGGTAATCATCCGCCAGCGCCTTGCCGATGCTGGTCCAGTTGCGGGCGGAGCCGAAGAGTCCGTGGAGAATGACCAGGGGCGGTCCATCGCCCCAGGAAAGAAAATTGAGGCTCATCTCAATTTAGGCGGCGCTTTAGATTTTGCACCAGCATACTGACCTGATCCTGTTGCGGATGGGTCGGTCTCGCATCCAGGAAATTGTGCAGCCGGCGAAGCGCCGCGCGGATATTGCCCGACTCGGTTTCCAGCACCGCCATTTCGGAGACCAAACTGGCGTTGTCCGGCGACAACAACACCATTGTGTCCAGGATTTCCATGGCCCGCTCCTGATCCCCATCCGCCAGGGCGCGGGACTTGATATTATTCTGCAGGCGCAACAAGACGTCCCGGTCACTAACTCCCTGCAGATACTCAGCGCGCAGCTTCGCCGCCGGCCCCTGCCGTTGGATCAACAGGCCCTGCAGGTTATCAATGGTGAGGCGCTTGGCCTTGTAGAACGGGTCAATGATCGCCTGTTCCCCGTCGCCGGTCAGACGCAAGACAAAGTGATCTGGGAAATTGATTCCGGTGATAGCCCACCCTTGCGACCGCGCCGCATGGATTAATATTATACCTAGCGCCACGGGCAGCCCCATCCGCCGATCGATGACCCGCATCAGGTTGGCGTTCTGGGGATCGTCGTAGGTTTCCGCATCACCTCGATAGCCGTGGTGGCGGAAGATCACGTCCGACAAGGCGGCTGCCCGGTCGCGCACATGGCCGACGCCTTTGGCGGCTGCCGACATATCATCGGCGATCTGCGCCAGGTGTTCATAATAGGGCGTCAGCTTGACCGCCGGCTCTTCCAGCGAGGCAAGCAACAGTGCCGTATCGGCGATGTCGATATCGACTTCCGCGGCTGTGGAAACCTGGCGCAGGCGCTCTCTTATACTGTCGATCGATTCCGTCATGGATCAATCCGGGGGTTAAGTGGTCTCGCTCTCCCCATTATATAGGGATTTAGAACGGAATTTCATCATCCAGATCGTCGCCGGGACCGGAACCACCGCCGCCCTGGTTGCCGACGGAATCGCCGCCATAGCCGGAATCTTGCGACGACGAGCCGTAATCCTGGCCGCCGCCACCGCCGCCGCTCCGGGAATCCAGCATGATCAGCTCGCCCCGGAAACGGTTCAGAACGACTTCGGTCGTATACTTTTCGATACCGTCATTGCCAGTCCATTTGCGGGTCTGGAGCTGTCCTTCCAGATACACTTTGGAGCCTTTGTTGAGATATTTTTCTGCGACCTCGGCGAGGCGGTCGTTAAAGATAACCACCCGGTGCCATTCGGTCTTTTCCCGCCGTTCGCCGGAGTTCCTGTCGTTCCAGGTTTCGGACGTCGCGACGGACATGTTGACGATTTTGTTGCCATCCTGGGAGAACCGTACTTCCGGGTCCCGTCCCAGGTTTCCGACGAGGATAACTTTATTCACGCTGCCAGCCATGGGCCTATCTCCACCTTTTCGAATTCGTGATTAGGACAAAACTACTAGCGCGATTCCCTGGAGGGTTCACGCACTAAGTTGCCCATGGCGGAGCCAGAGGGGGTTTTTGAGAATGCGGCGGAGTTTCTGCCATTTTTTCCTTCGGCATGGCCGATCTGCCGACGCCCCAAATGCGTCATCCCCGACCCTTGTGCCCCGACTGGTTCCGGGTAGGCGAAGCCGTTTCGGGGAACCAAGGATACCGGATCATGGTCCTACGAGCCTTGGCTACGCCAACTCGGGGCGACGCATTAAGATTAAAAAGAAAAAATTCAACACCAAGAACACGAAGTGCACGAAGGGATCGGGCAACTCATCCGCCTTCGTATCCTATGTTACCCTCGTGGTTAAAAACGTGGGTCCATGGGTCACCGCTACTCGGCCCCGTGGATGACTAATTTAAACAGACGGTTTTTTTCACTAGTCATGCGCGGACCTGACGGCCACGCCGTCCGTGATCCACATACCCACCTTGATGGGAAAAGGATACCCCTACAAATCCAAGATGATCTTTTCGCCCGGTAGTGCGCGGGAGATGCAGACCTGCATTTTCGTCTTCTGCTCTTCCTCGTCCAGGACTTCGTCCCGGTGATCCACGCCGCCGCCCAGATAATCGACGACGCAGTTGCCGCACCAGCCTTCCTCGCAAGCGTGCATCACCTCGATATCGTTCTCCCAGAGCACCTCCAGGATCGACTTGTCGGCGGGGATGGTCAGGGTCTTACCGGTCTGCGCCAGCTCCACCTCAAACGATTGATCACCCTCGTGCTGCTCGGCCGCATCCACCGCTTTTTCCTCTTCGGTCTTGAGGCTTTGAAACAGCTCGAAGTGCACCGTGCCGGCGGGCCAATGCTCGGTCGCTTCCCGCGCCGCCTTCAGGAGACCGCCGGGACCGCAGATGTAAAGATGCGCGCCGTCGGGCCGGTCCTTGAACGTCTCGGCAAGGTTGATTCCCTTCGAGGGATCGCCGCCGTCGTGATAGAAGGTTAGATCGTCGCCGAACAGCTCTTCCACCGTGTCGGCGAAAGCGGTTTCCTCACGGGACTTGGTGCAATAGTGCAGATGCCGCCCGCCACCGCCGGCCTTCAGGTGATAACCCATGGCCATCAACGGCGTGATGCCGATGCCGCCGGCCAGCATGATGTGTTGGCTGGCGTTATCCACCAGGGCAAAGTTGTTGGCCGGTTCGGTGATGGTCAGCGTGTCGCCAACGTTGACGTTATCGTGCATATAGAGAGAGCCGCCGCCGCCCGAGCCTTCCCGCAGGATCGCGGTGACATAGCGGTGGGTTTCCGACGGATCATTGGCCAGGGAATAGGAGCGGATCAGCCCTTTTTCCAGGTGAAAATCAATGTGCGCTCCGGCGCTGAAGGCGGGCAAATCGCCGCCCGCCGCATTGACGAATTCAAACCGCTTGATGCCCGAGGTTAGTTGCTGAATGTCGGCAACCTTAAGGTCCAGCTTTTGCATGTTCTTTCTCCGATCCGGTCCGTTATTTCCGCCGGTTTTCTTCTTAAATCATAAGTTTGGTATAGCGAACAAAGGGCCACTTTAAAAGGCCGCGAATCTGCGCGCTTTCCGCTCGTCAAAGAACCGTATATTGAAACGCCATGTCGCACCTTCTCTCGCTCCGCAGCACGCAGATCGTGTTGTCGGTCACCTTCGTCAGCCTTCTCGGCATTCCCATCATCGGTCCGGCCATGCCGGCGGTGCAGAAGGAACTCGGAATCGCCAACGCGGATATCGGCTGGATGATGATGTCGTCCTTCGCCCTGCCCGCCCTGGTGTTCGTGCCGCTGACCGCTTTTCTGGCCGACACGTTCGGCAAGAAAATGGTGATCGTCCCGTCGATCTTTGTGTTTTCCCTGGCCGGCACGGCGATCAGCTTTGCGCCGAACGCGGAGACCATCGTCGTCTTGCGCTTTCTCCAAGGCGTTGGGGCGAGCTGCCTGTCCACACTCAACGTGGCCCTGGTGCCCGACCTCTTCTCCGGCCGCGACCGGGTGGTGGTCACCAGCTACACCAGCGCGCTGCAGAACATCGGCGCGGGGCTGCTGCCGCTGATCGGCGGCATTCTGGCCGGGCTGGTCTGGTACTACCCGTTCCTGTCGGCGGCGCTGGGCATCCCGCTGGGCTTCTTTGTCTGGATTTACCTGGACAACAATACGTCCAAGCGCAGCGCCGGCAGCTCCCGCAGTTATTTCGGCCACGCCTGGACCCACATCCGCCAGCGCGAGGTGCTGGAGCTCTGCTTCATGACCTTCGGCTTTATCTTCACCGGGTTCGGCGCATTTATATCTTATATCCCGACCTTCATGAACGACCGGTTCGGCGTGCCGGCACTGATCATCGGCTTCGTGATCTCAGCCCGGGCGCTCTCCGGCACCATGATGGCGACTTTCATTGCCAAGCTGACCGACCGGTTCACCACCCGACAGCTCATCACCTGTGGGTTTTTGATCCTGGCCGTCGGCATGGCCGTGGTGCCCGTCGCCTGGGGACCGTTCGGGATTCTGATTTCCGGGCTCTGCTATGGCGGGGCGTTCGGCATCATCCGGCCATTGGTGCAGGTACATCTATTGAACATTGCCCCGGACAATCTGCGCTCCACCTTTTCCTCAATGAATGGCCTGGCGCTGCGGACTGCTCACGTGCTGGCCCCGGCCGGCGCGGGGGTTCTGTTGGCGTTTTATGATTTCGATGCGCTCTATTTCACCGCCGCCGGCCTCGCCGTGTTCATGGCGCTATTCAGCTTCTCCGCTAGCGCGCTCAAAGGCGGCAAAAAGGCGGGGGAGCTGGGGTAAGGAGCAAAACCCGGAAACTCCGGACTCGCTTTTTCCGGTCCGGCGGTCCATATAAATCCCCATGGCAGACATCCAAGTTCGCGGTGCCCGAGAGCACAATCTGAAGAATATCGACGTGGATATACCCCGGGAGTCCCTGACCGTGATCACCGGTCTGTCGGGCTCCGGCAAGTCGTCTTTGGCGTTCGATACCATCTATGCGGAAGGTCAGCGCCGCTATGTGGAAAGCCTGTCGGCCTATGCCCGCCAGTTCCTGGAGCTGATGCAAAAGCCGGACGTGGATTCCATCGAAGGCCTGTCGCCGGCCATTTCCATCGAGCAGAAAACCACGTCCCGCAACCCGCGCTCCACGGTCGGCACGGTCACCGAGATATACGATTACATGCGGCTGATGTTTGCGCGGATCGGCATCCCCTATTCCCCGGAAACCGGCCGGCCCATCGAGGCGCAAACCGTGTCGCAGATGGTCGATCGAGTGATGGAGATGGACGAGGGCACGCGGCTCTATCTGCTGGCCCCCATCGTGCGCGGTCGCAAGGGCGAATACCGCAAAGAGTTGCAGGAGCTGGCCAAGAAGGGTTTCCAGCGGGTCAAGGTAGACGGGGAGCATTACGAGATCGACGAGGCCCCGGCGCTCGAGAAGAATTTCAAGCACGATATTGAAGTGGTGGTGGACCGCCTAGTGGTCCGCGAAGGCCTGGCACAGCGCCTGGCCGATAGCTTCGAAACGGCGCTGGACCTGGCTAACGGGCTGGCCTTTGCCGAGGATGCGGATTCCGGCGACCGGGTAACGTTCTCCGCCAAGTTCGCGTGCCCGGTGTCGGGCTTCACCATCGACGAGATCGAACCCCGGCTGTTTTCCTTCAACAACCCGTTCGGCGCCTGCCCGTCCTGCGACGGGCTCGGCACTCAGATGTTCTTTGATCCGGAACTGGTGGTGCCCGACGACCGGCTTTCCCTGGGCGAAGGGGCTCTCGCTCCATGGGCGGAGTCGAGCTCACAATACTATCGCCAAACCTTGGAAAGCCTGGCCGATCACTATGGGTTTGATCTAAAGACGCCCTGGACCAAGCTCAAGAAAAAGCACAAGGACGCGATCCTCAACGGCTCCGGCAACACGCCGGTGAAGATGAGCTATGACGACGGCAAGCAGTCCTATGACCTGAAGAAACCGTTCGAGGGCGTACTGCCTAATATGGAACGGCGCTGGCGGGAGACGGACTCAAGCTGGATCCGGGACGAGCTTTCAAAATACCAGACCACCACCACTTGCGACGCCTGTGAGGGATACCGCCTCAAGCCCGAGGCCCTGGCGGTGAAGATCGACGACCACCATATCGGCAAGGTCGCGCGCATGTCCATCGACGATGTGGGGGCTTGGTTCGCCGGCCTCGACAAGCGTCTGACCGACAAGCAGAACGAGATCGCCCGGCGGATTCTTCGCGAGATCAATGAGCGCTTAGGCTTCCTAAAAAACGTCGGCCTGGAGTATCTGACCCTGGCGCGCTCATCGCGGACACTCTCCGGCGGGGAAAGCCAGCGCATTCGCCTGGCCTCCCAGATCGGCTCGGGGCTCACCGGCGTGCTGTACGTGCTCGACGAACCGTCTATCGGCCTGCACCAGCGGGACAACGGCCGGCTGTTGGAGACACTCAAACGGCTGCGCGATCTCGGCAACTCGGTGGTCGTCGTGGAACATGACGAAGAAGCCATCAGCACCGCCGACTATATCGTCGATATCGGCCCCGGCGCCGGCATCCACGGCGGCCAGGTCGTCGCCTGCGGCACGCCGCAAGAGATCATGAAGGCCAGCGAAAGTCTCACCGGGCAATACCTCACCGGCTTCCGCCAGATCGAGGTGCCGAAAGACCGTCGCTCCGGCCACAAGGGCCATAAGCTCACCGTCAAAGGCGCGTCCGAAAACAATCTGCAGGATGTGGACGTCGATTTCCCCTTGGGCACCCTCACCTGCATCACCGGGGTATCCGGCGGCGGTAAATCCACATTGGTGATCGAGACTCTTTATAAGGCGCTGGCCCGCCGGCTCAACGGCACCCGGGTGCATCCCGGCGCGCACGATAAGCTGGAAGGCACGGAGTTCCTGGACAAGGTGGTGGACATCGACCAGTCCCCCATCGGCCGCACGCCGCGCTCCAACCCCGCCACCTATACCGGCGCGTTCACCCCGATCCGCGACTGGTTCGCCGGCCTGCCGGAATCAAAAGCGCGGGGGTATAAACCGGGCCGCTTCTCCTTCAACGTGAAGGGCGGGCGCTGTGAGGCCTGTCAGGGCGACGGCGTCATCAAAATCGAAATGCACTTCCTGCCCGACGTCTATGTCCAGTGTGATGTCTGCAAGGGCAAGCGCTATAACCGGGAAACGCTGGAGATCACCTTCCGCGGCAAGTCTATCGCCGACGTCTTGGATATGACCGTCGAGGAAGGCCTGGATTTCTTCAAGGCGGTACCGGTGATCCGGGACAAGATGGAAACCATGTTCCGGGTCGGCCTCGGCTATATCCATATCGGCCAGCAGGCGACGACTCTGTCGGGCGGCGAGGCGCAACGGGTGAAGCTCGCCAAGGAACTGTCCCGCCGCGCTACCGGCAAGACCCTCTATATATTGGATGAACCGACCACGGGCCTCCACTTCGAGGACGTCAAAAAGCTGATCGAGGTGCTGCAGGCGCTGGTAGATCAGGGCAACACGGTGATTGTCATCGAGCACAATCTGGAAGTTATCAAGACCGCCGACTGGCTGATCGATATGGGCCCGGAAGGCGGCGACAAGGGCGGCCGGGTGGTCGCCGCCGGCACGCCGGAAGACGTGGCCGAGGTGGACGACAGCTTCACCGGCCAATACCTCGCGCCCTACCTCGGCAAGAAGAAGAAAAAGAAAAAGCGTAAAGCGGGGTAGCGCCCCCCCATCCGGCCCTACGGGCCACCTTCCCCCGCGAGTGGGGGGGGGGTGCGGGACACCCGGACAAAGCGGGTGAGGATGGAAACAAAATGGATACGCGAAGCGCCTAGCGGCGCGCACAACTGGATAGCTACCCGGGACGCGACTGTTACGCCGGTCCGTTGACCGGCCCAAGACGGCTTGTTCGGGCATGACGGTTACCGGTGGGATGCGGCGCACCCCACATAAGTCAATGTCTTCCTTGCTTCTCAAAGTAGCGCTGGTGGTATTCCTCGCCGCGGTAGAAGGGACTAGCGGCGGTGATCTCGGTCACGATTGGATTCCGATAGCGGCCTGATTCGTCGGTTTTCAATAGCGACGCCCGCGCCTGATCCGCCTGCGCATCGTCATAAACATAGATGGCGGAGCGATATTGTGTCCCGATGTCCGGGCCCTGACGGTTCAGCGTGGTTGGATCGTGGATATCCCAAAACACGTCAAGCAATGTCTCGAACGAGACCTTGTCCGGATCAAAATCAACCTCCACCACCTCAGTATGGCCGGTTCGGCCGCTGCAAACCTCTTCATAGGAGGGGTTTTTCGTTTGCCCGCCGGAATAGCCGACGGCCACATCGGTGACCCCGTCCACCCGCCGGAAGGCCGCTTCCACGCCCCAAAAACATCCTGCGCCGAACATTGCTTTCGCCATGATCCTGATCTCCTTCGCCGCCAATAAAGCGACCGTCATTGTTCCGCTATAGTCATAGACGATCCTCATGCCCGAAACAATTGACCCGATAGGCAGGTCCGATATGCTGACCTGCCAAAGGGAGGACCGACTTAATGCGCTTCGCCACTATATTGCTGATCGCCTTGATCGCCATTGCCCGGCCGGCCGCGGCCGGCAACACCCCACGCGCCACGGTGGAAACCTTCCATGATGCACTGATCGAAGTGATGAAGCAGGCTAAATCTCTCCCGGTGAAGGAACGCTATGCAAAATTGGAAGCCCCGGTCACCGGCGCGTTTAACTTCCCTGTAATGATCCGCATCATCGCCGGCTCTCGCTGGAAAAAAAATTCGGCAGAGGATCAGGCCGCACTCTCCAAGGCGTTCGAGCGGGTCAGTGTCGGTACCTATGCCTTCCGGTTTGACGGCTATTCGGGCCAGAAGTTCGAGACTTTGGGCGAGGGCTCCGGCCCGCAAGATACGACATTGGTCAAAACTCATATTGCCAGTCCCGGGGACAGCCCGATAAAGCTGAACTATCTGCTGCGGAAGTTCGAGAATGACTGGCGGATCATTGATGTGCTGCTGGACGGCAACATCAGTGAGCTAGCCGTCCGCGCCTCGGAATACCGGTCGCTGCTACGTTCCAAAGGAGCTGCCGGATTGGCCGCCGCCCTCAACAAAAAAGCCGATCAATTGATTAGCGGGAACTAGGCCCTTCGCCGGTGCCCGACGCCGGATCAATATCCGGTTTCATCACATAGAAAATCACCAGCCCCCAGGCAATCCAGATGATTTCCCGGAGCCGGCGGACAATTGCCACGGCCAATCCCATGGCCGGTGAGCCGGTGATCGACGCGCCGACCAGGACAAAGGCGCCTTCCTGTGCACCGATGCTGGCGGGAATGAAAAACGTTCCGGCGCGAACAAGCTGCGCAATGGACTCGATAATCCAGGCATCCGTCCAGGATATCGGGTTGCCGAGAAACGCCATCACGTAATAGACCTCCGCCGCGCCCGAGACCCAATTGGCAAAAGCCAGAGCCAACGCAGCCAAGAGCCGCGTCTTCTGCTGCTGATAGAAATGAACCAGCCGGTCTTCCACATCACTAATTGCTGTTAAGGTCTTGGTGATCCAGCCGGCAACGCTGTCCCGACCAAAGAGCTTACCTACGTGCGAGGTCACCCGGAACCGCTGCACCAGAAAGAAAAGCACGATGCCTGTGGCGAACGCAGCCAGACCGACGCCGGATACCAATTTGTACTCCTGCGTCAGAAAGGGCGCCTGGAGGATCAGGACAAAACCGATCGCCAAGAACGCGATGAGCGCAACAACATTGATTGTCCTGGCCAGGATCAGCGACGCCACCCCATCTTGGTAGGACACCCCATAGTATGTCTTCAACAGAATGGCCTTTACCGGCTCTCCGCCCATGCTGGCCGCCGGCGTGATGTTGTTGAACGCTTCACCGGCCATCCGCAGATTAAAAAACCGAACGATCCATTTCGGCGATATGGGTAAGGCCGGCAGGGTGAGCTGCCAAGTAAACGTATCGACCAAAAACGCAGCGAAATAGAGGGCCAGCACTAGGGCAAATCCCCATCCCACTTGGCGGGCATAGTCGGCGGCGACGGCCAGATCGCTATCTGCCACCACGACCCAAAGCAGTGCCAGTCCAAGAAGCAGGAATATGAGTTTGAGCCAACGCATGTTTATTCCACTCAGACCCGGTAGTTTTTATGACGTGTGAATAGTGCGGCGATCCAGTAAGCATGGGCGCCAATGGCGACGAACGGCAGAATGTACCAAACCACATCAACGACGCAGAGGCCCAGAATGATCAGCCAGAAATCGGCCCGCGCCAATTCCCGAAAGGCGAACAGGATGGCTTCTTTCCAATTTTCCGGCCGTTCAGGACTGTCACTCGGTTCTGTATCCTGCGTCGCTGACGCTGACTCGGCCTTCAACTTCTGAATATCTCCATACAACGCAATCCCGTAGTTGATCGTCGCCCCCGCCGCCGCGATCCAGCCGGCCGCATTCATCCAATCATGCCCCAGCGCAAATTGGGAGCCCATCCCCAATCCGATGAAAATCGCCGCATGCGTGATCCAATCCACGAACGTGTCAAACATTGCCCCAGAGCGGGAGTTCTGTCCCTTGATTCGCGCCACCTCTCCGTCGCAATGGTCCAGAAGATACATGACGAACAGAAATATGCCGCCCCAAAGATCCCAGTGGTACTCGCCAAACGAAAACACCACGGCCGACGCCAGGCCAAACAAGAGTGAGATGAAGGTGATCTGATTGGCCGACAATGGAGTGGCGGCAAGATACCGCGTCACCCGCGTGGACAAGTGACGGATCAAGGGGAATAGGAATTCTGGCCGGGGCGGCTGAGTGAGCGGCTGCATCAAACCTCACCTAATTCTGTGTCTGGCGCCGGCCAAATGTACATAAGGGCAGGCAACAGGAATAACGTCGCGGCCAATGTGCAGAATATGGCGATTGTCAGCAAAACGCCCATGCTCGCCGTGCCCGGGTGACTTGAGAGCGCGATGCTGCCGAAGGAGCCGATGGTGGTCAAAGCTGAAAAGACAACTGCGCGGGGGGTACTGGTCTCCGACAGGTCCGCCTTCGGGCCTAGCGCCTGTTCCCGGCGCACCATGTGAATGCTCCCGGCAACACCCAGGCCGAACAAAAGCGGCAGGACAATGATATTGGCGAAGTTGAAGGCGATATCCAGGACAACCGTCGCGCCAACGGTCAGCAGCCCGGCGACGAAGATGGGGGCAAAGATCAAAACGATTTGTCTGACATTACGTGTCAGCAAGAAGACCAGCACGGCAATCAGGACAATGGTCGTCAGTCCCGCCTCTCCAAAGGCTCGCTTGACCACCTTACTCGCTTCGTAAATCACGACCGGCGCACCGGTCGCTGAGGGCACTACAGATTGCACCTCGGTCACGAAGGCCGACAGTCCTGCTTGATTACGCATATTCCCTTTGGGCGTCACATCGATTTTGATCCGGCCATCGGCTGCAACCAGCCGTTCCCGCAGAGACTTGGGCAAATTCGCCACGGTAATGCCGGCGGGCGTCAGGGCGTTTCTAAGGCTTGTCAATTTCTCCGGCAGGGTCGCAATCACTTTGTGCTGGAGGTGTTGGAGCGCTGGGGCGCTGAGGGATGTTGCTTCCCGATAGGATTTTAGTGCGCCGGCCAGGCGCGCGAGCGCGACATCCAAAGGCGTCTGATCACCGCCCCTGACTGCCGCCAATGATCTCTCCAAAGCACGATAGGCGGCGTTTGTTTGCGCCGTACTCCCTAAAGGCGTGCCAATGTTTCCGGACATGGCGGGCAACAGGATCAGGGACGCGTCCGAGATCAGCTCTAGTTTCTCTTCTTGGTTTTCCGGCACGAGATCGGCGATTGTTCGGACTTGTTTGACGGAGTCCAAGGCCTCTAGCCTATTGGAGGTTTCCCGCGCCGTCGATAGATCGCGGGCAAGGATGGTAATGGTATAGGGCGAATTCCCGTCGCTGCCGACAAGATCAAGAAGCGTCCCAACGGACTCGGTCTCAGGGTCCTTCAGGTTGAGGGGATCGAAATCAAATACCACCCGCGGCGAGATGGCAGCGGCAGCCAAAGCGAGCACCGTGAAAATAGCCAGGGACATCCGATGAGCGATTGGACGAGGCGTCAATCCCGGAAATTGATTTGGCGTACGGTAAACGGCTTTGGGCGCCGTCCAAGCCAACAGGGCCGGTAACAGCGTGAGATTGGCGAATAGTGCGATGACCATGCCCGCGCCGGCGATCAAACCCAATTCCGCCAAGCCACGGTAGTTAGTCGGCAGGAAGGAAAAAAAGCCAATCGCCGCAGCGACAGCCGTCCAGGATAGGGTGCTGCCGATCCCTTTCCCCGCGGCATGAAGAGCCGACTGGACATCGGGGGCGTCCGCCTCCCGCTCAATGTATCTGAGAGTGAAATGGATGCCGAAGTCCACGCTCAGACCAATGAACAGCACGGCAAAGGCGACGGAAATCAGGTTCAGTGTGCCGATGGCGGCGGTGGCGAACCCGGCAGTCCAGATCAGCCCGCAGATCAAGGTGATCAAGCAGGCGCCGACGGCAGACCAGCGGCGCAACCCGATGATCAGCAGACCGAACACAAGGATTAAGGAAAGAATGCCGGCAAGGCCCAATCCGTCCGCCACGCTCTCCAATTCCTCATCCGCCAAGGCAAGCGAACCAGTGAGCCGGACCCGCACGTCGTAATCCTCTTTCACGCGAAGCTCAACCGCCAGGGACCGGATTGCGGACATGGCCTCGGAACCCGGCTGCAGGGAGTCAAAATCGGCTCTCGGCTGAAGCAGGATGATGCGCCGGCTCGGCGTCAAATCCCCGGCGTTGCCGGTGAAGAGCTGTTGCCAAGATAGCGGCGGCGCCGACGGATCGTCCGCGGTCCCGATCGCGGCGGCTATCCCGTCCACGAACCCGGCGGCGGCCTCGACTGGCATCTCGTTGCCGCCACGCCCTAGGTAGTCGGCAATTTGCGCCAAAGAGTGGAACAAGGTTGGGAGATCGGGCTGCCGCCAAAGTTTGCCGAGAAACGGCTGGGCATCGATGAGCTGCTCCACCAGGCGCTCCAGCACCGGCGTCTCCAAATACAGCAGACCATTGTCCCGGAAAAACGCCTCTCCCGCTGGGTCAAAAACCTCGCCGAATCTCTCGGGCTTTGCCCTTAATCGGGACGCCAATAGATCGGCGGCGGCATTCACGGCTTCAGGGTCGCCACCGTCCACTACGACAACGATATTGTCCGAAAACTGTGGAAACGCCTCGCTGAGAGCGATGGAATTTTGGCGGAACGGCAGGTCGGACGACAACATATCCGAGGTGTCGGTGTTCATGCCGAGGTTTGTGTCGATGTAAAATGACAGCGCCACAGTCAGCAGTCCGGACAACATAACGACCAAGCGGGCTCGCCGGGACACCACAGATATCCAGCGGGCAACGGGTTCGCGCAAATTCAGAGATTTGTCCACGCTGTCACCATAACCGCCACGTTCAATTCGTCATGCGCGCCTTTGTGCGCCTGACCGCAGGAGAACATCCGGTTTGGCGGCGATTCGCAAGTATTTCCGCATCCCGGTCAAAACGCCCAAATTTACATCATGCCTCCCTCCAATGCTGCGCAACCCCATAAACGCTTGATTTAAGGGTAAATTTTCCTCCTTGGATATAGGCCGACGGTTAAACTTAAAAATCGCTGAATTTGCATACGCAAATATACGCAAGTTATCCACAGGGTTCATGTGCCTCGGGGTATTGGGAATCTCATACATCATCGCGGTTTGTTGGCAAACATAAGTGTCACTTTGTTGCCACAGGAACGAAGACATCAGTTATTTGCGTACTAACTAATCATAATAAAATTTGATTAATCTATGAGCAAAAATATTATACCACGTGAAGCATGGCGTCGTTTTGGAACTAAATTGAATTACTTATCGAGGTAACAACATGAAAAACAAACTCTATCTAAGCACTATCCTGGCCGGCGCCGGTCTTCTCGCCATGTCGTCCCAGCCAACACTTGCACAAAACAAGGCTCAACCAATGAAACTCTCCATCGGCGGATCGCTTATGGCTGCGGTTGGCTTCTCCGAACAGAAGGAAAGCTTCGAATCGTCTTCCAACGCCACAAGTCGGGTTGGCTGCCATTCTTTTAACCAATGGAATGACACCGAAATTCATTTCACCGGCACGGTGACCTTGGCCAACGGGATCACCACGTCTGTACACATTGAGCTTGAATTCGATCAGGCCAATATCGGTTTCCAAATCAACTAGTCGTTCCTTCAGATGAGCGGCGGGTTCGGTGCATTGAAACTGGGATCAACCGTCAATGCGTCCGGCGCAATCGGCAATATCGCGCCAGCGACCGGCGCCATTGTCCCGAATGATGGCGACTCGACCTTTGTCATCGTCCAGCCGACGGCGGTTACCGCGACGGCGGACACCTTACTTGGCTCCAACGACACGATGCGGGTCGTCTATATCTCGCCGTCAATCTCTGGTCTGTCGATCGGGGCGTCCTACCAGCCGTCGAGTTCAACCGCCAACACCCCACCAGCGGTCGGCGGCAATAGCGGCATCGATACGCAGCAATATAACGTCGCCATTGCCTATTCGGGCAAAATTGGTTCCGTCGAACTTGGCGCTGATATCGGTTACATGGAAGACCACGGCACCACCGCCAATTCACGTAGCGGATGGCGTGGCGGCCTAAACCTCGGTTTCGGCGCCGTTTCTGTCGGTGGCTCCTATCGGGTATTCGATGCGATCGACAGCGGACTCGCCGGTACCGCGAACAGCCCGGAGCAGAAATCCTTCGACATCGGGGTTGTCTATGCTCAAGGGCCCTTTACGGTCAGCGCCACGTACTTGCATGGCGAAGCCCCACTGGCTTCGGCGACGCCGGGCGAAGATTCTGTTCAGATGATTTTCCTGGGCGGCGCCTACACGCTGGGCCCCGGTATCGATTTGCTCGGCAACCTCATGTTCGTGGACTGGTAAGACGAATCCACGACAGACGCCAACAACAATGATGGCTTGGCCTTGACGGCCGGGGTCGCCGTCTCCTTCTGATGATGAACGACCGCCGCGGGATGCGGCTGTGTCCGCGTCCTGGTCGTGTCGGCTCCTCCCAAACCAACCTAGTTTAATGGCTTCGGCTTGACAGCAAGCCGGTCCTCGATGACTGTGCGCGGCCATGAACGCGCCGCCCTATGACCAACGATTGGCGCGGGTGCTGGTGCGCCCGCTACAACACACATTTGTCCGGCCCAATCATATCACGACACTAACCCTGCTGATGGCGCTGGCCGGTGGCTTATTGTTCACATTCAATGAGACGGCCTTCGCCTATTGGGGCGCCGGTATCTTTGTTCTCTCCCGATTCCTGGATCATTTTGACGGGGAACTGGCGCGTCTGCAGGGAAGTTCTTCCAAGTTCGGCTACTACTATGACTACGCCGTCGGAGGCATAGGATACGCCGCCCTCTTTGCCGGCTTAGGAATCGGCCACTACCAAACCGACCTCGGCGTTTGGGCGCTGGTCCTGGGCGGCGCCGGTGCGGCGTCCGCATTGATTTCGCTATTCTCAAACCTGGGTATCGACCAGGAACTGGACACCGCCGACTCCGGCGAGGCCATTGGCTATCCCGGTTTCGCCGGATTTGAGTTGGAAGACGGGATATACCTGCTCGCTCCGGTCACGTGGCTGGGCTATATCACCCCGTTTTTCATCGCGGCCGGCATCGGCGCATCGATCTACTGCCTCTGGTCGATCGGACACTGGCTAGTGCTGAGCCAGCGTAACTCAGACTCGTAGAAAACGCCGGAACTTCCAAAAGAAAAAGACGCTAAACAGACTCGCGCCGACGGCGGCTGCGACAATCAACTCCACCCTCCAACCCAGCGCCATGGCGAGCGGCACAAACAGCATGGCGTCATCCGCATCAAAGCCGGCGGCGCTATCCAGCTCAGCAGCGCTGCCGCCGGCTTGATCTTCTGCCTTCATCACCAGCCAAAGAACGGCGGAAATCGCCACTCCGGCCACAAGACCCAGCGGAATAGCCCAGCCGCCCAACTCGCTGTCCCGCAAGCCGATGCCGATGCCGACAAACGCCACGGAATTCGAGATAGAATCAGAGATCAAGTCGTACGTATGCCCCCAGTCAGAGGTCCGCCCGGTCAGCCGCGCCAGTATCCCATCCGCCCGGTCGAGCAGCATGGCAAAGACGAACACGCCGCAGCCCCAATAGGTCATGGCCTGATCGCCAACGGCAAACAAAGACGCCGCCGCGATCCCGCCGACAAGCCGTAGCGTGGTAATCTGGTTAGGCTGCACCGGCGTTCTCGCCAGCGGCTTGACGCCGACCGCGACGATGCGGTGAATCCAGGTATTGTGACTGATGGCGGATATCCCCCAACGTGATATGATCCGGTCCTATACTTATCTAATTGACGGCTCACTTAGAACACTTAATTCCCGGCGTTTACCGATGACCCGAAATTCCGACACCCCCCTCCTCCTGACCCCCGGTCCGTTGACGACCTCTGCCTCGGTGAAGGAGGCCATGCTGAAGGACTGGGGCTCCCGCGATACGGATTTCATCGAGACGACGGCACGGGTCCGCCGCAGCATCGAAGCGATTGCCGGGATCGATCCGGACAAGCCGACGCACACCTGCGTGCCAATTCAAGGAAGCGGCACGTTCGCCGTTGAGGCGGCGATCACCACCCTGGCGCCCCGGGAGGGTAAAGTGCTGGTGCTGGTCAACGGCGCCTACGGGCATCGGATCGTCAAGATTTGCGGCTATCACGGCCGCGACGCCGAGTTGCTGGAGACGGACGAAGACACGTCGCCCTCGGTTTCCGATCTGTCGGCAAAGCTGGCGGCTGATCCCGATATAACCCGCGTGGTCGCCGTTCACTGTGAGACCACCTCGGGCATTCTCAATCCCCTGGCGGATATTGCCGAGGCCTGCAAAGCAGCGGACCGGCTGTTGATCGTGGACGCTATGAGCTCCTTCGGCGCCCTGCCCCTCGACCTCGGCTCGCTGCATTGTGCGGCGGTGATCGCGTCTTCGAACAAATGCTTGGAGGGCGCGCCCGGCATCGGCTTTGTCATTATCGACAAAGCGGTGCTGGAGGGGTGCAAAGGTAATGCCGGCAGCCTGAGCCTCGATCTCCATGACCAGTGGGCCTACATGGAAAGTTCGGGCCAATGGCGCTTCACCCCGCCGACACACGTGCTGGCGGCACTCGACCAGGCGCTCAAGGAACACAAGATTGAGGGCGGCGTTGCGGGGCGCGGCGAACGGTACCGGAAGAACGCGGAGGCGCTGATCAGCGGCATGCGGAAGCTGGGTTTTCGGACTTATCTGTCAGACAACCTGCAGGCGCCGATCATCATCACGTTCCACCCGCCGGCAGATGACACCTTCGACTTCGAGGATTTCTACAACCGGCTGCGAGAAAGAGGCTTCGCCATTTACCCCGGCAAACTGACCAAGGCGGACAGCTTCCGCATGGGCTGCATAGGCCACCTTACGGCGGACGACATGCGAAACGCCGTCGCCGCGGTCAAAGAGGTCGTCGCCGAAATGGGCGTGAAGGTCTAGCTGCCGCCCTTCTGGTCCTGCCAGACTTTGCGGGTCACATCGATCATCGAGCGGTCATGCTCATGCCCCATGCAGGCCCGCATGCCGTTCAGGCCATAGCGATTGTAGTCGCCCCGGCAATTGCGGAACGCCGTCGCCGCTTTGGCCAACGCCGGCGTGGAAGCATTACCCGTATGCTTCTTCACCGACTTTTCCCAGACAGCATCCCGCTCTGTCTGAGACAGATCGGACTTCGCCGGCAGGTCGTTGACCATTTTGTTCATCAGCCGGGCCGCCTGCACGTTGACCGGCTCCCGTTCATTGCTGGCGGACGCCACCTTACGCATGGGCCCGGTGTAGAGGACGATTTCCTCGCGTAGCCGCGGATCATCAGTATCGGCCATGGACGCAGGCACCAGAGAGGCGTACGGCGCCACGGAAAGAGTCGCGTTACCCTTACCGAGGCTCGCCACCAGATCGGCCGGCAGGGAAATCTGCACCGTGGTGTATCCCCGAAGGCTGCGGACAGTCACTTTGTCAGCCACAGACATGGTGTGGACATCACCGGCCGCATCAGTCACCGAGACGGTGAGCTGGGTCTGCTTGGACGGCACATAGGCCGTACCCTGATTTGGCGTCTTACGATGCTCTTGAAGACAGAAGGAGGAAAACTCGGCCGCGCAAACACCAGCGGTGCAGGTTAGCTTCGCCGGCTCAGCCGAGGCCAGGAGGCCTAGGATTTGCGGCACGGCGGACGCCTGCGTCGAAATGCCGGCCGCCATGAATAGAGAGAGTGCGCCGAGTTGGATTGCATTGAACCGCATGGAGACCTCCTTATCCGCCGCCGTCACTGGGGCTACGGGAATGGTCTCACCAATCGGAAAACCGGTCAATGGATTAAGGATTCACACTCGGTCGGGCCGAGGTACTGCGGGCATTGAGACGGAGTCAACACCGCCTCCGCAGGCTGCTCCGAAGACAGACCGTTTTCGGCATCAGAACTGCCGTGAAACAGCGGACTTGAAATCAGCCGGGTTTAGCCATAAGCGGACACCCTCTCACCAGAATATAACCCATCGGCAATTAAGGGATTCCGGATAGTTCTAATCTGCGGGCTAATCTCAGGGGACGCAACCGACGCCACGGAGAGGCCGCCTCTGCGGCATCGTTTTTTGCTTGTCATTGAACTATACCTTGTCATCGAATGATGTTGGAATAACCGCGGGACTATAGGCTAGAGCTGGTGCGGGGTCGCGAATCTTATGCGTTAAGGCGTCATCCTAGCTTTGTTCCCTAATCAAGGTTCTATTTCGTTTCCATCCCAGGCGAAACATTTCCCGGTTTGTTCAGGAGACAAATTTACGAGCACCTCACAGAGCCTTTCCGCCGCGTACGCTGGCGTAAACAGCTTGTCTGGAGGAACACCAGCTTGGAAAGGCTTTGAAAGATCGCTCTCTACAGTTCCTGGGTGCATACTAACGATTGTCGCCAGCTTTCTCTTTCTTGCTGTTTCAATTGCCAAGTTCTTGATAACCATGTTCAGAGCGGCCTTTGAGGCTCGATAGGAATACCACCCCCCTAAATAGTTATCTGAAATACTGCCTACCCGGGCAGAAAGCGCGGCAAATGTTGCTGGCCGATCAGTCTCCAACTTAGGAATGAAATACTTAGCGATAATAGCGGGAATGACGGTATTCGTCATGAACAGATCAAGGAACTTACCGGAAGATAAGTCCCTGATGGATTTTTCCGGCATATGATTCTGGTCATGCAATTTGCCCGTCGCGACGAAAACCAGGTCTAGCGGCGCAAGTTGTGACGCGGCGTCAGCGGCTTGAGATATGGCAGGCTCTGAGTCATAGTTAATTTTGTAGGATTTTATTTGGGGGTTGACGAAGGTCTGCGACGTTCTTGAAAACGCACTAACAGCTGCCGCAGGATAGAGACTGCTCAAGCGTTCAATCATAGCCCTACCTATCGCGCCGCTACTTCCAATGACGGCAATATTACGCATGTTTGGAACCCGACACACTGATCAGTTCCAGCAATCGTGAGGCAAGTTCGTGACCGCTTAGAAAGGCCGACTCGATCCTACCTTGTATGCACCAGTCTCCACACGCTGCGATCTGAGCATCCGGGTCAAGGAAGTAAGTTGGTCCGAACTGCTTCTCAATATTAGCAAAATGCCAGCCGTGAAGATCTTTATGAACTGCGCTCGAGACGTCGTGTCCGAGGACATCACTGGTCTGTTCAAAAAGATGGTGAAGGACATCCTTCCGGTCAGACATAAGATGTTTGTCTGCCCAGGCGTTAGTGGAATGGATCATTAGGCAGCAGTGATCAGGGCGGTCCGGCTTTGAACTGTTGTCGGAAACCCAGCTGATATCTGCGCCGCTAACATGGGCGACATCAAAGGCCAGGGGCAACGGCTGCTCGAAGCCCAGCATCAATGAAAAACACGCCTGCATCTTGATTTTCGCGATGTCGGGATAAAAGCTCACCGTTGACGGAAGAATATCGAGTGCCTGTCGGGCAGGGACGGTCGATATAATCCAGTTAAATGATCCAAGGTTCTCGTTCTTTTCATCTGTGAGTTGCCATTGGTCTTTTTTTTGGATATCTGCGACCCGTGTTCCGAGTTTAATGTTAAGCCCCTTGGATAGATATTTGCCGATTGAGTTCATTTGCGGGGTGCCCACATAGTGTGGCGAGTCTTCATTCCATATTCTAATGGAAGAGGCTGCTCCGGGTCCGATCTCAGCGAACCTCGCGTGCCAAATTTTAATAATACCGGTATCGATGAGCGGGCCGAGAAATGATTTGAAGATGTCCGATTTAGCGCTAAAAAATTGAGCCCCGTGATCAAAGGTAAAGGGATCGGCTCGGCGCGTCGCCATCCTACCCCCATACCCCCGGGATTTCTCGAAAAGCGTGACTGCAGCTGTGTCTTTAAGGGCATGTGCCACCGTTAGCCCCGAAAGACCGCTTCCGATGATCGCAATACTTTTCATAATTTTGCTCCAGAGAAAACCAAGAGTCTCATGCCGAACCATGTGAGGGTCCGGCCCAACATACTGGCATCAATATTTGGTTAAACCAGGGTTTTCTTCAAATCGCTTCAAAACTGTTGAGCTGCAGGTCTGCAGTATAGAAAACTCCTGTAAAACAGTTTGATTAGGTTAGAAATCACGGGCAGGCGTCCGACTTTTCCAAAGAAAGCCAATCGGGGTATATTCGACCAAAGGTGTACAAACGTCATGCAATCGCTTAAGAGCTAGCCGTCGCAAGTCCGCACAGGGAAACGTTTCAAGGCGGAGTTGCGGGAAAGACCCGACGACAATTGGCGGACTTTCATCAAGGACAAGTCTCGCCGCTCGATCCTTATTGATTCCTTCAAACGTTTATAGAAATTGATTTCGTGGCGGCAAAGAGGGCAGGACCCATCATAGAGAACGGTCGTGTTATTGACTTTGAATGCAAATCCCTCATTGGCGAGACAGGCATTTGCTAGTGGATATATTTTCGTAGAAGGACGTTGCATCTACCCGCCCCAAATGTCGTCATAGCGTGCGCAGCCATCTTTCGAGACCTTGAAGCAAACTGAGGCTGCGACACTTTGGTCCACATCGCGCCCTCTTCCTGCAGCAGCTCGTCCAGCGTCTGCACGGCCTTGACAACCTTAACCTCGGGCTCGTCCAACTGTTGTTCGTCGCTCACTCAGAGTCTCCATCCGCCTGGGACAGCGTCCCAACAAGACAACCTAATACCTATATGGGAAGATCGACTGTAAATTACATCACAGATCATGGGTCATCGGTTAACGCCGCAGCCCTGGATGATCTCCTGCGGCGAACACGCTTGCGCGGCTCTCCGGGGACGCGTATGTGAACGCCATGTCTGACGATCCCGACAATCTGAGTCCTGTGCACATCATCGGCGGTGGCCTGGCCGGCTCCGAAGCCGCCTGGCAGCTGGCGAAAGCCGGTGTGCCGGCGATCCTGCACGAGATGCGGCCCCACCGGACCACCGATGCGCATCAGACGGATGGGCTGGCGGAGCTGGTCTGCTCCAACTCCTTTCGCTCGGACGATGCTGATCACAATGCGGTCGGCCTGCTACACGAGGAGATGCGGCGTTGCGGTTCGTTAATTATGCAGGCCGCCGACGCTAACAAGGTTCCGGCAGGCGGGGCCTTAGCGGTTGACCGTGACGCGTTCAGCCAATATGTGCAGGCGGCGCTGGAGGCGGAACCCCTAATCACCATTGAACGGGAAGAGGTCGCAGGCCTGCCGCCGGAAGACTGGGACAGCGTCATCATCGCCACCGGCCCGCTGACCTCCGAGCCATTGGCCAAGGCCGTCGCCGAGCTCACCGGTGATGACGGGCTGGCGTTTTTCGATGCGATTGCGCCCATTGTGCACAAGGACAGCATTGATCTGTCGAAAGCGTGGTTTCAGTCCCGCTACGACAAAGGGGACGGGGCGGACTATATCAATTGCCCGTTGGACGAGGCCCAGTACAACGCTTTCATCGATAACCTGCTGACCGCCGAAAAGCTGACCTTCCACGAATGGGAGGAGAATACGCCGTATTTCGAGGGTTGCCTGCCCATCGAGGTGATGGCGGAACGGGGGCGCGAGACCCTGGCCTTCGGTCCGATGAAGCCGGTGGGGCTGACCAATCCACACGCTCCCGATAAGAAACCCCACGCGGTTGTGCAGCTTCGCCAGGACAATGCGCTTGGCACCCTCTACAACATCGTCGGGTTTCAGACCAAGCTCCGGCACGGCGAGCAGTCGCGGATCTTCCGCGCCATACCCGGCCTGGAGAATGCCGAGTTCGCCCGGCTGGGCGGGATCCATCGCAACACCTTCATCAACGGGCCCAAGCTATTGGACGAGACCCTCCGGCTGAAGGCCGACCCCCGGCTGCGCTTCGCCGGTCAGATTACCGGCTGCGAAGGCTACGTGGAGAGCGCCGCTGTCGGGTTGCTGGCGGGGCGATTCGCCGGTTGTGAGCGCTTGGATGCCCATATTAATCGACCCGAATCGGTCATCGCCATGGGCGCATTGCTGGACCATATTACAGGTGGCGGGGACGCAAAAACCTACCAGCCGATGAACATTAATTTCGGGCTTTTTCCGCCGCTGGAAATGCCCCGCGTGGACAAAAATGGAAATAAAATCAAGAATCTAAGGGGGAAGGACCGGCGCGCCGCGTACGCTGCCCGCGCCCGCGAGGCAATCGGCGCCTGGATGTCGTAATTCACAGATAAATTCCGTTTTCCCCCGTCAATTTTTCATTATGTAAACGTGATCCACCGGAGCGTATCGACAGGCCAAAGCAAAAGCGGCATCATCTGGGTTGGAGGACATGTTTGCTGGCAGGCTTGTTCCAGAAGTTGCTTAATTTAAGCTGACGACAAGATTCAGAGTGAACTGGGAAAGCAAACTGTCGGCGCAAGTCTCCCCGCCTGCGTCTCAATTTGGAGGTGTGTGCGCCATGGCGGGAATCGCTGCGGTCTTCGCGCTGTCCGGTCCGGTGACAGGGCTGTTCATCGTGCATGATCAAAGCGCCAGCATCCCGGTCGCCGCGAAAACCGATCCCGCCCTGCAGAGACATCTGTTTACCGCTGTCCGCAATAACAACCCGCATGCGGTGCGTTCCATCGTTGATGCGGGTGCGGGCGTTTCAATGCGGAATTCAAAGGGCCAGACCCCGTTCGACCTGGCAATCAGCAGCGGTTATTTCGAAGTAGCGCAATATTTAATCTTGGCCAGACAGCTGCAACAGCAGCAAAAGACCCGGACCCAAGCCGCCGCCTGAACGCCCGTACCGGCGGTGACCGCGACGATCAACTAGCCCTCCCCGGAGGCTGCACCCGAGGTGGTGGTTGGAGATCAACGTCCAGCTGTACAGCCGGCGGTTCAGGCACCTGTCCCTGTCGTTGCACGGCCGGCCCCAAAAGCCTTGCCAGAGGAGCCGCCTCAACGAGCAAGGGAGCCGTAAGCGGCCGCAGCAATCGCCCAATCGGCGGAGATGAGACGGTAAGAAGGAAGTGCAGAGAAGCTAGCTGCCGCTGCGCAGGCGCTGGCCGCCGCACAAAGCAGAAATACGGCACCGGCTGAGGCGAACCTCTCATCGCCAACAGCGCCACAGGAAGCATCCTCGACCGTTATTGTCATCGGACCGGACGGGAAAATTCAATCCACCCGCAAGATCAGACCGGGTGACCCGTTCATCGAGGTATCCGCACTACCGGTTGCGGCGGAACAAAGACAGGACCTCCGGGTCGAAACCGATGGGCAATAAATTCCAGTTCCCGAACGAAAACCGTTCTACGCCGCAGCCCGATCAGTGATGGAAGATCAGGAGCCGCCGCTCGAAACACATGAAATTACCGAAGCCAAGGCCCCGGCGAAGCCGATGCCGGACGCTCAGCCGGCGAATGAAGCCGCGAAGACCGAAGAGGACGAAAGAGGCCTGCTGAGCATGATGGTTAGCGGTTTGGGCAAGTTCTTCAGCAAGAAGGAACGGCCCGATGAATATCCGGAGGAACGAGAAGTCAGCCAGGAAACTGCGCGGCTCGAGGCGGCCAAGTCCCCGCCCGCCCCCCGCGACGCGTCAGCAGGATGCCTCACCTGATAAATTGCCCGAACCGCTGCCCCTGGCGCGTCCGACGCCGGTGCCGGTCATCCCGGTTCGGATCGGCGATGGCTGATCCGTCCCGGTTAGGTGATCCGTTTGAGCCGCCGAGAGTTTCGAGGAACGCCCGCGCATCCCACTGCCCGTGGCGTCGGCCCCGTCGAGAGAGGCCGCACCGCAACGGAACACTTCGAACGAATTCGCCAAGCGGATCGACATTGGGTCACTTCCCCGGCGAACCCGGAAAGAGATAACCGGCCGGACGGCAGCGTCGACAACCGTCAGAAACCAGACGCCGCCGCGCAGGCTCGCCGCCGCCGAAAAGGCCCCTGACGGCGTGCTGTCCAGCGTGAAAATATCTTTACCGAGAAGATTGAGAAACCGGCACCCAGGAGCCGGCCTCGACCCAACGCGCCGATGACGCAGATCGCCCGGTTGAGCGACGACACGCCGGAGGCACGTCGCGCGCAGGCCGAGGTGACCGGCCGGCAGGGCAGTGAAACGCCGGCAGTGCGACGCGTTTCCAGGAATGCACCGCTGGCCAAATTGCGCCAGCCCCTCAGGAACGTTCTAATGACCATTGGCGACTCGATTTCAACTGGTCAGCCGCAGCTCCCGAGAGGAATTGCTGAACCGGACGCGTGCGTGCACAAAAAACTAGGCAAAGTATCATTCTGCATCGTGCCGGTGGACTGGCCTCGCCAGATCGAACACGCGTTCCAGGTCAACACGTCCTTCTATCAGGGCTCCCGCGCTATCGCCCGCTATGACAAATCCAAGTCGAGCCATTTCCTCGCAATGTTCAATTCCGGCAACTTCGACGATGTGATGGCCCTCCTTCGGGCCCGGTTCGGCCAATCCACGGACGTCTGGAAGCGGATCATTGCACAGTTCGACCGGCCGCGGCAGCCTAATCCGACCTATGTCTGGCGCAGCAAAAATACGCAGCAAGACAGGGTCACCATTCTGGAAATCCGGAAGTTCGATGACACGCGGGATGTCTTCCCGGACATGAACCACGGGGCGATCCGGCTGCACGAGGCCGGTGGGCTGCCGGTATTCCCGGTGATCACGGCGCTGGATATCATGAATATTGACTGGACGGCGCGCTCCGATCACTTGTACAACAACTCCCCGATTAGCGCTAATAGCCTCCGGCTACGGCCTTAATCACTAGTTTGATCTGTTGGCCAGCGCGGCCATGCACCGGTTTGATGAGGTACGGGTTGAAACCCGTTCTCTCCAATGCCGAGACGTGGGAATCGATCAGCGCCGCCGGTAGCATGACGCTCCGGAATTTACGCGGCACTGACCGCCGCCGCTGCCGGGCTGCCGCCACCTTTTCCCGCGCGATCCGGCAGAGTCTCTCCACCGCCGCGCCGGCGCCGAAGTCCTCGCCCGGTGTTAAGTCCTGCTCGGGCGTCAATCCGCATTCGTCCAACAGACTTGGCGGCAACGGGCTGCGTCCCTGCCCGGCCCAATTGGGGATCGCCCGCATCAACCCGATCATAGCCCAGGCGATCCCGATGCCGCGCGCGGCTTCGCACACCTCATCCCATTTGTCATCCGCCACGGGACTGTTGCCACGGAAAGACTCCAGCATCAGCATGTTGAGCGATGCGGAGGTGGCGTCCGCGTAGTCGATTAGTGCATGCAGATCGGCGAATGGCTCGTTGACGAGATCAACTTGGCGGGCATCCAGCATGGCGTCGAACCATTGACGGCTCAAACCACGCTCATGAATCAGCCCCGGCAGATGTTCCAGAACATAGTGACCCGCCACCGGTTCGGGACCGCTTGAGTAAACCTTCTCAATCGCATCCCGCCACCACTGCAATCGCATTTCCCCGATCAGCGGTTCGCTGACCACTTCCCTGTTTTTGGCAACCTCCAGGTTGAAGGCCAGCAAGGCATAAAGCCCGTCCCGCCGAGCCGCCGGGGCAAACAAGGCACACATGAACCGGTCCCAATCGTGGCGGCGCAGCTCTTCGACAAGATGTGCGGTGGGTTCGGTCATGCTCTTCCATTGCCATAAAATTGCGCACCTGTAAAAAGATGCGTGGCGTGGTAGTTTTTTTCCGTCCTCTCCAATACCGCCGTGCGCTTATGATCGAGCCAATATCAGTTTCCGACCCCCTCCCCGCCCGCGTCCATATCTTCGGCGCCGGTATGGCAGGCCTTGCGGCCGCGGTCCGCTGTTTGGAGCTGGGACTGCAGGTGAGCCTTCATGAGTCCGCCAACCACGCCGGGGGACGCTGCCGATCCCTATATGACGACAAGATCGGCCGGCTGATCGACAACGGCAACCATTTGGTCTTAGGCGGCAATCCGTCGCTGTTTGAGTATCTGCGGACCATCGGCAGCAACCATCTGCTGGAACCAGGCGACATTTCCTTCCCGTTTGTCGATCTCGGCACCGATGAGACATGGACGCTCAGGCCCGGCAGCGCCAAAGTTCCTCTGTGGTTGTTGATGCCGTGGCGGCGCGTTCCGGGCACGTCGTTCAATGACTACAAATTGATGCAGGAATTAACGACCCTGCCCGAAGACCACTTTCTGGGCGAGCTGGTTGAGCCCGGCACACCGATCTTCGAGCGATTTTGGGAACCTCTGTGCGCCGCGGTGCTAAACACGGCCGCCGAGGAAGGTTCGGCAAAGCTGATCGGACAAATGCTGGAGCGCACTATGCTGCGGGGGCCCATGTTCGCCCGGCCGTTTTTTATGCCCGAAGGCCTCTCCGCCAGCCTGGTGGAACCGGCGCTATCCTATATCCAAGAACGGCAAGGGGAGGTCAGTTTCGGTTCTCGCATTGCGGCGCTGAATTTAAAAGACGACCAAGTCATTGGCTTTGAGGCGGTTGGCGCCGAGACCGAACTGATGGATAACGAAGCGGTGATCCTGGCGCTACCGCCGCGAGAGGTCTCCCTCCTGGTGCCGGAGCAGATTGTGCCCACTGAATTCCGGCCCATCGTCAATGTTCATTTCAGAGTCGATGAGGGGGTTACTCTACCCGACGGCGTGCCCTTCCTGGGCCTGATCGGCGGGGTTGGCCACTGGTTGTTTCAGCGGGGCGACGTGATTTCCGTGACGGTGAGCGCGGCAACGGAACTGGCCGAACAGTCCTCTGAATCGATTGCGGAGAAGATTTGGGCGGAGGTCGCAAAGATCACGAGTTCAGGTGATCTGCCGGTTCCACCCAACCGGGTCATCAAGGAAAAACGGGCGACAATTGCGCAAACGCCGGAACAAAACCGGCGGAGGCCCGATTCGGCGACTCGTTGGAAAAACTTGTTTTTGGCCGGCGACTGGACCAACACCGACTTACCCGCTACCATCGAAGGGGCTGTGCGGTCGGGCCAAAAAGCGGCAGAATTCCTAGGTGCTTGGAACACCACGTTAATAAATCGGTAAGCCTTGGGCCACTAGGTTTGGTGCTTGCTGTACTTTGGTCAGCGAGTGGACCTACAATGGCGCCATGCTTTTTGTATGTATCCACGACCATAGGTAAGAGAAAGGGGAGTTATCTCATGAATCCATTAGGTTCATTGCAATCAGCCATCATCAGTGGCCTGATTTTAACGGTTATCATGGTGTTCGTCGTGAACGCCATTGGTTCGTAATCAGAGGGGTAAGGGAGAGTTATCATGGAATTTGGTTATGACTTTTGGGCCTTTATCGTCCGCTGGTTACACGTCCTGAGCGGCGTGATGTGGATCGGCCTGTTATGGTATTTCAACTTCGTGCAGACGCCGACCGTTCCGAAAATGCCGGACGAGCTGAAACCGGCGATTCCGAAGTTCATTCTGCCGGAAGCCCTGTTCTGGTTCCGCTGGGCCGCTCTGTCCACGGTGATCTGGGGTCTGATTCTGGCGCACATGCAAGGTTATCTGGGTGAAGCGTTGGCGATTGGCCTGCTCGACAGTTCCGCCAAGCATGCCTCCATCGGCATTGGCATGTGGTTTGGTTTGATCATGGCTTTCAATGTTTGGTTCATCATTTGGCCGAACCAGCAGAAGGTCATGGGCATGAAGGAAGCCAGCGCTGACGAAAAGGCGGCCGCCGCGAAAGCCGCGGGCATGGCGTCCCGGACCAACACATTGCTGTCGATTCCCATGCTGTATGCCATGGTGTCGGCGCAGAACCTCTACTAAGGTTCAAACAAATTTCCCTCTCCGGAGGGCGGAAAACGGGGCCAAACGGCCCCGTTTTTTGTTGTGATCCAGATCATATCCGAGGCTACGCGCGAGCTTTAGTGTTGGCCCATGACGATTTCCGCCCTTTCAACCGCTGTTTCCGGCCTCCAGGCCAGCGCCCAACAGTTACGGCAGTCCGCCCAAAATGTGGTGAACATCAACTCGGACAACTTCCAAGGCTGGGACGTGCGCATAGTCACGCAAGTTTCCGCCGGCCAGGCCGTCGGCTTAAACACCAAGACAGCACCGGTGGATGAAACCAGCTATGTCCGTGAATACGTCGTGCAGTTCAGCGCCAAGGTCGCCTATGCGGCGAACGCCCGGGTGATCTCCTCGGTAGAAGAGTCCTTAGGCGCCCTATCGGATATCAGCGCTTAGAAGAAATCTTGGTCATCCCGGCAAAGCGCCGGAGATAATTCCGTCTACCGCAAAAGCCGGATACCCGAACCGATCCACATCAGGATGGGCGAGATGGTCTCTAAAATCAGTGAATTTCTCCAGCAACATTCTATACACGTGATGATGTTCGGCCGTGGTGAGAAGCACCTTGTTGTCAGCGTATAGCAATACAGCCAACCGGCCATCGTTTTTATCCAATAGGAACTTCGTCGTTCCGATGCTGACGCCAGGGCAATTGCTGTCGAAGTAGTCATCGAGGGCAACGATACCGCCGTCGACCAGTGTCTCATGAGCCAGGCTGAGGTCATGATGGACAAAGTCGGCTGTGTGATCACCATCAATGCTGAAAAACCGAAATCCCGGTGCGGCGTCCGGCAGAATATCCGCCGCCATCAGATCGGTGGAAGAACCGTGAATGAAGGTGTAGCGGGATTCATCCTTGAAAAACGTTTGTAGATTCTCCGTCAGTCTCGGCGCCAACTCCGGATACTCAATTTAAGGATCGATGGCGACCGTCCCTTCTCCGGGCCGACCATGTTCACAGAACCGCCGTAAATATTCGCCTTCAAGCAAACCGATCTCCGCGATATCGCCGTGAATATCAAGATAGGTCTGACAGTGAATGAGCGCGGTAATCACAGCTCGCGCAGCGCGCAGCGCACCGCCGCCATAAATTTTTCCCGCGACCTCGTTCTCTTTCGTCATGTTGGTCCGGCCTTGCCGCCTTTACAAAATATCATACAGTTTGACACTCAATTCGGCCATGCGGTGGGCGGCGGTGTGGTGCGCCAGGAAGCGGCGATAGCCAGCCCCGGCAATCTTTGCAGCTTCGTCCGGCGCAGCAGCGAAGCGGTCAATGATCTCGCCTATCTCATCCATTGACCGGAAATAGATAACCTCGTTGTCGGGCTCATAGAGACTGATCGCATCATCGCGCCAATCGGTGACCGCCAAGGCCCGGCTGGCGGTGATCTGGAACACTCGGTGATGGCAGGACCGCGGCCAGGGCGTGCAGTTCAGGTTAACGGTGGCGGAACAGAAGACCGGCGAAAGGTCATGCCATTCCCGTCCCTCGTGCATGTTGACATTAGGCCGGTCAAAGCCTGCGGAGCCGATGCCGGTGATGTGGATATCCCGGCCTCCCACAGACTCCACCACCAGTTCGCGGATCAAGGCTTTCTGTTCGAAATATTGATCATGAGAGATGAGCGAGAACGGTAGCGCGTGCGGGTCCCAGTCGGCAGCCAGGGCATCGAACACGTCTACGTGGTCTCTGTTGTCCTGCAGCGTCGAGAGAACACCGTCGGCCGCCGCGTTCATATGCCGGTCCCAAAACATGCGCCACTTCTGCCGCTCCGCCCCATAGGCGTTGACCGTTGCAGCGAAACTGGTCGTACAGCCGAGATCAGCGACCGGGGCGACGGGTTTAAAAATGTCCGGATCGATATGCCACGGCGGTAAATAAAACAGGTTGTAGTAGCCAAGGTCGGACATCTGTTCGATCACCCGTGTGTCGGCGATGAACATGGCGCGGTGCGTGGCTTTATCTAAATCCTTCAGCAGGAACAGATGCTTTACCGGGTTGTCGGTCCATAGGCTGACGTACGGCAATCCCGCTTCATCCAGGAAAAAGGGACCGGTCTCGGTCATGAGGAAATTCTGGAGCGTGGAACCCCACAAGACCGCCACATCAAAATCGAGGCGGTCGACGATTTTCCGGTAGCCGTCGATGGACAACGGCTCATCCACATAGACCACCTCGTGCCCTAAATCCGCCAACGCCTGCAGCGCCGGCGCACGTTGCGCATCCCAACGCCCGCGCAAGATGGAAAGAATGGTCAGCGGCCTGCCCAGCCTGGCCCCGGTACGGTTTTCGATGATCCGCATCTGGATGTTTTGCCCGTTTTTAATCTTCGCCCCGGCGCCAATCCTTGGCGCCTGCACCCGACTGAAGATATTCGGTAAGCGCCGGGTGGGTGTAACAGCTATCAAGATCGAGATAATTTTCCCTTAAAACCCAGTCTCTGAACGCCGGGTCGCCTGTGAAGGCCGAGAGGTGCTTGGCAAAGCCATCAGTCAGGCCCTCGACGATGGCATCAAAAACGTCGGCTGGGGCCTTAACCGGATCAGCAAAATATCGGCGGGCAATTTCTCTCACCTCCTCTGCCGTCGGCACGGGGTAGGCGTCCCCCAATTGACGCAGGGTCTGGAAACTTCGAGCGAAAGCAGTTGTGTGGAACTTGGCCGAGACACCCGCCAGCGTCATCCTCGCCTCCGGTATATGGTGCCGTACCCCTGCCAAGGGATGGTAGAGAGTCTTGAATCCCCGATCTGCGACCCCACGGCCCACGTGCACTTCCCCGTCGCCGTAAAAATGCAGCAGGCTTGCCGGCATAGCCCCAGGATGAAATCCGCCGATGTCGAGCAACAAGTCCCGCCGGATGGAAAAGTTCGTCCCCCAGACAAAGTTTACCGGTATATCCATTATTGTTGTGCCGCAATCCAGCATCCCCAGGAATGGCAGGGTCTGGCTACCGGGTTCACCAAGTTTCATGCTGTCCAGCCAATCCGGCGGCGCGCTTTCGTAAACCAATTCAATCGGCCCTGTTGCCATACCGACAACCTGATGTCTGTAGGCATCAGCCAATCCGGTAAGCCAGGTCGGCTGCGGCTCGGCATCATCGTCGATGAAACACGTGATCTCCCCTTGCGCGATTTCGAGCGCACGGTGCCATCCAACCATCTGTCCCGGCCGACCATCGAACAAATAGGTAAAATTCGGGAACTTGCCCTTGAAGTTTTCGGCGACCCGCTTGGTATCATCCGTCGAGCCGTTATCCGCGACGATGATCTCGCAGCGGGAAAGATCAAAATCCTGCCCGGCCAGCGCATTGAGCCCTTTTACCAGACTTTGTGCGCGGTTGCAGGTGACAATGGTGATCGAGAAATCCATCAACTCTCTATAGCCATTCACTTTCAATCATCTGGTCCAGCATGTCGCCGGTCCAGTCGCTCAACAGAGCACGATACTTTCGCGCAACCTCTTTGGTTTCCGCGGGCGCATCCAACGGTTTGCCGTTTGATTTGCTACAACGGCCGTAAAACAGAACGAACCGCCGGAGGATATCACGGGCGGCTGGTTCATTGTCCTGATACAGTTCCGCCTCTATGCCGTCCGCCAAAAGCTCCAAGATCAATGGGGGGTAGAGATTCACGGCGGCATAGAATGACCCGAGCACCTCGTCAAAATTGTCCGTGCTGCGCAATGCCTCGACCATCAGGCGATAGGCGGGGAAGTTCTCCGCCCAAAGGTCTAGCGCCCCTTCAAGATGCAACAGGGCCGTCGATTGATCACCATCATCAAGAGCAGCGCGGGCCAGGTATGACCGGGCGCCTCCGGCAAGCTGATTTATGGCGGCAAATCCGGGCTCACGATTGCGGGTAACGTCCACCGCAGTTCGGTAGAAATCACCATAAGAAAACATGTCCGCAAGAACCCGCACACGATGGCTGAGCAAGGCATCCCGGCACGGATCAAACTGCCAGGTCTTCTCGACATCGAGAAACTTCTCGAACTCGACAATTGCTTCGTCGCGCTTGCCAAAGACCCAAAGTGCGCGGGCAAAGTTGAACACCAAGGCCGCATTGTCGGCAAACTGATCGACACCCGTGGCGAAAGCGTTCAGGCAGAGATTGCCAAGTTTCTGATCGGTTTGCGCCAGTATGGCGGCATAAAACCCCGCCATGCCGGCGAAGTTATAGTGAGCCGCCATCGATGGGTCATTCAAGTTGCGCCGGATACAAGCCGTATAAACTTTAACCCCGGTCTCGGTGTCATGCCCCCGGAGATCAATCGCGGTTGCCGTTTGCGCGGCGGTTCTGTCCCGGTTCGGGATCAATAACGTCTGATACAGACAGAACTTTAGGAACCGCTCCTCCCGCGCCGGCGAGGACCAGGCAAGGTCTTTAAAGCCACTGAGATCGTCTGTGCCGGGCCGTGCCGCAATGGCAAGACGTGCGACTTCTTCGGGCGCGTCAGTTCCAATGGAATGATAATAGTCTTGGTCCGCTCCCAACAGGTCGCGGCATATTCCATGATCTGGCGCCAACGCGCGGGCGCCGAACCGGATCGCATCTAAGGCGCGGGTTTGGATGCCGCCGCCATAGCGCCAGAACAATGGAACACTTTTGGCCGATGACATCAGGCTCGTGAAATCCTCGTCGGGCAAATAGCCGTCTAAAATTCGGATATCCAGGTCCGGATCATCAATGCCGGCGAGGCGGAACAATTGCTGTGCCTTGTCCCGCATATAGGGGGGAAACGCTCGGCCGGTGAATAAAATATCGCTGGACCGCTCGCCACCTGGCTGAAACTGATCGGCAAACGCAAAGCTTTCATGTCCGGGGATGGCGGCCAGCCGGCCCGAATAGATGTCCGTTAGTTCGTCATGTTCAGCCGCGCTGTTCATGACGATCACATCCGCGCGGGACAAGTCGGCGTAGCGCGTCGCCAAGAAATAGTCGTGATCGCCGGCCCAAAAGACCGTGGGGATATCCGTATCGAACACCCCAATAGGCAGAAACGGTCCGTTGCAATCGAGACACAGAATTAGTTTAGGATTAAACCCGCCGGGCAGCGCCGCCAACACATCCTCGAATGGTGTGCCGAATTCCTCCGGCGCCAAACTTCGTTTAATGACCCGAAAGCCCTCAGCGCCTTCATACACGGCAGCCTTGTCGGAGGCCGGCATGCTCAGGATCAGGATATCGATCAGGCCGGTATCTGAGTTTTGGAACTGCTGGAAGAGTGCGTCGTCCTGCCCCAGACACCATCGGGCGAAGGAGGCGATCTGGTTATCCGACTCGGTTTCGAGGCCCGCTTCCTCAAGCGCCGCCAAACCCGGCACGATCGCCCCACACAAGATTTGTGCCTTGGCTCTGAGGCGGGGATTTTCGATCGGGCATCTAGAGAACGCCGCCGGATAATTCCCCGTTTCAAACGCCGCCTCCGCCGTCAAGTCTTCGCCAACCTCTTTGGGCGGGCGCACCTGCGGGTCAATTCTGTCGGTGGGGAAGTCTTCGAACCAGTCCATGGCCGGATTACTCAACCGGTAGAAGCGCCGCTGCGACCCGGCGGTCCTCGCTCAGCAAGACGTTGAACGTCCGGCACGCGGCGCCAGTATCCATGGCCTCAATGGTGATCCCGCTCTCCCGCAGAGCATCTCGCAGGCCTGGATGAATGAACTGACCGGTTTGGCCACATCCCAACAAAAATATGTCGACCGGCTCCTCCAGCGCGAGGACGGGGTTGAAATCATCTGTGGTAAAATTTGACGGATCAGCCGGCGACCAGGATCGGGTCTCCCCCGGCAGGACAATCACCGGGCCGGTATAGACAATATCACTTATGGTAAACTGGCCATCACCGTAGCTTTGGATCAATTGACGCCCCGCGGGCACCATCGGTGAAATATCCAAAGACACGTGGCCTCCCCATTTCGGGTAATCGCTAGTCCGCGGTTTCTCCCACCGGCTCCGGGCCGCTGCTGCTTTCCGTGCCCCGGCTGACGCTCAGATAAATGAGCAACGGCACGGCGACGCAAATGGAGGAGTAGGTGCCGATAAGAACACCCCAGATCATGCCGAAGCTGAACCCGCGGATCACTTCGCCACCCAGAATGTAGAGCGCCCCCAAGGCCAGCAGCGTGGTCAAACTGGTCATGACCGTCCGGGACAGAGTCTCGTTGATGCTCTCGTTGAGCAGGTCTTTGATCGGCTTGGTCTTATATTTGCGCAGGTTCTCACGTACGCGGTCAAACACCACCACCGTATCGTTGATGGAATAGCCGGCAATGGTCAGGATCGCGGCGACGGTCGATAGATTGAACTCAAGCCCGGTGAGGGAGAATATCCCGATGGTCGTCACCACGTCGTGGGTCAAGGCAATTATGGCGCAGATGCCGAACTGCCACTCAAAGCGGAACCAGATGTAGGCGAGGATACCAAAGATCGCAAAAATCACTGCCAGGATGCCGTCGAAGAATAGTTCTTCACTGACCTTTGGTCCGACGAACTCGGTTCGCCGATACTCGATATTGGAGGGTAAGGCCGCCTTCACCTTCTCAACCGCCACTTGTTGAGCCCCTTCCCCGCCTTCTTGTTTTTGAACACGGATCAGAAAGTCGGTCGGCTGGCCGAATTCCTGCAAAGAGACTTCGCCCAGGCCCAGGCCGGACAGGTCATTTCGCATTTGGCTGATGTCGCCGGTGTTAGGCGTCCGGATTTCGATCAGGATACCGCCCTGGAAGTCGATGCCGTAGTTGAGGCTCTTGGTCATAAACAGGCCTATAGAGAAAATGACCAACACGGCCGAGAACATCAGGAACAGCTTGTGCCGCCCGATGAAGTTCAGGTTCGGCTTTATGGGGACGAGGTTAATGGGTTTCACATCATCCTCCTAGAGCGGCACTTCGGTCGGGCGCTTGCGCCGGATCCAGGCTACCACCATGAGGCGGGTCAGCATGATCGCCGTGAACATCGAGGTAATAATGCCAAAGATCAGGGTAACGGCGAAGCCCTTGATCGGGCCGGAGCCGAACTGGAACAGAATCGCGGCGGCAATGAGCGTGGTCAGATTGGCGTCGACGATGGTTGTCAGCGCCCGGGAATAGCCGGCGTCAATCGCGGAAATAGGCGTTCGCCCGGCGCGCACTTCTTCCCTGATACGTTCAAACACCAGCACATTGGCGTCCACCGCCATGCCGATGGTCAGAACGATACCGGCAATGCCCGGCAGGGTCAGCGTGGCCTGCAGGGCCGACAACAGCGCCAGAATCAGAACCATGTTTACGAATAGGGCGACAGAGGCGAAGAACCCGAACAAGCCATAAGTCAACACCATAAAGACCACGACCAAGATCAAACCGACCATACTGGCGAACTCACCAGCGGCGATGGAGTCGGCGCCAAGTCCCGGACCAACCGTGCGTTCTTCCAGGATCGTCAGTGGTGCGGGCAAGGCACCCGCGCGTAACAGCAGCGCGAGGTCGCGGGTATCCGCCGTGGTGAACCCGCCACTGATCTGGCCGCTGCCGCCCAGGATCGGCTCCCGGATCACCGGTGCTGTAATGACCTCGTTGTCCAACACGATGGCGAAGGGCTGATTGACGTTGGCGCGGGTGATATCGCCGAACTTCTTGCCGCCGACGGTGTCAAAGCGGAAGCTGACCACAGGATCATTGGTGCGTTGTTCAAAAGTGGGCTGGGCATCAATCAAGCGGTCGCCACTGACTTCAACTCTTTTGCGCACCAGAAATTGCCGCGGCGCGCCGGAGTCGCTCCGGCGGTTGCTCTCCGCCGATTGCAGCAGGGCGCATCCAGGGGGCACGCGGCCGCTCAAGGCCTCCTGCACCCCTCCGGTGGGGCACATAAGATGGAACGTCATCTTGGCGGTCCTGCCCAGCAGCCGCTTCACCCGTTCCGGGTCATCAACGCCCGGCAGCTGCAGCAGTATGCGGTCATCGCCCTGGCGTTGAATGGTAGGCTCCTTGGTACCGGTTTCGTCGATGCGGCGGCGCACGATCTCGATGGATTGCTCGACCGCCGATTGTTTAATCTCGGCAAGGGCTTCTTCGTTGTAGGTGACCGAAATCCGGTTGCCCTCAACGTTGACCTCCAGGTTCGGCTCCACTGCGGTCATAATCCGTTGCACCCTCTCCATGGTGCCGGCCTGCGGGTTCCGCACATTCACGCTCACTCGCTCTCGTCCGACACTCAGTCCATAGCGGATGCGGTCACGGCGCAGCGGCCGCAACCCGTCCCGAATACCTTCGCCAAGGCTGGTCACGCGCTCCGCAATCACGGCGCTCACTTGAACTTCCAATAAAAGGTGGGACCCGCCCTGGAGGTCCAGGCCCAAATTGACCTGATTGTGAGGTATCCAGTCGGGTATGGAGTCGTTGGTTTTGGGATCGAGCAGATTGGGCGAGGCGAAGAAGAGCCCGATCACCACAATGGCCAGGACCGTAATGACCTTCCATTTGGAAAAATAAACCATCTCTCGGAAACTTAGTCGCCTGGCCGGATAATTTGGCTATTTCTTGCCAAAGAGGCCGCCCAGAAGGCCGCCTCCGGACTGTCCCTGTTGGCCCGCCGGGCCGGCCATCTGCGCCGCCGCACCCTCTTTGGAGAGAACGCCGGCAATCATATTGCGTTGTACCTTGACCTTAATACCCTCGGCGATTTCCACGGCGACCTCGTTTTCATTCAGGACTTTGGTCACCGTGCCCAAAATGCCGCCACCGGTGATCACTTTGTCACCACGGCGGATCGCCGCCAGCATTTCGCGATGCTGCTTGGCTTTTTTCTGCTGGGGCCGGATCAACAAAAAGTAGAAAACGGCAAAAATCAGTACGAGCGGCAGAAGGGTAGCGAAACCGCCATCCCCGCCACCGGCAGCTTGCGCATACGCCGGCGAAATAAACATCTGTGAACTCCTGACAGATAAAACCTCTGGTCTGGCCGGACTATAGCCTCAGAGGCTGCCAATGCAAACTCAAACCGTTGATTTTCACGAAAAATTGGCGGAAATCCCTGGCGAATTATTGTTCGGCGATCGGTCCCCGCCATTGACGGACTCGTCTTATGTGCTAGTGTCCCGCGCCCTCACTTCGGGAGACTAAAAGCATGAGCGACCGGGACCTGGAACCCCTTCTGAATCGCATCGCTGACGCCCTGGATCGGCTGGCGCCGGCGCCGGTCGAAACGCCGGAGCTGGCAGGCGCGGACGCTTTCGTCTGGCATTCCGATCCGGAGGGCCTGGAGCCCGTGATCGACGTCAACCGGATCGATCTTTCCCTGCTGCAGGGTATTACCCAGCAGACGGAAATTCTCTACGACAACACCAAGCGCTTCGCCGAGGGGCTGCCGGCCAACAATGCGCTGCTGTGGGGCTCCCGCGGCACCGGTAAAAGTTCCCTGATCAAGGCCGTCCATGCCCGCATCAACGAGGAAACTCCGAATGCGCTGGCGCTGGTGGAAATCCATCGGGAGGATATCCCCACCCTGCCCCGGCTGTTGCATGTCTTGAAGTATTCGGGCCGGCGCTGCCTGCTGTTCTGCGATGATCTGTCATTTGAGGTCGAGGATACGACGTTCAAATCCCTGAAAGCCGTGCTGGAAGGCGGGATCGAAGGTCGGCCGGGGAACATCCTGTTTTACGCCACGTCGAACCGCCGGCACCTGATGCCCCGGGACATGATCGAGAACGAACGCTCCAGCGCTATTCACACGGCGGAAGCTGTGGAGGAAAAAGTCTCCCTCTCAGACCGGTTCGGCCTGTGGCTCGGCTTCCATCCGGTCAAGCAAGATACCTACTTCGAGATCATCGAAGGCTATGCCGAGGCATTCGGCCTGGACATCGACAAGGAGACGCTCCGGGCCGAAGCGCTTGAATGGTCCATGACGCGTGGATCCCGTTCCGGCCGAGTGGCCTGGCAGTTTATGCAGGATTTGGCCGGCCGTTTGGGGAAGAAGCTAGACGCGAACTAGTCCGTTTATCGCCGGCGGCGCGCAGATACCACTCGGCGATGCCCAGGTAGATCAGCCAGCTTGCCCACGACATCACGATATATCCACTGACAAATTCGTAGCCGAGAGCCGGACCGATCGGCAGGCAGAGCCGCAAAGTAATGACAGCGGCAGAACATGCAATGGGCCCCGGTCATGATCCGCAACGATCGCGCTATCGGCAATTTGATATTCCAACATCCGCTGACTGATCCTTATGCCGCAGAAACAGACACTAATCTCGCAGATTTCCCTCGACCATCAGGTCTTCTATTGAGAGAGTTGGACCTTCACGCGGGCAATTCAATGACTCACATCACATTTAATCACTGAATTTTCAGGCCCGGAGCGGCCAACTCGTTTCGTAATTTTTTGGTGTCGATGGAACGCGTTGAGGCAAATTACCGATACTCTGCCTCGCCTCGATTTCATGGCTTGAATCCCCGAATCGCCGCATTCTGCGGCAATCCCTAGCACACGAACCAAAGTTCGCGGCGATCACCCCCAAAGCCGTTCGGTGGCGATCTTTGCGCCTTCCGCCATGGCCCGGAACTTGCCCAAAACCACGGAGGGAAACACCCGCTTCCGGCCTGCATAGGTCCCGAATCCGCAGTCGGTACCGGCCAGCACCCGTTCCCGCCCGACAATGTCGGCATAGCGGCAGAGACGCTGGGCGATAAGCACCGGATGCTCAACATAGTTGCTGGTGGAATCAACCACGCCGGGGATCAAAATCTTATCGTCGTTGATTTTGACGGATGTCCAGTCTTCCCATTCATGCTCGTGACGAGGGTTCGCCCCTTCGAACAGCAACCCCGCCGGCCGCGCCTTGTTCAAGAGATCAATCAATTTGATGATGGGAATATCGTGGGTATGGGGCCCCGGATAATTTAGCCAGCAGATATGCATGCGCATGGCCTCGGGCGGAATATCCGCCGTCGCCGCGTTTAGCGCCTCGATGCTTTTTTCCGCATCGGCCAAAAACTCCTTCTCGCTCATATCCTGATAGTCGGTATGCCGGCTGCCCGCCAAATCAGGGCAATCGAGCTGCAGGACAAACCCGGCTTGATGGATCGCATTGTATTCCGGCTTCATGGCGGCGACCAAAGCCGCCCGGTATTCATCCCGGCTCGGGTAATACTGGTTGGGCACATAGGTGGATAGGCAGCCCGGCGAGGCGGAGTTCATGAACAGGTCAATGGGCTTTGCCGCATCCGCCGCTGCCTTGAGGTTGTCGATATCCCGCTGCACCGGCGCCGGATCATCATAGGACACCGGCCCCGTGCACCCGGTCGCCTGCATCAGGTTGGTCCCGCCACCGGCTAACTGCTCAATATCCAGGCCATCGAAATCCTGCAGGTCGCGGGGCGCTTTGCGGCCGGGCACGCCGGAACCGTCCACGTTGGAGATGCCGTTTAGCCGGTGCTTGGCATAGATGTGATAGGACATTTTGCCGAGCTCCCCATCGCAGACCACATCGACGCCGTTATCGACCTGCTCCTTGACCGCGGTCTTGATCGCGGCGGCCGTCTTCGCCTGCAGCGCGTCTTGATCCACGTCCTCGCCCCGGTCTTCCTGGATCAACAGCTCCAGCAGATCATCCGGGCGCGGCAGGCTGCCCACATGGGTGGTGAGGATCCGATCTGTACTGATTTTCATGAGTTAGCTCCCGGCAGGCTTGTGGTTACGGGGCATCTTAGATCACGGTTGCCGGTTGGCAATCTCGGAGAGCACGTGATAGACGGGTAAATTATTCCACCGCCCTTCCCTCGCGCCGATCTTAGTTTAAGGCAATCGCAGTATCTGATGACCTCTATCGATCAACATATCCGAGCCTTCCCCGGCCCTTTATGGCACTGGGGATTTTTTGTCTGAAAGTTTGTGTCTAGCATGAAGCCCAAATAATCAACAGGTGGGGAGAGAACAATGAATATAGCAAGACGAAACATTCACGGCGTTACCCAGTACGAAACAGGACGGTCTCTGGACCCGGTAAACTACCCTGACATCAACGCGCTGATGCCCCGGCGGTTCACAAATGGCTACGGGGACGCTGTTCAACATGTCACCGGCAGCAGTTTTGAACTGGGCGGATTCCGGAAAGAAGACAAGAGCTAGGGCGAGGCGTATGGAATCAAAGTGGGTTGATTGTTTCGCGCGGACTTTCGAAATGAGCGGGGTAGGCTCGGGCGATTTGGTCGCCATTCTCTCAGAAAGCCAATCACGGCCCGACTTGGTTGGATTGACCGAGGCCGGTCTCTTCCAGTGCGGCGCCAAAGCTGTTCATATCAAGGTCCCTTCGCCCCGGGTTTCGGATCCGGTACCCGTCCGCTCCACCGGTGCAAGCCAGGCATTTGCCGGGTATGACGATCTCCTTGCCGGGTTGAGCGCCTGCACACTTGCCATTGATGTTACGGTCGAAGGACTTTTGCACAGCGAGCAGCGGGACGTTCTCCTCAAGTCCGGCGTTCGGGTATTCATGATTTCGAGCGAGCATCCAGAGATACTCGCAAGGTGTATGCCTAATCCGGACTTATTACCGGTGCTGGATGACGCGATGAACCGGCTCTCGGTAGCGAAAACGATGTCCGTCAAATCCCGGGCTGGAACCGATCTACATATTAAAACCGAGGGGGCGCCAACCCGCGGCGGCGTGGGTTTTTTACGGGACGAAGATATGGTCGCCTATTGGCCGGCCGGCTTGGTTTTGTGCTTCCCACTGGAGAACTCGGTCGACGGAACCCTGGTGCTGAATGCCGGAGACGTCAATCTGACGTTTAAGAAATACGTCGACTCACCGGTCACGATGCACATCGAAAAAGACAATGTGGTCGCGATCGAAGGGACCGGCCGGGACGCAGTCATGCTACGGTCCTACTACGAAGCCTGGAACGATCCCAACGCCTACAACGTTTCCCACGTTGGATGGGGATTAAATCCGGCAGCAAGTTGGGAATCCCTGACGATGTATGACAAAAATGACATCAACGGGACCGAACTTCGCGCAATCGCCGGGAGTTTTCTGTTTTCCACCGGTGCAAATGAGTTCGCGAACAGACTTACGAACTGCCACTTCGATTTTCCCATGCGTCACTGCGACGTTCTTGTTGATGACGTGCCCGTGGTCGAAGACGGACACCTGGCGCCACTGAAATGATTTCAGCCAAATCCGATCTGGATTTCGTCCCCGGATCACCCCGGATCGCTTATGAGAGGGCTGGTTCGGGCCCTGTCGTTGTTTTTCTTCATGGCATTGGCGGCAACCGTTCCAATTGGGCGGACCAATGCGGGGCCTTGGCCGATCGCTTTACGACCGTCGCCTGGGATGCTCGCGGTTATGGGGCGTCAGCCGACTATCCCGGAGACCTGGAGTTCAGCGAGTTTGGCGATGATCTAAACCGGCTCCTGGATTGGCTTGAGGTAGAGACCGCGCATCTGGTTGGACTTTCGATGGGAGGGCGAATTCTATTGGATTTCCAGCCGCGCTATGCTGACCGAATTGCCACGTTGACCCTCTGCGATACCCATTTCGGCTTTGAGACGGCTTTATCGGAAGAAAAGCGCGCGGAATTCCTCCGGCTGCGGCAACAGCCGCTGTTGGAAGGAAAATCATTCGCCGATCTGGCGCCGGCTCTGCTCGACTCACTGCTGGGTCCCAATTGCGGCGTCGATGCCCGGGAGAGATTAGAGGAAAGCCTTTTGGAACTTCGGAAGGAAAGCTATCTCAAGACACTCGCAGCAAGTGTTTATTTTGACGCGAGCAATGACCTTTCTGCCATAGATGTTCCGGCTCTCTTAATTTATGGGGAATTTGACCGGCTGACATCACCCGAAATCGGGCGGCAACTAGAGGACAGGATTAGGGATGCCCGGTTGGAAATTATTCCCGATGCGGGGCACTTAAGCAATCTGGAACAACCGGATCGGTTTAACGCCGTGCTTGGCCCGTTTCTCGATACGCATGCCGACCGGGCTACAAAATTGTAGTTCACCCCGATAACGTTGTTGGTTCGGTCAACCTCATAGACAGACCAGATTTTTCGACTGTTGGCTCGGGCAGATCGGCGTTTGTTTTTGTTGCAGCCTGGATGCCCTGGTAGCACACTCCCCGCATGCTTCCCCCGCCATCGACTTCCGAACCCCTTCACACCCAGAGCCCAATGAAAGGCATCCTCTGGATGGCGTCAGCAGCGTTGTTCTTTTCGCTGGCCTTTGTGATTGTCCGGCACCTGTCAGCCACAGCAAATATTGGGGCATTTGAGCAGACGTTTTTTCGACACGTGACCGGAATTATGATTTTGTTGCCGTTTATAATTCGACGCGGGCTGATCAGTCTGAAAACTCAACAGGTCGGATTAAACATCATACGGAATTTTGCCGGCAATGCCGGGATGAGCCTATCGTTTCTCTCGATGACCCTGATTCCGTTGGGCGAAGCGGTGACGCTACATTTTTCCCTGCCATTATTTGTAATATTGTTCGCCATTCTAATACTTCGCGAGCGGGTTGGCCTGCATCGCTGGGTTGCTATGTTCGTCGGTTTTGTAGGCGTTGCCATCGCGCTGCGTCCCGGCTTTGGGGACATCCATCCCGGAATGTTAGCGGCGATTGGCGCGGCGGCGGCATATGGCTTGAGCGATGTCCTGCTCAGAAAGCTATCCCATACGGATATGACCCTATCCATCGTGTTCTATGGGTTCGCATTGCAGCTACCCTTTTCCCTGCCTCTGGCCATCAATGAGTGGGTGACGCCTTCAGGGGCCGAATGGGCATGGCTCTTTTTCATGGGAGGCTTGGCCTTCCTGGCGCAATGGTCCCTGTCCCGGGCCTACATTGTGGCGGACGCAAGCTTGGTATCCACTGTGATGTTCATACGTCTGCCAATCATCTCTGTCCTTGGATTTATGTTCTTTGGAGAGGTGACCGATCTTTGGACGTGGGTTGGCGCAGCAGTCATTTTTATTGGCACTTACTACATGGCTCGTCGAGAAACAAAGGCACCGAGATAGGGAACGCTTCAGGGTTCCGCCAACCTGCCTCCGCCGCTCTACCCCTATCCGGAGCTACTCTTCTTGGCGCGGGCGGTGCGGCGGTTTGCCCGGCCGCTGATCTGGCGGACTGGATCGACAGCCTTGTTGTTCTTACGGATTTCGAAGTGAATCTGCGGCGAGGTGACGTTGCCCGAGTCCCCGACCCTGGCGATCACCTGGCCGCGGCTGACCTTTTCGCCCCTATCTACGAGAAGCGTGTCATTGTGGGCATAGGCGGTGACCCAGCCGTTGGGATGTTTGATCAGCAGAAGATTGCCGAAGCCGCGAAGTTCGTTCCCGGCATAGGCGACTACGCCACCGCGCGCGGCTCGGACCGGCGCGCCTTTCTTGGCCGCGATATTGACGCCGTCATTGCGCAAGCCAGACCCTTTGGAGCCGAAGCTGGAGACCAGCCGGCCGTCGACCGGCCAGCCGAAGGCTGATCCTTTACGGGCGCGAGGCAAGGTGCGGGACGGCTCCCGGCGGGTTTGGGGAAGCGATGCGACTTTTGTATCCCGGTCGGGTTTGACGCCGGGCGTGGGTGTGGATTTGATCTTTTCGGCGATGACCGGCTCCGGCTCGGCGGCCTCGGCTCGCAGCTGTTCCGGCGCGGGTGCGGGTTCGTCCCGGGTCACCTCGAGAGTGGGCAGCGGCGCACGGGAGACCGTTCGCTCCTCTGCGTCGGGCCGTTTAAAGGCTGCCAGATCAACCGGCTTGCTTTCGGTGTCGGGGATGGACAGGTCCTGGCCGATGTAAATTGTATAGGGCGGGCTCAGCTGGTTCAGCTGCGCCAGCTCAAACGCGTCCACATTATACTTATGCGCAATTTCGGAAATCGTATCGCCACGCGCCACCGCGTGCTTTCGCTGCTCGGGCAAAGTCAATCGCATGCCTGGCCGCAACCGGTACGGCGCTTTCAGACTATTGGCTCGGATCAGCGCTCTCGGCGAGACACCATAACGCCCAGCCACGACCTCCACCGTATCAAACTGCCTCACGGAGATTACGTTGTCCGGCGCCTGCAGGGATTTGTCGTTCATCGGCACTGACAAGACAGTCGGATTGGGCCGCGACGCGTGGCCGACGCTGCCGCTCTTGGGCGGCCATTCCAGATTACCGCAGGCGCCCATCAACAGCGCCAGGCTCAGAACGCCGGCGCTGCGTGTGGAGAGGCATATCTGACGAAACGTGATCATACCGCTTCCTGCACCTCCGCCGGGATCAGCGGCACGAATTTCACATCGCGGAGTTCCTCGGTCTCGAACCCGTCTTCGTGGCGCACGACCTTGAGGATCGTCTGAAACGATGGGTCTGAGCCGATCGGCACGACCATGATCCCGCCAAGCGTCAACTGATCGGCGAGCACCGGCGGCACATCCAGCGCCGCGGCGGTGACAATGATCCGTTCGAACGGGGTTTGCTCCACCCAACCCAGGGTCCCATCGCCCAGCTTGGTGGTGATGTTGTGCAGTTTCAGTTCCTTAAACCGCTGTTCGGCCACAGCCAGCAAGGGCCGGTAGCGTTCGACCGTATAGACCCGCCGGCAGAGCTTCGCCAAAACCGATGTTTGATAGCCGGAGCCGGTGCCGACCTCCAGCACCTTCGAGCGATCGGTGACGTCCAGGGCCTGAGTCATGACACCGACGATGCCGGGCTGGCTCAGGGTTTGCTGATGACCGATGGGCAGAGTGACGTTTTCATAGGCGTGATGGTGGAAGGCCTTTGGCACGAAGATTTCCCTGGGGATCGCCTCCATCGCCGACATCACACGCGTGTCAGTGACACCGGCGCTACGCAACCCCAGCACGAGGCGTGCTTGCCGGTAATCGCGGCCGCCTTCGCAGCCAAATTCCTGGCTTACTTCCTGGCTCATTTCCATGTTCATCCGGCCTGTCCTAACCTTATTTGCCTTCGAACACGCCCTTTAGTTTTTTCATTGTGGGGCGATGGGTCATATCCATGGAGAGCGGCGTCACTGACACCGTTCCCGTTTCCATCGCCTGTAAATCCGTGCCCGCCGGATGCCCGCCGGGCCTATGCCGCATTGCTCCGATCCAGTAATAGGGCTCGCCCCGTGGATCAAAGCTCTCGATAATCTCGTCGCCCAGTTTTTGCCGCCCCTCCCGGGTCACCTCGATCCGGGTCACCTTGGCTGCCGGCGCATTCGGGAAATTAACATTCATCAGCACGTCCCGGGGCCAGTCCACGGTCACCAATTTGCGGATGATCTGTGCGCACCATTTTTCCGCCGGGCCGAAGTTTGCCTTGCCGGCGACCGTTCCTGTGTCCCCGTCGGTCGCCTGGCTAAACGCAATGGCCGGAATCCCGAACAGTGTCGCCTCCATCGCCGCTGCAATGGTGCCTGAATAAGTCATATCTTCGCCTACGTTTCGTCCCTGGTTGATGCCCGAAAACATCAAGTCCGGCTTGCACTCTTTCATGATTTGGTTAACCGCAAGTAAAACGCAGTCGGTGGGGGTGCCGCTCACGGAAAAGCGCCGGGGACCGCGCTTTTTGATGCGGATCGGTGTACGTAAAGATAGGGAATGCCCCGTGGCGCTTTGTTCGGTCGCCGGGGCCACGACCCAGAGCTCGCCAACCAGCGGCTTGGCGATCTTTTCCAACAGCTTAATGCCCTTGGCGTCGATCCCGTCATCATTGCAGATCAGCACCCGCGCCTTTTTAAGATTGAGGGGCGCGTTCAGCATGATTTAGGCCTTTTCGATGACCTCGAGCCCGCCCATGTAGGGGCGCAGCGCTTCGGGCACGACGACGGAACCGTCTTCCTGCTGGTAGTTCTCCAACACGGCGATGAGCGCGCGGCCAACAGCGATGCCGGAACCGTTGAGCGTGTGGACGAACTGGGTGCCCTTCCCTTCCTTGGGACGGAACCGGGCCTTCATGCGGCGGGCCTGAAAATCCCCGCAAGTGGAGCAGGACGAGATTTCACGGTAGCGGCCCTGGCCCTCGTTCTGGCCGGGCAGCCACACTTCGATATCGTAGGTCTTGCGCGCGCTGAAGCCCATATCACCGGTGCAGAGCATGATCGTCCGGTAGGGCAGTCCCAGCCGCTTGAGCACTTCCTCGGCACAGTTGGTCATGCGTTCCAGCTCGGCCAGGGACTCATCCGGATGGACGATGCTGACCAGCTCGACCTTGGTGAACTGGTGCTGGCGGATCATGCCGCGCGTGTCCCGCCCCGCTGCGCCCGCCTCGGAGCGGAAACACCAGGTCATGGCGGCCATCCGTCTGGGTAGCGTGTCTTCGTCCAGAATTTCATCGGCGACCATGTTGGTCAGCGGCACCTCGGCCGTCGGGATGAGCCAAAAGTCATTGGTGGTCTTGAACAGGTCTTCCTCAAACTTGGGCAACTGGCCGGTGCCGAAGGCTGCATTTTCCCGCACCAGGGCCGGCGGGTTAACTTCCGTATAGCCGTTCTCAACCGTATGCAGATCCAGCATGAAGGCGGCCAAGGCCCGTTCCATCCGCGCAAGTGTGCCGGACAGGATGCAGAACCGGGCGCCAGACATTTTGGCCGCGGTCTCGAAATCCATCAGCCCGAGGCCTTCGCCGATGTCGAAGTGCTCCTTGGGCGTAAAGCCGAATTTTTTAGGATCCCCCCAAGTGCGGACCTCGATATTGTCGTCTTCATCCGCGCCGTCGGGCACATCGTCGAGCGGTACGTTGGGCAGGCCGGAAAGCGCGGCGTCCAACTCCTCACCGACGGTTTTAGCCTCGTCTTCGGCGGCGGCCTGCGCGTCTTTGGAGTTCTGCACCTCGGCGATAGCGGCGCTGACGTCTTCACCGGCGGCCTTGGCCTTACCGATTTCCTTGGAGAGCTCGTTGCGGCGGGTCTGCAGCTCCTGCGCGCGGGTCTGCGCGTCCCGGCGGCGCTTGTCGATCTCGATCAATTGCGCGGCCATGGGCTCCAGGCCCCGGCGCGCCATGCCCGCGTCCAAGGCGTCGGGCTCTTCCCGTATCCAGCGGATATCGAACATGCGAACTCTCTGAAGTCGTTAGCTATTACCGGTGGGACTTATAGTCGCGACGCAGAATGGGGGCAAGGGGCCGGAGCCAGGGGAGTGAGCCTAAGCCTGGTTGAAGTCAGTTTCCTCGAGAAGATCGTCATCGTCGTCCTCGATCTCGATGCCCTTCTTTTTCTCGACCATGCGGACAGAAATGATCGACGCTTCGTAGAGAATAATGATCGGGATGGCGAGGCCGACCTGGCTGATCACGTCGGGCGGCGTGATGATCGCCGCGCCGATAAAGGAAAAGACGATGGCGTATTTGCGCTTGGCGGCAAGCCCGACGGAGGTGGTCATGCCTGCCCGCGCCATTAGGGTGAGCACCACCGGCAACTGAAAGCTGATGCCGAAGGCGAAAATCAGCCGCATAACCAGGGACAGGTATTCGTTGACCTTGGGCTCAAGCTGGACCGCCAGGGTATCCACGGTGCCCGGCGCTTCGAAGCTGATGAAGAACCGCCAGGCCAGGGGAAAGATAAAGTAGTAGACCAGCGCGCCGCCCATAAAGAATAAGATCGGCGAGATGAACAGATACGGCATCAGCGCCTTTTTCTCGCTCTCATAAAGACCGGGTGCGACGAACCGCCAAAACTGCATGGCGATGAAAGGAAAAGCGACAAAGATCGCCGTCCAGAAGGAGACCTTGATATAGGTGAAGAACGCTTCATGCAGGGCGGTGAAGATCAGCCGCCGGTTGCCGCCCTGCTCCTGCAGGATGTCGGCCAGGGGCTGCACCAAGAAGCTGTAGATATGTTCCTTCACCGCAAAGAGCGCAAAGAACAGCACGATGATGGCGATCACGGATTTCAGGAGCCGGGTACGGAGCTCCACCAGATGCTCGAGAAGCGGCATCTTGGAGCCGCTGTCGTTTGCCCCCTCCTCGCTCACGACGCAGTACTTTCTTTTTTGTCCGGGGCAGATTCAGGCGCCGGCTCGTCCGGTTCGGCTTCAGCTTGCTTCAATATTTCCGGTTCGCCGCCGTCCACGTCATCGTCGCTATCGATATCATCGGCATAATCGTCCATGCCGTCATAGTCGCCGATGGAATAGACATCCAGATCGTCCTCGGTCTCGAACGTGTCCTCGACTTCCGGATCGGCAAAGTCGATGGAGTTTTTGAGATCGCCGTCTGGATCGATTGTGTTTTCGATCATGGCGTTGACGTCGCCGCTGGCCGCCGCGTCGAACTGGCGCCTAACATCATCCAGCTCGCTTTCCCGGATCATGTCATCCACATGGCTTCGGAATTCACGGGTCACCGATTTGGCCTTACTCACCCAGCGGGCAATATTCGCCAGCACGCGCGGCAGCTCCTTTGGTCCGATGACCAAAAGCACGACCACAGCAACGAGGAATAATTCGGGCCAGCCGATATCAAACATTGCGGCCAACGCTCCCTGGGCGTTCGAGTGACGGCCGCCGGTAAAGACCGGACGGCGGGGTCAGTCTCGCAGTCAGTCTTTCTTTTCTTCGGCGACGGACGCCTGTTGATTGGCAGCCGGCGCGGCTTCTTTCGCCTCGACCGACTCGGGCTCGTCTTCCTTAATGCCCTTCTTGAACGACTTCAGCCCTTTGCCGAAATCACCCATGAGCTGGGAAATCTTGCCCCGTCCGCCAAAGAGGATAAGTACAATCGCCAGGACAACGACCCATTGCCAAATTCCGCCAATTCCCATGTGAACTTACTTTCTTGCCTGAAAATTCTTGTTAAACGCTGCGGGGGTTCTTCCCCGCGGGGGCGCATAATGGCAGAATGAGTGATTCAGAGCAATCGGAACCGCATGTTTAATATTGCGCTCAATTTTACGAATTATTGAATGGAATCAAGGGCTAGCCAGAATAACTTCGGCCACGGAGTCATCAACCGGGGGCCAAAAGCTCCGACCCCATCGATAGCGCGAGATCAAACCCCTCGACCAGCTTGGGCATGGCGCGCAAGTGGCGCAGGTTCGGCGGCTTCGGGGTTTCCTTGATATCGTCAGCAATGTTGCCGGCGATATCGCAAAGATGCAGCAGGTTTTCATAGCGCATCCGCTTGGCGCGGCTCTGCACCGACTGGGTAACATCATGCATCAGATCGACTTTGCTCATAAATTCCTTGTCAATCTGAGAGAGCTGATAGAAGGGGTTGATTTCCTCCATAATGCTCTTAATGGTCTAGACATCGGTATTGAGCTTGCGCTCATTCACCTCCACCGAAGAGGTGTTGATTTGCTGGCGCAACTCGTCGCGGGATTTGCCGGTGCCGATTGTGTAGACCGGGTTCGGCACGTCAAATTCTTCCGTTCCCTGCTCCCCTTCCCGATATTCCGAGCGGTAGGTCGGGCCCACATAGGTAGCGGTGGCGACGAATTTCTTGCGATGCTAGGCGAGATCATTGAGCCGGGTGACAAAATTATCTCGCCGGAACGGCAGGGTAATCAGATCATCGGTGCCTGAATCGATGGACCGCCGCACGTCATCTTCAGTCATCATCCCGGCCATGGACATCATAACCATGAATGGGTTGTCGCCCACTTGTTGATTTCTCACGCTGCTGAAAATCCGCCGCGCGTGGCTTTCATTGCCGAGCATATTGCACAGGAACAGATCGGCCTCTTCGCTGTGAACAGCCTGGGCAACCCAGTCCATATTGCGGAAAATCTTGACGTTCTGAATGCCGAGCACGCCTAACTGCCGCTCCATTTCCTGTGCGTCATGCTTGTCAGGTTGGCCGAAGATCACCGAGAGCTTGCTCAGGTCGATCTTTTCGTTGGCGGGTGAAACTTGTCCAGTCATAGCTTCCCCAACTACAGACACTACCCGAGATACGTAATAATTCCAAAGCCCCCTCGTAGATCCCATATACGCATTTACCACTATAAACCGCAGGTTTGACAAGTGTTTCAGGCTGCTCACGACCACGACCAGTCATGCAGCTTAAAGGGATAAAAAAATAAGTTTTGAGATTATAGGCGCGAACAACCCAGTCCCAATTCGCAATATGATGGTATGTAACGGTGGGGTTGAGGCTACATCCAGTTGTCCATCCGGGCGTTCACCTGCGGCGAAATAAAGTTCTCAATCGGGCCCAGGTAGCTCTTGATGAACATCATGGATTTGGGATCTATCCCGCTCTGATTGGCCAAGGTGAGCTCGACCGACTGATAGATTTCCGAGACGAAGGCGGAGGACGCGCAGGCGACCGTGTCAAAGGTCATCCCGGCGATGCCGCTCCCATCATCGGCGATGAACCGCACTGGGGTTTCCATAAACAGCCGGTGCCGGACGTTGGTGTTGGAGAGGATAAACCGGGCCATGGTTTCCAGGCTCGGCGGCTCGGCGGCGCCCCGGTCCGCCAGGTACCCACCCGTCGATAGTTTACAGAACAACAAATCATCCGAGGAATTGACGAAGCAGATATCCTCGTCGGCCGCCGCGCGCAGGGTCACCTCGTAGTCCATGGTGCTCATGTAGGAGAACGCGCCGCCGTCCAACTCTATCATCAGCGGATGGGGGAAGAAACAGTGGGTGATATAGCCCACCTTGCGGCCGCCGGCCTCCACCATCCAGTTGAGCTGCGCAGGGTAAGGGGAGAACGATTCCGCACCCATGAACATGCTGCGCTGGATCGGGTGCATGTGCTCCAGGCCAAGCTGCACGAGCGTGCGCGCCGGCCAGCCATCCGCCGGCATTTTGGCGAGCTCAGGCGAGGCCCCCTCCTCTTCCAAGCGCAAATAAATACCGGCGACCGCCTTCTTACCCGCCCGGCGCTGGGCGTCGATATAGGCCAAGGACCCGTCGGCGAAGATAAAGTCTGAATCGAACAACATTGCCGCCGTGCCGGGTGTTGCCGCCGCCAGGCGCACGTGGTCCTGAGCGGTTTCCCGCTGCACATTATGCTTCACGATAGTGGGGTCGGATGCGGCAATCACGTCGGACAGCGCCGCGCCCTTGTAGGTCATCTCTTCGTAGAAGATTAACTCGGCGGCGACACCGGTGGCCTCAAGCGCGGGCATAGCGTCATTGAAATATTGGCGGGACTCCCGGTCAGTATAGATTCGGTAGATAACCTCGGCATCTTTGGCCAATGCCGGCAGGTTGCCGGGGCTTAGTTGGCTGGCCAGCGCAAAGTCGCAAAATTTTCGGACAAATCGTTCGCCCCAGACCGTGACGAAGATTTCATAACGCAAAACGCCCGCGGCCTAATCCGCCTCGGCGGCGACGAGGTCGTCTTCCCCGCCGTCCGGGTCCAGGGGTTCCGGCAGGACATCCTCTTCCTCCGCCGGTTCCTCCAGCATGTCGGGATCGGCCTTGGGCCCCAGCGCGCCGCGGGTGCCCAAGGTCTGAATGGCCGGGCGCTTATCCAACATGCCGGCGGCCTTTAGGTCATCCATGCCCGGCAGATCATCCAGACCGCTAAGGCCGAAGTGATCCAGAAACGCGTCTGTGGTGCCCCAGGTCACCGGCTTGCCCGGCGTCCGGCGGCGGCCCCGGGGCTTGATCCAGCCCGCCTCGAAAAGCACGTCCATGGTGCCCTTGGAAAGACCGACGCCGCGAATTTCCTCGATTTCCCCGCGGGTTATGGGCTGATGATAGGCGACGATGGCCAAGGTCTCAACGGCGGCGCGGGAGAGCTTTCTTGTCACCTCCCGCTCGATGGTCAGTTGCTGGCCCAGTTCCGGCGCGGTGCGGAAGGCCCAGGCGTTGCCCACCTTCACCAGGTTCACGCCCCTCTCCTTATAATGGCCGGTCAGTTCCTCAATCAGCGCCGGGATGTCCGCGTCCTCAGGCAGCCGTTCGGTCATCACCTTCATAGGTACCGGCGAGGTGGAGGCGAACAGCAGCGCTTCCAGCAGTCTCAGATGTCGGACGTTAACCTCGGTCATGGTTGATTACTCGTGGTTCCGGTTTCGGCGCCGCCGGGCCGAGCCGGCGGGTTATTGTCGTTGGGCGGCGGAATATCGCGGATATAAAGCGGGCCGAACTGCTCACCCTGGCGCAACTGAATGCGCCCTTCCTTGGTCATTGTCAGGGCCGCGACCAGGGCCGAAGCCATCATTGATCGGCTGACGATATCCCCGGTCAGCTCGCCGGGCAGGAACTGAGACAGGTCCGACCATTCGGGGATGCGGCCAACGATCTTTTTCAGCCACTGAACGGCATCATCTGGGGAATAAAGATCGGACGCCTGGATATGGAGCGTCCGTACATTGGACCGATGGGTGTGATCGCTATAGGCGCTCAACAGGTCATAGAGGCTGACATCAATGGTCGGGATCGCGGTGTAGCCGAACTTTTCAGGCTCGCCCCGCTTGAAGAAATCCTGGCCCAGCCGGTCTCGCGCCATCAGCCGAACGCCGGCGTCCTGCATGGATTCAAGCCGCTGCAGCTGGAACTGCAGGGCAGCGGCCATCTCCTCGCCGCTGGGTTCCTCTTCTTTGGACAGGTTCGGCAGGAGAAGACGGGATTTCAGATAGGCCAGCCAGGCCGCCATCACCAAGTAGTCGGCGGCAAGCTCCAGATTGGTGCGGCGCACGATGGCCACCCATTCCAGATACTGATCCGCCAATTGAAGGATAGAGATTTGCGCCAGATCGACCTTCTGATTACGAGCGAGCGTCAGCAGCACATCAATCGGGCCTTCAAAGCCGCCGACATCGACCACCCACTCCTGGCCTTTCGGTACGGCGGTGCGTTCGTCTTCCTCGAACTCGCGCGCTTTGATCTCTTCGTTGTCCGCCACGATTATCCTAAACCCACAAAGCGGGCGAGAATGCCCAGCAACTGCACCGCCGGCTGAAACACGATCCAGTTGAAGACATTGAGATTGAGGCCCAACTGATCGCCGATCCACGGCAGTACGAATACGGCCGCCAGAATAATGACAAAGCCCATCCGTTCCAACCGAGCTAGGGGATTGGCCAGGAAGCGCGGCAGGATCAGGACTGCAATCCGCCCGCCGTCCAAGGGCGGAATCGGTAACATATTGAAAAAAAACAAGATTAAGTTGATAAAGACGGAGGCGTTCAGGCAAGTCTTCACCCAGGGTTGGAGCGTATCGGGCGGCAGGCCGACGCCATGAAAGAGCAAAAGAGAGATAATCGCGAGAATCAAATTGGACGCCGGCCCGGCAAGCGCGACCAGAACGCCGTGGGTTCGCCAGGACCGGAGCCTGCCGAAATTCAGCGGCACAGGCTTGGCGTAACCGAAGGCTGCCGAGCCGCCTGAGGCCAGCAACAGCAGCCCCGGCACCAGGATCGTGCCGAACGGATCGATATGTTTGATCGGATTAAAGGTCACCCGGCCCCGCACATAAGCCGTGTCATCGCCAAGCTTCCAGGCGACCCAGCCGTGGGTAGCCTCGTGCAAGGTGATGGCCAACAAGACCGGCACCGCCCAGGCGGACACGGTAAATAGGAGGGAGCTCATATCCATCGGTGCGTTATCCGGCCATCAATTCTTCGAACCGTTCCAGCTCCATCGCTTTGTCGATGCGTTTGGGGGACGAGATTAAATTCAACGCTGTCTCCCAACGGTTGAGCGCCTCAAACGACATCTCCCGCACCCCGTCGGCGACGGCGATCATCTCTGATATATCGCCGTTGCAGTGCAACGCAATATCGCAACCAGCGTCCAGGCAGGCCGCGGCCCGCTGGGTCATACTGCCCGACAGTGCCTTCATGGAGAGATCGTCGGACAGCAGCAGCCCGTCGAATTCAATCTGCTCCCGTACGATGTCATGAATAGCGGTGGGCGATGTGGTCACCGGCGCATGCGGGTCTATCGCCTCATAGATCACGTGCGCCGTCATGGCGACCGGCAGATCGCTCAGCCGGTAGAATGGATCGAAGTCCTGCTCGATCAGCTCGGCCAAAGGGGTGTCGACTCTCGGCAGGGCCTTGTGGCTGTCGACAGTGGCGCGGCCATGCCCGGGGATATGCTTGATCACCGGCAGCACGCCGACGTCCAGCAAGCCGTCACAAACCGCACGGCCCAAAGCAGAGATCATATCGATATCCGTGCCCAGGGCCCGATCGCCGATAATCGGATCGGCGTCTGGCTGGGGCAGATCGAGCACCGGCGTGCAGTCCACATTGATTCCCATATCGATCAGCTCATCACCGATCAGATTGGCGTTGAGCCGCGCCGCTTCGTCGGCCTCGGACAGGCTTTTCAGCGCCGCGAGTTCCACAAAGGCCGCACCCGCCGGCGGATGCCGCCAATGGGGCGGTTTCAGCCGGGTCACCCGGCCTCCTTCCTGATCAATCAGGACCAGGGAACCCTGCAGCCCAACCAATTCCCGGAATTCGCTCACTAAATCCTGTACCTGGTCGGGCTCGGCACAGTTACGCTCGAACAAAATCAGACCCATTGGCCGCCGCTCGGCAAAGAACTTTTTCTCATCGTTGGTGAATTTGTGACCGGCGCAGCCAAAAATGGCCGCCAGCGGCGTGTCTCCCGGCATGTCTAGCGGCCCGGCCGGATGACCAGGCAGCCGAGCTTCTGCTTCTTCAGATAAGTGCACAATTGCGCGGCCTTGTCCTTGTCGGATATCGGCCCGGCGCGCAGGCGATAGAAGATGCCGCGATTGCCGAGATCAGCCCGGACCACTTGAAGGGATAAGCTGCCCAGCAGGTCGGGATGACGTTTCTGCAGGCGGGACCATTCCCGTCGCGCGGCGCTTTCTTCCCGGACAGCCGCGAGTTGGACACTGTATCCGCCGTCAGTGCTCGCGGTTTCCTGGGGCTTGGGTTCAGGTTTCGCTTCGACCTTGGGCTCCGGCGCCACGGGCTTCGCGACAGGCGCGGGCTTGGCGGCGGAAGGTTCAGGCGCGGAGATCGCTGCCTGCGCTGGCGGTTCCGCCTCGGGCTTGTCGTCCGCCGGCGCAGTCTCCCTGATCTCCGGCAGATGAACCGGCGTCTCTTCTGGTTTCGGCGGTTCCGGCACTTTCACTGCAGGCCGTTCCGCCACTTCGACGCCGGGAGGCTGATTGGGCGAAATGGAGGCCATGGGGCGTTCTGCCGGCAGGATGTTTTCGACCTTGCCGCCGTCGGCCGGTTTCACCTGTTCCTCGCCGGCGGGGGCAGGCGCCGGCATTGGTTTCTCCGGCGTCGGCAGCAGATTTTCCGCTTGGCGTTCCGGCGGGTCTTTCTCCAGCCGGTCATAAACAAGCTTGTCCCGGTTGGGGATGTCGATGCCGCCCGGCGTATCGGGGCGGACTTTAATAGTGCCTTCCGGCGCTTTGACCAGTGGGATTTCCTCGAGCGCGGGTCCGGTCAGTTCCTGACCCAAAATTTCCCAGCCGCCATAGGCCGCACCGGCAATTACCACAACCAGCACCGGCAGTCGCCAGCGTTTGGGCTTTTTCGGGGCCCGCCGGTTGACGGGTTCGAATTCAAGGGTATCGGCGCGCAGCTCGCCCTGATCCAACTCGGGAATGTCTCCCAAGGGAACCTCATCGCCAGCCGGTCCAATCGGTTGTTCTGGACCCAGCGGCCGTAGCGGCGGGTCTGCGGGGCTCAAGATCTCAACTCCTCGGCAGGTTGCACGCCAATCACGGTTAGCCCGGAGGCGATCACCGTGGCAAGGGCGCTGACCAAAGCCAATCTGGCCATGGTTAAATCCTTGTCCGATTCGGTAATGAACCGCAAGCTGGTATCTTCCCGCGCGCCCTTGGTCCACAAGGCATGAAACGCGCCTGCCAGCTCCTGCAGGTAATAGGCAATGCGGTGCGGCTCATGGGCTTCGGCCGCGCTTTCCACCGTCCGGGGCCAAGCCGCCATTTCCTTGATCAACGCCAGTTCCGACGGATCACCCAGCCGGGAGAGATCAGCCGAGGCCAAGGCGTTCGATGTCAAAACCTCCTCGCCAAACAGTTCCACCGCCTGGCGCAGAACTGACCGGCAGCGGGCGTGGGAATACTGAACATAGAACACCGGGTTATCACGGGTCTGCTCCTTCACCTTAGCCATGTCGAAATCAAGCTGTGCATCGTTCTTACGGGTCAGCATGATGAACCGAATCACATCCTTGCCGACCTCGTCGATCACCTCGCGGAGCGTGATGAAGGTGCCCGATCGCTTGGACATTTTCACCGGCTCGCCATCGTCCATCAGATTGACCATCTGGCAGAGCTTCACGTCGAGCGCGCCTTTGTCCTCGGTCAGCGCCTTAACGGCGGCCTGCATGCGTTTCACGTAGCCTCCGTGATCCGCGCCCCAGACGTCGATCATGTCGGCATAGTCGCGTTTGAACTTATCCAGGTGATAGGCCATGTCGCTGGCGAAATAGGTCCAGGAGCCGTCGGACTTTTTCACCGGCCGGTCCACATCGTCGCCGAATTCCGTCGCCTTAAATAGGGTCTGCGGCCGGGGTTCCCAATCATCGAGCTTCTTGCCCTTGGGCGGTTCCAGCACGCCGGTGTAAATCAGGTCCTGGTCTTCCAGACCTCCCATCACCGCATCGATGCCGCCGGCCTCCACCAACGCGCGTTCAGAACTGAATGTGTCGTGTTCCACGCCGAGGGCGGCGAGATCATCCCGGATCAAATCCATCATAGCGTCAACGGCGAAGCTGCGCAGAGGTTCCAGCCACTCGGCCTCGTCCTTGCCGAGCCATTTGTCGCCGGCGGCGTCCTTCAGCGCCCTGCCCGCGTCGATGAGGTAATCGCCGGGATAGAGCCCCTCCGGAATTTCGCCGATGTCTTCGCCATGGGCTTCCCTATAGCGGAGGTGCAAAGACCGGGCGAGCGTATCCACCTGCGCGCCGGCATCGTTGATGTAATATTCCTTGCAGACGTCATAGCCGACCTTGGCGAGCAGCCGCGCCAGCGCGTCGCCGACCACCGCACCGCGACCATGGCCCACATGCATGGGGCCGGTCGGGTTGGCGGAGACATACTCCACATTGACCTTTTTGCCTTGGCCCAGGTCGGATTCGCCATAAGCAACGCCGGAGGCCAAAATGTCCTTTAGCCGCTCCAGCCAGAAACCGTCCGCCAATCGCATATTGATAAAGCCCGGTCCGGCGGCCTCCGCGCTGGTGACCTCGTCCAACACCTGCAGCTTGGCGACGATCAGGTTCGCCAGGTCGTGGGGCTTCATGCCGGCGGCTTTGGACAAGACCATGGCGGCGTTGGTGGCGACATCCCCGTGCTCGGCCTCGCGGGGCGGCTCTACCGCGACCCGGGATGGGTCCAGACCGGACGGTATCGCACCCTCCCCGGCCAGACCGTCTAGGACGGCAATTACCTTGTCGCGCAAGTATCTGAAATGATCCATCGGTTGATCGGCCATTAGTAAGACTTCGCCCCCACATCGATGAGGCGGGTATGTTCCTCGATCGCAAACCGGTCGGTCATGCCGGCGATGTAGTCGGCGACCACCCGCGCAGTTTCCTCTGTCCCCGGCGAGCCGGCTTTCGCCTGCCAATCGGGCGGCATGCTGCGCGGCTCCGTCAGCAGCAGGTTAAACAGGTCGCGGACAACCCGGCGGGATTTACTGGTCATGCGATTGACTTTGTAGTGGCGGTACATGTTCTCGAACAGGAAGTCTTTGAGGCTGCGATCGATCCCGGTCATCTCGTCGGAGAAGGCGACCATGGGCTGATCCAGGTGACGCACCTCGTCGGCGCTTTTGGGCGCGGCCTCTTTTAGCCGTCGGTTCGTTTCTGTCAAACAGTCCGTGACCATGGCGCCGATTAGTTCCCGTACGGCTTCGTGGCGCAGCCGGTGCCGGCTGATGCCCGGATACTTGGCCCGCGCATCCTTGAAGATCTCGCCGACCAGAGGCACATTGGCGATATCCTCGACAGAGAACAAGCCGGCCCGCAAGCCATCGTCGATATCATGGTTGTTGTAGGCGATATCGTCGGAGAGTGCGGCCACCTGGGCCTCGGCGCTCGCGAACGTATGAATCTCCAGATCGTGTCTGGCGTTATACTCGGTGATATCCCGGTGGATCTCACCGCTGAGCGGGCCGTTATGTTTGACGATCCCTTCCAAGGTCTCCCAGGTCAGGTTCAACCCGTCGAATTCGGGATAGCGTTCCTCCAACCGGGCGATCACGGAGAGAGACTGCGCATTATGGTCGAACCCGCCATAGGGCTGCATCAGCTCGGAGAGTGCGTCTTCACCGGCATGACCGAACGGCGTGTGTCCAAGATCATGGGCCAGGGCCAAGGCCTCCGCCAGATCCTCATCCAATTGCAACGACCGGGCGATGGACCGGGCGATCTGCGCCACCTCCAGACTGTGAGTGAGCCGGGTGCGGAAATGATCTCCCTCGTGATTGACGAAGACCTGGGTCTTGTATTCGAGCCGGCGGAAACCCGACGAGTGGACGATCCGGTCCCGGTCCCGCTGAAAGCAGGTACGGGTTGGGCTCTCCAATTCGGCGTAAAACCGCCCCCGGCTTTGAGCCGGATCGCAGGCATAAGGGGCGCGTTGTGCTGTCGTCATGGTCATCAAAATCTTTGCGGCAACCTACCTATGCGCCGGATCGGACGCAATGTCAGTCCCCGGCCAGAGCCCTATTCGCGTTGACTTCGCGTCAAAGCGGATTACATTGCAAGCTTAAGGTGTTATGATTAATAAAGTTTGAGAAATATCGGATAATTTAAATGAGCGACTTCCAACAACTGACTGTCACCGAAAGCGCGGCCAAACGGGTGGGGGAACTGATCGCAGGCGACGGTGATTCGTCGCTGATGCTGCGGGTCGAAGTCTCGGCCGGCGGCTGTTCCGGCTTTCAATACGGGTTCGACCTGGACAAGGAAGTCAAAGACGACGACAAGCTGATCGAGGCCCATGGCATCAAGGTCGTGGTCGACGAGATGTCATTGGAAATCTTGAACGGGGCCGAGGTCGACTATGTGGACGATCTGGTCGGCGCGTCCTTCCGTATTCGTATCCCCAACGCCACGGCATCCTGCGGTTGCGGCGTGTCTTTCTCCATGTAAGCTTCTTTCCTGTACTATTGACGAGATTAATCACGGCCGTCCGCGCGGATGGTATTAGGACGCCCCATGACGAAGATCGCCACCTGGAACGTGAACTCGGTGAAAGCACGCCTGCCCCTGTTGCTGCGCTGGCTGGACGAGTTTGATTCGGACGTGGTGCTGCTGCAGGAACTGAAATGCGTCGACGAGGCGTTTCCGCGGGAAGAGTTGGAGGACAAGGGCTACAACGTCGCGGTGAAGGGCCAGAAAACCTACAACGGCGTGGCCATCCTGTCCAAGTCCCCCATCGATGTGGAGCTGACCGAACTGCCCGGCGATAAGTCCGACGAACAAGCAAGATATCTGGAGGCCTTTACCGGCGATATCCGGGTGGCGTCTATCTATCTGCCCAACGGCAATCCGGTGGATACGGAGAAGTATCCATACAAGCTGGGCTTTATGGAGCGGCTGTATAAGCGAACCCAAGAGTTGCTGGCCCTGGAAGAGGCCTTTGTGCTGGGCGGCGACTATAATGTTATTCCCCACGACCGGGATTGTTATGACCCCAAGGCCTGGGAAGGGGACGCCCTATTTCGCCCGGAGACCCACGCCGCCTTCCGCAAGATCGTACATTTGGGCCTGACGGACGCGTTCCGGGCGTTCAATCAGGAGGGCGGGCGCTATTCCTATTGGGATTACCAGGGCGGCGCATGGAACAAGGATAACGGTATCCTGATCGACCATTTACTGTTGTCGCCGCAGGCCGCCGACCGGCTAGAAGATGTCGGCATCGACAAAACGCCGCGGGGCTGGGAACGCCCGTCCGACCATACCCCGGTCTGGTGCGAATTAAGTTAAGTTAGACGTTGAAAATGAATTCCAAAGCCACACCTTCTGTAGGATAAACGACCAACCACATATCCTTATTGTCGAGGACGACGAGCTGGTTCAGTCCTATGCCTAGCTGCATTTGGAGAGCAACGGGTACAAATTGGCAGCTACCAGCGGCGGACTCGAGTTGGCGTCAGCCAAGTCTCGGGGGACCAAGGGCATGGGTTGCATGGTTCCCCGACAACCGGTTCGCAGGCCGGGGATGACGCGGTGAGAGAGTGGATACCATCCCCCCACCCTATTCCCCTTTCCAGGAATCGTGCTAAGCGGAAAGTATGAACGGTATCTTCTTTGCGATTGTGCTGATCGCCTTCGGGGTGGCGGGCTACCGGCAAATCTTCTGGCAATCGGCTGATGCGGCGGCCAAGTCGCCGATGGAGCTGCTGGCCACCGCCATGGTGGACACGGCGGAAGCGTCGGTCACGCTGGCGCTCGGTCTGGTCGGCGTGATGGCGCTGTTCCTGGGCCTGATGAAGGTGGCCGAACAGGGTGGCATGCTGGTGATCATCGCCAAACTGACCCGGCCCCTAATGCAGAAACTGTTTCCCGATGTGCCGCCGGACCACCCAGCCATGGGCGCGATGATCCTTAACATGTCGGCCAATGTGCTGGGCCTCGGCAACGCGGCGACGCCGTTCGGTATTCGTGCCATGCAGGAGTTGGATAAGCTGATTGACGCCAAGGGCACGGCCTCCAACGCCATGGTGCTGTTCCTGGCGATCAACACGTCGAGTGTGACCTTGCTGCCCACCGGGATCATCGCACTGCGCGCGGCGGCGGGCTCGCAGGACCCGGCGGGGATCGTGCCGACGACCCTGTTCGCCACGATATGCTCCACCACCATTGCCATCACCATGGCCAAGCTCTGCCAGAAGTACTGGTTCACCATGCCCGAGCCGGTTTTCGAAGAGGCCGCGCCCGCCATGGAGGGCGAGACCGGCCGGGAGGAATTCGAGACGCAAGCACAAGACGACGACGCCTCCCTGGAAACCGAAGGGGCGGTTGAGGCTTACCCAGCGTGGGTGTCGTATGCGGTGCTGCTGGGCATCCTGTGCCTGATCCCGCTGACGGTGCTCTACGGCAAGGCGATCTCGCCGTGGATCATGCCGGGGATCATGGTCGGCCTGCTCGGCTTCGGCGTCGCCAAACGGGTCCGGGTTTACGAAGCGTTCGTCGAAGGGGCCAAGGACGGGTTCCTGGTGGCGCTCCGCATCATTCCGTACCTGGTGGCGATCCTGGTGGCGGTCGGCATGTTCCGGGCGTCGGGCGCCATGGACCTGCTGATCTCGCCCTTGTCCGTCGTTACCGATCCCTTAGGCATGCCGGCGGACGCCCTGCCCATGGCATTGCTGCGGCCGCTGTCGGGCTCCGGCGCGTACGGGATCGTCGCCGATATCCTGAACAACCCGGCCATCGGCCCGGACAGCTACACCGGTTATCTGGTCAGCACCCTGCAGGGCTCCACCGAGACCACGTTCTATGTGTTGGCGGTCTATTTTGGTGCAGTGCAGGTGCGCCGCATCCGCCACGCGCTGGTCGCGGGCCTCAGCGCCGATCTAGCCGGGGTCATCGGCGCGGTGATAGCCGTTTCGTTCCTTCTCCAAGGCTGAGCCGATAATTCCGTTGACTTAAGCCAGCCTGTTACCATCATTTAAGTCCCTTCATTAGCAAAGAGACGGCCTACGAGGCCGGAGTGAATTATGGGTAAGCAGGACCTGAGCACCCTCCACCGGATGTTTGACGACGAAAGTCAGGCAGATGCCACGCCCCTGGCCAACCAGTTGCAGGCCATCGCCCGGATCGTCGTCCGAAGCGCGCTCCGCCGCTATCCGAAAGACTTAGGGCTGTCTTTCGTCCACGCCGCCATCATCGGCGGGATTGGCACGTTTGGGCCCATCTCAGCCCGCGACCTGGCCATGATCCTAACCATGCACGAAGGCCAATTGAGCCGGAATATCAAACAGTTGGAAGACAATGAGCTCATATCTCGAATTCCAGATCCTGCTGACTCAAGACGCAAGATGCTGATGCTGTCGCGCAAGGGTAAGAATCTCTACAACAAGGTGATGAACACCCAGAAATCACGGGAAGAAAACTTCCTGGCCGGCATTTCCGCTGGCGATCGAGACCGGTTCTACCGTACCCTCAACCGTATCCGCGCTAACGCCGAAAAGGAACTGGCCGTGGACTCCGCAGAGGGCCTAACTTAATACAGCGCCTTGTCATTCCCGCCTTCCTCCAGCGCACCAATATACTTTACTAGTAAAGTATATTGCCTCAGAACACTGCCAGTTTTGATCCGATATGTGATACTCATCAGGGAGATTGTCATGTTTCCGAAGAACCACTGGTACGCCGTCGCCTGGGACCACGATATCAAACAGGCCCCCTGCCCCCGCACCATCTGCAACGAAGACATCGTGTTCTTCCGCAAGCCCGACCGCACCTTGGTCGCGCTTGAGGACATGTGCC
>JAYPHU010000011.1:0-26516 GCA_038127535.1 Rhodospirillaceae bacterium | reverse complement strand
ATCGTGTTCTTCCGCAAGCCCGACCGCACCTTGGTCGCGCTTGAGGACATGTGCCGCAGCAGGATAACCTGATCGGCAAAAAACTGGTAAAGACCTATCCGGTGTTGGAGAAACACCGATTCATCTGGGTGTGGATCGGCGACGAGGCGCTGGCGGATGAAAACAAGGTGCCTGACCTGCATTGGTGCTCTAACCCGGACTGGATCGCCGACGGGGAAACCTTCCACATCAAGTGCGACTAGCGGCTGCTGGTGGACAATCTGATGGACCTGACGCATGAGACCTATGTCCATCCGACCTCCATCGGCCAGGAAGAAATTACCGAGGCGCCGATTGAGACCACGTCGGACGACGACTCTGTCACGGTTACCCGCTGGATGTGCGACATCACACCGCCTCCCTTCTGGTCGACCAACCTCGGCTCGGACGAGCAATGCGACCGCTGGCAGATCTGCAAGTTCACCCTGCCCGCCAACGTGATGATCGATGTGGGCGTCGCGCCCACGGGCACAGGCGCGCCGGAAGGCGACCGCTCCAAAGGCATCACCGGGATCGTCATCGATTTGATGACGCCGGAGACGGAAAACACCACCTGGTATCACTGGGGCATGGTGCGCAACTTCGATATCACCAACGCGGCGCTTACCCGACAAATCCGGGATGCCCAATCCTCCGTGTTCAAAGAGGACGAAGTGGTGCTGGAGAAACAGCAACTCTGTCTCGACAAACACAAGGACCGGCGGCTCGCCAATTTCAATATTGACAAGGGCAGTACGCTGTCCCGCCGCCTGATTGATCACCCTCTGACCTTGGATGACAGCCAAGCGCCTACGCTTACAGGGTAAAGCTGTTATTGCCGGGTTTTCGCGGCAGCCGAATGCGCTAAACTAGCGGCCCACGCAGTAGTGACAAAGGAATAATCTCATGCGTACACGCCCGCCTTTCCGCGCCGATCATGTCGGCTCTCTCCTCCGGCCCGACCACCTGCCGGAGGCCCGGACCAAATGGCACAAAGGCGAGATGCCCGCCGAGGAGCTAACGGCGATTGAGAACGACGCCATCCGGGACGTAGTGGCCAAACAGGAGACGGTGGGCCTCAAGGGCGTCACCGATGGGGAGTTCCGCCGGGATTATTGGCACCTGGACTTCATGTTCGGCTTCAACGGCGTAGCCCCGAGCGAGGAAGCCTATAAAAGCCGCTTTCAGGACGAGGACTTTGTCGCACCGGCTGCCGAAGTCACCGGTAAAGTCTCCTACCCGGATACCGGCATCATGCAGGCGCACTTCCAGTTCCTGAAAGACGCCACCAAACAGACCGCCAAGTTCACCATACCGTCGGCGGCACAGTTCCGCCACCGGGAAGGGGTTCACCTGCGCGACCCGGACGCTTATCCGGACATCGACGCCTTCTGGGACGATATCGGCACTGCCTATAACCAAGCCGTCAGCGCATTTGCGGCCGCCGGGTGCAAATACATTCAGGTGGATGACGTGAACTCGGCGCTCCTGTGTGATGAGCGGATCCGGGCCGGCTTTTCCAAGTACGGCGATCCGGACCAAATGCTGGAACAAAACATCGAAGTGAACAATGCGGCGCTGGCCAACCGGCCTGCAGACATGGCCGCCACCACCCACATGTGCCGGGGAAATTTCAAGAGCACCTATGCGGCGGAAGGCGGCTACGAAGCCATCGCCGAGAAGTTCCTGACCATGATGGATGTAGACGGGTTCTTTATGGAATACGACGACGACCGGTCGGGAGACTTCCAGCCGCTCAGGTTCCTGCCTAAAGACAAGTACGCGGTGATCGGCATCATGACCTCCAAGTCGCCGGAACTTGAATCCGCCGACACGCTGAAACGCCGGATCGACGAGGCCGCCAAGTACGCACCGCTGGACCAGATTTGCATCTCGCCGCAGTGTGGCTTTGCCAGTACAGCGGAGGGCAACAAGCTGACCCAAGACGACCAGTGGCGGAAGCTGGAACGGCTAGTAGAGGTCGCCCGAGACGTCTGGGGCGACTAAATATGTGTATTTATTTGGCTTTTTTGCCGGTTTCTTGAAACTTTCACATTAAGTCTTTAGGGTGGGTTACCAAATGCGAGTTGGCTTGTGCTACGGTACGCCGCTAGGTCATACCCGCCTGTCCTACCGCAATTTCTTTTACCCAAACCAGCGCTGGGCATTCTGTGGTTTCCGCTTGGCGCAATAACCCGCATCCGAAGGGTTTGATTTCCGCCAATTGATTGCCGATAGTTCCCCGAGTAACAGGGGGAACATTTATCATGCAATTCGGTATCTTCGATCACGTGGACCGCAAGTCGGAAGCGGCTGACGAAACACCGATCCACGAGCTTTATGAAGAACGGTTCCGGCTGGTCAACGCCGCCGAGCAGGCCGGCTTCTATTGCTATCACGTGGCGGAGCACCATCTGACCCGGCTTGGTATGGCGCCGATCCCGTCAATCTATCTGGCGGCGGTTGCCCAGCACACCTCTACCATCAAGATCGGCGCGCTGGTGAACCTGCTGCCCATCTATCACCCGATCCTGATGATCGAACAGATCGGCATGCTGGATCATTTGACCCATGGCCGGCTGCAATTGGGCGTCGGCCGGGGAATTTCCCCCTATGAACATGCTTATTTCGGCGTCGACGAGGCGGAAACGCTGGAGATTTTCCCCGAATATCTTGAATCCCTCATCGATGGGCTAAGAGGCGGAATGCTGAATTTTGACAGCAAACACGTGAAGATCGAACGTGCGCCGATCGTCATCCCGGCGATGCAGCGACCCTACCCCCCGCTATGGCAGCCGATGATCACGCCAGGCAGCCGGGAGATGGGGGCCAAATTCGGCTCCAACCTTATCTGCGCGGGCCCGCCAGAGGCGGTGATGGCGGCAACGTCTCATTACATAGAGGTGTGGGAAGAACATAAAGACGCGCCTCACCGGCAAGATTCCCCGGTCACCGATCCGATGATGGGCAATTGGCGCTATCTCTGTGTCGCCGACACGGACGAAGAGGCGCGTAAAATTGCCGCAGAAGCCTTCCTGGTACACATGGAACACCTCAACAGCCTCTGGAAAATGTGGGGCGGTCAGGCGGGCATTTATATGAATGACGCGGATCTGGCGATGAACCTCCGGATCGTGGTCGCGGGCAGCCCGGAAACCGTCCTGGAAATTTTGCAGGAGGATGCAGAGCGTCTCGGCGTCAACTACATGATGTTTTCCGTGGCCTACGGCAATATGACCGAGGTCCAGTCCCAGCGTTCCCTGGAACTTTTCGCCACCAAGGTTATGAATAACGTCGCTTAAGCATCACCTGTCACCGGTCTTTTGCTCTACTAGGTCTTAACCTTAGTAGCCCGCACCCTCTGTTCTTGGCTTTAAGAGTGAGGCGCGGGGGCAAACAAAAGGACGGGTATGCGGCACTTTTTGGTTTATCAGCACCCTGAGTTTGGCGAGGAAGCCGCAAAAGTCGGTTTCTCATGGCCCGCGCTGTTCTTCGGCATCATATGGATGATGGTCAAAAAGCTCTGGATGTGGGCCGGCATCTGGTTCGTTATCGCGCTTGTCTTCAATGCGGTCGCAGCGCTCGTGTCTGACGCCTAGTCAGGCCGCAGCATCATTGTCACTGGTGTTCTATTAGCTGTTTGGCTCTGGCTATGATTGTACCCCGCCACCAAAGATAATGAGTGGCGCCACATGCGTCTGGAGAACGAGGGCCATAATTTTCTCTCCGACGTCGAGGCAGAATCTCCAGACGCGGCTATCGCCGAGGCAATGGAAGCCGAGAAGCAGGCGGAAGCACCAAGGAGACATGCGCAGGCGCGCCGATAAAGGCGCGACCGGCATATATCAAAAAACTTAGTCGGCGGCCTTGATCTTGGTCCGCTTGATTTTGTCCAGATTTTCACCTTCGAGGCGGACCAACTTGGTCGGCTTCACCCGCGCCGGGGAATGAACGTGACCGACGCCATAGAAATGGGCATCGCCTCGGTTCATCGTATAGGTCTTGTCCGGCACCACCTCCGCGGCGTCATCGCCATTGGCTGGCTTAACGATTTTCCAATCGGTCATTTCCGTTGAGCCCTCGGCCTGACCGTAAAGCGCCCAGCTTGGACCATGGTCGTGAGGCTTGCCGATGGCTTCGTCGCCATAGATGTGGCCGCAGATACAAAATCCCAGGTCAGGGTCTTCATAGAGAATTTCCCGCGGGTTCTGACCGGGCTCCCGTCCATCCAAGTGTGTGGCGATAAACTCGTCATCCACCAATGCCTTGTTCACCACGGCGCAGAGATCGTCCTGGCAATCGGCCGGATCGGACTTGCTGAGAAGGGAGCGGACCTCGTCCGCCATTTCGTTGAGCGTATAAGCCATGATTGACCTCCCTGGCTTGGCGTCTATCGCAACATATTTCCATGAAATTATAGGCGCAAACTTATCGCCCGGCATTTTACATGTCCAGAATGGAAAACCCGAGCACACTACTCAGGAACTCAAGATTGAGGCTCGCAATTTCGCCATAATCGGCTATAACGATGCGCTTTTCGGGAACGAAGTTATTGACTATTCGCTTTTCGATTTACGAAGATTTGGCCGGCGGCGCAGTGCCGCAGGAAAATCCGGTTTCTAATGGGAGGATTCCATGCTCAAGAAATTTTCCGTAATAACCCTGTCCGGTGCGCTGCTGGCAGCTATGTCCCTATCCAGCACGCCTGCGCAATCTCAGTCGGTGACCCTGAAATGGCATACTTTCGTTCCGCCGGTCGCCAATCCGTCCAAGTTCTATAAGCCTTGGGCGGCTAAAATTGCCAAAGAGTCAGGCGGTAAGCTGAAAATCCAGCTGTTCTGGACCATGCAATTGGGCGGCAAGCCGACACAATTATTGGATCAGGCCAAAGATGGGGTCGTTGATATTATCTGGGGACTACCCGGCTTCACCCCCGGCCGCATGCCGCGAGTCGAGCCGTTCGAACTGCCCTTCGTTCACAAGGATCCTCTTTCCACCACCTTGGCGCTCCAGGACTTCCAGGATAAACACCTGGGCCCTGACCTAAAAGACTATCATCCCCTCCTGCTGCACGTGCATGCGGGTTTCCTGTTCCAGACCAAAAAGCCGGTTCTGAAGCTTGAAGACCTCAAAGGTATGAAAATTCGTGCCGCGTCCCGTGGCGGTGTCTGGATGCTGGAAGCCTTTGGCGCCACTGGCGTCGGCATGCCTCTGCCGCGCATTCCCCAAGCCCTCTCCAAAGGCGTTATCGACGGCGTAACCTTGCCGTATGAAATCGCTCCGGCTGTGAAGACCCAGGACCTGGTCAGCCACTTCTCTGAACTGGCGGGCGATCAACCTCGTCTCGGAACCAACATCTTCACGCTTCTGATGAATAAGAAGAAGTATCAAAGCCTCCCCGCTGACCTGAAACGGGTCCTTGATGCCAACTCCGGACGCAACGTCGCGAAATGGGCTGGCGAGACATGGGCTCAGATCGAAGTGCCTGGTAAGAAGGTCGTCGCCTCGAAAAAGAAGAACAAGTTCCATACGATCTCTTTGGCCGAGGCGGATCGCATGAAGAAAGCCGCACAACCCGTCTTCGATCGCTGGTATGCGGAAATGAAGAAAATTGGTGTGGATGGTCCGGCTCTCGTGTCCGACGCCCGCGCTTTGATCGAAAAGTACTCGAAGAAGTAATGTTCCTTGCCGTCTGACGGCGAGTAACATTATGAGTGAAGGCTTCGAAAATAGCTCCCGGCCCACGGACCTCGTGGGCCGGGTTCTCTTCCGTATCTGCTGGATTTCAGCTGTTTTCGGTGGGATCGTATTGACCTGTGTTGCGTTGCTGACCACGGTCAGCGTGTTCGGCCGAAAATTTATGGACGCACCGGTCCCCGGCGATTTTGAACTGGTCGCCATCGGCACCGGGCTCGCCGTATTTGCCTGCCTTCCATACTGCCAATTGATGCGCAGCAATGTGCTGGTCGACTTCTTCATGGAGAAGGCGCCGGTCCGCGCAAAAACTTTTGCGGACATCTGCGCCTCGCTGATCTATCTGGGTGCCGGCTTCATGCTGACCTGGCGCATGTATTTCGGCGCCTGGGATATGTACAACGCCCAAGAAGTTTCCATGACAATCGGCTTCCCGAGGTGGACGACCTTCCCCATCTCAATTGTATTGATGGCTCTTCTCGTTGTCGTCATCGCCTACACCCTGGGGCGCAGCATCGCCGAATATAAGGCCGGCCGCTATTTCAATGATCCGTCGGGGCCGGTCGGATGAGTGAATTTGAAATCGGCATTTGGGGCTTTGTCGCTCTACTGGGCCTGTTGGCGGTCCGCATTCCCATCGGTGTGGCCATGCTCTCCGTGGGTATGGTCGGGTACTACCTGATTGCCGGTGAAATAGCACTCCTAAGCTATCTGAAAACCGAGACATATTGGCGATTTACGTCTGATGCCCTGTCGGTGGTGCCACTGTTCATCCTGATGGGACAATTCGCGGCCAAGGCCGGTCTTAGTCAGGCGCTGTTTAATGCCGCCAATGTGTGGCTTGGCCATTACCGGGGTGGTGTCGCCATGGCCGCCGTCGGTGGTTGTGCCGGTTTCGGCGCAATTACCGGATCATCCCTCGCCACCGCGGCGACCATGGGCCAGGTCGCCCTGCCCGAGCTCCGCCGGTTTAACTATTCCGGCTCCCTCGCCACCGGCGCATTAGCAGCGGGCGGTACACTGGGCATTCTCATTCCGCCGTCCTTGGTCCTGATCATTTACGCCGTGATGGTGGAGGCCAATGTGGCCACCCTGTTCCAAGCCGCCTTTATCCCCGGTGTTCTGGCCGCACTCGGATATATCGCTGCGATCGCAATTGTCGTCCGCATTAACCCCGCTGCAGGCCCGGCGGGCGAACAGCAACCCTCCGCTGTTAAATGGGCGGCGCTTCTTGAAATTTGGCCGGTCCTGTTGATCTTCCTGTTAGTTATGGGCGGCATCTACGCCGGCATTTTCACCCCGACCGAAGGCGCCGGCGTCGGCGCGGTCGGCACGTTTCTAATCGCCGTCACCAAGGGCGGCATGCGGATGCAGGGATTCCTGGACGCCTTGGTGAGCACCGGCCAGACCACGGCCATGATCTTTCTAATCCTTCTGGGCGCAGCCATCTTCAACGCTTTCCTGGGCTTCTCTCAACTGCCCAATCTGGCGGCCGACTTCTTTCAGAACTCAGGCCTGTCACCGTTCTCGATCCTTCTGGGTATGATCGTCCTCTATATCCTTCTCGGCTTTGTCATGGATTCCCTGTCCATGATCCTGCTCACCGTGCCGATCTTCTGGCCGATCATCGCCGGCCTGGACTTTGGTCTGGAAGCGGAAGACCTGAAACTTTGGTTTGGTATTATCTCCCTGATTGTGGTGGAGATGGGCCTGATCACCCCGCCGGTCGGTCTCAACGTCTTCGTCATCAATTCCATGGCACGAGATGTGCCCATGATTGAGACTTTCAAAGGGGTCATCCCGTTCATCACGTCGGATTTTATCCGGGTTGCGATCATCGTACTACTCCCGTCGATCACCCTGGTCCTGCCACACCTGCTGCAGGTGGAATGACGCCGCTCGTCTTTATATATTTGATCGCCGCGATTTGCGCCCTGGCCATCGGCGCGACCATCTTCATTCGCCAAAAGGGCATGCCGGACCACAAGTTGCTCGGCCGTGGGTGAGTCGGGCTCGAGGATATGTCCTACGCGGAAACGGCCGAAATCCTGGAAATCCCCGTTGGCACCCTCATGTCGCGGTTGGCCCGGGGCCGGGAGAGGCTCAAGAAAATCATGGATTGTCAGGAGCCCATCCTGTGGAGTCTCCAATGATGAGTACGGAGACGCCCATGGAACGCCCCACCGATAGCGAACTGCACGCCTATTTGGATGGCGAGCTGGACCAGGCGGATGTCACCGCCCTGGAAGGCTGGCTCGCGGCTCACCCGGAAGACGCCGCCAAGGTGCATGCGTTCAAACTGCAGAAAATTCAACTGCATCAGCTGTATGATGCGCACCTTGATGCAGACGTCCCGGACAGCGTGATCGAGCTGTTCAAGGACCCGTAATGGCGTCAATGGCTGCCCTGCTGGCGGCAGATGGCGGCGGGCATTGCGCTGTTGGTCATTGGCGGCGCGACCGGCTGGGGTGTGACCCAGTATAGCACTGGCGCAACGGCCCAAGCGCCAGAGAACCAATTCGTCCGACGAGCCTTAAACGCACACGTGGTCTATGCCCATGACGCTAACAGGCCGGTGGAACTGCGCAGTACCGAACAAAAGCGGCTGATCAACTGGCTTTCAGACCGGCTCGATCACAAGCTGATGACGCCGGACCTGGCCGGCAAGGGCTTTCACCTGATCGGCGGGCGTCTGGTTAATGACCAGAGCATGCGGGCCGCGCTGTTTATGTATGAGGACAAGTTCGACAAGCGGGTGAGCCTCTATGTGCGGCCCGGCATGGTCGGCGGCAACACCAAGTTCCGCTTCATCGCCGAGCACGGCACGGTCGCGTTCTACTGGACCAACGGCCCGCTGACCTATGCGCTGACCGGCGAGATACCGTGCACGCGCTCTTGATGCTGGCGCAGATGATCCACGACGACATCTCCGCGGAGAGTAGTTGACGCCCTTTTAGTCATGCATGGACCGGGGGGTAAAGCCGCCCGTGATCCGTGTACCCATGTTGAACCTCTCTCTCGGCGTCATCCCCGACCTGCGAGGCAGTTGTCGGGGAACTATGCGACGCAAATTGGGGATGGGGGATGACGCCCTTAGGCGTCACTCCGCCTGGGTCACGTCCCGGACGGCGCCGCGGGAGGCGCTGGTGGTCAGCGCCGCATAGGCCCGTAGCGCCGGGGAGACCTGCCGGGTCCGCTTTTCCTTCGGCTTCCAGCCCGAACCGTTGAGCTGGTTCTGGGCGGCGCGCCGTTCGGCCAGCACTGCCTCATCTACCATGACATTTAATTTCCGGTTAGGGATGTCGATCTCAATCGTGTCCCCTTCCTCGATCAGGCCGATGGCGCCGCCTTCCGCCGCTTCCGGCGAGATGTGGCCGATGGAGAGCCCGGAGGAGCCGCCGGAGAACCGGCCGTCGGTGATCAGCGCGCATTCCTTGCCGATCCCCATGGATTTGAGATAGCTGGTCGGATAGAGCATTTCCTGCATGCCCGGCCCGCCCTTCGGACCTTCGTAGCGGATCACCACCACGTCGCCGGGGACGATTTCGCCGCCCAGGATACTGTCGCAGGCGCTGTCCTGGCTTTCGAAGATGCGCGCGCGTCCGGTAAAGGTCAGAATAGATTCATCGACGCCCGCCGTTTTCACGATGCAGCCCTCTTCGGCGATGTTGCCATAGAGAACCGCGAGACCGCCGTCGGGGCTATAGGCTTTTTCCACGGTACGGATGCAGCCGCCTTCCCGATCCAGGTCCAGATTGTCATAGCGTTTGGACTGGCTGAAGGCGACCTGGGTCGGCACCCCGCCCGGCGCGGCCCGGTAGAACTGGCCGACGTCGGTGTTGTCGTTGCGGATCACGTCCCAATTGTCGATGGCGTCGCCGATGGTCTTTGAATAAACCGTGGGTACGCTGCGGTCGATCAGCCCGCCCCGGTCCAGCTCGCCCATGATGGCCATGATGCCGCCGGCCCGATGGACGTCTTCCATGTGATAGTCCTGGGTGCTGGGCGCGACCTTGCAGATGTGCGGCACGATACGAGACAACCGGTCGATATCGTCCATGGTGAAGTCGATCCCGCCTTCCTGGGCAATGGCCAGCAGGTGCAGCACCGTGTTGGTCGAGCCGCCCATGGCGATGTCCAGGGTCATGGCGTTCTCGAAGCCCGCTTTGCCGACGCTGCGGGGTAGGACGCTGTCGTCTTCCTCCTTGTAATAGCGCCGGGCGATATCCACGGCGTGGCGGCCGGCCTGGAGGAACAGCTCCTTCCGGTCGGCGTGGGTCGCCAGCACACTGCCGTTGCCCGGCAGCCCAAGACCCAAGGCCTCGGCCAGGCAGTTCATAGAGTTCGCGGTGAACATGCCGGAGCACGAGCCGCAGGTCGGGCAGGCGGAGCGTTCGTACTCTTCGGCCAACTCGTCACTCACATTCGGGTTGGCGCCCTGGATCATGGCGTCGATCAGATCGATGGACTGCTCTTTGCCGTCGATGACGATCTTGCCCGCCTCCATCGGTCCGCCCGAAACGAAGATGACGGGGATGTTCAGCCGGAACGCCGCCATCAGCATGCCGGGCGTGATCTTGTCGCAGTTGGAGATGCAGACCATGGCGTCGGCGCAGTGGGCGTTGACCATGTATTCGACGGAGTCGGCGATGATCTCCCGGGACGGCAGGGAATAGAGCATGCCGTCATGGCCCATGGCGATGCCGTCATCCACGGCGATGGTGTTGAATTCCTTGGCGACGCCGCCGGCTTTCTCAACCTCGCGGGCGACCAGCTGGCCCAGGTCCTGCAGGTGCACGTGGCCCGGCACGAACTGGGTGAAGGAGTTGGAGATGGCTATGATCGGCTTGCCGAAATCCTCATCGGTCATGCCGGTGGCGCGCCACAATCCGCGGGCGCCCGCCATATTACGGCCATGGGTTGACGTCTTGGAACGAAGTTCCGGCATTGTCTGATCCTCCCAATGCGAAAATTTGTTTTGGTCCCAGGTCCCTGCCCCGCAGGGTCAAATTCGAGGCGCTATACATACCTCCCGATGCGCCAAAGTTCTAGAGGGGAGTCACATTTTCCCCAGCGGCCCTTTGGTCATTTCTTCCAGGGTTTCCTCGAGCTCTCTCAGACGTTTTTCCAGATCGTTGTCGAGCTGCGCCAACTGCCGGTCGAAGCGGAAGACTCGGGTGAGGTGATCCCGCCGGCCGCTGACTTGGTGATAATTATCCAGTCGGCGTACCCCCCAGAAACCGAGAACCGCCAGCATCACCACACCGCCCAGGATGAGGATCAGCGCCGCCGTCTGCCGGTCCGGCGCTACTTCGGCGGCCAAGACAGTGCCCCACACGCCGATGGTCAACAGGGACGCCGCGCCGAAGGTCCTGCTGCGCGCCAACCGGGCGCATGTGAACATGGTGGAGCAATTCGGCTCCTTCGCCGCGTTTGTTATCATCGCGCATATTCTCAGGGTCTAAACGTAACTGACCGCCGGCGCGGCCATGGTCTTTTTCGGGGTGCGGATCATTCACGCCATCGCCATGCTGACCGGCACCGGGATGATGCAAATCAGAACCGTCATCTTTACTGTTAGCGTCGCGGCACAACTCGTAATCGCCTGGGAAATTGCCGCAGCGAAGCTGTTTTAGGCGCCTACACCCATTCCTGAATGTCAGCGACATTTGACGTGTAGCATTCCGCAATGGGCGGGCGCCAGGGGGTGTCGGCCTTTTCGGCTTTGACCACCCGGCACATGAGCGCGCGGAGCTGATAGGTCCCCATTGCCGAACAATAGGGCGGGTCCATGCTGGTCAGAGTGTTGGCGTTGGAGCGCCAGATACCGTGATCCGGCCCCTCGTCTTCCTCCGGGAACCACCAGCCATGCTGGGCATGCACCACACGGGGATCAATGCCGTCGAAAATTTTGACCTTTTGCCGGCATTTGCCGCGCAGCGTCTCGATCGAGACCCAGTCCCCCTCATCTACGCCCAAAGCCGCCGCCGTTTCGGGGTGCAGCTCGCACTCGGGCTCTTTCCGGCCTTTGCGGAGTTTCGGTAGTTGCCGGTATTCGGATTGGAAAAACATGGGGATGCGTGCACCGGTGATCAGGATGTACGGATAGTCCTCCGCCAGTTCCGGCGTGCTGACCGGGCTTTCCGGCGGCTCGTCAAACGAGGGCAGCGGATCGTAGCCCATCTCCTCCAACTGTGTTGAATAGAGCTCGATCTTGCCGGTGGGCGTCTGGAAACCGTTGTCTTCGTATTTGCGCCATTTAAATTCCGGCTGATAGAAGCCCATCTCCTTCAGCTCCTCCCAACCGAAGTCGAGCTTACTGCGCAACATGCCGTCATAGACTTCCTGCGGGCTTTCCTGGCCGTGCTCGGTGCCCAAACGCCGGCAGAGATCGACCATAATGTCTTCGTCCTGCCGGCACTCGGCGAACTGCACGGTTTTCTGCTGGGCCAGGATCACGTTTTGGCCGTAGAACGGCACGGCCGGCAGCGCATCCACTTCCACCCAGGTGGCGACCGGCAGCACCAGGTCCGCCAGCTCCGCCGTCGGTGTCAGATAGAGCTCGGCGACGACGAGATAATCCAAGGCCATCAGAGTTTCATAGACCAGCTTCACGTCGCCATAGGTGGAGAGCGCGTTGTTGCCGAAGATCAGCCCGGTGCGGATCGGGTACGGATCGCTGTTACGGATCGCATTGAAGATAGTCGGAATGTGAGCGGAGGGCAGTTGCGCCAGTTCTCCGCTGAGGACTTTGAAATCATCAAAGCCCAGGCGCTTCTTCTGCTGCTTCATGGGCATCTTGTCGAACAATTGCGGGAACGGCGGCAGGGGCACCATGCCGAAGGCCCAGCTGCCCGGCTGATCGATATTACCGGTGATCGACGGCAGGCATAAAAGCGCGCGGACGGTCTGGAAGCAGGCCGGGGTGTGCTCAATAGCGCAGCCCCATTCCAGCATTGAGGGCTTCACCTCTGCATACATGCGGGCGGCGGCGCGGATTTTATCCACCGGCACCCAGGTGATGGCTTCCGCCCACTCCGGCGTATATTGCTTGATCCGTTCAGCCAGCTCATCGAACCCGTGGGTCCATTCGGCAACGAAGTCTTTGTCCTCCAGCCCCTCCTTGATGATCACGTGAAGCATGGCCAGCGCCAAGGCGTCATCGGTGCCCGGGCGGAGCTGCAGCCACAGGTCGGCCTTCTTGGCGAGGTACGTCTCGCGTGGATCGACGACGATGGTTTTACATTTGCGGGCCAGCGCCTCTTTCACCCCGAACCCCAGCTCTCCGTCCGGCCCGGAATAGAGTGGGTTGTGTCCCCAGAACAGGATCAGTTCCGGATAGATGTCATTGGTATAGGTGCAGATCGGCAATTGCCCCATGGTCAATACACTGCCATGGACTCGCGGCCTGAAGCATTGCGCCGTGCCGGGCTCGCACCAATTGGGGGTGCCGATGGCGTTGGCGAAACGGGAGACGAACGGGAAATGATGGCGGCCGGTGCCGGTACCGACCCAGATCGATTCGGACCCGTCTTTTTCCGTGGCCACGCGAATTTTATCGGCGATCTCGTCTAGCGCCTCGTCCCAGGAAATCCTCTCCCAGCGCCCCTCGCCACGTTCGCCGACGCGCCGCATCGGGTATTTCAGCCGGCGGGGGTTATAGACCTGCTCCAAACTCGCCGCGCCCAACGGACACAGCTTTCCCTTATTCATGGGATTGTCAGGATCGCCCTCGATCTTGGCGAGTTTGTCGCCCTCCATATGCATCAAGGTCCCACAGCCGCCGTGGCACATACGGCAGGCGCTTTTGATGATCCTTGTGCCCCGGCCTTTGGACTCTTTGGAAGTTTTTGGCGTTTGATCTAGCATGGCGAGCCTCTCAATGGGTGTGTCATCCTAGCATCGGAACTTCACCCGTGTCGAAACCTGATACTTCGACGTGATATCCGGCGGAAAGGGCAATGGACTCTATAAAACATGAGTGTAATGATACAATTTTGGACAATGGTAACAATGAGTTTCGGCTTGTGACCACTTGCCGGTTCGTGTTACCGCTAGATTCGGTCGAGGCTTTGTCTTCGAACCAGTTCGAACTGTTTAAGACCTAAATTCCGAGGAGGGATTCATGAAAACCAAACTCTTAACCACCATTTCCGCCCTTGGCGCCGTCGCCATGATGGCCTCTGCCGCCTCTGCGACGACACTGGACGACGTCAAGAAAAAGGGCGTACTGTCTTGCGGCGTCAGCACCGGTCTCCCCGGCTTTTCCGCGCCTGACGCGAATAAAGTATGGGCTGGCTTGGACGTCGATCTCTGCCGTGGCGTGGCCGCCGCCGTCTTGGGTGACGCCAAAAAGGTTAAATACACCCCGCTGACTGCGAAAGAGCGTTTCACTGCCCTGCAGTCCGGTGAAATTGATATCCTCAGCCGGAACACCACCTGGACTCACTCCCGCGACACCTCGCTGGGTCTAAACTTTGCCGGCGTGAACTACTATGACGGTCAGGGCTTTCTAGTCACCAAAAAGCTCGGCGTGAAAAGCGCGAAAGAGCTGAACGGCGCCGCCTTCTGCATTCAGGCAGGCACCACCACCGAGCTGAACTTGGCCGACTATTTCCGCTACAACAAAATGCAGTACAAACCGGTCGTGTTTGACACGTCCGAACAGACCCTCGCCGGTTTTGAATCCAACCGCTGCGACGTACTGACCTCGGATCAGTCTCAGCTTTATGCGCTGCGCACCAAGCTGAAGAACCCCGGCTCGGCCATGGTGCTGCCGGAAATCATTTCCAAGGAGCCCCTCGGCCCCGTGGTCCGTCAGGGCGACGACCAGTGGTTCAATATCGTGAAATGGACCCTCAATGTGATGATCGCGGCGGAAGAATACGGCATCACGTCCGCCAATTCGGACGCCAAGAAGTCCGACAAAAACCCGACAGTGGCCCGCATCTTGGGAACGTCAGGCGACATGGGCAAAATGCTCGGTCTGGACAATGATTGGGGCTACCGGATCATCAAGCAAGTAGGAAACTACGGCGAATCCTTCGAGCGAAATGTTGGCGCTGGCACGCCGCTTAAGATTTCCCGTGGCCTAAATGCGCAGTGGAACGCCGGCGGTATTCTCTACGCCCCGCCGATCCGCTAATTAAAATGATGTGGCCCCTGAATCATCTGGTTCAGGGGCCCTTTACACTCGGCACCTAATCTACCTTGGTCTGACCCGAAATGGCCAACCGACAAGAGATTGGCGGTATAGCTATGCCGTCAAAGCCACCACCCTGGAACAGTCCTGTAGTCCGCTCGATCGCCTTCCAATTCCTAGCGCTCCTTCTGTTGGCCTGGTTTTTCTGGACGATCTTTCATAACACCCTGACGAATATGGAAACCCGAGGTATCTCCACGGGTTTCGCCTTTCTCAACCGGGAAGCCGGCTTCGGCATCCTGATGAGCCTAATCGAATATGACGAGAGCCACACCTACGGCCGAACATTCATTGTCGGTCTTTTGAACACGATTCTGGTGTCGGTGCTCGGGATTATCATCGCCACCATCCTGGGATTTATCATGGGCGTGGCGCGGCTTTCCGATAATTGGATCGTCGCCAGAATTGCGTCGGTCTACGTCGAGACGCTCCGAAACATCCCGCTCCTGCTGCAACTATTTTTCTGGTATACGGCGGTACTGCAGGCACTGCCGGGCCCTCGCAGCAGTCTGAAGCTGAGCGAAAATATTTATCTGAACAATCGCGGGCTGAATATTCCTAAACCAGTTTTCGAAGATGGGTTTGGGCTGGTCTGGATCGCGCTTTTGGTTGCGATCATCAGCATTTATATCCTGCGCAAATGGGCGACCAAACGGCTGGATGAAACGGGTCAGACCTTCCCCGTCTTTTGGACCTCTGTCGGCCTGATTGTCGTCCTCCCGTTACTGGCATTTCTAATTATGGGCATGCCCCTCAATTTTGAAGCAGCCAGGGCCTCGAGATTTAGCCTGAGCGGCGGCGCCAATCTGATCCCTGAATTTATTGCGCTTCTGATTGGGCTTAGCACCTACACCGCCGCCTTCATTGCGGAGATCGTCCGCGCCGGTATTATGTCGGTCAGCCACGGCCAGACTGAAGCTGCACGCTCATTGGGCTTACGCCATGGCCAGACCCTGCAACTTGTCGTTATTCCGCAGGCCATGCGGGTCATCATCCCTCCGTTGACCAGTCAGTATTTGAACCTGACCAAGAACTCATCACTGGCGACAGCTATTGCGTATCCCGATCTGGTGTCGGTGTTCATGGGTACGACCCTCAATCAGAGCGGCCAGGCGGTGGAAATCGTGGGTATGGTGATGGCAGTCTACCTCTTCCTCAGCCTCAGCATTTCGTTCCTGATGAACCTCTACAACAAGAAGATGGCGTTGGTGGAACGATGAGCGACAGCAACTGGCAACCCGCACCGTCGCTCCCGCCCCCCGCCTCTACCGTAGGCTGGATGGGCTGGATCCGCGCGAACCTGATCTCGTCATTCTCTAACTCGGTTTTGACGGTAGTGTTAGGCGTCGTCATTTTTTATTACGGCTGGCAAATTCTCGATTGGGCCTTTTTCAGCGCCGATTTTGCCGGGGTAGACCAGAAGGACTGCGACAGTTCCGGCGCCTGTTGGGTCTTTATTCGAAGCCGGCTGGATTTCTTTATCTACGGATTTTACCCGGACACTGAAATCTGGCGTATCAATGTGATGTTTGCACTTCTCGCGGTGTTGATCGTTCCGCATTTCTTTGAAGGCTTTAAACACAAAAAACTCTTCGGCTGGCTGCTGATAACGGCATTTCCGGTGATCAGCGGCATCCTGCTGTTAGGCGGCATATTGGGCCTGGCGCCGGTCGAGACGGACAAGTGGGGCGGACTGGCGCTGACCCTCGTCCTCGCCTTCGTCGGTATCGTTGCGGCGCTACCCATTGGTATCCTGCTGGCGCTCGGCCGCCGCTCTGACATGCCGATCATTCGCGGTATCTGCGTCTGCTTCATTGAGTTGTGGCGGGGCGTACCACTGATCTCGGTGCTGTTCATGGCGTCGGTGATGCTACCCCTGTTCCTACCCGAAGGTGTCAACTTCAACAAGTTGCTGCGGGCTCTGATCGGCATCACCATGTTCCAGTCCGCCTACATGGCAGAAGTGGTCCGCGGCGGCCTACAAGCCATTCCGAAGGGACAATACGAGGCAGCGGCGGCACTAGGCCTCGGCTATTGGAAATCCATGCGCCTCATCATTCTACCGCAGGCGCTGAAGCTCGTGATCCCCGGCATCGTGAACACCTTCATCGGCCTGTTTAAGGATACAACGCTGGTGCTGATCATCGGCCTGTTCGAAGTTCTGCAGACTATGAATACATCAATCACCGATCCCGCCTGGAGCAACGTTGCCGTCGAGGGGTACGTGTTCGCCGGCGCTGTCTTCTGGGTCTTCTGTTACGCGATTTCCAAATACAGCCAAGCCCTGGAACGAAAACTCGATACTACCCACAAACGCTAAGGATTTAACGGAGAATAGTCATGAGCTACGCTTCGACTGCTGAAAACACCTCAAACGATCTCGCGATCCAGATGATCGATGTGAACAAGTGGTACGGCGAGTTCCACGTATTGAAGAACATCGAACTTAAGGTGGCAAGGGGCGAACGGATCGTCATCTGTGGGCCGTCCGGTTCCGGCAAGTCGACGACTATTCGCTGCATCAATCGGCTGGAGGAGCATCAGCGCGGCCAGATCATCGTCGACGGCACGGAACTGACCAGTGATCTGAAGAATATCGAGATCATCCGCCGGGAAGTCGGCATGGTGTTCCAGCATTTCAACCTCTTCCCGCACCTGACCGTGTTGGAAAACCTCGTCCTGGCGCCCATGCGGGTGCGCAACATCCCTCGCGCCGACGCGGAAAAGACGGGTATGGAGTATCTTGAACGGGTGAAAATCCCCGAACAGGCGCAGAAGTTTCCCGGTCAGCTCTCCGGCGGGCAGCAGCAGCGCGTCGCTATCGCCCGCTCGCTCTGCATGAACCCCCGGATCATGCTGTTTGATGAACCCACCTCCGCCCTTGATCCCGAAATGATTAAGGAGGTGCTGGACACCATGATTGAGCTGGCGGAAACAGGAATGACCATGCTCTGCGTCACCCACGAAATGGGTTTTGCCAAGACGGTGGCCGATCGGGTGATTTTCATGGACGAAGGCGAAATCATCGAAGAGAACGAACCTAATGAGTTCTTCGATAACCCCCAGCACGAACGGACAAAGCTGTTCTTGAGCCAAATTCTGGCCCATTAACCGGGAATTTATGGCAGAAATCAGTCAAAACCGTCGATTTTAAGTTGAAATTTTTCGCCTCCGGCCTCATTTAATTCCCAGGGAAATCTATAGTGGCGTCCTTGTGCCAGCCTAGTGCGGATGGTCGCCGCCTAAAAAACGACAGAGACATGGCATAGCTGCTTCAAATGCTCAGGGTTGAAGGCCTGGCTTTCGAACTCTCGGAACTGAAGTCGGAAGACATTCTGCGTCTGCTGACGGAGGATAATCCCTACCGGAGTTTGCTGCAGGAAATGCCCGACGCCGTTCTGGCGCACCACAACGAACGCATCGTCTATTACAATCCCGCCGCCGAAGAGCTTTTCAGAACCAGCACCAGATCCCAACTCCTTGGCCGGGACCCGGTGGAGCTGGCCGCGCCCGAAGAAGTGGACGAAATTCTGAAACGCCGGGCGCAAATCTAGACCCGGGAACGGATCTCCGGTCAAGCAGAGCGTAAATTCCGCCGTTTGGATGGAACCCCGTTCTACAGTAACACTTTTTTCCTCAACATCGGCGAACCCGCCTACACCATGATCGGCTGGTTCGTGGACGACACCGATTACAACCGGCTCTACAAATCTTCTGAGAGGACAATCACCGAATGACCACGAAGCAACAGACGCCGGCTAAAGACGGCGCTAAATCCTACGACGCGACCTTCATGCCCGCCTTCAAAGCCGGGCTCGACCGGCTGAGCCGGGAAGAACTGCGCTTCCTCGATCAGACAATCGCGCCGGAGGTGGCGTTCCTGATGACCAAAGCGTTCGGTCCGGAAATAGGCGCGTTTCTCTGGCCCCTGATCGCCGAGGACACCCCGGCGGAGGTCAGGAAAGCCGGCAAGGACGACGAGAAGAAAGCGGCCAAATCAAACTAGCCGCGTTTGTTTGACGCAGGCCTTGCCGCGGGCAAAAATGGCGCGCGATCAATCGTTTCCGCCCATTGCCTACAGGAGGCCTTCATGCCCGCTTCTCCGCCCACCGATATCAACCCCGACACCGGCAGCCGGCTGCCGCTCCCAGACCGAGACGCGCTGGAAGAGTGGGGACAGGCGCAATACGATCGCTACGCCAATTTCCAGGACGGGGCGATCATGGGCCTCAAGGGCCCGAGCGCGCTCAGCCTGCATTCCCCGGATGTGATGAAACATGCCGGACCGCTGAACGGCTATCTCAGGTTTCACACCGATCTCGGCGCGGAGCTTAGGGAGCTGGCGATCCTGATCGCCGCGCGGGAAATGGACAGCCATTTCGAATGGGCGGCCCATGAAGACGAAGCCCAGAAAGAAGGCGTGCCGGCAAAGGTGGTCGACGTGGTGAAGCACCGAAAATCCACCGACGGGCTGTCGGATGACCATAAGCTGGTGATCGACTATGGCCGCGCCGTGCTTAGGGATCATGCGGTGCCGCCGGAACTGTTCGCCAAGCTGCGGGAACGGTTCGGGCCCAAGGGGGTGGTCGACCTGGCCTATCTGATGGGGAACTACGTCACCCTGGCGATCTTTCTGGCGACGGTGAACGCGCAGATTCCCGACGGCGCGCCATCTACACTCCCGGTGGACTAAGCAGGTAGACGAGCCCCCTACTCCACCTTCAAGGCATAGATCGCGCCGCCGAGATAGCGCCGCCAGCGCAGCTCTTCCGAATTGGCGCTCAGCGCATAAAGGTAGCTTGAATGCGCGCCCAAATAGACCATACCGTCCCGGACCGCGGGGGTGCAGAACACGTCGCGGCCCGGATAAAACGCCCAGGCCTCATCGCCGCTGCCGAACAGATCGTTCTCAATCTGCGCGCTGGCGACACACTTCATTTTGCTGCCGGACGCTCTGCTCTCCTCCGCCTGCACGGACTCGCTCCCGCCAGCGGTAAACATCGCCACGACAAGAAAGAGAATGGTTTGGCCCAGTCTCAAACAGGTGGCATCCGTTTATAGGGGGTTAGGACAGCCTCTCCAGCGCCTCTACCAATCTGGCTTTGGACGCCTGAGCTTCTTCCCGGCGGTCTTTTTGTTCCTGCACCACTTCCGACGGCGCCTTAGCGGTGAAATTGTCGTTGGCCAGTTTCTTGTCGAACTTTTCGATTTCCTGATCGAACTTGGCAATTTCCTTTTCCAGGCGCGCCTTTTCCTGGGCGATATCAATCACGTCCGCAAGCGGCAGCACCAACGTGGTTTCATCCAGCACATCCTGCACGGAGCCTTCAGGAATGTCACCGTCCCCCACCTGAAGATCGGAAATCCGGGCCAGCCGCTCGATCAGCGCGCCGTGCCGGTCGGCGGACCGAACCGCCAGCTCACCGGCGTTTCGGAGAGTCAGCGGCACCATGGCGCCGGGCGGCACATTCATTTCCGAGCGGACCGACCTTACTTGCGAGATCAACCGCACCACCCAGTCTATTTCGGCGGATGAATCGGCGTCGCCCAGGCCGCTATACGTCGGCCAGGCCTTATTGATCAGCAAACCGGCCCGGCCGTCATCAAGTTGGGACCATAATTCCTCGGTGATGAAGGGCATGAAGGGATGCAGGATCACCAGCAGCTCATTCAGCGCCCAGGCTGTGGTCGACCGAGTTTCCTGTGCCGCGGCCGCGTCATCGCCTTGGAAGATCGACTTGGCAAATTCCAGATACCAGTCGCAGAACGTCCCCCAAGTGAAGGAATAGATCGCGCCGGCCGCCTCGTTGAAGCGGTATTCCTCGATCCCCTTCGAAACGTCATCCGCCGCCTCGGCCACCTTGCCGACGATCCACTTGTTGACCGCTTTCTCGCACGAGGCCGGATCGAACGCCGGGTCCAGCTTGCACTCATTCATCTCGCAGAAGCGCGCCGCATTCCACAATTTGGTGGCGAAGTTTCGATAGCCTTCCACCCGGTTTTCCGACAATTTGATGTCCCGGCCCTGCGCAGCAAAGGCGGCCAGAGTCATCCGCAAAGCATCAGCGCCGAACTTGTCGATGAGTTCCAGCGGGTCCATCACGTTGCCTTTGGACTTTGACATTTTCTGGCCGTGTTCGTCCCGCACCAGAGCGTGGATATAGACCGTGTGGAATGGCACCTCTTCCATGAAGTGCAGCCCCATCATCATCATCCGTGCCACCCAGAAGAAGATAATATCAAAGCCGGTGACCAGAACGTTGGTCGGATAATATTTGGCAAGCTCCGGCGTTTCTTCGGGCCAGCCCAGGGTCGAGAACGGCCAAAGGGCAGACGAAAACCAAGTGTCCAGCACGTCAGAATCCCGCTCAATCTTTGTCGGCTTGCCGTAATGTGCGTCGGCGGCGGCCTGCGCCTCTTCTTCGGTCAGTTCGACAAAGATTTCCCCGTCCGGGCCGAACCAAGCGGGTATCTGATGGCCCCACCAAATCTGCCGGGAGATACACCAGGGCTGGATGTTGCGCATCCATTCGAAATAGGTGCTCTCCCAATGCTTGGGCACAAACTTGGTGCGACCTTCCTCGACCGCCTTGATGGCGGGCTCGGCCAGGGGCTTGGTATCGACGAACCACTGATCGGTCAGCCAAGGCTCGATCACCACGCCGGACCGGTCGCCATAGGGGACGGTCATGTCGTTGTTTTCGATCTTGTCCAACAGGCTCAGACCATCCATTTCGGCGATGATCTTTTCCCGCGCCTCGAACCGGCCCATACCTTGGTAGGCGTCCGGCGTGTTCTCGTTCAGGTGCGCGTTCAGATCGAGGATATTGATCATCGGCAGATCGTGCCGCTTGCCCACCTCGAAGTCGTTGAAGTCGTGGGCCGGGGTGATCTTCACCGCGCCGGAGCCTTTATCCGGATCGGAATATTCGTCCGCGACGATGGGGATCGGCCGGTTAGCGATGGGCAGAAGACAGTTCTTGCCCACCAGATCGGTATAGCGCTCATCGTCCGGATGAACGGCTACGGCCGTGTCGCCCAGCATAGTTTCCGGGCGAGTTGTGGCGACAGTGATGAACTCGCCGTCGCGGCCCTCGATCGGATACTTGAAATACCAAAGCTTGCCAACCGTCTCCCGCTGCTCCACTTCCAGGTCCGAAATGGCGGTGTGCAGTTTCGGGTCCCAGTTCACCAGCCGCTGATCCCGATAGATCAGCCCTTCCTTGTAAAGCTGGACAAACACCTTGCGGACCGCCGCTGACAGGCCGTTGTCCATGGTGAAACGTTCGCGGGACCAATCACACGACGCGCCCAGCCGGCGCAACTGTCCGATGATGGTGCCGCCGGATTCCTCTTTCCATTCCCAGATACGATCGATGAAGGCCTCGCGGCCCAGATCGTGGCGGCTTTTGCCCTGGGCGTCCAACTGACGTTCCACCACCATCTGAGTAGCAATCCCCGCATGGTCGGTGCCCGGCTGCCACAGCGCATCATAGCCCTTCATCCGGCGATAGCGGGTCAGAATGTCCTGCAACGTGTTGTTGAGCGCGTGGCCCATATGCAGGCTACCGGTCACATTGGGCGGCGGAATGACAATCGTGTAGGGATCGGCATCGCTGCCGGCGTCGCAGGCGAACGCGCCCGCGTCTTCCCAGGCTTTATAGTGTTTTTCCTCCGCCTCGGCGGGTACGTAATTCTTGTCCAGCATCGCTGAACGGTCCTTTCAACAAGTCATATTAATGGCGACACCGATCAGGCGCAGCCCGTTGAACGCGCTCCAGGCGGAGCGGCGGAAAGATATCACGGGAGTCCGTCAAGTAAACGGGAAAGGCGGGCTGGGCCTCCTAAAGGTCCAGCCGTTCCGCCCGGTTGACCATGTGATCGATTTCCTTTTTGACCAGGCGCTCGATCAGGTAGGGCAGGTTTTGATCCAGCCATTCCCGCAGCAACGGCCGAAGGATTTCACGGATCAACCCTTCCAGGGTCATGTCCCGGCTGCCGATGGCGATATCCCGGCGGCTTAACAGCGCCTTCGCCAATTCCTGCAGCGCATCTGTGGACGAGAACTGCGTGGTCGCGGTCAGGATCGGATCTCCGGCGCCCACATCGGGCGGCGCTTGCGCGATCATCTGCTGGGTTAATTCCAGAATGCCGTCCGGCACCGGTTCCGGTTCCGGCGGTGAGGATGGCGGTGGAGGCGGAGGCGGCGGTGCGGCCGCCGCGGGCGCGGGCTCCGGCAAAGGCTCCGACTCAGGTTCGGGCTCCGGTGCCATCATCTCCTCGAGCTCAATTTCCGGCTCTGGCTCGGGCTCCGGTTCGGGCCCGTCCGCTTCCATGGCCGCGGCCATATCCAGCTCTTCCTCTTCGGGTTCCGGCTCGGGCTCGGGCTCCGGCGCAGGCTCTAACTCAGGTTCGGGCTCGGGTTCCGACCCTGGCTCGGGTTCGGGCGCAGCTGCCTCTTCAGGCGCCGCAGCAGCCCCCTCTTCCTCGTCTTCAGACAGTATGCGTCGGATTGACCCTAGGATGTCCTCCATTGAGGGTTCTTGTTTAGCATCGTTTTCTTCGGCCATGAGTCGTCCACCCAGTCCAGACTAGTTTTCCATTATACACCAACGGCAATACCGTTGTTTCCTCGTGCCTGATTCGTTCAGGCGGTGGCGTCAGATTTTCTGACCGGAGCGGCTGGTTTCGCCGCCGCCCCTTTTAAGGTTTGACCGGCTTGCCTGCGGCCGGTACGCCGGAGCCGAACAATTTGCCCCGCACCGATTTATAATACGCCGTCGGATCGTAAACATCGACCGGCAGCGCCAGCGTGGCGGCGGTCAACTGACCCGTTGTTTCCATCACCTGAAAGCCGGTGACAACTTCATTCCGCTGGGCGCGCACCAGGTTCACCTGGGCGTCCAGCAATTCCTGTTCCGCATCAAGCACATCCAGAACCGTCCGCGAGCCGACCTCGGCTTCGCGCCTGACGCCCTCCAGGGCGATCTCAGCGGCCTCAATCTGTGCGGTGAATGACTTGGTTTGCGCCCGCGCCGATTCCAAAGATTCCCAGGCGCTTTGGGCGGCTTCCAGCCGGTCCCGGCGGGTCACTGCGTAATCCAGCCGGGTTTTACCGGCGTTCAGCTTGGCCGCCCGTAGTTCCGAAAAGACCGCGCCCTGCTGATAGATTGGCACGGACAAATCAAGCCGCACCTCGCCGGTGGTGATCTGACTATCATTGCCGGTGGATTCCCAGAAGCGGCTGAGAGTGCCGACCAAATTAAGCGCCGGATACAATTCGCCGCGTTTGGACTTCACATCCTCGTCCGCCGCCTTCTCCGCCTGCTGCGCCTGAATCACGTCCGGGTGTTTGGTACCGGCCAATTCCAATACTTCCTGCAGGTTGCTGGGCAAACTGTTCAGGGGCGTCGGCGCGGTTAAAGAGCCGGGCTTCTCACCGACAATGTTTTCGTAATTGGCCTGGGAGGTTTTCAGATTGCCTTCCGCTTGGATGACGGACGCGGTCGCCCCGGCCACCCGGGCCTCGGCCTGACTCACATCCGTGCGCGTGATTTCACCGACCTGGAACCGGTCCTGGGTAGCTTCCAGCTGACGGCGCAGGACTTCCAGATTGTTGCGGTTGAGCTCCAGAACGGCCTGATCCCGCACCACGGCCATGTAGGCGGTCGCCGCACTCAGCAAGATATCCTGTTCGCTGCCGATTAGACTGGCCCGCTGGCCCAGCACATCCGCCTCGGCGCCGGCCACACCGGCCACGGTGCGAAAGCCCCTGAACAGAGGTTGGGTCACCGTCAGGGTCGAGTTGCGGGGCGAGCGCCATTGATCCCGGTTGGTGGTCGTCCGCGTGTTGTTATGTGTGTATTCCCGCTCCAGATCAGCGGACAGGGCGACATTGGGCCGCCAGTCGGACAGCGCCTGCGGCACCCCTTCGTCGATCCGCTGCAATTGCGCGCGCGCCGATTGCAGTTCCGGATTGGTGGAGTACGCCGTCGCCAGCGCTTCCATCAACGTCTGCGCCGAGGCGGTGGGAGAGAGGATAAGGCTGCCAGCGACCAGACCAAGCGCGGTCATTCCGGCCGGAAGAATACGGAGCCCACGGAAGGAATTATTCATTCTTGTTTTCCTCGAAACGGCGATGCCCCTTGGCCGTCGCCGCTTCCAAACGTCCCATAATTCAAGGGAAATGCGCACGGGTTGACCCCGGTTAGAGCAATGCCCCACATCTTACGTACTGAAAAAGTGTTACCAAATCATTGCAAATGAACCTGATCCCAGAGTTTCACCCCCCCTAAGTGTAGGGGAATAATACCTGGTTCGACACTATATGGTGAATATTTTTGTGGTCAACCGGTGAAATCAATATACGGTAGGTCCCGCGCAAATTCACAAACGGCCGGCTCACAGGACGAATTCGGCCTTTTTCTCGAAACCGGGTAGCACCGGCGTGCCGGCATCAAACGCCTCGCGGCTGACCACGGACGAGCCGAACTTCTGCACCAAGGTGCCTTTGCCGAGCCCGTCGCCCTTGGCCACGATGGCGACCAGCCGGCCGCCGTCGGCCAGTTGGCTGATGATCGCGTCAGGGATCTCACCAACCGCGCCGTTGAACACGATCACGTCGTAAGGGCCCTGCTTGGCGTTGCCCTCCGCCATCGGGCTTTCCATGATCGCCACATTGTCGGCTTCCATAGCGACCAGATTGTCGGTCGCCTGCTGGGCCAGGGCGGCATTGTCATCCACCACGACCACGGTGGCGGCGAGCCGGGCGACGATGGCGGCGCCATAGCCGCTGCCGCAGCCGACCATCAGGACAACGTCGTCCTTATCGATCTCGGCGGTTTGCAGCAACAGGGCCAGCACCATCGGCTCCATCACAAAGCGTCCTTCGCCCAGAGGTAGGGCCTCGTCCACATAGGCGATGCCAGCCAGATGCTCAGGCACGAATTTTTCCCGGGGGACGGTCTCCATGGCCTCGACCAGCCCGGCGTGGGTGACCCGGTTGGTGCGCACCTGGCTTTCGACCATATTGCGGCGGGCGAGTTCGTAATCCATGGGCAACCTCTAAAAGCAGTGTCTAAACGCTGTGTCTAAAGCCGTGGGGGCGTTCGATGAGTTCTCGGAACGACATACACCAAATTTCGATCAAAAAACAGACTCTCCCATCAGGTATTACCGCTATTCAACGGGGCGGCGGCCCGGTTAAGGCTCGAATAGTGGCGGTGCGCATTTGGCGGCTTGACCGGGATCAGAGCAACGACTAGATTCCGCCCCTCGCGGCCAAGCGGACGGCGCGGTGGCGGAGTGGCTACGCAGCGGCCTGCAAAGCCGTGTACACCGGTTCGATTCCGGTCCGCGCCTCCAATTTTCCGTGGACCGGTAGATAGTCGGAAGCGTCCAAAAGGACGTGAAACGTTCGCCGAAACCGGTTAGATAAAAGAGACCCCGGCCCCCGGCCGGCGAAGTCTGAAATGGATATTCCGGCGTAGCTCAACGGTAGAGCAATCGGCTGTTAACCGATAGGTTGTAAGTTCGAATCTTACCGCCGGAGCCATTTAAATCAACGGGTTATGTCATGGCCCTATTCCGACAATCTGCACTT
>JAYPHU010000010.1:0-98517 GCA_038127535.1 Rhodospirillaceae bacterium | reverse complement strand
TCCGTTTTACCTCACTTGGCGGGCCAAGCAGGTCGGCGAGGAAACCCGGTTCATCGAGCTCGCCGGTGAGATTAATACGGCAATGCCCGGCAAGGTCGTCGACAAACTGGCAGAGGCACTTCGGTCAACGGCGGGCAAGTCACTCAAGGATACCAAAGTTTTGCTGCTAGGTCTGGCCTACAAAAAGAACGTCAACGACACCCGCGAAAGCCCCGCGCTCGTTCTGATCGAGCTGCTCGAAGAGCGCGGTGCGACGGTTGATTACTTTGACCCCTATGTACCCGAAATTCCCCCAACCCGGGAGCATGCTGCTCTGGCCGGACGGCAATCGGTGAGCTGGTCAGCTGAAACCCTCGCCGAATATGACAGCGTGCTCATTTGCACGGATCACGATGGCGTGGATTATCGCTCAATAGCCACACATGCCAGATTGGTCGTTGATACAAGAAATTCAATGCGTCCTTGGGTATTGCCGAAGGGTCGAATATTTACGGCCTGATACATCTAGTAAATTGCCTGTCAAATCCCTCATCGGCGATGACATGCTTATACAGCTGCATGGCTTCCAGGCATATTCGGTCACCCACGCCAGTCGCAAAGATACCTTCCCAGACACCGGTCCCACCGGACAAAGCGGTTGTAGATGGTCTTATTGGGTCCATATTCGGTCGGACGGTCCTCCCATAACCCGGCGGTTTTCAACTCGCTCTAGACCGGGGGTGTTTAGCGGCAAAAATGGCTCAATCTTAGATTGCAGTACATCAGAAAACCAAAACAAATCAGCCATCTATCGCCCCCCCCTTAAACAAGTACGATAAACTCACATTCTCAGGTTCTATGTTCCGTTTAAGGGCGGAGACACTGGCAAAATTAATCTAAGTTTATGTAGCATTGATGATTCAAATTAAGTAAAAATTATGTAAATCGATATTGGAGAGGTTTAGCAAGAAATTTAATTTCTAATATTAAAAAATTTGTCTCACATTGCGATTTTATCCGGTTTATTAATATAAATTTTAAATTTTATACGAATATTATTTTTTTTAAAATTATAAAATGAAAATATTGGTTTATTATTTTATGTATTTGAATAATAAATAAAATATATCTGTATATTATTCAGAATAAATTATTTTGATTTCGTTTTTGCGGCTTCTGGTGCAAAGACCTAAGTTGCGTTTAGCAGAGGGCTGCCTGAATGGTAAATAAAAAGAATGAGGCCATACTTGTAACGGGAGGTGCTGGTTACATCGGTAGCCACGTCGTTTTGGAACTCTTGGAAGCAAATAAGAGAGTTGTAGTAGTTGACGACTTGTCAGTAGGCGATAAGTCGTTGGTGCCGATAGGGACATCTTTTATTCAAGCTAATGTGGGACAAAAGTCTCAAATTAAAGACATTATTATAAACTACGGATGTAATACTGTGATGCATTTTGCTGGATCTATAATTGTTGAAGAATCGAGCAGTAATCCAAGTAAGTACTATAATAATAACGTAATAGAGAGTTACAGGTTTATTGAAGCCTGTTGCGAAGTTGGAGTTGAACACATTATTTTTTCTTCGAGTGCTGCGGTCTATGGTCAGCCGGAAGTGTTGCCGATTCCTGAATCTTCGCTTCTTCAACCCGTCAACCCCTACGGTACTACCAAGCTGATAACCGAATGGGCATTGAGGGATTTACTAAAGGTTACTTCTTCGCGCTATGCCGTATTAAGGTATTTCAACGTGGCTGGTGCAGACGCTAACATGCGCAGTGGAGAGAGAGCCTTGACCTCATCTCACTTGATAAAGATTGCCGCTGAGACCGTCGTTGGCAAGCGTCCGTTCATGTATATTTTTGGTGAGGATTATCCTACTCCAGACGGAACATGTATCCGTGATTATATACATGTATCTGATTTAGCGGCGCTTCATGTGGCAGCGCTTGAATATCTAGAAAGCGGCAGGGAAAGCATAATTGTGAATTGCGGATATGGACATGGATATTCTGTACGCCAAATTTTAGAAGCGGTAAATCGAGTTTGTGACAAACCGATAAAAATAAAGTCGGGCAAGCGAAGAGTTGGGGATCCTCCAGAGTTGGTTGCCGATACCAGTTTAATGAACCGGACGTTTGGGTGGAAATCAAAATACGATGACATTGATCAGATCGTATCTTCTGCAATTGAGTGGGAATATAGGCTTTTCAATGATAAAATTTGATGGTTGTAAGCCGAAATAACCTAGTTTATCCAGAAGAAGCCTCGGCGAGATAATTTTCTAAAGACCTCTTTCGCCGAATTTTCGTAAATTACTTTTTTGCGGACTATCGGTTCACTGCCGATGATCAATTTTTTAAAGCTACTAGGATCAAATATTGAAAAATCCATGTCAATTCGCGTGATCAACAGTAAAATAATTGGCGCCGTTTGACTTACTTGATTAGCCAGTCTTATGGCAGGTGCCACATAATATGAATAAAATCTCTGTATTTATCCTTTGCGGTGCAGCATTTTTAATCATGCCAGTTGCTTTATTTGCGCACAAAGGCATCGCCATAATATTTATTTTATTCTGTTCTTTGATTATATTAAACATTAGAAAAATTAATGTAATATTTATATATAGGGGATATTTAACAAAAATTTTATTGATATTTTTTTTATACATTATTGTAAGCAGTTTCTGGTCATTTAATCCTAGTGTTTCTTTAAAATCTTCATTTTTTGTAATCGCAAGCCTAATTTGCGGATGCCTAATGGTAAGCATTCTGTCGCATGCGTCTCGTTATGAGACAAGGCTTGCGGAGTTGGCGCTTATTGCTGGTGGCGCGTTTTGTTACAGTATTATAGCATTTGAAGTTGTTAGTAATGGTCTTTTATTCAAGTTGGCCTATCCGCTGTTTGGAATACATATTAGGTCCCACGTAGATTTGGCGATCGCTCAGCGTCCAGGTTTTATCGTCGCAGCGATATATTTATGGATGTGGACAGCCTTAATTCTTCGAAATTTCGGAGGACGTATAGCAGCAGTTTGTGGTTTACTAGTTGCCTTTATATTAACCACAACTAACGAAAAAACTGTTCTTGTATCTCTGGCATTTAGTCTGTCAGTTACGGTCTTGGCCTACTGGGTAAAACGCAGGTCACACGTATTATTAACCTCAATTGTGATCATATGTTTGGCCTTGGCGCCAGCGATTGTTGATCGTATTCCAAACCCGACGGAACCAGGGTTTGCATTACCAAATTTATCGAAATCGGCTGCGCACCGGATTCTTATATGGAAGAATGCCAATAGGCTCATAGACGACCATCCAATATTCGGTTACGGATTGGCTACATCAAAAGCAATATACGGTCCAGATTCTGTTATGGAAAATAATTTTATTCCAGATGTGCCGGGTCTACGATGGACAAATCTATCGGAACCAATACCTCTCCACCCTCATAACGCAATATTGCAAATTTGGTTGGAATTGGGGGTGATTGGTGTCATATTAATAGGCTCTTTATTGATTTTTTTATTGAGGTATATAAATAATTCTCAAATATCAATAGAACAAAAATTTCTTTTGAATGGGTTTTTATTTAGTTATTTTTCTGTTGCAAATATTAGTTTTAATATTTGGCAAAGCTGGTGGTTTTCGTTTTTGATATTGATGGTAGTGTTAAGCAACTTAGTTCTATCAAAACAGAGTTCAAATTAAGAAGTAAAATTACCAATTTTGATTGATGTATTTACTACATTTAGCATCCGAAAAAATTTCATTCATTACATTAACTCTTTTTATAGCGGTTGTTGTGCTGCTAAGTATCGTTCTATATCAATTTCGAGTCGTCGAATCTAATATTGCCTTAGTTGCAACAGCAATTATATGGGTTTCACTTATACCATCTGCAATTTATATTATTTTCTCAAATAACGCGTCGTTTCCATTTTTTCAATCTGTGGGACTGTTCTACACTGTTTTTTTCGGGATCCCTGTTTTTACTATCCCCCTCGCCTGGCCGGATGGTAAGTTTATTCACCTTTATGCAAACCAATTTTTGGCTGAAATAAATATCGATGTTTTATGGCTCGTCTTGGCCGGTATTGCCTTGATGGTGTTGTTCTTCTACGGAGCACGGCACATGTTATTTCGTCATATACCATTCTTCAGATTTCCCGCTAATATTGAATTCCATCGAATAACAACTCTATTTTGGTTATTGATGTGGGCCCATTTAGCCTATCAAGCAATTCCATTGATGAAAGTTCTACCTTCTATCGGTCAATTTTTAGAACCAATAGGTTACATTGCGTTTGGAGGTTTGTATTTTGCATGGCGGCGTGGACATTTATCTAAATTTCAAAAAATTTTATTGTGCATAGTCTGTCTGCCTTTAGAGGTTTACTTTAAAATTGAAACACTGTTCATAACCGAACTAATATTCTTATTGTTGTTTTTTATTTATATTCTATGGAGAGAACGTGACTACCGGTCACTGATTTCTCTCTCGATATTGGTAGTCGTAGTGATTTCTACATACGGAGCAACGACGACTATCAGGGCGGGAGCGCCACCTGGTATGGGTAGGTTGCTGCTGGCTGGAAAAGCTTATTTTAGCCAAATGATTCAAAACGATAAATCAATGCCAGCCAACGAACAAGGAGACCAACATATTTTTAATGGTCGGTTCGGAAGTTTGGCTTCTCGAACCGGTCAACTGTGGATTTTTCATTACGTGTATAACAAAAGCCCCCAGGAAATATCTTACTGGAATGGCTATACTTATAGATTACTTTTGACTTCGTTTATACCTAGAATAGTTTATCCAGATAAACCTAAAGAAACCATTGGTAGTGAATTTGGAATTAGGTATGAATTATTAAATCCATCAGACAAGCACATCTCAATTAATTTACCATGGATAACTGAATTGTTAGCTAATTTTGGCCCTTTTGGCGTACTATTTGGCATGGCGGTAATAGGGTTTTTTCTATCTTTTCTTGATCGGATTTTTAACAACTCGAATCAATCAGATCTGGAATTTTTGGTTAGTACAACACTGATATTCAAACTGGTCTATCCTGAGTCAAATTTTTCAGTAATAATAGGCTCGTTTATCCCATTTTTAATTTTAATTTATTTATACTTTATTCTCGGGGCACGGATGATCGGCAATAAAAATCAGAATCATCTCGGATCAGTTTAAATTTAAGCGCTGCTTTAATATGAGAGGAAGTCGATTAGATCCAATAAATTGTAGAATTAGTCTGCTCTTATTATTCTGAATACCACAATTTCTAAACTTTGATCCTTCGCAAGCTATCGGGTTGGGATCACATTTTGGATCTTAACGAGCAAACTAAAGCATGCGCTCTAAATCAAATAGGCAAATAAGATAAGGGGCTGTCCTAGATAACTCGATTTGGAGTTATTATCGGGCATATGCGCCAGAGCCGTCTCAGTCACTATAAGAAAGACCGTTTGATAGAGCATTTTGTAGCCGGTACGACGGCCCGCACTGCGGCGAGGTTTTGCGGGGTTCACCGCAATACGGCCGCTTTTTTCTTTTATCGTTTACGTGAACTTATTGTCCTGGAGCTGGAGGCTGAAAGCGAAGCCATGTTTGGTAGAGAGATCAAAGTATACCAGAGTTATTTCGGCGCTAGGCGCAAGGGCTTCCGTGGCCGGGGCGCCGCTGGTAAAATCCCGGTATTCGGTCTGTTGAAGTAGGGCGGCAAGGTCTACACGAAGATCATTCTCGATGCCTCAACCGCCACATTGATGCCGATCATGGAACGCAGGATTGCGCCTGACAGCATCGTCTATTTAGACAGTTGGAGGGGCTACAATGTGCTGGATGTTTCCGACTTCAAACACTTCCGGATCAACAACTCGGAACTCTTTGCAGATAAGCACAAACACATCAACGGGATCGAGAATTTCTGGAGTCAGGCAAAGCGTTATATGCCAAATTCAACGGTGATCACGAGGCTCAATTCGCCCTATATTTGAAGGAAAGCGAGTGGCGTTTTTAACAACAATGACCCCTAAATTCAATTAACTCTAATAAGACAATGGGTTAAAAAGAATCTACGTTAGTTATCTGGGTCAGCCTTTAAGATAATTTTTGATGACGCAATCATTTTTCAAATTGTTAAAATTTTAAAATGTGGTTTAGGGTCCGGATTTTTTAGCCTTATAATATGACTATGGTGGGGGAGAAATTGGGCTGCGAACAAGGATTTGATGTCTCGGTCTAAGCTGATTGCGGAGCGTTGGAAGTCATTCCGACTGCAAATGACATTTGAAAAAATTTAGCTGTTGAGAGAGAACCAAGCGATAGTGGTATTGGACCCAACGGCTATTTTATGGAGGGATGAGTCGATCAGTTCCCCGGGTTTTCTGCTACTCAAGCAGTTTGGTATTGTCGTATTCCTCCTCGGCGATGACATGCTTGGACGGCGGTACGGCATCCAGGCATTTTCGCGAGGCCGTGTGAGCGATTGTATTTCCCAGTGCTAGTAGCAGAACGCACAGCCTTCCCCGGTCTTCGGTCGCTGTACGGATATTGGTTGTCCGCCTACACCTGCCAGCGTCAACGGCCGGAGCTTTGGTCTCTCTTTGCGCCGATTGACCACTGGTGGGCCTCGACGATGGTTCTGTCGATCATCAGCTGGTCCGGGAAATTTGGAACACCCACTATAGTTGTAAAATATTTTCGAGACACCGAGCTCACCGGACAGGACGGTTGTAGATGGTCTTACTGGGACCATATTCGCTCGGACGGTCCGCCCAGACCTCGGCAGTCATCAACACGTTTCAGACCGAGGGTGTTCGGTGGCAAAAAAGGCTCAATCTGAAATCGCAATTCGTCAGAAAACCAAAACAAATCAGTCCTCTATCGACCCCCTAAAACAAGAGCGATAAACTCACAATCTCAGTTTCCATGTTCTATTAAAGGGCACAGATCCTAGTCTACAAAAAAGAGGCAGAGCCACATGATTAAGTTAAAATCCAGTGAGGCCAGGTTGTCGGACAAATGGTGCAAGCTATTTGTGCTTCTGATTTTCTTAAGCGCTACGTTTGTTTTTACTTTGTACGATGGATACCGGCAAATCTATATGACTGCAAATATATTTCAAGGTGCGGAACCGCAAAGGCCATATGCTGAACATGTCGAAAATGGCCGGATTGCGTATTACAGGGGACTGCAACAAGAAGTAGAGTTTCTTAACAATCATAGTACAATGCGCGAAACCAAAGAACCACTCGACGAGCGACATAAATTGCGGTGGTTTTACAAAAATATTGAGGCGAGTGTTTACGATGTGTTTGCCGAGCGTATATCGCTGCGCGCAGCGCTTTACGTTCACTATCTTCATTACGCTCTGTGGATGACGATTGCCTTTGTCTTCGTCGCTGCGACGGTCACAAAATTACGTGGGGAAATGAGCGCGGAGACTCTCGGTCTGATCGGTTTTATATTATTTGCCCTCATAGCATTTGTAGGCACGATGCCAAGGATGGTTGACCTACATTCAATTATCGAGATGGCGACCATGGCTGGCGCAGTCTATTTTGCGTTGGAACGTCGGCTATTGTTGTTTATGTTCGTGTCGTTGGTCGCGGTCAGCAATCGCGAAACCGGTCTGGCGATTGGTATAGTTTATCTGCTGTTGAATTGGGGGGAACGGCGCGCTTGGCTGAGTCTCTTTTCAAGCCCGATTTTCTTTCTAATTATCAATTTTCGACTTTTGATATTGCCCGAATTCTATAACCTTGAAAATTTTGTCGTTCGTGGCGGCATGGGTTATATCAATCTATTCAATTTGGGTGACGTCGCGTTGTCCCTCATCGCATTTACGTTAATAAAAATGTTCGTTTTGCTGGCCCCGCTTTCATTTATTCTAAAAAGGGTAAAAATAGACCCGGTATCCAAAAAACTACTCCTGTTATTCGGGTTTTATTTGGTGGTTCTAATTTTAGGGACGATTTTGGGCAACCTTTTTCCATATGCGATGCTGTTTCCGTATCTATTTGCTTTGGCAGCTCGGGCCTTCCCAGCCCCGGCCTCTACTGATATTGAAGTCCGCAATCAGCGAGTTTAACCTAATGTTTGTGATGGGAGTTGAACAAATTGCCGAACAGTGTCAGTTTTACGTTCGGGGGAACACAGGTTCTTGAGCCTGAGCGTGGCTTTCGGTTATCGGACAGATTAGACGCGCTACATGCCCGACGGATATGGTGCCGGTCGTGGCCCTCAGGTTCCAAGGAGTTGTTAGGTTGAGTTTCAAAATTACATTCGTTAATGCTCCGAATATCCAATACGATCAAAATTACGGTGTAACACTTACTCCGGTTTGGGCCTACACCTTAGCGGCTCATCTTCCCGAAGGCTGGGATCCTCTTGTTTTTGATGTCGAAATTGAAGGCAAACCGTCGCAGTTGGAAGCGGCCGATGTATTTGCGTTTTCCGGAATGAACAAGGATTTGGGGACCGTCAGACAGGCTTGGGAACAAGTACACGCTAAATTTCCGGATGCCACGTTTGTCATCGGCGGGCCGGCTACCTGGTCACTAGAACAGGAAGATAAGCTCGATCTGCTCGACTATTTTGATTATATATTTATCCTGGACGGAGAGCAGACGCTTCCTGCATTTTTGAGTAAGTTTGCCGCGGGGAGCTTGGCGGACCAGCCTAAGGTCATTCAAAGCAACCGGTTTCCCGTCAAGGAGGCAAAACCGGTCCGTTTTGATTTGTTTCGCCCAAATGCGGAAAAATATTATGGCGCACTCATCGAGGTTTCTAGAGGGTGTCCCTTCCTATGCGAGTTCTGTGATATTCGTGTTTTGCCCGGCAACAACCGTGCAAACGTTAAACCGGTTGAGGTCGTTATTCACGAGCTAGACGAGTACTATAAGATGGGTATTCGCCAATTTATCTTTGTATGTGATAACTTTATCGGTGATATACAATGGGCTAGACAATGTGCCGAGGCGATGATCGAGTGGCAGGAAAACCTACATGAACCGATCTCTGTGTTTACCTGGCTGACTATAAATTTGTACAAAATTCCCGATCTCATGAAGAAGATGCGTCTGGCAGGCTTTTCCATGTGCAATATCGGCATTGAGTCTGTAAATTATAATTCGTTGCTGGAAACGGCGAAGGTACAAAACGAAAAAGTCGATCTGGAGAATGCGGTCCGCACCATCCAATCATACGGATTTGTCGTCGTACCCGGCTGGATTTTCGGCTTTGATTCCGATTCGGAAAACTTATTTCAGGATACGTTGGCATTTAACGTCGATGCTGGCTTGATTGGTGGCGAGCCGGCCTTTCTTCAAGCCCTTCCGGGCACGCCACTCTATAAACGGTTGGAAAAATCGAACCGCCTCGTGCAACAAGCCAGCCGCGACGTCGTCGTGCGCAAGGGCAATGTCGGGTTGGAGCGCCGGATAGAAACGAATGTTCGCTATTTGCTCGACGGTAATTTTCTTGCCGAGGGATATATCGAATTTATGCGCGTTTATAACAGCGCAAGTTGGCAGTTTGCACGTTTCGAGGGGCATATGAAAATCATCGCAGAAAGTTCGAATTATATCGGCCAGTCAGGCGCGGGCTATGCGTCACCGATCGAATATTTGAAGTTTCAATTAAAAAAGCCCGAAAATCTCAAGATGTTACTGCGGCGGATACTTTGGTTGACGCTGCGGCCCCGCGCCACGATCGCCGTAATCCGTGCTTGGCTGCTAACTCGGAAGATGTCACGAAAGTTTGAGGGAATTGGCGTTCACTTCAACTACTGGGTCTACGTTTGGACTAACATGGCTATGAAAAATGCGGGTTTGCGAGAGGAGCATGTTAAGCTCCATTCCGTTGGACCTGACTTCGATTATTCAAAGTTGGCGCCATTGGCCGCAAAGAACTTTACTAACGATGCAACCGACCGAGGCGATGAGAAAAGGGCTCAGCAGGCACGTTTCACCAATCAGGCCCTAGAGCGCTTGGTGCAAAAGGAACATATACGGTTTCAGGGTAGCAAAATTGAAGATCAGGACGCCGCTGTTTAATCGCTAGCTCTGACAGTTTGGCGGCGTGTCGCCATAAGATCAGGGGTCATGTTTTTTCAAAACGGCTGAAACGCCCAGCGCAAAGATATTGGGTAATAGTGCAATTAGCACCTGATCGACCACATCTACCCCTTTTAGGATAAATTCAGGAAGTGACGGCAAATGTGTCCGCTGAACGACGCCTCCGGATAACGGGAACACAAGACATTCGGTGTATTCGTGTAGAATGAGCGAAGCATTGGGTAGTGCCTGTTCCAACTTCGCCTTATCGTGGAAAAGGAGATGAGGAATTGCTACATTACCTGACCAAGGGTCGTTGGGGTCGTTGGCGATAGCGTTTTCATCGAATACATCAACCTCAAATGACCAGCCTTCGTTATTGGCCAACCACATTAAGGTTCTCAGAAATAAGCTCGGATGCGCATCTCTGATGAGTATATAACCCCCCGGCTTCACACATTCGAGTATTCGCTTCAGCGCCGTTAGCGGTGTCGCTAAATGGTGGAGCACATTGATACAAATTACCGCATCGAGACTCTCCGGTAGAAAATCGGGATTTACCGCATCTGCTATTTTGTCGACCCATTCGAATTTGGTTACGTCGGTGAGGATCAGCTCCGCCACGGTAATAAATTCTCGCGTCAGACCAAGGCCCGTACCAAACTCAGCGACCCGGAAATCTGGCCGGATAAATTCATTCATCCAGTGATAACGTTTCCGAAGAAGATACTCCAAATTCTTTGGCCGCCGCCTAATAAACTCCTCTCGAATTGTCCGTAATTCCGATTCTGTCGGATCCAACACAAGCTCGGGCGCCGTGAAATGTGGACCTTTTAGTATCTTTGGTTTAAGCACAGTTTGCTCCAATCGCAATTTGGATTTTTATCAGTTTCACTCACCAACCAACAGATTGAATTAATGGTTATGCCCAGAAAACCGCTAATTATTCATCATCGTCGCAATACTATTGACGATCTAATTCAAACGGCGCCCGAATTTGGAGTTGAGATCGATATTCGATCGGATCGGTCCGAATTGATACTCGCCCACGATCCATTCGATTCAGGTGTGTCCTTCTCCGAATGGGCTTTAAAGTATCGGCACAAGTTTGCCATTTTCAACGTCAAAGAAGAGGGCTTGGAAGATGCTACGTTAGCTATCAGTTCAAAGGCCGGCATACAAAATTTTTTCTTTCTCGACCAATCCATCCCCTTCTTGGTCAAGACGGTTATGCGCGGTGAAAGGCGGTCAGCCGTTCGAGTATCTGAGTTTGAAAGTGTTCAAACAGCATTAAATTTTGCACCCTATCTTGATTGGGTGTGGGTAGATACTTTCACGACCTTTCCGCTCGACCGCCAATCGGGTCGCCAGCTTCGCCGCGCCGGCCTGAAACTTTGCTTGGTGTCGCCGGACCTCGTCGGCCGTGGTAGTGAAACCGATCTCGAAAATATAAAACAAATGCTATGGGACCGGCGCGTTCCAATCGATGCCGTTTGCACGAAACATATCGATCAGTGGACATCATGGGTAAATCCGGAGGTTTGAATCCCGCCATTATCAATAAATCTATATCTTTTTTTTAGCCGTCCTTTCCGTTAAATCTTGAACTAGGTGTCCTCGCACTCCCAAAGCTAAAGTTGCAGAAAAATTTTATCTCCCAGCCTAGGTACAAATTGTTGAATTACGACGTTGCAATTCCTGATGATACTCTTGCTCGGGAGGTTTTCAATCGGATAGAAAATTTATTGTCCGAAACCGAAGAAAGAGTTTGCGTAATTGGAATTGATGGACCGACGGCAGCGGGCAAGACCATTCTCGCTGACTGTTTAGCGGAAATCTTCAAGGGCCAAGGTCGCCCTTGTTGGTCTTTCCGTTTAGATTGGACATTGGCGGGGCGAAAAGAGCGTGTCGCGGATTTGGCCCATTTGCGCAAAGCCGCTACAGTTTTCGCCTTTGAAGCCGAAATACATATGCGTCTCGGCGTGGCAGAGAATTTTTTGCGGCGCGTCAAAGCCTTTAATGAGCAGCTTGCCGATGCTCGCGATGCCGCCTCGATCCCGTTGGACGGATTGTATTCTCGTGCCGATGGGGGAACTTGTACTGGTTCGGATGTGTGCCAGTTGAAACCTGGGTTGATTATTTTGGTTGAAGGGCACTATTCCCTTCGTACCGAATTGCACGAGCTTATAAATTTCAACACTGTCCTTTTGGCGAACAGTGACGAATTGATTTTACGAAAGATTGCACGGGTAGAAGGTTATCGCGGCTCATCGGAAGCGGAGGATTACTTCTGGCGCATCGATTTGCCGTCCTACCGGCACCACCTGCTTCGTTATGGCGCCAATCCTCATCTGGTTATCGATAACACCGATTTTTTTAAGCCCGTTCTACACAGTATCGATTATATAACGGAGTGGTTGGACCGGAACCCACTAAGTCCGGAATACCCAACTCGTGCCACGGGCGAAAACCTTGATTTGAAATTCGTTCTGGACCGGATATTTTCGAATTCAACTATGTCGAACGGCACATTGAGAGGCGCCTGCGCTTCTACACTCGAAACGTTGCTCCAGTGGGACAGACATGTTGGCGACTATATGCGCCTGAGTATCGACGCCATAGAGACCGACCTGTTGACGTTGGCGAGTGAACAGATCCGGAAACTGAATTCGGAATTCGCGTCCCGTAAATGTTCTGTTGAGCTTGGCCATACCAATGCCTTTCACAACATTTTTCACCGTAATCTCCCGGCTTCAATTGGCGTAAAAGTCAGTTGTGATGGCCAGTGCGTCTATCTTCTGATCGACGTTCTCCATGATTGCTTGCTGCTTCAGACAGCCTCGCGAACAGGGTATTTGCGGTTCCGCTTCGATCGCGAACTCGGCACGCTGGCATCGTCTGCGCAATTCAGTATTACCGACCAGACTCCTCATTCGAACAGAGCTCTTGCACAGAGCGATCAGCTTGTTCTGTTGACACCGACGCCATTTATGCAGCCCGGATTTCTCAAGGGGTTCGAATTCGATCCGGTTTACACCGGGCGTGAGGACGAAAACATTACCGCCTCTCGGGCTCTGGAGCGTCTATTCGGTGGTCCTAGTGTTTGGATACATCGATTTTCAAAATTTTCCGAATTAAAGTTTTTCAAGGAGATTGTTAAATGTTGCGGTGCCAACGCGTTCTCCGCCGGAAATTATTTGGTTGTTCTGTGGTCCAGTAACGCTGATCTACGTGCCGCGTTCGATAGCGTCCGCCAGGATTGGTCAGAGCGTATCGGGGACGCAGAAGAAACTGCTGCGGATCAGAATAGGTATGACCGGATACTGGATTCTGAGCGGGCTGAGTTGGAGCAATTCGTATCTAAATCGTGCTCCGAATTCAGGATATTGGACGGGCATCTGTTTTGTTTGAGCATCGACAGCGGAGGCGCTCAATGGGTGCGGATGGTCAGCCAACTTTCTTCGATGCTAATGCATTCCTCGCGCCTCGTTAGAAAGCGGGCGACCCAATTCATACTTAAGAATTTTCCGAACCTAAGTCTTCCGGTGAATAAACTCTGGGACGATGTGCCGCATGGGGCACGGGAACAGATTCCGTTGGAAAATTTTGTTGAGATATCGCCGACCATTCTCGGCGAGGTTTATCTTTGGCTGGCATTGAGAAATGAGGCATCGGCAATTCTTGGCGCCAATGTATATGATATTCGGTCCCAGTCCCTGGATTGCAACGCTTATCTCAGCGCGGCTTCAGAGAAGGGGACGCCGATCGTTCTGCAAGGATCCTTGAATGCGCTCGGACAGCGCGAGACAGATGAGGATGGAACCGAGGTTCACGGATATCTTAAACCTTCGGGCGGCGCGTTGGATTTGTCCAAAGCGGTCCTCACGGCGGCTCGAGACAAAATTTTGTTGGAAGGGGCGATTCCGCCGCTATTCGGTATCGGGTTGGATCACGTGGATATTCGCCAGGATCGGCCTAAAGGCCGGGCAAAGCGGTTTCTTCACGATGCGGTCAACAATGGGGCTGTGACCCACTTCGTGCTCGATGGTTCGGCGCTATTCGACGCTAAAGACAGGTCTTCGGACGAGATGGAAGCGGCGTTCGGTAAAATTGCCAATTACGCGACCGATCTGCTCGACGAGCAAGAATCCCTTTATATTTTTGACCATGAAGTTTGTGCTGGCGAACTGAATTACGTCGGTTCGGATAGTTCGACGTTTATTCCGAGCGGCGACGAAATGTTCGCTTTTGCCAAAATTTACCGTGAAGCGGCCCGTTCGCGCGGCGTAGGCGCGGTGAATGCACGTCCGACACTCATTATCGGGAATTTGGGAACGACACACCACAGCTTTGATACGGGCGACATTACTGTCGAAGCGGCGGTCGATTGGGGCTCGAGGATCAAGAGCTTTAATTTCGTCTCGGCTGTTTTACACGGCACGACAAATTCTCATCCGGATATTCTAGCGCGTGCGACAAAGGGTTGTCACAAAGTCAACGTTGCCGGCGATTTTTTAAGGACACTTGTTCAAGGATTGCCGAATACACTTCGCGATGAAGTCGAGAGTGGTCCGGCCGGGGCCAAATACATGTTGCCCGAAATTCGAGATCGGATGGACTTGATGCCGGTATCCGAATCGAAACAATTGCTGCAATCGTTAAAGGCGCACGCAAGGTCGATTATCGATACAATCCGCTCGCCCCGCTTGACGCCAATTGACGTCAACTATTTTCGGTACATGTTTTATCGATATGAGCCCAATCATGTCGATACTATCGTCGATGCTTTGTTGAGTTGGAAAGCGAACAAACCGAAAGTATCGTTTCAGGATCGTAGCGACCCCGAGGCAGCTTATGCATTCTCGGCTTCGTTGATAGAGGTGCCGTTCGGTCCATCTTTCGAGGAAATCGCTAAAATCCTATGGGAGGAAGGTGTTCGGAATTTTCATATCGATGCTGGCGATGGCCGGTTTATCAGCCGGGAAATCAATGGATTGGAGAAGGCGAAATACCTGCGTAAAACCTTCGCGGGCGTGACGTTGCATGCTCATCTCATGATGGAGGAGCCGCATGTTTCCCAAAGTCCGGGCAAATCGCCGCTCGAGGAATATATCGATGCTGGTTGTTCGGGAATAGCCATTCACGAGCGCGCCTTCGCAAATAAGCGGCAATTTCATAACGCAATTCAATTGATCCAGTCCCGCGATGTGCGCGCCGGGGTCATTGTCGAGACGTCGCAACATATTGACGACCAGTTTTGGCAGACGTTGTGTGATGCGGGTATTGATTGGTGCGTTGTGATGGGGGTGCCGATCGGGTACGGCGGCCAGATCTTCGACCAATCTACCATTAACCGTATTTCCTCACTCAATTGGTACGCGCGGCGGGATGGGCGCCCCTTCTTGATAGAGGTTGACGGCGGGCTGACGCTTGAATCCTTGCGCTTGTGTTGTAACGCCGGCGGCCAGATTTTCGCCGGCTGGTCGATTATAAGGGGCAGCGACAATGAGGAAATCCGGATCAAGTACCGCGCTGTCAGGGACATACTTCAAAAACGATCATACTAATGCCGTCGCCCACCGCCCTTAATCTCATTATACCGATGGTTGGCCGGGGATCCCGTTTTCGCGAGGGGGGCTTCAAAGAATATAAGCCGTTCATTCCGATCCAAGGTCGGCCGATGGTCGAATATGTGGTCGATGCTTTTCCAGAGGATGTGCATCGAATTGTCATTACCGCTCCAGATCTTTTAAGGCCGGAACAGGAACGCTTTTTGCGCGACACCTTAAATTGCCAAATCCACTATGTTTCACCGCACAAAGACGGCCCGGCTTATTCAATCTATCAGGCGAGCAACGACCTGCCGCTCGAAGAAGCGTTCTTCGTCGCTTATTGCGACATATTTTGGACATGGAATTTTGAAGACGTCCGGTCGAATTTGGATGCGGATGGAATGGTGTTTACCCATGAAGGGTTTCATCCGCATTTGATCGATAATTCCTTTTCCGCATTTTGCAGGCCGGAAACCTCTGCTCCGGGACTTATGGCTGAAATCAGGGAAAAGCAGCCGTTTACGGACGATTGGATGGATGAGCCGTTATCCGTCGGCGCATTTTATTTCAAACGCGGGCACATCATGATGAAGGCCATCTCCGATATGATCGAAGAAAATGAGCGGGTTGCAGGAGAGTTCTTCCCATCTCTGGCTTTCAATCGATTGGTCGCAGACCGGCTGACGGTGGCTCTGCAGCCGGTAGATTTTTTTATTCATTGGGGTGTTCCCGAACAGCTTGCCGATTTCGAGCACTGGTCGCGGGTTATGAGACAACTCGAAGCGTCCCGCGGTGGCCGGCTACCTGTAACAGAGCGCCAAGGAAACGTTGTTTGCATGGCGGGGCTGGGGACGCGAGTGAGCGGAATATCGGAAAAACCCAAGGCGCTCATTCACGTGGCCGGTAGGCCAATGTACGAGTTCGTTTCCGATTTTTTTCCGGCGCGCGAACGCGTTATTTTGACGACAGAAAAAATTGCGAAGGAAATTGATAGTCAGTCGAAGCCTCTGGCCGAGTCGCAGTGTTTTCTAATCTCTCATCAAACGTCGTCGCAATTCGAAACGTTATGGGAATCACGGCAAGCCCTGATCAATCGGCAAGATTTCTTTTTAACGGCGTGTGACGCCTATGGATTGTTTGATGCCGATGCATTTTCCGATTTTATTGAAAGAACGCTTCCGGAGGCCGTTGTTTTTACTTTTTCACCGTCATTAACTCAGTCGAAACGAGCACCCAATCACACCCATGTCTCGATCGATGGCGACCGGATTACGGCGGTTCATGTCAAATCTCGCCCAGACGATACGTGTCCGGGACTAACGGGGTTTTTCTGGATCGGTGACGGTAAGATGTTTTCCAGTCTAAGCGACGTTCCTCAACCAGACGGACAAGAGGTACTTGTCGACGATATTTTCAAGCATTGGGTCGAGACGGACGGGCATATAGCGGCCTATCCGGTTGACGATTACGTGCATTTAGGTACGGAAGAGGAATTAAACGAGTTTTTCTTCTGGCTGGGGCATAAGGGAGTTTTTAAATGGGAACGGGATGGCGTGCCCTTATGACAGAAAGGCCAACGCCACAGACCGGACCGAGGACGCTTTCTATCGTACTGCCAGCATTCAACGAAGTGGAATCGTTGCCCCGCGTGATCGGCGAATATCGCAGGGTGATGGCGGATCGTGAGAATTGTGAGTTGATTATCGTTGATAACGGCTCTACGGACGGAACGCTGGAAATGCTTGAGGCGGAGCAAAAAAAAGATCCGAGTTTTCAATTCCGTATAATCCGGATCGACGACAACATAGGTTACGGTAACGGAATTATGGCTGGACTAAAGGCGGCGGACGGGGAATATCTGGCATGGTCGCACGCAGACTTTCAATGCCCGCCGGAGGATCCGTTTCGGTTGTTCGATGCTGTCATGGCCCATCCGTCTCCCAAATCGTGTTTTGGTAAGGGGCGTAGGACTAATGACCGTGGAAAAATGAAAATTTTTCCCATGATGCATACTTTCTTTTCCGACCTAGTACTTGGGTATCATTTAGAGGAGATCAACGCACAACCGAAATTGTTTCATCGCAGTTTTTTAGAAGAATTCAGACGTCCGCCCGATACATATGAGTTGGATGTTTACGCATATGATAAGGCTGTCGCGTCGGGAAAGGAGATTGTCGCCATTGATGTCATATTCCAGGAGCGTATCGCCGGAGAATCCAAATGGGCCTACTCTGTCTATTCCTTTATTAAATTCATGGTACGAAACTTATTTTATCTGATGAAGCTAAGGCTGTTCCGGCGTTCGATTTGAAAGTCCGCGTTTCGTTCAAAAAATTAAGAACTTCAAATTTTCTTTAGTCGTTCTACACCGCTCTTGTTTTCTTCGTTAACATTGTTGCGGGGTGAGTCGAATTTCCCCGAGAATCACTCAAAAGGCCGTTTTGGCACTGACCTGAGACCCAAGATCTCGTGCGGCGGGAGCCGTCCACCCGATAAAGCGTGATACATGGACTATAGCTGAGATTTTGAGATGGATTAGCGCACGGCGAATTTGCCAGCCTCATGATTCAACGCTTTGGTGCCGTTACAAACGATGAGCTCAACGATCTCGTCAACCGTCCAAGCAACTAGAACTGTGGCGATTTTAATTGAAGCGCTTGTAAAAGGAAGAGTGGAAAATTGAAAATTTTTCCAATATTAGCCTATAACTAAATTTCAACGAGGCGTATTCGAGCTGTTGTAGCGGGAAGTGAGATATTTCAGCGCGATCGGTGAACTTTATCTAGTTGACGATCCAGGCTGGCCCTGCTACGTTCATTTTATGAACACTCTTAAGGAAGGAAGTGAAAACGTTAATCGGGATTATGCCGATAGGGGCAAATCCGATGGCAGTCTCGCGATTACATTGGGCATTCTTAATGCCGTTGCTAATGACGCTAGTGTGAGCCAGCGTTCAGTTGCAAAGGAACTCGGAATCGCTCTCGGTCTCGCTAATGCCTATGTAAAACGTTGTATTAAGAAGGGCTGGATTAAAGTTCAGCAGGTTCCTGCAAACCGCTATGCCTACTACCTCACTCCACGGGGATTCTCCGAAAAAAGCCGCTTGACTGCGGAATATCTTAGCCAAGGCTTCCAATTTTTTCGTATTGCACGGAAGGAACTTAGTGAAATATTTGGTAGTTGCGAGCAAAAGGGACATCATCGAGTGTCGCTTCACGGTCTTTCCGACTTGACGGAAATTGCGCTGATGGTCGCGCGCGAGAGCGACGTAACTATAGTGGCAATTTACGATGACGCCACTCGTTCTTCAGATTTTTGTGGAACCCCGATTGTTCGGACATTTCCAGAGCCATCATCCATTGATGCCGTTATCGTCACGGATTTTGGCGACCTCGATTCCATATGCGATGAGATCGCGGATAAGTTTCCGGGAGATCGTATATTTGCCCCGAAGCTTCTTCGTACAGTCTGGCAATCCGATCCGGATAACGAGGTATAATAATGAAGAATTGGTATGCCGTTCATACAAAACCTCGCAGTGAGACGAAGGCGAACTACAATTTGATGAGCCAAAATATTGAGGTCTACCTGCCTCGTTATTTCAAAATGCGCCGCCATGCCCGGCGTGTTGAGAAAGTTAAAGCGCCTTTGTTTCCCCGATACCTATTTGTAAAAATCGATATTTTTGGTTCCAATTGGAGAGCCATCAATTCTACATTCGGAGTAAGTCACATCGTTTGTCATAACCATGGGCCCGCTCCAATTCCGGAAGACCTTATCGATGATATTAAACTACATGAGGACAGTTCCGGTGTCATCCGCCTCGATCGCTTTTTGCCACGGAGCCCAGGTGACCAAGTGCGAATTCTCAATGGCTCATTGGCTGACCAATTTGGAGTTTTTGAAAGCGAATGTGACGAAGACCGCGTTGTTATATTGTTGAATATTTTAGGCCGCCAAACTCGAGTTACGACACACAGCGAAAACGTCGTCGCTTGTCTATGACAACTAATCGATGACCTGCGTGGTGGCCCGATTTCTTGGTAACTCAGAGCGCGGGGGATCTTTCCTGTAAAATCATCGCTGCGATATTCTAGAGGGGCCGAATTACGCATTTCTTTCGACTGGAGTCGGTTGGGTGCTTGCCGCTAATCAGGAAGGGCAGAGTGCCGTGGCATTCGGATCGTCGGGAGCGAGTAACTTTGAACCAATAACCAGCATGGCGGGCTTGCGCAAGAAGCGCGTACGCTAGATTAAGTCCTAAAATTTGAGAAAGGCCAAATTTTTTGTCCAATAATTCAAGCATAACTTGTTGCGAACGAAAATTGCTTCTTGTCGGAGGCGCCGGTTACATTGGAACAATAATGGCCGACCACCTGATTCGAGCCGGTTACCAAGTACGCATGTTTGACCGGCTTATTTACGACAATCAGACCGTCGTTCCAATTTTTTATAACCAGCCAGGGTTTGAATTTTGCTATGGAGATATTGCAAATTCGGATCAAATGATCGCCGCTCTGGATGGCATAACCGATATCGTATTTTTGGCCGGTTTGGTAGGTGATCCAATAACGCGAAAATTTCCGGAACAGTCCGAGTGGATTAATGACCGAGCCTATGATCAAACGTTCGATCTACTGTCCGACCGTAGGCTGGGCCGGGTAATATATGTTTCTACCTGTTCCAATTATGGTCTGATCGAAACGGATGAACTTGCTAGCGAAGATTTCGAGTTAAATCCGTTGTCCGCGTATGCCGTCGCAAAAGTAAATATCGAACGAAAGATTTTGCAGCTTCCGCGAGATTCAGGTTTCATTCCGACGATTTTGCGTTTCGCAACAGCCTTCGGTTTGAGCCCCCGCATGCGATTTGATCTAACGGTGAGTGAGTTTACCCGCGAACTTTACCTGGGGAGGGAGCTTCTGGTTTATGATCCGGATACTTGGAGGCCTTATTGTCACGTCCGAGATTTTGCCCGTGCTGTGCAAATGGTTCTTGAAGCTGACGTTGATGATGTTGCCTTTGACGTTTTCAATGCCGGTGGCGACATTAATAATTTTACGAAACGGATGATCGTGGATACGATCACCGACCGGCTGCAACGTGGGAAAGTTTGTTTCCAGGAGAAAGGTTCTGATCCGCGGAACTATCGAGTCGACTTTTCAAAAATCCGGGAAAAGATAGGTTTCGTTCCGGCCGTTAGCGTTGAAGATGGAGTTGGGGAGTTGATCAAGGCAATGGATCAAGGCCTGTTTCGCGACATTCAATCTCCACCCCGGTTCTTCGGCAATTATGATATCGATTATCCACTCGACTCGAATCAGTGATGAACACATTAGCGCAACGATTATTCCTGATCGCCAAATTCCAGATTCTCACTCGACTTCTTCTCGTCCGCAAACGAATACACGCGATGCTGTTTCCATCACGAGAACGCGCACGTCTTATGGTAAATATCGGTGGAGGATTATTTTTTCGGCCACATTGGAAAGTATTGGATCACGTTTCCTCTTATTACCCATTCCAGCGCCGTTACATCGATATCGATGTCGATATGATGGCGCTAAGCCACTTTCCATTTGACGACAATAGTGTCGATTTTTTTTACTCGTCTCATACCTTGGAACATATACCTCAGGAAAACTGCCCAAGCATTTTGATGGAAATCTATCGCTGTCTTCGGCCAGGTGGCGCAGTGCGCCTAAATATGCCGGACTACGACTTGATTCGGGATGCTGCGGACCGCAACGATTTATCCTATTTTTTAGCTGCGTCCGCGCGAGATTTGACAATAGAACAGGCGGTCGTCGAACAGATCGCGACAGCCATGCTTGATTCGGTGTCGGCGGAGGAAATACGGCGGGAATTCTCTCAACTCTCGCCCGAAGATTTTGCCGATCGCTACACGCTCGACGCATCTCGTGCCGTGCAACAAGAGAAAGGCGGTTACCACATCAACTGGTTTAATTATCAAAAACTCGAACAAATGTTGCAGGATGCCGGATTCACGAATGTCTATCGTTCGTCTCCGCAGGCCAGCCGGTTTAACGAACTTAAGGGTGAGGGCGGCTGGCTGACGACGGGCGATTTTTTCGAAATAAAAAGAATGTTGGGATTGGATACCACTTATCCTGACAAATCGCTGTACGTTGAAGCAGTGAAATGAAAGAAGTCGAACGGATTGTCGCAGCCGTACGTTCTGTCGTAAAGGACGGGGCGCCATTGCATGCGCCCGAGATTACCGGAAACGAATGGGCCTATGTGAAGGAGTGTTTGGATACGGAATGGGTGTCTACTGCCGGTTCATATGTAAATCGCTTTGAAGGCATGCTGTGCGAGATCATCGGAACAAAACATGCGATTGCTGTTTCCTCGGGAACAGCTGGACTTCATGCCGCGTTAACGACGTCCGGTGTCGGGCGGGGTGACGAGGTCGTCATTCCATCTTTGACATTCGTTGCTACCGCAAACGCGGTTGCCCACGCCGGCGCCGTGCCTCATTTTGTTGATGCCGAGCAATACACGTTCGGAATCGATCCGGTTAAGCTTGATCAGCATTTAAGTAATTATGACAGGGATTCAAACGGTAAACTGGTTAACTCAAAGACGGGCCGATCGATCAAGGCGCTTATTTGCGTTCATGTATTCGGCCATCCGGCGCAACTGGATGCGCTTGCCGAGGTCTGCAGGCGTTACGGAATCATCTTGATCGAAGATGCAACAGAATCTCTTGGGTCTTATTATCATGGGCGCCACACTGGGAATGATGGGCTCGTCTCGGTATTCAGTTTCAACGGAAACAAAATTGTCACTACAGGTGGCGGTGGCGCAATAGTAACGTCGAATGATCGTATAGCGGAACGGGCCCGGCACCTCACGACAAATGCGAAAATTGCCCATCGCTGGGAATTCATCCACGACGGAATAGGATATAACTACCGAATGCCGAACTTGAACGCGGCGCTCGGTTGCGGTCAGCTGGAGAATCTGAGCGATTTCGTGGCGCGAAAACGCCTGCTTGCTCAGTACTATCGTCAAGCGTTTGATGGCCTTAGTTCAGCAGTATTTATATCCGAGCCACCGGAATGCCTCAGTAATTATTGGCTGAACACGGTCCGTCTCAGTTCAGAATCGGCGTCTTTTCGAGACATATTATTGCAGGAACTTAATGATGCCGGTTTCATGAGCCGCCCCTTGTGGCGTCCAATTCACTTGTTGGACGCTTACAAGGATGCACCTCGGGCTGATCTGAGAATGACTGAATTGTTGTATAACCAGTTGATTTGTTTGCCTTCCAGCCCCCGTTTAGCTGACCAATAAGTTTGGCTAAATTTTTGCGGTAAGGCGCCGTGAACATAGCAACAACATCGGCCACTAAGAAATATAGTGGCGGTTTTAAATATATGGCGTTTTGGGCTTAATTTTCCTTGCTTTTTTTGCGCCAAGCGTTACTGTTCAGGTGATGAACGCTTGGTCGTGTCTTTTCACCCGGCCTGCGGTAGCTTGGGTAAATCCGATTGGGTTTCCGAACGATAATATTGAGCTGCACCATTTCGCGGGGCTTGAATAAAGCGATTTTTGCCCCTGCCGAGTGCGACGATTTTTCCAAACTTGTTGTCATTGATTGTTCCAGCCGTCTTAGCCGCGATTTCGAATGAGCCTTAAGATTTTTCTCGCTGATCTGGTGCATGATTGGGAGAAGGTCAGTCTTTGGACCTTTCCGCTCAATGTTGGCTACATCGCTGCCTACACGGACAAAATGGTCGCCGAAGACCTTGAATTTCGTCTGTTTAAGCGTCCCCAACAGATGATCGACGCCATCAAGCGCGAAAAACCCGATGTCGTTGGGCTGTCCCATTACGTTTGGAACGCAAATCTCAATGCGTTGGTTTTTGACATCACTCGTCAGGAAGTTCCGAACGCTTTGTGCGTCGGTGGTGGGCCGAATTTTACCAGCGCCAACGCTAATGATGAGGCGGCGCGAAAATTTTTTTCCGCTTCGTCGGCTTGTGACGCTTACGTCGTCAATCAAGGCGAACGCGGATTTGCTTCCTTGGTGGAACGCTTCCTTTCGCTAAATGGCGACCGCAAGCGTTTCGTATCGGATGTGTTGGACGGCGCATTGATTAATGATCTCCAGGGTCATAATCGAATTCATATTGGCTCTGAATTGGACGTGATCCGGGATCTCGACGAAATTCCGTCGCCTTACCTCAACGGCTCAATGGATGAATTCTTTGATGAGCCGTTCGTGCCAATCCTGGAAACAAACCGCTCGTGCCCCTACCGGTGTACGTTTTGCGCATGGGGTATTGGTACGGGAAAGCTTGCGCGGTTCTCCGATCAGCGGGTTTTCGATGAAATTGAGTACCTGGGACGTAATTGCAAGAAATCGATGAACCTATTTATCGCAGACGCAAATTTTTCGATCTTGGACCGCGACCGATCGATTGCTGAAAATCTGCGCGATTGTCAGAAAAGGTACGGCTATCCTAGTCATGTTTCCGCTCAATGGAATAAGAGCCGACCCGACCGGGTATTGCGCGTCGCCCGCGCCTTGGGCGATATCGGCGAAGTGGGGGCTTCCATGCAATCGCTCAATCCCCAAGTGCTCGAAGCCATCAAGAGGCGAAATCTTAAACTCGAAGATGTGGTCGAGATGACTAAAGCGTTGCAGTCCGAAGGTGCGGGAGCATCCTTATTTACCGAGCTAATTCTTGGGTTGCCTAACGAAACCAGTGAAACCCATTTGGACAGCATCCGGCGCATGATCGATGTCGGAGCCGAAGTATTTAACTACAACCTCCACCTCCTTCCGGGAACCGAAATGGATTCCGAAGAGTCGCGGGAGAAGTATTTCCTGCGGACAGGTTGGCGATTGCACGACAATGCGTTCGGCGTTTACGAGAATAGGGCTATTTTCGAGGGACAGGAGGTTGTTTTAGAAACATCTTCGATGCCTGTCGATGAGTTGCGCGGTTTCCGCTTTGTTCACTTTCTGATTCAAATGATGTGGGGTCGAAAATGGTATTACGACTATTTGCATCTTTTCTATCAAGCGGGCATTCATCCCGTCGATGTTATTTTAAAAATTTCCGAGGCGGCTAAATCAAGCGACGGAGAAATCGGGAGACTTTACGAACGGTTTCGGGCAGATCACGACCTGGAAAACTTTCCGACCATGGGAGCGCTGGCGGATTATTGGGAGATACCCGACAATCTCGAGCGGTTGCGTAGCGGGCAATACGGAAAGCTCAATTATCAATACACCTACGAAATACTTTTGCAGCATTACGAGGCCTTCAATGCGCTTTTGCTAAATGTTGCCAAGGAGTTGGCAGCGGATCATGGCTTGGATGAAGCCGAAGAATTTTTGGCTCTTTGCGATGAAGTGCTATCCTTCGGTGCCGAGACGCGGATTGAATTAACCGGTCAGGACGATCTCGTTGAAGTGAAGCGTAAAAGTTTTCACTACGATCTGCTGGCATGGAGACAAAGCGGGTACAAAGGCCGGCCTGCGCAGCTTAGCTCGAGCGACCGGTACGATTACGAGTTCTTTCTGCCGGAACAGCAGCGCACTGCAATTGAACGCCAACGGGAACAGTTCTCTTCGGAAAAAAAAGGGTTCACCCTTCGAAAAATGTCCGAAGAAATTAGCGCGGATTTCTTCTTCTATAAAGTACGCCCCACAAATTCAAAAGAATTCGCTGAATGAAGGACTTTTTGGAAATTTGTGGAGCTGAAATCCGTTTTCCGTCGCTGCCTGTTTGGCACGGCCCGCAGGAGTCACCAGGGATGGGGCCGCTGTTGCCGCTCAGTCTTGGCCAAGATTCTATGGGTTATTTTCGGCAAACCACGCCGATAGAAACGCGCCGAGAAATCGTTGAGGCATACGGAAACGAGAGTTATGTCCATTTTACGCTACCTCCGGGATTGTCTGACTGGGCCAATCGCCTCGGCCGCACGCAGATCAAATTTATCTTGGAGAATGGTGATTTCTGTGCGGGGGCCGGCGTTCTGGAAATTGGTGGAGGCTCCGGACTTGTGTCAGCGGAGATAGCGCACGAATTTGAAACCGCAAAACCGGTCGTCATCGATCCTGCATTGAGAAAGTGCTCGGATCAGGAGATTGAAATCATCACCGATTACTTTCCTTCGCGCCAGCTTTCGCAAAGGACATTCGACCGGGTTCTATCGTTCAATTGCCTTGAACATGTGGACGATCCCTATTCGTTTCTGACGGAGATCCACAGGTCGCTCCGGCAAGGGGGGCGAGCAATATTGTCATTTCCGGACACGGAGCGACAATTCGAGTCCGGTGATCTGAACGTGGTATCGCATGAACATCTTTCTTATTTCGATAGGGAATCTGCACTGAACCTTTTGCGGTCTGCGGGTTTGGAGCCGGTCGCATTTGACTCTCACGAAGACAGCCTTTGGATTGCTGCCGAGAAAACCGATTTACCCGCACAAAAGCTACATAAAATACGTGAAACAGGTAGTCTGGTGAAAGCTGGCAATGCTTTTAGAGACTCTGTGGCCCGCGGCCAAGAACTGGTAATTAGCCACCTTGAACGCGGCAAGCTGGTTGGTTTCCACGGCGCTACAAATGGCCTGAATTCCTTTTTGCATTCCACTAATATCCACTCGGACCGCATCATATGTTTTGATGGCGATATTTCCAAAAAAGGAAAATATCTGCCTGCGGCGCTTCAACCGATCCGCCATTGCAGCGATGAGTCCTACAAACAGGTATCCGTCATTTTTGTTTCGGCGATGACCTATTTCGGCGAGATCGTCGCAGACGGAAGAACGAAATACGGGTTGTCCGGCGACGTATTCGTACCCTTGTTCGAACGTTTGATCCAATGAAACCGCCGCGATTCGTTGAAGAGTTGTGGAATGACGCCGAAATTCCGCCGGTCGATCTTCACATGCATACAAATTGGACCGACGGCGAAAACTCGTCGATCGAGATGTACGATCAAGCAGTTCTCACAGGGATGATAGCAATCGCGTTCAGCGAGCACGCGCGCGGTTCCAGTGGTGGTTGGTTTCCAAAATTCGCGGACGAAATTCGCAGCCTTCCTGCGAGCCCTTGTCGCGCGTATGTCGGGGTGGAAGTCAAGATCCTGGATAAAAGCGGAGCGTTGGATGCCACCGATAATATTCTTGCTTGTTGTGATCAAGTCATGGCCAGCGTCCATCGGTTCCCCGGCGAAACGGATTCCGATGCGGGAACAAAAAACAGATCAGCAGCTTTGGCGATCGATATGGAGTTCGAATTGATGTGCGCCGCTCTGCGCAATAGCCCGATTGATGTGCTCGGTCATCCGTTTGGCATGAGCTACCGACGTTTCGGGGTTGCTCCGCCCGACGACCTGATAAAAGAAGTGATTGAACTTGCTGCGGAGACGGACATCGCATTCGAAATCAATGCTCGCTACCACCCGAAACCATCTAAGTTTCTCGAATGGTGTCTTAGTGCGGGAGCGAGAGTGTCCTTTGGCTCGAATGCGCACAGCACGGCAGAGGTCGGTAAAATACATCGGATCATGACCGGAGCGGAAAATCCGTGGCAGCTTTAAGAGTACTCGTAACCGGTGTTGGCGGTGGCGTGGGGCAGGCGATTATCAAGGCCCTGAAAGCGAGTAAATTGGACCTCGAAATCGTTGGCGCGGATATCACGCCCAACGCCGTTGGCTTTCATTGGACCGATGCAGCGGTTTTATTACCCCGCCTTGAAATCGATGGGAAGTACAATGAGATTGCCGAATTGTTACGCAGTGAAAACATCGACCTCGTGCTCATTGGCTCTGAACACGATCTTTTATTCTTTTCCCGGCATCGGATGGATCTCGAGCGCGATACGGGCGCGGTAATCGTTGTATCAGGGCCTGAAATAATCGATTTGGCCGATGACAAGTGGAAAACCGTCGGCCATCTGAAGCGTTTGGGACTGCCTCATGCGCAATCTTCTGTTCCGCGCTCGCATGAAGAGGCACTAGGCGACGCCAAGGAATTCGGGTACCCGCTTGTTCTAAAATCCAGAACAGGCTCTTCGGCGCGGAATGTTCATTTGATAAAGACTTCGGATGAATTATCCCAGTTGTTTGATCATGTGCCGAACCCAATGCTCCAAAGGATGATCGCCGAGCCAAGTCCGGCGTTATCCTATGAATTTACCAGCAGTGTCTTCGTCGCGTCCGATAACACGCTATTTGGCCCATTTACGGCAAGGCGCGCGCTTAGAGGCGGCGACACATGGATTGCCGAGGTGGGTGATTTTCCAAATATATCCGAGGTCGTTCGCAACTGCGTCGAAAACCTCGGCATCGTTGGGCCGTTCAATATCCAGTTAATGGTCGGTTCGGACGGCCCCGTTCCGTTTGAGTTCAATGCTCGATTCTCGGGTACGACGGCGATTCGTGCACATTTCGGATTCAATGATCCTGAGTTCGCAATCCGCAGTTTTCTTCTTCGCGAAAACATCGTTCAGCCGGAAATAAAGAACGGAGTCGCCATGCGTTATTTGGAGGAAATTTATTTTGAAACGGCTAATGAAAAGGATATCGAATCGTTATCTCTTCTGCGACACGATGCATGCCTTTAAGCAAGGTTGCTGTTAGCGGCGCTTCCGGTATCGTTGGTCGCCATTTGCTGAGCCGTCTCGATCAAAGGGGGGTTGAAAGCATATGCAGTTCGCGATCTGTAAACTCCCATCGGCCGGGTTGGGTTGTCTGGGATTTGTCGGATTGGAAGTCGGCGGAAGAACTCGACGAAATGTTTCCGGACGTCCAGGCATTCCTGCATATCGGTGCGGAGACCCCCGAGGGCGGGCAGCGATATCGTTCGCCTGATTGGTTCGACGCTAATGTTCGGGCGTGCCTTTGCCTGGGAGAGTGGGCAGCCGAGAGGGGGATTATGCTCATATATCTCTCGGGCGCGATTGTATACTCTGATTCGGATGGTGCCTCTCTCAAAGATGAAAATGCTCCATTGGCCTCCGGCGAACAATTGGGTGAATATGGTTTTTCGAAGTCGCTTGGTGAGCAGGTACTTATTAACCTGCGCGGGAAAGGGCTTCATGTTTCCATTTTAAGGGCAACGGCAATTTATGGAACGGGACAAAGTTCGGATAAGTTGATCTCATCTTTCCTCGCCAAAGCGAGCCGAGGAGAAGAGTTGGAGCTGGATCCACCGACTGACGATCGCATCAATCTCGTTCACGCAGATGACGTGGCGCAGGCAATAATCCTAGTCACCGATCGTGGCGCCGAAGGCATTTTCAACATCGGCCACGGGAATATGGTCAGTATTAATGAGATTGCTGGGGCTTGCGTCCAAACGGTTGGTCGCGGGAAGGTGGTCGTGTCGGAAAAACCAGATCTTCGCGAACCGATTTCTCGTTTCAATGTTGATATCTCGAAGGCGCAAACCGTTTTGGGGTACCGGCCTCATGTTGCGCTCCTAGACGGTATCGCGCGCACCTACAAATCCGAGTGCTTTTAACGTCCATGTTTTCGGACAAGGCCTTTTATGACCGTCAAAGGCCGCGAGTCAAGCGATGCGAATTATTTGTATCGTAACGGGCTCTCGGGCCGAATATGGCCACTTACGCTGGCTAGCGCGCATTATCGAAGATGATCCCGAATCCGATCTGCAATGGATCGTCACCGGCGCACATTTGAGGGAGAAGTTTGGCCTTACTTATCGTGAGATCGAGGCTGACGGGTTTGATATACACGAAAAAGTGGAGATAGATCTTTTTGATGATACAAATTTGTCCGTGGCGAATGCTGTCGGCATGGCTGTCGGCAAACTGGCAGAGTCGTTGGACAGATTAAAGCCGGAGATCGTGGTCATTCTCGGTGACCGCTATGAGATGATGGCGGCGGCAATGGCGGCGACGATAATGCGGGTGCCAATCGCCCACATCCACGGCGGAGAAATTACCGAAGGCGCAATGGACGAATCGTTTCGTCACGCAATTTCGAAAATGGCCCATCTACATTTTGCGGCTGCGGAAGCTTATCGAAAAAGGATTGTCCAGTTGGGAGAGGCCCCGGCGCGAGTCATTTTATCGGGTGCGCCAGGAATCGATTTTTTGGGCCGTATCGAGCTTCCGAATCTGGGCGATCTTTCAAAACGCGCAGGACAAAAACTCCGGGAAGAATTCTTCCTGGTCACCTATCACCCTGTCACTCTCGGGATCGACGACTTGGTGGCGGTCACCGAACTCACAAAGGCCATCGACGAATTTCCCGACCGTATGGTTCTCATTACGGGTGTAAATGCCGATCCGAAGTCCGATTTTATCTCCGACTATTTTCGTGATTATTCTGCTAGGAATTCAGAACGAGTTGCGGTTATTGAATCGCTTGGTCAGACCTTCTATCTCGGCGCTATTGCCCTATCAGCAGCGGTAGTTGGAAATTCATCGAGCGGAATGCTCGAAGCGCCGATCCTTGGAACCCCCACGCTCAACATAGGTGATCGGCAGAAAGGAAGGCTCCGGGCCAATTCGGTGGTTGACTGCGATCCCTCGCGAGAAGCTATTCGCGATGGCTTATTGAAATGCCTCGATCTGGGATTCCGAGAAAAATATTGTGACGGGAGCTCTCCTTATCTTATTGGGAACGCGTCGAATATCATCGCGGACACGCTCAGGCAAACAAATGCAGAAGATCTGAAAAGAAAACAATTCTACGACCTAATCGATGTCCAGGTTCATCATGTTGTCTAACAAATCAAAAAATCAAAAAGTATATATTATAGCAGAAGCCGGGGTTAATCATAACGGAAGTCTGCGGCGGGCAAAGACGATGATAAAAGCCGCCGCGGCGGCCGGGGCCGATGCCGTTAAGTTTCAGACATTCGTTCCCGACGAAGTTATATCTAGCCACGCGCCCATGGCTTCGTATCAAGTGAAAAATGTCAAAAACGAAGCATCGCAACTCGAAATGGTCCGGAAACTGGAGCTCGATAAAGAAGCTCATCGTGAATTGGTCCGACACGCCCGCCACAATAAAATCGATTTTCTTTCAACCCCGTTCGACATATTGAGTCTGGAATTTCTGGTGTATGGCCTAGGCCTCGATACGATCAAAGTACCGTCCGGCGAAATAACGAACGCTCCGTTGCTCGTTCGCGTCGGCAGTTTGGCCAATCGAGTTTTTCTTTCAACCGGAATGGCGAATATTTCCGAGATCGATTCCGCGTTGGGATACTTGGCCGCTGGGCATGAAGGAGTGAAGCCGACGCGATATGAGGTCGGGTTCAAAAAATCCCGAATGAAAAGCTCGGTTCGGGATTGGATTACCGATCAAGTTTCATTGTTGCACTGCACGACTGAATACCCGGCTCCCATCGACGAACTAAATTTAGGGGCAATCGGAGAAATTCGAGCAAATTTTGGAACGACCGTCGGGTTCTCCGATCATTCGTTTGGAATTTCAGCCGCACCTGCTGCTGTGGCATTAGGGGCAAGAATAATCGAAAAACATTTCACTTTGGACCGAACGTTGCCCGGTCCCGATCATAAAGCATCTCTGATACCAAATGAATTAATAGAATTCGTACGTCAAATTCGCGAGGTAGAGGCTGCGCTGGGGTCAACAAAAAAAGCTCCAACAGAATCCGAGTTAAAGAATATGCCCATTGCCCGAAAAAGTCTTGTCGCCCGCCAGCCAATCAGAAAAGGCGATGTTTTTACCGAACAAAACCTCGGAATCAAACGGCCCGGAAATGGTGTATCGCCGAAAATGTTCTGGTCTTATTTGGGCGAGAAAGCGACACGGCATTATGATACAGACGATCTGATCGTAGCCCGGCGCAGACGTTCGAAGTGAAGCGGAAGGATCGGAAATGGTGAAAGATTGGAGAAATACTCTGGTTTTTCCTCAAGAAACGCTGGAGCGTGCGATCGAAATCATCGACGCGAGTTCTTTGCAAATCTGTCTTGTCGTTGATACCGGCCACCGCCTTTTGGGAACGGTTACCGACGGTGATATCCGGCGTGGCCTAATCCGGACGCACTCGCTATCAAGCACGGTTGAAGACGTTATGAACCCCAATCCGCTTGTGAGTTCTCCGGACGTCGAGAAGGCTGTCCATAACGAGATCATGTTACGTGCCAGTGTGCGGCAACTACCTTTGCTCGACACCACCGGAACGGTAGTCGGCTTGGTTATCCGTGACGATATCGAAACTGCGGCGCCACTGGACAATTGGGTTGTATTAATGGCTGGGGGATTAGGCCAACGACTGCGCCCTATGACGGATCATCTGCCTAAACCGCTTCTGGAGGTTGGCCGGAAGCCGCTGTTGGAAACAATCCTGGAGTCGTTTGTCGGATACAATTTCAACCGATTTTTTATTTCGGTCAATTATATGGCCGATCGCGTAAAGGAATATATTGGCGACGGCGACCGTTGGGGTGTGGATATTGTCTACCTCGAGGAAGATAACAGCTTGGGAACGGCTGGTTCGCTCAGCCTTATCCAGGAAGAAATAGAGCACCCGTTGATTGTCATGAACGCCGACGTTCTGACCAAGACGAATTTTAGTCAATTACTCGCATTTCATTCGGAACACGGCGCTCAAGCAACAATGTGCGTTCGAGAATTTGAATTCCAAGTTCCTTACGGCGTCGTGGATATCGGCCATGGAAAAATAACGCGTTTAATCGAAAAGCCATCGAAAACGTATTATGTGAACGCCGGAATCTATGTTCTGGAACCAACCGTTTTGTCGATAATAGAGAAAGGATCGCCGCTGAACATGACAGATTTATTCCAAATGCTGATCGACCAAGGAGATTTTCCGGCAGCATTCCCGGTGAGAGAGTACTGGCTCGACATTGGCCAATATGAAGATTACCGCCGCGCGAACGGTGAATTCAGTTCCGTATTTAGTGAAAAATAAAATGACGATACGTATTTCTCGCCCCTCGCCCATCGATCCCAATCACTTCTTGCCGGCGCTTTCGGAAAAGCCTGCGCGATATGGCCTTCCGCAAGAGGTGTGCTTTTGCCGTACCTGTGTGATATCCAATCAACGCCCCAATTCCGCTGTTGAGTTCAGACACGTCGCGACTTCCAGTAAAAAAACGATCAATTTGGATGAAGACGGAATTTGCGACGCGTGCCACGTAGCCCAAGAAAAAAAATCGATCGACTGGTCGGAACGCCGCCAGATGTTAGAAGAGTTATGTGACCGGTTTAGGAGAAATGACGGGCATTACGACTGCTTGGTTCCCGGTTCTGGTGGAAAGGATAGTTTTTATGCCGCCCACGTATTAAAAACCGAGTTCAACATGCATCCTTTGACCGTGACTTGGGCGCCCCACATATATACGGACTGGGGGTGGCGCAATTTTCAGCGCTGGATCCATGCTGGATTTGACAACGTGTTGGTTACGCCGAACGGCCGAGTGCATCGGCTTCTCACAAGATTGGCGGTTGACGTTCTTTTTCACCCGTTTCAGCCCTTCATTATCGGACAGAAAGCACTGGCCCCGCGATATTCAGCGCTTTATGACATTCCTCTGGTTTTCTATGGCGAAAACGAAGCCGAATATGGAAATCCGCGATCCGATGTCTCGACGGCGTTGCGTGATAATTCCTTTTTTACCGAAACCGACGACAGGAATATTTTTATCGGCGGTGTCAGTGTCGACGACTTAAAAAATACGTTCGGCGTAGAAAGCGTGGATCTCAATCCGTACCTTCCCGCGAAGCTGGGCGAACTTGAGCGGGTAGGAACCGAGGTTCACTATCTTGGATATTATCTCAAGTGGCATCCGCAGAGTTGTTATTACTACTCACAGGAACATTGTGGATTTGAACCCTCGCCCGAGCGAACGCCTGGGACCTACAGCAAGTATAATTCCATTGATGACCGGATGGATGATTTCCACTATTTCACGACGTTCATCAAATTCGGCATTGGTAGGGCCACGGCGGACGCCGCCCAGGAAATTCGGTCCGACGATATCACAAGAGAGGAAGGTGTCGCTCTGGTCCGGCGTTATGATGGTGAGTTTCCGAAAAGATTTGCCGAAGAATTGTTCCGCTATCTTTCCATTCCCAAAGAAGAATTCAAAACAGCCCATAAGGCGTTCGAGTCACCGATTTTGGATCGTGAATATTTCAACCTCTTGTGCGACAATTTTCGTTCGCCGCATATTTGGAAAATAGAAAATGGAGAATGGGCATTGCGCTCGGCTGCTTGGTCCGAGGACGCATAATATTAAATGGCTAATCTTCGTTTGATAGCAAGGCTGGATGTCAAGGCACCATACCTCATCAAAGGCACCCATTTGGAAGGGTTGCGCAAGGTCGGTGACCCACGGTCATTTGCGGAACGATATTACCGCGAAGGTATCGATGAAATTATATACATTGATTCAGTGGCAAGCCTTTACGAACGCAACACGATTGTCGATTTGGTCAGCCGCACGGCGGAAAAAGTATTTGTGCCAATCACGGTTGGTGGTGGCATTCGGAGCGTAGACGATGCCCGGATTTTATTGCGGGCCGGAGCTGATAAAATAGCCATTAACACGGCCGCGATCAAAAATCCCGATTTGATAAGGGATATGTCAAGGCAATTGGGATCTCAGTGTGTGGTCTTGTCGATTCAAGCGAAATCAACTGCCGGCGGATGGAAGGCTTATGGTGATAATGGTCGTGAACCTTCGGAGTGGGATGCTATTGAGTGGGCGCGCGAAGCCGAAAATTTGGGTGCCGGTGAGATTCTCGTTACATCCATCGACCGCGAAGGAACGTTAAAAGGATTTGATATTGCCCTGGTCCGTGCGATAGCCTCCGTTGTAGACGTCCCGGTTATCGCAAGCGGCGGTTTGGGGAGTGTCGATCATGTCCACGACGTCGTCGTGACTGGTTGCGCGGACGCCGTAGCAATCGCGAACGTTTTGCATTACAACAAATTAAGCTTACATGATATTCGATCGACTGCTGCGTCGTGCGGCCGCTTTGTGCGTCAAGACTTCCAATGCATACTGCCATAATAGATTATGATCGCGGCAATCTGTTCAGCATACGCAAAGCGTTGGAATATTGCGGTGTCGACGTAGGGTTCGCGAGTAGCCCAGAACAGGTCGCCAGCGTCGGCCGGTTGATTCTTCCGGGTGTCGGCGCATTCGGCGATGCTATGGCAGAACTGTCCCGTCGAAAGCTAATCGAACCTATTTTAGACCATGCCGTATCGGGAAGGCCTATCCTCGGTATTTGCCTAGGCATGCAGCTGTTGTTTGAAGAGAGCAAGGAGTTCGGGGTACATCGCGGTTTAGGTCTCATTCAGGGCAGCATTCGAGAGATACCGAAAAAGGGCGACAATAATATTCGCAGAAAGGTGCCGCACATTGGCTGGTCGCCATTGCAGGTGCCCGTGACAGGACGCGCGTGGAACGGCACCCTCTTGGAGGGTATACGGCAAGACGCAACATGCTATTTTGTTCATTCCTTTTCGGCGGTGCCTGTCGAAGACGATGTTCGTCTTGCTGACAGCGATTTCGACGGTTATCGGATTTCCGCCGCCGTTCAGAGGGAGAATATCTGTGGGTGCCAATTTCACCCTGAAAAAAGCGGTGAAACAGGGTTGCAGATATTACGCAACTTTTTTGCAGTAAACTAACGCTGTATAAAAACCTTTCCATATTGGCTGTTATTACCGCACGAGGAGGGTCGAAGGGCCTTGCGCGCAAGAATGTTCTAGATGTTGGCGGTAAACCCATGATTGCTTGGTCGATCGAGGCTGCAAACGCGTCAATATATCTCGACCGGACGATCGTTTCCTCGGATGATCGGGAAATCATTGCGGTCGCAACGGAGTGGAACGCCGATATTCCTTTTACGCGGCCTGCCGAACTCGGGCGAGATGACAGCCTAATTTATGACGTTTTAACGCACGCTCTTGATTCAATTGATCGCAGCTATGATATGGTCGTGCTTTTACAGGCGACCTCGCCCCTTAGAACCGCTGGCGATATTGACGACTGCATAGAGACCTGCGTGAAATTGAACGCATCATCTTGTGTGTCGATCACACCAGCGGATAAATCTCCATACCATTACTTCAATCGTGATGGGACAGGTCGGATTCATCCTTTTGCTAGTGCCGACGGACCGCTTGTAAATCGCCAAGACCTTCCACAACATTTTACTGTAAACGGTGCGGTGTATGTCGCTAAATCTGATTGGCTGAGAACCCAAAAAAGTTTCTTTGGAAACGATACCGTTGGCCACGTAATGCCTCGGGAACGTTCGGTCGACGTTGATTCCGAGATGGATATCGTCCTGGCCCGCGCTATGTTGTTACAATCGATGTTCAAAACCTAATCCGCTCAATAGATAAAAGGAACCGAGAAATGTCAGATGTTTTAAAGGGAAATTTCGAACCGAAAAAAAAGGTTTCGACTAGCAAAGGAGACGCGTCCGATCTCGAAGAGGAGTTTGAAAGAAGAGCTATGAAAAGGCTTGGTGGTAGTATCGCGTTCGTTTCGAAGAAAAAAGTGAAATGGAATCTTGACGATAATTAACTTCTATCGAACAGCTTCGAGCGATGAATAGCTCAGTTACGCCGCCGGTTAAACACGGCGACGTTGGCCGTCGGTTGGTCGAAAACATGGAGAACATGACGGCTGACCGGATTCGCGACCGTTCCCTAACAAATGCGCGCGCTAACGTACGCTATCTGGAAAACGGTAGATCGATCGCGGCGCTGAAGGGACAAAAATTTAAGCCGAAAGACAGCGCCGTTATTATTGCTGCCGGTCCAAGTATCCGTCACCAGGATCCAATAAAGGCGATTAAGAAGGTTGACTATGGCGGGGCGATAATCGCGACGGAAAGTGCGATGCGTTATTGTCTCCAAAACGACGTTATGCCTGATTTGGTCGTTTCGGTTGATCCGCTTCCCGGGCGTATTATCCGATGGTTTGGTGATCCGGAATTAACTCAGGACATGATCGAACAGGACGACTATTACCGTCGGCAAGATATGGATACGGGATTCGCTCGTGAATTGGAAACAAACCGCGAAATGATTGAATTGATCGATCGAAACGCTGGGGATATGCGGATAGCTCTCGCCAGCTGCACGTCTGACCAAGTAATTCGGCGGGTGGTGCGGGCTGGAATGCAAATATTTTGGTGGAACCCGATGCTTGATGACCCGGATGAGCAGACCAGCGTTACGCGAGAGCTATATCGTCTCAATAAGCTTCCATGCATAAACGCGGGCGGCAATGTTGGTGCCGCAAGTTGGATGATCGCGTGTGAAGTGCTCGGAATAAAGCACGTTGCTCTAACGGGGATGGATTTCTCGTACTACTCTGATACGCCTTATACGGCGACCCAATACTATCATGAGGCCGTCGATCTGGTCGGTGAAGCGGAATTGGATTCAATTTTCATGTGGGTTCACAATCCTCATATCGATACATGGTTTTATACCGATCCCGCCTATATGTGGTATCGGGAGTGTTTTTTAGAGATGGCAGCGGAGTCGGAAAGCCTTACTTACAATTGTACCGGTGGAGGCATTCTTTTTGGTGAACACATCAATTTTCAGCCGCTGGAAGACTTTCTGAGTAGCCACGGATAGGAAAAAGCATAAAAAGAGGCAGAGTTTAAAATGGTAAAAGTTCTTTTTATTAATCCACTGGTCCGGGAAGAAGATGTTCCGAGACATGTTCCCTATGGAATCGCCCTGTTGGCGGCCATTTCAGTGGATCGGGGGCACCTTGTCCAAGTTTATGACCACAACGCCTGGCGCGAAAAGGACAGCGTTATCGAGGAAGTTCTGGCCGCGGACGAATGGGAGGTTATTGCGCTCGGCGGGATTACTACAGCCTATGGATCTGTGAAAAAGATCGTCCGTATCGCCCGCACCGTTTGCCCCAAGGCACTGATTGTGCTGGGCGGAGGAATTTTGACATCATTGCCATATGAAATGATGTCTTGGCTTCCCGAGGTAGACGTTGGAGTGATAGGTGAAGCCTTCGAAACCTTTCCTGAAATTCTCGAGGCCGTAGACTCCGGAAAACCGGATTGGCGTAAAATCAATGGCACGATTTCGCGTCTTCCAAAAGGTGAGACTGCGATATCGCCGCAACGTCAATTGATTGATGATCTCGACCAGTTGCCGTATCCGGCATGGGATCTGTTCCCCCTTGAGGAAGTTTATTTTAAGAATAGTGAAGCACTTTACTCCGAAGAAGGAATGTTATCGAAGCGGCGGTTGGACATAAACGCTTCGTATGGCTGTTCGTTGATTTGCCGCTTCTGTTATCATTTGGGAATCGCCGGCGACATGCATTACGAAGAAAACAAAAACGGGAAAGTTTCCGTCGTCTTCGATCGGCCAGGAAATTATACCCGGACCATTCGCTATCACAGTCCGGAATATGTCGTTCGTATGGCGCGACACATGCGCGACAAGTACAAGGTCGATTTTATTGGTTTTCTCGACGAAAATTTAATGACAATGGACAAATTTTCAGGGAGAACGTGGCTCAAGGAGATATGCCGTTTATGGCACGAATACGAATTGGCGCCAAAAAAGAATAAAGACGGAACCTGGGACGGTGTTCATTGGGGAGGAACCAGCCATGCTACGCTTTGCACGCAAGAAATATTAAAAATTATGCGAGAAGCTGGCTGCTCGCATCTGGTTTATGGTTACGAGTCGTTTGCGCCTCATGTTTTAAAAACCATTGGAAAAGGGGCGTCCAGGGATTCGAATTTCCGTAGTTTCTTTTGGACGCTGGAATCTGGAATCCGTCCGATCCCAAATCAAATTATTGGGTTTCCGGACGAAGATTTCGAGTCAATTCGCCTAAATATGGAGGCTTGGGACGTTCTCGGAATAATGGTAAAGCCGCATTTCGCAACGCCTTACCCTGGTTCAGAATGGTTTACCGTATTTCGTAAGGATATCGAGCGGCAGTATGAAGGTAATCTTGAGGCATTTATCCTCGATCTCGGCGATGCTACATCTATATCCGCAACGATATCACGCAATTTCAATGCCGTTGAACTCGTCGGTTTGCGGGAAATGATGGTCAAGCGGGATATCCGCAGGATCAATGAGTATGAACGTATTTGGAATGCCAATAATAAAGGCAATACCTAAATTCTCGCGGAGTCGCCGATTCCGGATTAAATTGAGCCGACTCCCTATTTGTTCATGAAAAACGATTCGGTCGGGAATGCACAGCGATCACTCATCGATACGAGTAGTCGAAGTAAACCTGTTCTGTACCAATTCGGCCAGAACCCGGATTATATGCGAGAACGTTACTCATGCTTGGCGTTGGTGTCGCACCCTCGGCATTTCTCCAAGTTTGATCCATTCGATGACAGTATCTTGCTGGTCGCGCATGGGTGGCTTCTTTGGCAGCAGGCGATTGCCGAAGGCCGCCACTGCGTTCACTACGAGGCAGAAAGTATAAATCGTGCCGATTTGGACCAGCGTTCCGATATGTTTGTGAAGGTCAATGATTGGCTCTATTCGGATGGACCTGATCCGACCGAGTTCCGGGGTGTATCTTTAGGAGCGAGGTTTTCAAGGGAAATTTCCCTCATCAACCAGGAATACGATCGATTGGTGAGAGCGCTCGAAACCATGATCGCTCGTTATTCACCCCGCCAAATTATATTTGTCGATTTTCGTGCTGAGCATAACCTCCTCGATACAAAAGCCAGGTTGGAATTGGTAGAAACGGTGTCGGATCGCCATTCAATCGAAACAATAGATGCGAGCGATCCGCCGGATGATGACGATCCCAACCTCCCGTTTTCGGCAGACTACAAATGGAGACCGCCCGCAAAACCAAAACTGAAAAACACGTTTATTAATGGCCTGCAGTCTTCTTTGGTCACAATTTGGGGTATTGTGGGACGCCTTCGGTTATCCATAAATCCGACTAAGCCACGTATTTTGGTTGCCTCCACCCAGCTTACTTCAATGCCACTTATCTCGGCCTTTGATCAAAGCGACTTTTTTGCATGCATTTATGCTCCTTGGCTGCCGAACAAATTGAAGTGGCGGTGGACCTTTCGGAACCTAATTCGCGGTGTGGTTCCAATTAATTCATCAATACCCAACCTTACCAAAGGCGATCAAGCGCGGGTCCTCGTGATCGAGCAAGAATTGACCCGGTTAGCAGATAGGCCAAAAGACGATCGTTTCAAGCTGATCCTTGAATACGCGATCAAAAATATCATATCCACGGGCCGCTTGGGGGAAATGGCACGTGAAGTTAAGCATATCGAATCCCTATTAAATATGCTTCAACCGCGGATGCTTTTGTCAGACGGACTCGATTATTATTTGGGGCACATTCTTTATACCGTAGGGAGGAAATTAGGCATAAAGACCATTGCAACTTGGCACGGGCAATATATCCAAGACGTCAAAATGAGTATTCTCGGCGCTGATTCCCGCGTCACCTCTCCGATCGATTGGTTTTTTACCTGGGGCATTGCAAACGAAAAATGGCTCGACAATATGGGCTCGCCGGTTGGCCAAATTAGAACAGGAAATCCCTTGGCGGTTAGCGCCGGCTATCAAGCGATGGAACCTGACCAGGTAAAACGCATTCTCCTTCTGCAATTTGTTCCAACTGGTGAAGATCACTTGTGTCCACAGGCCATGCAGTACGACTTTACGGTTAACTTGGTCCGCAAACTTTTTGAAAGCGGCGAATATGAGATTCAGTTGAAAATCCATCCAGGCCCTTATAACCAAGCCTATTACGCTACGATCGCCGATTACTATGATTTAGACATCAACATCCGGAAAGATGAACCGTTTTCGGAATCTCTTGCCTGGGCCGATATCGCAATCGGCCCCGCGGTATCAGCCGCAATGATCGAGGTTCTCGGTGCGGGAAAACCGTATTTTCCGGTCGTTTTTAAACACAGTGCAGTCAATCGTGATTATCTTGCGGATAGCTCGTTTTATGAAGACGTGGATGAAATCGCCGAAGCGGTCAAATCGGAGCATTTTCCAGATTTTGGCGCCTTGATAGAAAACCACGCAGCGCTTGGAGAAATTCCGAATCCGGCGCGCCGTACGTGGGAGGTCGTCTCCAACCTCATGTCGACCGCAGAGGAATAAATATTATGTCCACAGTCGCCATCCTACCTGCGCGCATGGGATCTTCGCGGTTTCCGGGCAAGCCGCTGGCACCGATCCTAGGGCTCAGCATGATCGAGCACGTTTATCATCGAACCGCCATGTGCAAGTCGTTGTCCGGCGTTTATGTTGCCACCTGTGATACCGAAATCTGCCAAGCTGTTGAGCGGTTTGGCGGACAGTACAGTATGACCTCGGATCGACACGAACGGGCTAGCGACCGCATCGCCGAAGCGATGGAGAGTTTAGACGCCGAAATCGCCGTCATGGTGCAGGGTGATGAACCAATGGTTCACCCCGATATGATAGACGCGGCTGTTGCGGCGATGACCGGCGACTCTTCGATACCCTGTGTCAACCTAATGAAGAAGATCGAATCGGAGGAAGAATGGCGCGATCCTAATACGATTAAGGTCGTCACCGGATTAGACGGGCGCGCCTTGTACATGTCGCGCTCGGCCATACCTCATCCGGGCAAGGCGGCCTTTAAGGAGATTCCCGCTTACAAACAGGTCTGCATCATGCCGTTCCGGCGAAACGCCCTCGAAAACTTTGCCTCCCTGGCACCGACCCCGCTGGAAATATCCGAATCCATAGACATGCTGAGATTCATTGAAAACGGTGTGCGGGTCCATATGGTTGAAACGTCGTTTTCTACCTTCGCCGTCGACACTCCGTCCGACCTGACCCGCGTTGAAACTCTGATGAGGTCAGATCCATTGTGTGCGGAATATCTTGAAGCCGGAGAAAAGAACTCTTGACCTGGAATGTTTTAATTAGCGCGCCCTATCTACTGCCCGTTGTCGGTCAATTCGCCGAAGAATTTGCGGCTCACGATATCAAAGTAACCACAGCCGACGTCGAAGAGCGTCTCGAAGAACACGATTTGCTTGCCGTTGTCGGCGACATGGACGGCATCATATGTGGTGACGACCGAATAACCGAGCGCGTTCTCGATGCGGCGCCCAAGCTAAAAGTTATTGCCAAATGGGGTACCGGAATTGATTCGATCGCGTCAGAAGAGGCTGAACGCCGCGGTATTCGAGTTTGCCGGACACCGAACGCCTTTTCTCAGCCAGTCGCCGACTCGGTTATGGGGTATATCCTATGCTTCGCTCGGCGCTTGCCCTGGATGGACCGCATGATGAAAAACGGCGTTTGGGACAAATTGCCGGGCCGAGCGCTGAATGAATCGGTTTTGGGTGTTATTGGTGTCGGAGACGTTGGTTCGGCGGTTTTGAGGCGCGCAAGAGGCTTTGGTTTTGAATTGCGGGGAACCGATATTCGGGAGATCGATCGGCATCAGCAAACGGAACTGGGCGTTCAAATGACCAGTTTGGATCATTTGCTTGCGGAATCCGACTTCATCAGTGTTAACTGCGATCTTAACGAAACCTCGCATCATCTATTAAGTCACGACCAATTTCGCCGTATGAAATCGACCGCCGTGATGATCAATACTGCGCGCGGCCCGGTTGTGGATGAGTCGGCATTGGTGGCTGCGCTTAAGTCTGGCGAAATTGGTGGCGTTGGGCTCGATGTGTTTGAAGACGAACCATTGCCCGCCGACAGTCCGCTTAGGTCGATGGATAACGTGATGCTAGCGCCCCATAACAGCAATTCCAGTCCGCGTGCCTGGAATAACGTCCATCGTAGCACCATCGATCAATTGGTAGCCGTCCTAAAAGATTCACCATAATGGACGTTAAAACAAGTTCGGGCGATCAGATCGAGACCTCGATTATCGTGCGTGCGTTCAATGAGGCCCGGCATTTACCGGCCTTGTTCGATGCGTTCGACCGGCAGACTTACCGTGATTTCGAGGTAATTGCCGTGGACTCTGGATCCTACGACGATACGCGCCGCATCGCCTCCGAGCGGGCGGATCGGTTGTTGCGGATCAGCAGTGAAGATTTTACCTTCGGTTATTCGCTGAACGTGGGGCTCCGGGAAGCGCGAGGGCAGTACGCGGTGATCGTTTCAGCTCACACTATTCCCGACGGTGACGATTGGCTGGAAACACTGATCGCGCCGATGAAAAATGATGTGACTGTTGCGATGACGTATGGGCGGCAGAAGGGGGTGCCAAGTTCTCGCTTCTCGGAAGCGGAAGACTTCGAACGGGTTTTCGGACCGGTCCCCAGGGAAGAAAAACGAGGGCATTTGTTCGTCAATAATGCGAATTCCGCGATCCGGCGTGATCTATGGCTTGAGCGCGGGTTTGACGAAGCATTATTGGGGCTCGAGGATATTGAATGGGCGACGCACTGGATCGACAGGGGATATAGGGTTTTATATGAACCGCGCGCGGCGATCGAACATATACATGAAGAGAGCTGGGCCCAAATCCGGCGCCGCTATTTTCGCGAGGCTGTCAGTGCCCGTTTATTCGGGGCCACTGGGCGCCGTCATATTCCAAAGCTCCTGATCCGAGAATTCGGAATGACTCTGGCTGATTTGGTTGCGGCTTTTAAATCCACCGGCAATCCCGTGACCGGACGATTGACGCGCATGCAGCGGTTTCGCGAAGTTCTTTATTTTCGATTTCATAAGAACGCCGGTTCGGTCAAAGGCGCGCTTGAAAAGCATACCGTAATGACCAAAAACGAACGTCATGAACTTCTCTTCGACCGGCCGGCCCATGCCGTCGTTATTCGCGGTCCTGGCGAAGCAAGGTTAGAGCCCTATACCGTTGAGGAATTAACCCCATCATCCGTGTTGATACAGGTCGCACATGTTGCCGTGTGCGCCACGGACCTTGAGGTTGCCGACGGATCTTTGGGCTATTTTGATGACGGTTTAGCCGGATTCCCGATCGTCCCAGGTCACGAATTCTCTGGACGAATTGTAGCAGTGGGTATGAACGTAAAGGATTTGAACGAGGGTGACCGAGTTGTCGTCGAGCCCATACAAAGTTGCGGAAATTGCCGTTATTGCCGCAGTGGCAACAATATTGCTTGTCCGGACCGCGCGGAGATCGGCGTCATGCGCCGAAATGGAGCCTACGCTGACTATGTCATGACGCCGGCCCGTTTCGTGCACCGCTTGCCGTCCGATTTAGATCTTCGGCTCGCGGCGTTGACGGAACCGTTGGCGGTTGTCCTGAAAGGATTGCGCCGGATCGGATGGGTGCTGGAAACCTGTCCAAAAAAATGTGCCGTTGTCGGGGCCGGTCCGCTCGGCCATTTGGTTGCCAAGGTTCTCGCTCATCGCGGACATTCGGTTGCGGCCGTCGACCGGAACCCGGCACGCTTAGCGAAAATCGCCGGTGCAAACATCACAACCCATGACGATATCGGTGACCTTTCCGAATTCGACGTCATAGTCGAGGTGACGGGAAGCCGGGACGCATTGGAAAATTGCTTGCGCGCGACGCGGGCGGGATCGACACATTTGCTTCTCGGCCTTCCCTACGGGCCAACCGAGTTCTCTTTTGAAACGATTGCGGCATACGACAAGGCAGTGGTCGGGTCCGTTGGAAGCGCAAGGGAAGATTTCTTAGAAGCAATTGGTCTTCTCGCTGAATTGGATCTTGCCCCCTATTTCGAATGTTCAATGCCGCTTTCAGAGTTCAAGGAGGGATGGGAAAAAAGTCAATCGGGCGACGTTCTGAAGGTCATTTTGAATGTCGCGTAATCCAGTTGTCATCCGGCTAACGGAATCAAGTTGTCCGAGATTTCTGTTGGAAGTCGCTTTCAGGCGGTCGCCCTTGATTTTATCGGTCCACGGGGCTTTTGGGCCAAGCCAACGGTTGCTCGAATCCTTGGCGCAATGGGCTAAGAGCCGAGGTTGGGCAAGGGATCTGGGCAAACGTTATCCGGAACTTAAGATGGTGATGCTCTATCCGCCCAGTGTCTTACTTTATGACATTTTTCGCATCGTCGAACCCTGGCTCGAACGGTATTACGAGTTTGAGCGGCTAGACCGCCAAATACCGGATTATGCCATGGCGGCCCGAAAGGCGGTCTGCCAACTGAGTTGGGACCGCCAAGTCGAGGCGTTGCTCCTTTCGAAGCTGTTTGCCGACAAGGAGTTGAATTCCGCGAAGAATGTGGGTGTTCCCGAAGATCTTCTGGCGATGAGCCGGGAATACGCCTCACCGGGGTCTGCGTCCGACAAGATGCGTCAATCCCTGCCAAGGATGATGGTGAATGCCTTGATTGCCGTGATGGTTGTTGTACGGGGAGTGTTATTTATTTTATCGCGGACGCGCTTGAAAGTTGAAAGATTGAATGACGTCTTTATGGCGACCGACCATATGGAAGATTCCAGAGACATATCGATGCTAAAAGCCCTGCGCCGGTGGGGCGATATCGTTTTGGTCGGGCGAATGGGGCCGGTTGACCGCAGCAAGCTTGATGGCCTGGATCCGGTGGCGGTTTGTGAGCGGCGTGACGGCAGGTTTAGCCTTGCGGACACCCTGAGTTATCTCGACGAATTTATTCGGCATACATGGGATTTGGCTAGGGCCGGCCGTTACTTTCCTCCGAGTCTTTTTTTCTGGATAGTGAATTTGGCGCAAAAGCGTGTTCAGATCAGAGGGTTGGTATTGAGGTTCCGGCCGCGGTATTTTTGGGGGCGCGACCCTTACAATGTCGATCATATTCTTCGGCACCAAGAACTAAAAAAAATAGGTGCGAAGTCGTTCGGAATGTCCGACGGCATACCCGTCTACTGCGACCTATTTCCGCATTTGCGCTATGTTAGTTTTGACCGCTTTTACGTATATGGCCCAAGTCATTATGAGAGGCATTACCGGGATCATTGGCCTGCGGATATGGGGGTTATCGGTGCCGCCAGCCATAGTTTAACAGATGCACAACTTCAAAACCGGCTTAGGCCGAAGCCTAACGACATCGTGTTTTTTATTGGCGTCTTTTCGGACCATGATGACGTTGTCGATATTGTGCGGGGCCTGTCGGCGGCGTTTCCCGAGAGAACCGTTTATCTGCAGGTGAAGCGCGTTATGAACGAAAGCGAAATCGGCGATCGGCTAGTCGAAAAATGCAGTGCCGGCCGTCCAAACGTGAGATACACGACCGAACCCGTCTACGACCTGATGTTTAAAGGCAAATATGCGTTTTCGGACCCTTCGTCCGTATTGTTCGAGGCGGCCCAGCTCGGTATGCAGGCATTCGCGCTTGATACAGCATCGTTTCAGCCGACAGCGATGTTTCGTGAGATTCCTGACATATGTGTCAAAGACTCCGCCACGGCGGCCAAACGCATTCGCGAGGCTGAGGCCGGTACATGGTATTACCCCACTCAACAATTGGCAGGGCTTATCGATCTGTCGGGTAAGTCTATGGGCGAAGTTGTTGACGGCGATATTGCACGGGATATGAAATGTGAGATCCTTGATCGGCTTCATTGAAAACTAACGAATTAGACGCCATGAACGTGAGAACCAACAGGGGCAAAACTTTCCTCGATCCTTCCATAAAAAGGAAGTCGTCGATCGTTGACGAAAACCTTACATTTCATGGCGATAAGGTGCCGTTGCCTTCGGTGGTTGAAATCAGCGAGTCCGGAACATGTAATCGAACCTGCTCGTTTTGCCCGCGAAGCGCCCCAGCCTTCCCCGACGTGAAGGAGTTCATTTCCGACGAGCTTATCGAAAAGCTAGTTCGGCAACTCGCGGAACTAAATTACAAAGGCATATTTCTATTTTCCGGTTTTGTAGAGCCACTACTTGATAAGAATATTTTTAACCTACTTAAAATTGTCCGTTCAAACCTTCCCGAAGTTCGTCTGGAGCTTGTCACCAATGGGGACGTTCTCGACGCTAAACGCCTAAAACTGTTATTTGAAAACGGTCTTTCGACGCTTCTGATAAGCGTCTATGACGGCCCCGAGGATGTGGAACGTTTCGAAAATTTGTGTCGCGATGAAGGGCTGGATTCCCATCAGTTCGTCATTCGAAAACGGTATTTGCCACCGGAACAGGACTTTGGCATTACATTAAGTAACCGGGCAGGAATGATGGATTCGGCGGAGTACTCGATTGATACACCACCCGAGCCAATCAAGGCCGCGTGTAATTACCCTCACTACACCTTTTTTATGGATTATACGGGCGACGTTTTAATGTGCCCTCATGATTGGGGAAAAATGCTCGTGGTAGGGAACATGAACGAATCGAATTTCCTGGAGATCTGGGCCGGACGCCGAATGAGAATCGCGCGGAAACGGTTAGCCGCCGCAGACCGAGATTTCGGGCCATGCAGATTGTGTGACGTAAAAGGAACCCTAATGGGTTCGGACCATGTCGAGGCCTGGGAGAAATTTGAAAGGATCGTGCCGAAGGGTACGATTTCGTCAAAAGGTTAACGATGCGCCAAGTTTTTATAACCGGGGCCAGTTCGGATATCGGGATCGAACTTTGCCGGCTTTATCTCGAAAAGGGTTGGCAGGTTCTCGCCCATTACAATAGAGGGCAAAATTCGTTTTGGCGTTTGACGGAATCGTCGGACAGAGTAACGCCGGTCCAAATTGATTTTTCGAATCATGCCGCGCTGGAATCGAAACTCAGTGACATTAGATCCGCGATTGAGGAAAGCGACTGCGTAATCAATGCGGCCGCTGAGTTGCAGGCGAAGCCGTTCGCCGATATTCAGCCACAGGATCTAATGCACTTATTTGCAGTCAACGTTGTGCCGGCGGTTCTCATAACTCGGATGGCCGTGCCGCCGATGGTTGAGCGCGGGTGGGGCAGGATAATTAACCTCAGCAGTATCGGGGCGAAATTTGGCGGAGGATCATCGACATTTGGATACTCCCTGACCAAGCATGCACTAGAATTTTTGCCGTCCGACTATAGGAAATGGGCAGCCAGCAACGTCCTGATCAATACCGTTAGGGTTGGCGTTACCGAAACACGAATCCATGATCGAGATTCAGGGAAAGATATGTCGGCACGCGTTTCGATGATACCGATGGGGCGAATGGCACTGCCCGGTGAAATTGCGAATTTTGTCTATTGGTACGGTTCGGAAGACAATACCTATGTCACCGGCCAAACGGTTACGATCGCGGGTGGAGAATAGAGAAGGCCCCATGCCACGACCTAACGATTTGAACTCCTCGATTGCCCACCGGTCATTCAATCTTTTAATAAATTCGTTTGAAACCTTGGCCCGGTCAGTTTCTCCGGCTTTTTACTTCAAGTTACTAGCTGTCTCTCTCGACCGTTTCGATCGCAGTTATTCCGTCGACATAGGTGGCGATGAAATCAAATTTCGTATCGACAGCGATTTGGTTCGAATCCGCGTTGAGAGGATGCTCGAGAGGGAGCCCGATACACTGCGGTGGATCGCCGGTTTCGCGAAGGCCGACAACTTCTGGGACATCGGATCTAATATCGGAATTTTTAGCCTTTATGCGGCCGTCAAGTCGGACGCGAGCGTTCTGGCATTCGATCCGTTGCCTCAGAATCATGCCAATATAGTCGAGACGATCCACTTGAATGGTCTAGCCGACCGCGTTTGGCCATTCTGTTTAGCGTTGTCAGACAAGACAGAGGTTTCTCCCCTTTCCGTTCCGGTGGAGGGTGATATGGCCGGCGGTGCCGGTGGGGTGTTCGGTCAAACGCTCGACAATCACGGGAGTCCCGTCGATGCGGTGAAGCAATTTCCGGCCATCGGGTTTTCGATCGATTCTTTCCTGGAAACGTTTGATGTGCCATTTCCAACCCACATGAAAGTGGATATCGACGGTATTCAGGAGAGGGTAATCAGAGGAGCCCAGACGACGCTTCGGGACACACGTTTGAAGACAGTGATGATTGAATTGCCGCCGACTAATACGACGGCAAACCGGCAAAACTTCGAATTCATCACGCAAGAGATGGTTGATGCCGGTTTTGACTTGAAGCTCCGGGTTTCGACGTCCGGCGGGGAGCCTGACACCGAAACAATCGATACCAACAATTTTTTTGAAAGAAGACCGAAACAATGAAAGGGGTAATTATCGCGGCGGGGATGGGGATGCGTATGCGTCCACTGACAATAGTGCGCCCTAAATGCATGTTACCGGTCGGCGGGCGCCCCCTGATTGAAAGCGCGAAAGATAATCTTCGTGCCGCCGGTTGCGATGAAATTATCGTTATCGTCGGCCATATGAGCGAGGCCGTCCAAACAGATAGCGTCCGCTTCGTCCGGAATAACAACTACGAAAACAATAATATCCTGCATTCATTGATGTGTGCCCGGGATGCACTCGACGGGCCGTTGATTTGTACCTATTCGGATATTTGGGTCGAACCCGGCATCTACACAGCGCTTGTAAACACCGGCGGCGACATCGTCGCGGCGGTCGATACGGATTGGAAAGATTATTATATCGGCCGTTCGGAACATCCCCCCGAAGAAGCCGAGAACGCCCACTTCGACGCCGACGGCAGATTGCATAGATTTGGAAAAGGGCTGAAGGAGCCGCAGGAAAAGATAGAAGAACAAGGTGAATTCCTTGGTTTATGGCGTATGAGCGCGGACGGAACTACGCTCATGCGGGAGACGTTTGACGAACTAGACAAACGGCTTGACCCCGAAGAACCGTTTCAACGGGCTCGTGCTTGGCGTATCGCCTACATAACGGATATGTTCCAGGAGCTTGTCGACAGGGGGCACCGCATCGACGCGGCGTTGGTCGAACGTGGGTGGGCCGAACTCGACACGCTCCAAGATTATAATCGATTGAACACTATTGCCGACCGCCAACGGTTGAGCACCCTTCAATCTCTGAACGAGGAATCCATATGACCAAACAGGGTCAGTTTCTGCAAAAACTGGGCGCACGTATACTAAGTGAGGCAAACGATCTTAAACGCACTCCGTCAGCGCTCGCGCAGGATATCGGCATCCCATTGGAAATTATCGAATCCACGATTGCCGGACAGACGGATTTGACGACCGCCGAGAACGTTATGAAAACTATGGCCGAAGTTTATCCGATTTCGCTTGCCGATATTTGGCTGGACAGCGACGACACCGACAACGGTGTTCTGGTCATGACCGCCGAACAATCCCGCCGGTCTTCGCGTATTTTCGACAGGGTCGATCGTACCGGATCGACATCTCCCTACTATGAATACCGCGATACGGCCATGAGCCAGCTTGCGCCCTTTAAGCCGGAGTGGATCGCCGAAATACGCTATGTCGACAACGCCGATCCCGAAAACCCTGATGTCGCCTATAACAAGGGACATTTTATGCACCAAACGACCTTTTTCATCGGCCCCGTGAATTTTTACTGGGAAATCGATGGACGCCGTTATTGCGAAGAAATGAATACCGGCGATTCGAACTATATCACGCCGTTTGTTCCTCATAGTTTCACCAGCCGGGATTCGGAGACAAGGGGCTTGATCATCGCCATCACCTATGGCGGGGAGGTTCGCCGTGCCTATCGTGAATTCGCCTCGGTCGATGGTCAGTCACTCATGGATCATGCCGGAAATTTAGACGTCGATGCGCCGTTCGCCCTTAGGATGAAGCGTCAGTTGGCCGCCGAGAGCATGACCGTCCCGAGTTTCGTTTCACGCATGATCGAAAACGGGTGCGAGGCACCTCGCGCCCAGGCCCTTCTCGATGGTGAAGTGCCGACATGGGACGAGGTACAGTCTGTGGCGCAGCTGCTGAACGTTCGACCGGCCGATCTCATGGCCGATTCCGTTCCATCCGAGAGACGCGTTGTGGTGCGCAAACTAAGCACCACCCCAGGGCGCGGATATCCTGATGGAAATCAACCGGCCTATCAATTGGTTGAGCTTGCCCGCTGTTCGCATCAACCATTGCTCAAAGGCTTTGACGTTGCCGTTCTCGGTGGACCGGGGGGTGATATGTATCATGCGCTGCACGAATATATCTATAATTATGGCGATGCGCCGGTTGATCTGGTTTGGGCGGACGACCAGCGCCGGACCTTGCAGCCAGGAGATTCGGCCTATGTGCTCCCATTGGTTACCCATCGCTTCGAGAGAGTTACGGGTGCGGAAGACGGCAAACTGGCGATGATTCGCGTACCGGGAGCTTTCACTGATTCCGTCCTCGACGAATTTGCCTCGTTCGCGCCGAGCGGGAAAAAACGCGCAATCGAAGAAACGTCCCAATGGTTCTGAACCGTCCTTATTACAGCCCGACGCGCGTATATTATACGCAGGCCTACGGGGAGGCGATTGGCCAGCTCATTTCAGGCCGGTCCTGGGCGATTGCGACCAGCAGAGGATGGCGCGCACGCGGGGCGCTGGAATCGGTATACCGATTTGCCGGAGAACCGGTTGCGTGTATTGAAACGATACCCGAAAACCCGAAGGTTTCCGATGTCGTCGGTTTGGCCGATAAGCTGACCGGTGACGCCGAAATTATTGTTGCCCTGGGAGGCGGGTCGGTTATCGATTGTGCAAAATCGATCGCGGGATATTGTGGTCTGGGGAAAAATGACGAGGTAATGACGAGTCATTTGAGAGACGGTGAGAACCTGCCCCCCGACTTTGAGCCGTTACCGGTTATTGCCGTCCCTACAACCTCCGGCACCGGATCGGAAGTTACTCAGTGGGCGACCGTTTGGGGCGACGATCAGGTTAAGTTTTCTTTTACGCATCCGAAACTATTTCCTATGGCCGCAGTTCTCGATGCAGCGCTATGCCTATCCATGCCCCCGGACGTTACGTTGGCGAGCGGGCTGGACGCATTATCACATGCTCTTGAATCCATCTGGAACCGCAATCAAACGGATTTGTCGGATCAGATTGCTGCTAACGCCATCCAGATTATTAAGGTCCACTTGCCGATAGTCATGAAAGATGCCGAAAATGTGGAATCGCGCCGGCAAATGCAAACGGCTGCGGTTTTGAGTGGCTTGGCCATGGGCACAACCCAGACAGCGCTTGCCCATTCATTGTCCTATCCGTTTACGGCGCGATACGATATGCCGCATGGGTTCGCCTGCAGCTTCACGTTACCGGAAGTCGCGCGTTTTAATATGGACGAAGATGCGGACCGCGTGGCGATCGCTGCGGATGCCTTTGGCGCCCAAACACAGGAATTTCCCGATCTATTAGATAGATGGTTGAGGGGATTGGACCTTGGCAAGTATATATCCCCGTATCTGCGTTCGGAAGATATTGCCGAAATGGGTGACGGGCTGATAACCCGGGCGCGTGCAGCCAACAATATCCGGAGTATCGATGGGCCGGCTGCTCGTGACCTTGCCCGCAAAAGCTTTGAATCCTTTGAAACCCAGACGTCTTCGTCGTCGCCTGATGCGGTAACCCGTAAAACACTCGTTTAAAAAATTAAATCACAGGACATTTCGACACAAAATGATTGTATGGATCACGGGCCTTTCCGGGGCCGGTAAAACGACGCTGTGTTCGGCGTTGCGAGATCTCTTAAAGCCTCGGCTTCCTGAACTCGTCATTCTGGACGGCGATATCGTTCGGGCTGCCTTTGGGCATAACCTCGGCTATTCCGAAACGGATCGGATTTTGCAGGTTGGGCGCTTACAGGCCATGTCGAAGGTTCTGGCGGAGCAGGGGTTGGTCGTTATTGTTGCCGTCCTATACGGCAATGCCGATTTATTGGACTGGAACAGGACCAATCTAGACGACTACTTCGAAGTCTATCTTCACGCTTCTCTGGATACCGTGATAGCGCGGGATACCAAGGCTCTCTACGCGCAGGCTCGGGATGGGAAAATGGGCAATGTCGTGGGCATGGATATCGAGTGGCATGAGCCGGTCAACCCAGACATGGTTTTGGACGCGGATAATCGGCGTTCGCCGGTGGAAATGGCTCGGGAGGTGGCAATGGCCGTGCCGCGGTTAAGGGTGGCGCTTCCAGATTTCACCGTGGAGGCCGGTGGCGAGTGATAAACTATGATCAAATCTGGGCTCATGTTGATCGTTGCGGTTGGTGCGGGCTGGTGGCTACGGGGCGGGCCGGGAGCGACGCATTGCAAAGCCAGCTCGACTCTCATCCGGAAATATTCAATTTCAATGGGATTTTATTTTTTCACGAGTTTTGGCAGAACGCTAAAAGCACCGTCTGCTCCGAATATTTAGATATCGAAGATATCACCCAAGAATTTATCGGCAGCCATATCGACAAATTCCGGTCGAAATACGATGTCGTCGAACGGAAGGATCGGTTGGGCGAGAGCATGGATCAATCGATTAGTATCGATATTCCAGCGTTTAAAGGCCATATGGCAGCCCTTTTTAAAAATCGGGCGGTAACGAGAAAAAACGTTTTATCGGCCGTTTACGTTTCCTATGCGTTGGCGCTTGGGCAAGATCCGATGATCAAGAAAGTATTCTTTCACCATATCCATGACATCAGCCGGCTGGACCCGTATTTCGAAGATTTTCCGCAAAGCAAAATGATAGCCACGACGAGAGATCCACGTGCGGCATACGTTTCCAAAATGGAACAGGTTCTCCGAGAAGCAAAATTGATCGATGAACCGTCGCTTCCACGCCTCGCCTTAAAACGATTGATCGACGATCCTGCACCGCTGTTTGCGCTTGCCGACCGGTTCCGAGTTATGCGGATGGAGGATTTGTCAAACGAGTCCGTCTTGCGATCGCTTTGCTGCTGGCTTGGCGTTGAATTTCATCCGTGCGTAATGAAATCAACATGGGCCGGCCTAAGATGGTGGGGCGATAATTTATCTCCCGTGCAGGGAGAGCCTGGTATGGATGAGCGGGAGTTTACGAGCCGGATTAGAAGCAATAACTGGCAGCAGAAACTTCTCGGGACGGAAAAATTCGTTCTCGACTTCATATTAAAAAATAGACTCGATCATTGCGGCTTTGATCGAAAACACAGGCCGTTATTCATTCACGGAGCTCTTTCCTTTTTTGCGATCCCCTTGCCTACGACCTACGAATTACGGTTCGTCAGCCCCGTTTATTTATTCAATTGTCTGAGTAGGGGGAAATTTCATGCGGTTATCGCCGCCGGTTACGCGTATATCCGGCGCGTTCGATATTATTACGGACTTTTCTTCCGTGTTTTGGCAGGTGACCCACTTACTTTACCGTACTTTCGGGAAATCGATTGACCGGAAGCCGATTGTTCCGGGCCAGTTTGTTTAATCCAAACCTGAGCCGCTGTTTGATCAGAAACAGATTTCCATGATTGAGCTTTTAAAAAAGCTAACAATGTTTGTCAGCCTGCCGGATCGTGTTCACCTGGGTCTGCTTTTGATACCGATGCTAGCGCTTGCCCTGTTCGAGATGTTCAGCATTGCTTTGATATTGCCCGTTATCCACCTTGCGCTCTTGGGTGAGGGCGAGGTGGGGGCGACGATTTCGGTTTTTCAATATTTACCCGATGTTTTCAAGGATGCGGGCCTTAAAGTTATTGCCGCAATCTTTATCGCTGTTTTTATTTTCAAAAGTTTGCTGCAGTTGGGGATTGTGTATCTCGTCAATATCGTGATGTATTTGAAAGGCGCGAATTTCTCGACGCAACTTTATAAGACCTACCTGCATCAGCCCCTGGTATTTCATTTGCGGCGACCCTATTCGGAGTTGCTGAGAAACTTGGTGACCGGTTGCGGCCAGGCTTTTGAGGGCCTGCGCTTCGTTATATTGATTGTTTTGGACATCCTGATGCTAGCAGGCATCGTTGTGCTTCTGATGCTCGTTGAGCCGGTTGCAATCAGCGTTTCCGCTGCTGTACTGCTTGGTTTCTCTTATTTCCTCCAGAAATCGACCGCCCGGGCTTTTGTTCGCTGGGGACATGACGGTATGCGCTATGAAGGGAGCCTCATCGGCCTGATTACGGAGACGTTGGCCAATATACGTCATATTAAGTTATCGCATAGCCATGAGGCGTTTTCTCGCTCGTTTAGCCAGATCGCCCATTGGCGCGCGTGGTATTACACGAACACGTCAACGGCCATACATTTGCCGCGGTTAGGATTGGAATCGTTTCTGGTTGTCGCGTTGATAGTAGCGGCGCTGGCATTAACATCTAACCGTTCACCTAGCGAAGCCGTGTCCGTGCTCGGTCTCTTCGGCATGGCCTGTTTCCGGTTGATGCCGACGCTGAACAGAATTCTCTCGAATATTGCGGCACTTCGAGATCGTACAGCCTATATCAACGAGCTGTACGCCGATTTGCAACAATACAACGTGGTGGTCGACCAGCCCCAACGAACAACCGCGCGCGTTATTAGGTTCGACAGTCAGATACATTTGGCCAATGTGTCCTATGTCTATCCCAATACGTCACTTGCTGCGATAAATGAATTCGATCTTATCATCCGCCCTGGAGAGCGGATCGGGTTCGTCGGCCGGTCAGGGTCGGGCAAAACTACGGTCGTCGATATCATTATGGGTCTCCTTACGCCAACGTCGGGAACGATAAAGGTCGATGGAGTTGATCCGTCCGAAAACATGTCGAATTGGCAGAAACGAATTGGTTACGTCCCTCAAAACATTCGTGTGTTGAACGATACAGTCCGGAAAAATATTGCTTTCGGAATTGACGACTCGGATATTGACGATGATCGTATCCACGAAACTCTCAATCTCTCCCGTCTAGAAGACGTTGTTGAAACCCTGCCAAACGGAATTGACGAACAGATAGGCGAGGGCGGTCATGGTCTTTCAGCCGGGCAAATCCAACGATTAGCCATTGCGCGCGCCCTTTACATTGATCCACAGTTATTAGTTCTCGATGAAGCAACGTCTGCTCTTGATAACGAGACAGAACGGGAAATAACGAAATCGATAAATTCGTTGTCCAGTGACATGACGGTTTTGATTATAGCGCATCGATTAAATACGGTCCGCCAATGCGACCGCCTGGTCTTCATGAAGGAGGGGCGAGTGACAGCGGTGGGTGATTTTGATTCGCTTATCGAAACTTGTCCGGATTTTAGGCAATTTACTACTGCTGGCGAGATAGCTCAGTGATCTGACGGTGCCACCTTGTAAATCTCTTCAATGACCGTATAGAAACCACCCAATGAATTTTTCACGATGACGAAGTATACTACCCCTAAACCTCGAGATTCCGTATCCGATATTTCTCTGGTTCGCCCTGACTGGCTGAAAGATGGCGGGAGGAAAACTGAAAAGCTTTGGCTCGACAAAAATGAGAATTTGGATCCAGAATTACTTGCCCATATTGTCGGTGTAGTGTCGGACTTGCCAAATCAGGCCGTTGCCACTTATCCGAATGTTGCGCCGGTCTACAGAAAACTAGCCTCTTTTTTGGGCGTGAGTGCGGACAAGTTGCTATTAACAAACGGCTCTGACGCAGCCATAAGCTCCGTATTTCAGGCGTTTATTAATCCAGGAGACTTTGTGCTGCGGACTCATCCGACCTTTGCAATGTATGACGTCTATTGCAAAATTTTCGGTGCCCACCAAAAAACGATTCCGTATGAGTATTCTGAGAACGGTCCTGTAATAGGGTTCGATCGGTTTGTTTCGGCGATTCACGATCTCCGGCCAAAACTTGTCTGTCTCCCCAACCCAGATAGTCCGACAGGATCGGTGTTCGAACCTGAGCAACTTGAGGCGCTTACTCAGGCTGCGGGTAATGTTGGGGCGATTATGCTCGTCGACGAAGTCTATGTGCCTTTCTATCCTAAAACCGTCCTAGGGCTAACGGAGAAGTATCCACATTTGGTTGTTATTCGTAGCGCCAGTAAGTCATGGGGACTAGCCGGAATTCGTATTGGCTACTGTGTCGCATCGCCCGAATTAACCGACATACTTCACAAAGTTAAGCCTATGTATGAGCTGGGCGGATTTGCCGCCGCAATTTTGGATCACTTGCTGGACAACATGCAGGAAATGGACGCCTCAATTCGAAGGCTCTTGAACGGCAAAGACTATTTCGCCGAATCAATGCGCCAATTGGGATTTGAGGTGCCGAAAACGGAGGGTAATTTTCAGTTGGTCGGTTTTGGCCATTATGCCCCCGAAATTCATAATCGTTTGGACTCGATAGTATATTATCGACAATCGTTTTTTGAGCCCTGCCTTTCAAGATATAGCCGATTTTCAGTAACGACCGTTGAGCAGTTCCGGCCTGTCGTCGCAACCATATCGGAGTGCATCGAAGTATGATCATAAAAATTCGGAAATTTAACGAATGAAAAATAAATTCGTTTGCGACCATCCTTGGACTCACTTTGAAGTAAATAATCCCAATGGCAACGTAACCATGTGTTGCGACAACGCGACCGTGTTGGGAAATGTCAACGAGGGTTCCGTGGAAGACATCTGGAACGGTGAAAGGTTCCAGAGTATACGCAAAAAGATGGCTAATGAGGGCGCCCATTTGTTGTGCCCACACACCTGCCCCATTCTACAGGGCGGAAAACGATATCGGAATCTGAGTTGGTACGAAGACTTACCCACACAAAGCCTAGCACGTCAGAATGCGGCCCAGAACGAGATCGAGTTCGATCAGCGGCTCACAACCCTAGAATCGAAACCCCGTTGGATGCGCTTTGCCTATAGCTATGCCTGCAATCTCGATTGTTATCACTGTTATCAGCGCGACGACGCGTTGATGCGGCTCAAGCTGCCAGCGTCATTTATGCAGCAGATCACCGAAATGTCTCCGCATTTTCAAGTCGTACTCCCGTTTGGTGGAGAACCGTTCTTGTACCGCCCGGTTCTGGACTTTATGGAAAATGATCAACTGACCGACGGGTGTAAATATTACTTTATTACGAATGCGACTTTGTTTACCGAGCGGGTTAAGGCTATTCTGGCAACCAAGGAGTTGCTCGGCGTGGCGGTTTCGCTGGATGCCGCGACCGAAGAAAGTTTTGATGCCTTGCGTCTTCGTGGGCGAAAAGCTTCGTGGAACGAGGTGCTCGAAAATCTCGAATGGTTGAAGCAAAGAAAAAACAAAACGGATTTTGAATTTTCTATCAGCATGACGCTGAACCGAGTCAACTGTGAAGAAATCGAACGATTCGTTGCCTTAGGACTGAAGTATGATGCCGAACCGGATATCAATCTGGTCGCAAATCCGGACAATTCGTTAGGTTTCCAGAAAAATTACCTAAAATTTGATCATGACCAATTTGACGAAATGTTTGCACAAATCGACCGCAGCATCGTTAAGGTAACGGAACGTGGTCTGGTTGATTCTGAAGTGTCTTTGAAAATTCTTCGACAGAGCCTGATTTTGCATCGGCGCAGTAACAATAATTTAGCGTTTTTCATGGCGAAAGATCATGCACGTAAGACACTCGTCAAACTACCGGAAAACCTTCAAAACCCTATCCGCAATACCGTCCAACGTGTGCGCTCGCGCCTCATGGGGAATACAGCAGTAGAAAAAGAGTAGGAGCCCCTTTGTTAAAGTCAATAAACATCGCTTTAATCGGATGCGGGCGGATTGCCGGACAGCACGCACGCGCCATCGATATGGTCGATGACGCGAATCTAATTGCAGTTTGCGATCTGGTTTCCGAGAAGGCTGAAAATTACGCCAATGAATTTAGCGCTGGTCATTACACCAACTATCACCAGATGCTCCGCGATCATCCGGAGATCGATACGGTTGCCGTCATAACGCCCTCGGGTATGCATTTCGAGCACGGCCTGGAAATCATCGAGCTTTATGGAAAGAATATTATCGTCGAGAAGCCGACATTTCTAAAACCGAGTGACTTGTTGCGGGCGAGTACCGCCGCCGATAAAGCCGGGGTTAAAATTTTTCCCGTTTTTCAAAACCGCTATAACCTGGCTGTTCAACGCGTTAGGCGAGCCCTCGAGCAGGGCGAGTTGGGCGAGATCAGAGTCGTCGGTGTGCGCACCCGCTGGTGCCGCCCACAACGATATTATGATTTAGCGCCCTGGCGTGGAACCATGTCCCACGACGGTGGCGCGCTTACCAACCAGGGAATCCATCATATCGACCTACTTCGTTATCTCGGCGGTGAAATTGAGGAAGTAAGCGCGACCATGCGAACCCTTGGCGCCGATATCGAAGCCGAGGATACGGTGGTGGCGACGTTTACCTATGCGTCCGGCGCCGTCGGGAACCTTGAAGTCACCACTGCCGCTCGCCCAGACGATTTCGAGGCATCGCTCAGTATCGTCGGATCCGAGGGGTTGGCTCAACTGGGAGGAATTGCAGTCAACGAGCTTCAGGTCTTTACGCCTGATCCGTCGGCTTGCGAGGCCAACTCCGAGGATTTCGGTTTCAGTGTTTATGGAAACGGGCACGAAAAGATGTACCGCGATATCGTCCGACATTTTCGGGAGGGAGCCGAATACCCGGTCAGCCGAGAGGATTGCCTGGGGAGCTTAAAACTCCTACACGCTTTTTATCGGTCCGATGAGGAAAGTAATTGGATTCATCCCGATTCCGATGGTGAGTCGACGCGGCTCGGACGCGCCAACGAGGCGATTTCGGATCTCTACCGAATCCAGAAAATACTATGACAAAGCCTTTGCGCGTAGGAATTGCCGGTTATGGCATTGTCGGCAAACGGCGCCATCATTTTATCGACCAGCACCCGGATCTCGTTACTGTTGCCGTTTGTGATCGTAATTCTTCAGATTCCGAATTATCCGGCAGGAGTTTGAAAAAATTCAAAAACTATCAGGACCTTATTGGCGAAGATCTCGATGCGTTATTCGTGTGTATGACGAATGACATCGCGCCTGAAGTGACCATCGCCGGTCTCGAGAGCGGTATTCACGTGTTTTGCGAAAAGCCGCCCGGCCGGACGGTGGAAGACGTTATCCGTGTTCGCGCAGTCGAAGCAAAACAGCCCACGCTTAAGCTGAAATACGGTTTTAACCACCGCTATCACGACTCCGTCCAGGATGCGCTCAATATCGTTGCCTCCGGCGAACTAGGGCGTGTCATGAACCTGCGTGGTGTATACGGAAAATCAAAATTTATCAGCTTCGGGCAACATTCCGATTGGCGTACTAAAAAAGCCGTTGCCGGTGGCGGAATCCTGTTGGACCAAGGAATCCACATGGTCGATTTAATGCGGTTGTTCGCCGGCGAATTCGAAACAATTCATAGTTTCGTCAGCAATGATTATTGGAAGCATGATGTCGAAGATAACGCTTATGCGTTGATGCGTACTTCAGATGGTGTCGTCGCCATGCTTCACTCGTCGGCCACGCAATGGAAGCACATGTTCCAACTGGATATCACTCTTGAAAAAGGAGCTGTTACCTTGTCCGGGATATTATCGGGATCCAAGAGTTATGGTGATGAAACAATGACCGTCGCCTACGCCGCCGAAGACGACCAAGGTGATCCAAAGGAAGTGACAACCTGTTATGAGAGCGATCCTTCCTGGTCCAGTGAAATCGATGAGTTTGCGACGGCGATTATCGAAGGCGGCGAAATCATCAACGGCTCATCCGACGATGCATTACGGACGATGCAATTGGTTGATCGAATCTACCGGGCCGATCCTGATTGGGCTCGTCAATGTGATTTCGGGGATTCGGTAAACTGAGAAACTCGGTACTTTTGGGTAGGTTGGCGCTGGGGTTCTGTGGAGTTGCGCTTGCGCTAATTATACAGGAGTTAGGCGTCCGTCTTACGCTGCCCGATTATAATCCCAACAACCATTTACGATTTAATCCGGAGAAGCCGGATTTACCTGTTCTCGGGCCCGCTAACGGCCATTTCCGTCAGGTAAAAAATTCGGGCGATTACAACGTGTCAGTTGTTTTTAACGAGCATGGACTGCGAGATTTAAAAGATTTAAGCACGGCAACCGACAAAGATGTCATCCTGGTTGGGGATTCTTTCGCATTCGGTTGGGGTGTGGAACAACAGGATCGGGTATCGGAACGGTTGGAAAAGTTGATCGGTCGGCGAGTCTTCAATGTTGCTGTACCGACCGATGTTCCTGGATACGATAAATTGTTACGGTACGCGCGTGCTCGTGGCTCGGCCGCCAAAGACGTAATTATCCTTTTGAACATGTACGACGACATCAACGATTACGACATTGCCGCTGTAAAGCCCGTTGTCCGATCCGAAGCGGCGCGTCCGCCGCCGGGGACATTATTCAACTTGAACACCGTTAAGGGGTTTTTATTGGAGCATTCCAGCCTTTATTTTTTGGCGACGTCGGTTTTGGGCCGAATTCAATGGTTTCGCGCCATTGCTGTTAAGGTCGGGCTTATTGTTCCTTTGTCGGAGGTACATCGGCGAGATCTTGATAGGCGGGCGGTAAAATCCACGCTGAACAGCCTTAAAAAAATCGCTGAGACTTATCGGGTTGTGATCATGGTGATACCGAGCCGTGGATTGTGGATTGGCAACAACCAAGCGTCTGAACGTCAAATTCACGACGCTTTGATTCTAGCCCTTGAGCGTTCCGGATTAAATTATATCGATATGCGTCGTGTACAGGAGCGCGATGGAAACCCGATGCGATATCATTTTGTAAATGACGGCCATTGGCGGCCAGTTGGGCATGAACTTGCGGCGAAAGCGTTGGCCTGGCAACTGTTACACACGACAAAGAACCTGCCATAGTGTTATTTAGTTCAGAGTCATTCGTTTTCATATTTCTACCGATCGTATTTGGCGTTTATCTTTTTGTGGCGCGGTATACTGGGCGGACGACTGTTTTCGGATGGCTCGCGGTCTGTTCCCTATTTTTTTATGCTTATTGGAATCCCCCATATCTGACTTTGTTGCTCGGATCGATTCTCGTCAACTATCTGATTGGCCGGGCATTGATGTCGCGTAGATCGAGACCCCTCTTAATCACCGGGGTCGTTTTCAATCTGGCAATAATCGGGGTGTTCAAGTATTTCGGGTTCTTCGTCGGTTCAGTTAACACGGTATTCGCCGCCTCCCTGCCGTCGCCGGAAATCATCCTACCTTTGGCAATCTCGTTTTTTACTTTCCAGCAAATTGCCTATCTGGTGGACGTTCACAAAGGCTACGTAACGGATACCAGTCTTCTGGACTATGTCCTGTTTGTCAGTTTCTTTCCTCAGTTGATTGCCGGCCCTATTGTTCACCACCAGGAAATTATTCCCCAATTCAAGGCGCGCGACACCAAACAATTCAACGTTTCGGAATTTTTTTCAGGTGTGGCGATATTCATTATCGGGCTCCAGAAGAAGGTTGTTATCGCCGATGGTATCGGTGCACACGCGGAGAACTTTTTTCAAAATATTTCCGGCCAGGATCCGACCATGATCCAGGCCTGGGTCGGAACTCTCGCTTATACATTCCAAATCTATTTTGATTTCTCCGGTTACTCAGATATGGCAATCGGTCTGGCCAGAATGTTTGGCATCCGGTTGCCGGAGAACTTCAATTCGCCCTACAAGGCGAAAAGTATTATTGAGTTTTGGCAGCGTTGGCACATGACGCTTTCAAGATTTCTAAAGGATTATCTTTATATCCCGCTTGGCGGCAATAGAAACGGCACGCAACGGCGCTATCTGAATATTTTAATTACAATGCTTCTCGGCGGTTTGTGGCATGGCGCCGCATGGACGTTCGTATTCTGGGGTTTCCTTCATGGCGTATTTATCGTCATCAATCATTTGTGGCGTGAAGGCCGCAAAGCACTGGGCTTAGAGTTGAATCGTTCTTCTTGGTTTGGGCGCGCCGTCTCCAGAACCATCACCTTGCTTGCGGTTGTTGTGACTTGGGTGTTCTTCCGAGCGGAAAGCTGGTCCGATGCGATTGCGACGTTACGGGGTATGATAGGTTTGAACGGCTTGATTCTGCCGGCTTCCTGGCGCGCGTTGTTCGATGACGGCTCGACTGTGCTTACGTCTGTCGGGGTTCAGTTTTCTGAAACACTTCCATATCAATATGGGACATTGGGTGTTCTGTTTTGTTTGGGAATATTCGTTTTGGTATTGCCGAATACTAGAGAGATAATGGCAGCGTGCATTGAACGGGACGCTGGCCACCGCTTGTTTCCACGTAGTGCGATAGTTCCTCTGGTCAGCGTGTTCGGTTTAATCGGACTGTTGGTGGTTGTCGCAAAGGGGTCTCACTCCAACGACTTTATTTATATGGTCTTTTGAACGGCTGTTACTAACAGGTCCGAATCTCTCGTGGGAAATTATGAATTGGAAAAGGCGTATCTGGCAAAATGACGAAAATCATTGGCATAATTCCGGCCCGTATGGCGGCCAGCCGGTTTCCCGGCAAACCCCTTCACCCGATTTGCGGCCGGCCGATGATCGAACACGTTTTCGAACGTGCAAAACTATTTGATCGTTGGGATGGATTGTTCCTGGCGACTTGCGACGATGAAATCCGAGAATTTGCCGAATCGAAAGGATACCCCGTTATTATGACGGCGGACACGCATACGCGGGCCCTCGACCGGGTTGCGGAAGCGACCGAGAATTGCGGGGTCGGTATTGGCGACGGCGATATCGTTCTTAACGTCCAAGGGGATGAACCCATGATGTATCCGGATATGATCGCAGCGACCATCAAGCCGATGGAGGCGCGCGCGGATATCAACGGCACCGTGCTCGCCATGAATATCGTCGACGACGCGCAGTATCAAAACCCGGATATTCTTAAAATTATTCACGATCTCGACGGCCGCATCTTATACACATCCCGCCAGCCGATCCCTCATTGCAAGCCCGGTATGTTCTCGCCGGAACTTGGCGCCAAGCGAATCTATGGAATTTTCGGCTTCCGTTGGCATTTTCTGAAACTGTTTACCAAACTTCCGGAAAGCCCCCTTGAGCTAAAAGAAGCGTGTGATTCGAATCGCCTTTATGATAACGGATACCATCAATATATCGCCCCCATTGCCTACCAACCCAGTTTTTCTGTGGATAGTCCAGACGATATCGAACGCGTCGAATCGCACATCCGTGAAGACGCATTGTGGGGTCAGTATTGAAATTTTAATGATAAGGAAATTCCGATTCTAGGACTGACGATGAAACTGCCCGATTATTTAAGGTGCCCAAACTGTTGTGCTCGCAAGTTGACGTTTGAAGCCCCATCCCGCGTAATTTGCGGAAACTGCCGGGCGAATTTTCCCGCTCAATCCGAAATTCGTATGTTTTCACTGATTAGGCCTTTTATGGAAGGCGACCTTAAGGCTGACATCCAATCTTGGTGGGCTGATCTCTACAAGCAAGCGTATCTTGGGCATGAAGAAAATATCGACAGAGAGAAATTTTCGGGCCAGCTAGAAGAGTTGGAGGATTTGTTCCATCAGCGACGGCACTTGGCCGTCGTCGAGATGCCGGTTAACGAACTCGCTGGGAAGCGCGTTTTGGAGATCGGGTCTGGGTCGGGCGCCCATTCTGCTTTGTTCAAGCATCACGGTGCAAATGTTACTGCTGTAGATATTACGCCTGAACGCGCAGCAGCGACGGCGCGCAAATTACAACTGGTTTCCGGCCTCGACAGTTCCGTATTTAACGCCGATGCCGAAAATTTGCCCTTTGTCGACGATTATTTTGATATCGTTTATTCCAACGGCGTTCTCCATCATTCAACCAATACCGAACAGTGTATTGCCGAGGTCAATCGCGTCCTTAAGCCGGGCGGCAAAGCCGTATTAATGCTTTATTCGCGTCACTCGGCGATCTATTGGTTCAATATAGTGCCGCGCGCACTCTTTACCGGAGAGATGTTATGTTGGCCCGAGGCACAATGGATCGGAAGGCTGACAGAGGGAAAGCCAAAATTTGGCGAAACCAAAAATCCTTATACCAGGGTATATTCAGCGAACGAAATTCGGGGCTTACTCGGAGATTTCAAGGAAATTAGGCTCCGCAAGGCAAGCTTTCAATTTGACAATTTTTGTATTCCCAGGCTGACCCAAATTCGACACGGTATATTACGGTTACTGGGATATAAGGAACACTCCGGTGGACGTCTGGTTTACGGTCGTACTGTAGTGCCCGACACGCCTATCGAGTTATATCTGGGCAATATCGCCGGGTTTTCGTGGAATATCGTCGCTGTCAAGTAGTCCGCGAATATGGACTAGCCTATCTTAAATACAGAAAATGACTCCAACTACTGCAGCGTCCATCAAGAATGGCAACCTTGAACTGTGACTGTACGAAGGAATAGGCTAGGTAATGCTCGCGCTTGGGGCGTTCCCGATGCGTTGAACTATTTCGACCACCACCGGCTTAAGACAGAAGACGTCTATCCATCGGAATGGTTCTTCTTAAAGGACAACCTCAAAGAAGGCGTGAGCGTTCTTGACGTCGGGTGCGCCCAGGGCGGATTTGCCGGGATAATATCCGAAAATATTCGACGGTTCAGTTATACAGGTGTTGATATTAACCAACGGATGATTGATCTGGCTCGTGAAAAGTTTCCTCAGCACTCGTTTCATAAGGTCGACGAGGCAGACCTATCGATTTTGAACGATGCCCGTTTCGACCTCGTACTTTGCCTCGGAATACTTCACTTGCATGAGGTTTGGAAGGAAACACTTGCTTTGGCGTGGCAATTCACCGAAAGAAACCTAATTTTCGATTTGCGTGAGACGGAAGAGGAGACCGTTGAAGATAAAGCCATCTCCTATTTCCGAACCGATTTTTCGCGCAGCGAGATAGCTGCTGGCGCCACAGTTTTGCCTTATAATATCATAAATGAAGCGGATGCCTTGGAGGTGATCGAATCCATGTTCGCCGACGCTGACAGAATTGAGCAGCGGGGATACAGGCATGGAGTTTCTGAGTTCGCCGTTTCACCCTACCCCGAGATTATCACGCGTACGTGGCAAATTTCACGCTAAACGCTACAGCGTTTACGAAACCAGTTTCCGTCTTAAGCGCCGACGCTATCATTTCATGCCGGTAACCCTTGTAACATCGAAACGGGCACTGTCTCTCAAAATAATCGGACCATGGTGCTCGATCGGAACCCTTTCGGCCTCAACGATTTCGGCGATTAAAGCGCCGTTCGTCGAAGATATTGCAGAAGAGTTGGCCCGAGCCTTCGATGACATCGAAGATGCATGGATCGCGGCCGCACGAAAATTATCATCTGTTCCCTCGTCCATTTTAGCTCATATGCCTGCCTGTGCCGCCAATGCATCGGATTTCGGACAGATGCTAGCTTGGACAGAGGTCGTGAAAAAATGGATCATTCAGGATAAAGATGTGACGGTTCTTTGTGACGATCCATGGATGTATCGCCACCTGGCAGCCCTTGAGGGAATAAAAGCGGGTCCACCGCCCTTACTATGGAAACAAAAATTACGAATGGTTTTGCGAGGTTACGTGGCACGGATCGCCTTGTCCGTGGAACTGTTTTTTTCCTCTCTTTTTCTGCGTGGTCAGCGCAAAATGTTTCCCGCCGGATCCGTTAGTTTGCTGGTATATGGGCACCCGCAAGCGAACCGAGATGGCGAGGACGGTTATTTTGGTGATATGATGAAGAGGTTCGAAAATATCGTCAGGGTGTTTCACGTCGATTGCCGTCTGCGCCGCGCCAAGGAACTGACAGGCGATAAGCGCAATTTCAGTCTCCATGCATGGGGGGCGCCCATGGCTACGTTAGCGCTTCCATTGGTCAAATGGCGACCTAAAAGATCCGATTTAGCAGGACCAAACGGATGGCTCGTCCGGAGAGCTGCAGCGATAGAAAGCGGAACTGCTCAACCAGCCATTATTCGTTGGCAGCAAATTTGTCAATCAGCATGGCTAGAAGAGTCTAGGCCAAAAATAGTCTCATGGCCTTGGGAGAATCATTCCTGGGAGCGCGTTTTTGTGCGTGATGCCCGTAAAATCGGCACCAGGACGGTAGGCTATCAGCATGCTACTATTGGAAGACAGGAACTGAATTATTTTCCTACTCCTGACAAGGGTATTGCCAAGACCTTCCCTGAAACAATTGTAGCGAGCGGACCCGTGTCGCAAGTTAGGTTAAAGCAACTGGGCTACACAGAGGAGAGTGTTGTGTTAGGGGGAGCACTCCGAACATTACCGAATGTGAAACATTCGTATGATCAGTCTGCGCCCATTTTTGTGGCCTTACCGTTTGATCGGGATATTTCCGCAGAGATGGTTGATGCTTTTGAATCGCTACCGAATTTAGACCGGGATGTTTTAATCAAGGACCATCCGATGACCCCGTACTACTTCATGGGGACTCCTCGAATTCATAGAACGAACAAGCGTCTTCAGGATCAAGGGGCGCTCTCAGCAGTGGTCTATTCCGCTACGACGGTAGGGTTGGAGGCTATCTTAGCTGGATTGCCGACGTTCCAATTTCTACCAAGCACTAAAATTGCATTGGATATATTACCAGATGGGTTGAAAATCCCCTCCGTAACATTTCAGAACTTAGGTAGAGTTTTGTGCGGGTCCTCAGATCGTCCGAAAATTAGACCAAACTCGGTTTTTTCAGAACCCGATTACAGCGTCTGGCGCTCGGTGCTGTTTTCTGATGGTAAACGATGACAGCAAAATCAAATTCTGAACTTAAATTTCGGGAGATGACGCCTGACGATTTTGGTGCGCTGAGAGAGCTTTATTTTAATGTCTGGGGATATTACCGCCCCGAAAGCTATGACCGTTGGCGCTATCTATCTAATCCGATAGGAATTTGCCCCGTTGCGTTGGCCGTTGATGGTGATCGGTTGGCCGGCGCTTACACGCTTTGGCCGACGCCACTGCGGATCGCCGGAAAGAAAATGCTGGGGGCGCAGTCCATGGATACCATGACGCATCCCGATTACCAGGGGCGGGGGGTGTTCACAACGCTGGCAAACGCCTGTTATGAGATTGCGGGGGCCCGAGGCTACATGACTATGTACGGGTTTCCGAATCCGTTAAGCTATCCCGGTTTTGTGCGCAAGCTGGGATGGAGCCATACCGGCGATGTTATGCACTGGATGCGGCCTATTAAGCCGTCACGTCACCCCAAGATTCCAGACCTTCTTGGCCCGCTTGCCGATATGGTAGCGGCCGTTCTACCAACCGGCCGGGTCGGCCCGTTTGAAATTCAATCCGGAACACCGCCGGACGAGGACCTGCAGCCGTTGCTGTCGCTGTGGGAAAATCATCATTCATCCTGCGGTGTTGACCGTTCCCTCGCGTGGATGCGGTGGCGATATTCGACGGAAGCGGAAAATAAATATCGCTGGGTCACTGCATGGTTGCACGGAGAGATTGTGGCCGCTGGCGTTTGGGGTATGCAGAGTGATGTCTGGGGAGCGGTGGCGGACAATCGGGCTCATTTGGTTGAACTTTTAGGAGAAGATCCAAGGGCTCTGTCCGCAGTTCTTGCCGGTGTAGTTCGAGAGGCATCTGCATTTGGCGCCGTGCTCCTTGAAACCGTGTGCAATGTTGAGCGAATAGAAAAAGTGCTCCGCCGTGCGGCGTTCCATCGGCATCGAAATGCCCCGTTCATTGTTCGGTCTCTCGGCGATGCAAACCTCAAGTCGGATATCCTCGATCACGATAGTTGGGGGATTATGGGCGGGGACGTGGATACGTTCTAGCACCAAGGCCTCTGCGGGAAATACACATTTAATGTCAGTCTCTCTTCGCACCCTATTTAGATCGGTTGCCCTCCGCTGCTTGTCGATTGGGAAAAATATAGACGACAGCGCAGGCTGGATCAGATTTCCTTACTATCATCATGTTTTTGATGACGAGCGAGCAGGATTTGAGCGACAGCTGCGTTATTTGAAGAACTTTGGCGAGTTCGTTTCTCAGGACGCAGCAGTCTCGCTTATTCAAAGCGGCGAGAAACTGGATGGCCGGTACTTTTGTCTGTCCTTTGACGATGGATTCCGGTCCTGCTTTACCCATGCTCTCCCCATAATAGATGAACTGGGGATACCGGCCACATTTTTTGTGGTGACCTCATTCGTCGGGCGAACTCTTGAACCCGGGTCCGGAGAGGCGGGCGCCGTGTTCGGGCAGAATATGGCCCGCCACGGCCTGGAGTTTATGACCTGGGATGACTGCCGATCAATGATCGCCGCCGGCATGGCCATCGGGTCTCATACGGTATCGCATCCGCATCTGGGACAGCTGAGTGAAACAAGTGTCCGAGAAGAGCTCTATGTTTCAAAAACAGTGATAGAGCGGGAAACGGGACAGATTTGCCACCACTTTTGTGTTCCCTATGGCGCCCCGGGGATTGATGTGGGAAAGCGGGAAAAAACATTAACCGCGGAAATCGGCTATCAGTCATTGTCTACCGGCACTCGAGGCCCGAACTATGTTGGCGGCAGTGTGTTCGGACTGCAGCGGGATCATTTGCTGGCGAATTGGCCTGAACACCAACTGACATACTTTTTTAGCCGGCCCTGATCTCACTTGTCGATCTCTCGCAAAGTCAAATCACTCGCGCATGATAAGGTTTTACGCCGATGGGTATTCGGCCGATTGTTGGGCCGATGGCCAGCCAATCCGCCGCATCATCGCAAACCCGATTTTTTGCAGGACTTCGACGATTTGGCGGAGCCTGCCGGCGCTCAACCATTTGCCGAAAAGGATTTTGAGCTCCCTCTAGAGCCTCTGAAAATTACGCTGGCCGGCGCCACCTATACGATTTTGCCGGGCGAGGAGGCCGAGTTGTATTCTCGGAGTTTCCACGATACGGAGCAACTGCTCGCCCTGCACCGCTTTGCCTGGATTTATGACAAAGATGTCGAGCCTGACTGGGCTGTGAGATTGTGGCGTCAGTGGTTATCCGTGTATAGCAATCCGGTGCCGGGTAACTGGCCGTGGCATCCGTATACAGCCGCCGAACGGCTGATAAACTTGCTTTACTTTTTTCGCAACTATGGCGTTCCGTCACCGGCCGATGAAAGCCATATTGTATTAGCGCGCCACGGGCCATCCATATGGGATCAGCTTGAATTTTATGGTGACGCCTACACAGGAAACCATCTTGCCAACAACGGCAGAGGTTTGTACCTCGGGGGGCTCCAATTAAACGCAAGCGATTGGATAGAGGCGGGTTCACGCATTTTGCTACATGAAGCCGACCGGATATTTGATGACCACGGGTTTCTCAACGAAGGATCCAGCCACTACCACTTGCTAGCGACCAAATGGTATGCCGAGTGCTGGTTAGCGGCAGAGGAGGCGGGCCGGCCAGAAGCGGCCAGGCTGGGAGACATTGCCTGCCATGCCCTATCCGCAGCGTCAATGTTTGCCATGCCCGGCGGACTTCCGTTAATCGGTGATATTTCACCAGACTGTCCGCCGGACGATCTGGTTTGTTTGGCGTTTGGTGAGAAGACCGGTTGGCTGGAACGGCTGTCCGGCACGGCCCCGGAAACGATTCTGTCTTGCCGGGTCGAAGCTAGAACCTCTCTGAAACCCAGCGCCTGGCGCCGCCGCCAAATGGGCTCGTGGTCAGCGATTTGGCATGCCCCGCCGCTGGGCTGGCCCGAGCAGCCCGGACACGCGCATCAGGATTTCGGCGGATTTGAACTTCACTACGGCAACCAACGGGTTTTGATTGACCCCGGCAGATTGTCCTACGGACCCGAAGGAGAAGACGACATCTCGGCGAAGAGTCACAATACTCTTCTCATAGACGGACAGGGGGCCTACCCCGAGAATAAGCCGTACTACGGGAAGGAATTTCGAGAGAAGGTGTGCGGACCTTCCCCAGACTATCAAGACACATCTAACGGGTTTTCTTTAACGACCCGCGCGGTTGCGCGTCTTTCCGGTGTCGATAGCTGGCGGCGGAGTTGGGCGTTCAAGGGCGAGGGCCTTCGCTTGAGGGACGAGGTCGCGGGAAATGGCCGGCATCGGATGTACAGGGTATTCCACACTCCTTTTCCAGTAACGGCGAGCGGCGGAGAGATCCAAATTGGCCCCGTGGTATTGCGGACCAAGGGAGAAGTCTCCGTTTTGCCGGCGCGACGCTCCTTGGCCTACGGTCAATCGGAGCCATCTTTTAGAATTATAGTTTCCAACTATACAAACCTGCCCTGGACTGGTGATGTCGAGATATGTCCGGCCAGTTGAGCTCCATCAGCGTGGTAATTCCGGCGTACCGATCGGCGGCCACCATCACCCGAGCCATTGCCAGCGCGGCAAAACAGACGCTGCCGCCATCTCAGATCATTGTCGTTGACGATGGTTCCGATGATGGCACCTTTGAAACGGCCGAGGCCTGCCGGGCTCTTTGCGGATCAATAGATTTTCGGATCAGCCAGCAGGAGAATCTAGGCGCCGGCGCCGCCAGGAACAAAGCGTTGAAATTTGCCGAGAGCGAATACGTGGCGTTTCTAGATGCCGACGACGAGTGGTTTCCAGAGAAGCTTGAACGTTCCATGGAGCAGATTAATCGCAACGACCTGGTACTGATAGCGCACAATGGATGGATTGAGAGAAACGGGGAAGAAACCTATCTGGATATTGCGAAACGGTATCAATCTTCCAGGTCTATGTTGTTTCATGGTTTCTACAAACGAGGATTTATTTCCACCAGTTCGGTGGTTGTTCGTCGGTATGCAATCGTTGACGCTGGCGGCTTCGATACGGATTTGCGGATCGGTCAGGATTTTGATCTTTGGCTGAGACTCATTGACCGGTTTGGACCGCGGTGCCTCGTGTTTGATCAACCGCTGACCCGCTACCACATCACCGAGGGCAGCATCACCAGCCAAACAAGGTCCCGCTTACGCCACACATTGCGAATTGCAATTCGGCACTTCTCCGGACTTCGACGTCATCCAGGTTCGGCGATCGGCAGTTTGGGATTCCGGGTATTGGCGTTGCATTGGGAAGCCCTATCCGTTCATCTGGCCAAGCGCCATATCGTTTCTGCGGCGACGACCATCTTGCTGCTTCCACTCAACCTGATCGAAGCCATTTCTGACGAGTTGGACCGCAATGGACCTGCGGATACTTCTCGCTGGCAGTTGGCCGTCAATCTTGGCCTTTCGATATGGGTGATCGCTGTCCTGGCAGGCTATCTGCAACAATTTTCGTGGTTGGTCGAACCGGTTCTTCGCCGGTTGGGGCTAATATGACAGGCTTTGCGGTGACAATCTGGCAGGCCATTGCTTGTATCGGCTTTGGCGCCGCTGTGCTCAAGTTGGTTAGGGTGACGGACCGGCTAACCCGGCAGGAATATGCGTCCTGGTCGTTTGCCATCGGGTTTGGCGTATTGGGCTGGGCACTATTCTTTCTCGGAGTTTTTAGCGGTATCGGTCCGGCGTCCTTGTCAATTCTAATGGTTGTCGGCAGCCCGGGCGTCTATTTCATTTGGCGTCACGCACATGTCACTGCAACGTCGCCAGAACCCGCTAATGCTATAACTTGGATTCTGGTTATGGCGTTCGTTGCGCTCGCAGTCCTCGATGGTATTGAGGGGCTGGCGCCGCCCTCAGATGCAGACTCGCTTGCGTATCATTTTGATATTCCGAAACACTTTGCGGAACGGGGCGTAGTGGAATTCATCCCGAGAGCGATGGATGGTGCCATTCCACTGATGACCCACATGACCTACCTTGCCGCATACGCGCTTGGTGGCGAAGAGGCTCTAACCATCTGGGTATCAATGTCGGCCTGGGGTGCGCTGGCTCTGTTTTATCAGTTTATTCGGCCCCACCTTTCACGAAACTGGAGCCTAGCCATAGTTTTGGCATTTGCCTCCGTTCCAGCCTTTATTTACAGCAGCGGCAGCGGTCACATTGAATCCCGCTCAGCAATGTTTGTTCTACTGGCTGTGATCTGTCTGGCAAGATTCACTGAGAACCAGCAACGATCCTTCCTAATCGTCGCGGCAATGGCTTGTGGATTTTTTGCCGGATCCAAATATTCCGGGCTGGTCTATATGACGGCAATTTTCGTTTCCTTTGGCGCGGTCGCTTTGAAGCGATGTGAGACAAAAGAAATAGTACTGCTGGCGGGGCTATTTTGTTTTGTTGCTCTATTGGCCGGCGGGCAGTGGTATTTTTGGAACTGGCTTAACAGCGGCGATCCATTCTTCCCCACACTGTTTGCGGTTCTTGGAATGCCTGACAGCGCTATCTGGGACATGAATCATCACATAGCATTGTCCAAGTATCTCGCCACCGAAGAAAAAGAAATTCCCCGGACACTGATGGGACTGATTTCTTATCCGTTCCTGGCGACATTTGCCGGTTTACGGATTTTGGAATCGGGACGCGTTGGTTTTGGGCCATTGTTGGTTTTGCTGTTGCCGCTGACGATCGCTGGTTTGTGGAAGTTCAGAGACAAGATAGGCTCTTCCTCGCTGTTGCCTGTCGGCTGGTTTCTACTTTCGCTCTACATTCTTTGGTTTTTCCTTGGGCCCTCACAACGGGTTCGTCATTTCCTGCCGTTGTATCCCGTCGCTTTAGCTCTGTTTTCGATTGCGGCGGTTCATTGGGCGTCGCGGCCATTTGCAAAACGGCTGTTGGTCAGCGTCTTTGTCGCCGTATTGGGTATACAGTCGGGCGCGCTTGGTTTGTTTTCGATCAACGCGGTGGCGTACCAACTTTCGTCCGAATCGAAAGATGCTTATCTAGATCGAACCCTATCCGGTTACGGGGCAATTAAGTGGGCCAATCAAAATCTGTCGCCGTCTTCGAAGCTGTATACCGAATTCCGGAATTTGAACTACTATTTGCAGATTCCGTTCTACTACGGACATTTCGTGCAAGAAGCGAAAATAGATGTGCGCCCGGGGGTTTCTAATCCGTCTAAACTGTATAACCGGCTGGCCAGAGAAGGAATAACACACTTACTTGTTTCGGAAGTAAGTACGGACCAAACAACAGGCAGCCAACAGTGGCGGTCGTTGGTTCAGATGGGGTGTGCGAAGAAAGTTGTTGAGTTAGAAGCTCGGGGTTTTTTGTCGCGCACCCTGTCTACGGTAAGTGAAGTATCGCAAATTATAGCTGTCTACGAACTTCAGACGAAAAGTTGCAAACTCTGACGATGATCGGCAGAAGGAACCGTCATACTCTGATGTTTGTGAGAGACGAACATCACAAGTTTCCTGGTTGGAGAAGACAAAGTATGATGGCATGTTAGTGTTTATCCGATGTCTGTTTGTCAGCGGTATTTGATCAGAAGATAGTTATTCTTGTGACTTAGCCTGAACACAACTGTTTAAATCGATTGCTGTTAGATTTGCGCTCGACAATGAAACTTTCATTCATCCACGCCCCAAATATTCACTACGACCAAAACTACGGGACACTTTTTAGTCCCCTGTGGGCCTATACACTTGCCTCCTATGTGCCCGACGAATGGGATATGACGGTCTATGATTGCTGTATAAGCAACCCGGATGAGATCGGGGCGGCAGACATCTTTGCTTTTTCGGGGATCAATCAGGATATCGAGTCGATTAGACCGGTTTTTGATCTGCTGAAACAAAAGTATCCAAATGCAATTTTCGTGTTGGGCGGTCCGATTACTTGGTCCATGGAGCAAGAGGGCAAGCTATCCAATTTGGAGTTTTTCGACTATTTGTTCATTCTCGACGGGGAACAAACGTTCCCAGATTTTTTGAACAAAATTGCCCTTGGCGAACGGGACAAGATCGAAAAGATTATCCGCGCTGAGCGGTATCCGATGGATAAAGTGAAGTCGGTAGACTTTAGTTTATACCGGTCTCAGGCTCCGACATATTACGGTGCCGTAGTCGAGGTGTCTCGGGGCTGCCCTTTCCTGTGTGAGTTTTGCGATATTCGGGTATTACCGGGAAATAACCGTGCCAATAATAAGAATCCGGAAATCATCGTGGCGGAGTTGGACGAGTATTTCCGGCTGGGGATTACTCAGTTCCAATTTGCCTGCGACAACTTCATTGGAGACACCGCATGGGCCCGCAAGTGCGTGGATGCCATTCTTGAATGGAGGACAAGAGTCAACGCCAAGATTTCCATATTCACCTGGCTGACGATCAACCTGTACAAGTTCCCGGACCTTATGGACAAAATGAGGCGCGCCGGGTTTTCGATCGTCTTCATTGGCCTTGAGTCCGTCAATCAGAACTCCTTATTAGAAACTGCAAAGGTTCAAAACACGAAGGATTTAGAGACGGCTGTAATGACAATTCAGTCTTACGGATTCATCATCGCACCGGGTTTCATTTTCGGATTTGACTCGGATACAGCCACTGTTTTTGATGAAACATTAGATTTTATGCGGGATACCGGGACGATTGGCGGCGATCCATCCTTTTTGATGGCGCTGCCGGGTACACCGCTTTACGCGAGGATGAAGCGGACGGATCGTCTCGTGTCGGATGATGAAAGCGCGACGGTCCGGCGGAAAATAACGACTAATGTCAGGTACCTGCAGGGTTCCGAGGCGTTGGCCGACGGATTTATCGACTTTATCCGCAAATACACGGACGCGGAATTCCAACTGGCAAGATTTAAAAACCACGTGGACCGAATTGTGGAAAGTAAACTGTTCGTACCTATTGACGGGGTGGGGTACGGATCTCCGCTTGAATATTTAAAGCTTCAATTGGGCAACGCTGAAAGCCGCAAGATGATGTTCCTGCGAATGATCTTTTTGCTGAAGCGGCCGGCAAATATTTTGGCTGTGTTAAAAGCGGTTCTACTGGCCAAACGTGCGGCCCGGCTTGGATACAATCTTGATATCAATTTCAATTATTGGGTCTATGTATGGACCAATATTGGAATTAAGTACTGGTCATTGAAGAAATCCGATTTCGAACTACACAGCGTGCCGAATGATTTTGACTTCAATCGGCTCTTGTCCCAAGGAGACGAAGCGCCTGTTACCAATGTTGAAAATCGAAAACTTGGCAATGAGAAAACAATTCAGCAGTCCAGGCTGACAAATTCAGCGCTGAAGCAACTCGTGGACTCCAAGATAAGACCGTAGAATATAGACGTCAGCGGAACGAGCGAATTCCATGAACACCAGCACTTCTGAAACCACGTTTAACAAGCTCTCTGTGGTAATGCCCTGTTACAATGAAGAGCAGACATTGGCCGTGGCCATTGAGCGGGTTCTGAGCGCCGATACGTCTAACCTTAGTCTCGAACTGGTGATTGTTGATGATGCGTCATCCGATAAATCCGTCGAAATTATAGAGAGATTGGCGGCCAACGATCACCGTATCGTCGCAGACCAGCATCCTGTGAATATGGGCAAGGGCGCGGCCGTGCGTAAAGGATTCGAAATCAGTACCGGAGATATTGTTTTAATCCAGGATGCGGACTTGGAATATAGCCCCGATGAGTATCCTAAGTTGCTGGCCCCTATCTTGGATGGCCGAGCTGAAGCTGTATTCGGGTCCAGATTTGTGGGAGGAGACGTGCACCGGGTGCTTTATTTTTGGCATGCGGTGGGGAACCGATTCCTGACGTTCTTGTCCAATATGTTCACGAACTTGACGCTGACAGACATGGAAACTTGCTACAAAGTTTTGACGCGAGAGCTTCTAGATAGAATTGAGTTGCGAGAGAATCGCTTCGGCTTCGAGCCCGAGATAACTGCCAAAATCAGTAAGGTCGATCCTAAACCCAGGATCTATGAAGTGGGAATCGGGTATTCCGGCCGGACTTATAACGAAGGTAAAAAAATCGGATGGAAAGACGGTGTTAGTGCCATCTATTGTATCCTTCGTTACAATCTGTTCCGTTAGTGACGGGTATTTCCCATGACCAGTTCATCTTCCAAATTTCCGGTTCTGGAGCTCTTGTCCGATGAGGAAATGTCCCGCTGGCCCGCTCACGGTGTCGTAAAGCTGGAAAAGCCGTTTGAAGATGTTCGCGGAAAAATTCAGCCGCTGGCGGATGTAATTATGAAAAGCGCGGTGATGATCGAGTCCAAGGCGGGCACCCTGCGGGCCAATCACTATCACAAAACAGATTGGCACTATTGCTATGTGGTTTCCGGCCTTATCGAGTATTTCCATCGTCCCACCGGCAGTGACCAGGAGCCGGAGCTGCTCACCGTCAAGGAAGGGGAGATGGTGTTTACCCCGCCGATGGTTGACCACGGGATGAGATTTCCTGTGGATACGGTCTTTCTTACCTTATCCCGAAATCCCCGTGATCAGGCTTCGTATGAAGCGGATGTCGTCCGGATTCAGATGATGCCGACCGACGGCCTGACCACCTGGGCCCCCGAAGACGCCGGCGAGTGACCGATTCTCTTTGTTTTCGAAGAACTGATTGCCGTCTGTGCAACAGCTCGGAGCTGATACAAGTGCTGTCTCTGGCGCCGACGCCGCCGGCCAATAATTTTGTGCCGGCAGATGACTTGGTTTTAGATCAACCGGCTTTTCCGCTCGATGTCTTTTTCTGCGAAACCTGTCATCACGTTCAATTGCTCGATGTGGTTGATCCAGCGTATCTGTTCGAAAGATACGTCTACGTTTCCGGAACGTCGGCGAGCTTCGTTGCCCATTTTCAGAAGTATGCGCAGGAATGTCAGGGCCGGTTTAATATCTCCGATGGCGCGCTGGTGGTGGATATTGGCTCAAACGACGGCATACTGCTTCGGTTTTTCAATAATCAGACCGTTCTCGGGATTGACCCCGCCGTGGATATTGCAAAGTCCGCCACGGAACAGGGTATCGAGACCTGGCCCGTCTATTTTGACCGGTCCTTAGCCGAAAAAATTGTTGCACAGAAGGGGCGAGCTGCTTTAGTGACGGCGAACAATATGTTCGCCCACGCCGACGACCTGGCCGGTATCACCGATGGCATTCATCATTTACTGCAGCCGGATGGCGTCTTTGTTTTCGAAGTGTCGTACCTGCTGGATGTCTATCAGGAGACTCTGTTCGATACGATTTACCACGAGCACCTTGCCTATCATTCCGTGACCCCTTTGAAGCGATTTTTTTCAAAGCATGGGATGGACCTGTTCGCGGTTCAACGGACATCCAGTCACGGCGGTAGTCTCCGCGGCATGGCGCAGCTTGCGGGTGGCCCTCATGCTTCGGACGGCTCGGTCGAGCAGCTGATCCGGCTGGAGGAAGAAGCGGGGCTCGATAAATCTAATACGCTTAAGGGGTACGGTGCCCAGATCGACAAACTAAAGGATGAACTGGGGGCCCTTCTCGCCCGACTGCGGACCGAGGGCAAGAGAGTTGTGGGGTTCGGCGCGCCGGCCAAAGCCACGACCTTGATGCATCATTTCGATATCGGCCCGGAAACGATAGAATTTATCGTAGACGATTCACCTCTCAAACAGGGGCTCTTCACACCAGGTCTTCATGTGCCGGTGGTTAGCGCGGACCATCTGTATGCCGAGCAGCCGGACTATGTTCTCATATTGGCGTGGAACTTTGCCGACCCGATTATGAAAAACCATCAAAAATTTAGAGAGTTTGGCGGACGGTTTATCGTTCCGCTCCCGACGTTGGAGGTCATTTGAGTATGTCTGCGGCATTATTGGCGGAAGATCTGACTGAAATAATCGATCGGCTGCGGCCCCAGGCCGACGGGTTTAGCGGCAAGACAGTTCTGCTCACAGGGGGGCGGGGGTTCCTGGGCCGTTACTTCATGAGCATTTTAGCCGGTTTGAATGAAGACGTGCTGAAAGAAGCGGCTGAATTGATCGTTCTCGACAATCTGATCACGGTCGGCGATGAAGGGGCAAGGATCGAAGATCAGCCTCACACTCGGTTCATCAACCACAATGTTATTGAACCGTTTACGCACGATGGACCGATAGACTACATCATTCATGCGGCGGGTATCGCCAGCCCGTTCTATTATCGGAAGTATCCATTGGAGACGCTTGAGGTCGCCGTCAGTGGCACCCGTAATATGCTGGAACTTGCCGAAGCGAAGGGCGCACGGTTGACCTTCTTTTCCTCGAGCGAAATTTATGGCGACCCGGATCCCAAGCATGTTCCCATGTCCGAAAGTTACCGGGGCAATGTGTCCTGCCAGGGACCCCGCGCCTGCTACGACGAGAGCAAACGGGTCGGCGAGACGCTTTGTTATATCTTTCACACTATGCACGGGACTCACACAAATACTATCCGGCCCTTTAATGTGTATGGGCCCGGCATGCAGGAATCGGACTATCGCGTTCTACCTAATTTTGCGAGCCGGATAAAGGCGGGCCAGCCTCTGAACGTTTACGGCACCGGGTCGCAGACACGCACGTTCTGCTATATTACCGATGCGATCGTCGGGTTTTTGTTGGTAGTTCTGAAGGGAGTACCCGGGGAAGCCTATAATATTGGGAATCCGAGCCCGGAGGTATCTATGCTGGAATTGATTGACCAAATTCGCGCCGCCGCTGCCACAGATGTGGACTATAACATTATTGAATATCCCGACAGTTATCCGGCGGACGAGCCGATGCGGCGGAGCCCGGACATTCTTAAGGCTAAACGTCAGCTTGGATTTGACCCGCAGGTCAGTCTGCAGGACGGACTGAGAAGGTTTTTCCAATGGACCGATGGGGCCTATACCGGCGCGCAGTAGCCAGATCATCGGCTATGTGGAAGCGTTACACCGAGTGGTCCTCGAGCGGGCCGATTGATTTGATAACCGGATGATATATACAGGCGGTATGGATTTGATTACTCCAGCCGCCATTTTTTTTATCGCCATGGGGACGTCGGCCATCCTGACAAAGTGGCTTATTCCCCATCTGAACAGATTCAATGTCATGGATGTGCCGAACGCCCGTTCGAATCATGACACGCCTGTGCCGCGTGGGGGCGGGATCGGACCGATTACGGCAATCATTCTCGGCCTGATTGTCCTGGGGGCCGGGGCTATAGGTTCCGGCGTTTCGATGGTTTTGAAAGATTTGGCCGCCCTGTGCGCGGCAGTCATAATCTTAGCCGGTGTGTCTTTCTATGATGATATACGGGGGCTCTCGCCGGCCTTGCGCTTGGCGGTACAATTTGCCGCCGCCGCCCTTGTGCTCGCCATCGTTCCTTTTCAAGACCCGATTTTCCAGGGGTTATTCCCCTCGTGGCTCGATACGCTAGCTGCGTTAATTCTTTGGGTATGGTTCGTCAACTTGTTCAATTTTATGGATGGAGTCGATGGCATTGCCGGCGTGGAAACACTGGCGATCGGTCTCGGTCTTTTCATTGTTGTGGTGATGTCGGGCCGGACTTCTTCAGTGGGGCATGTCGGCGTGCTGGTGGCGGGCAGCGGGCTCGGATTTTTGTTTTACAATTGGGCTCCCGCAAAAATTTTTCTTGGCGATGCGGGGAGCGTCCCTCTTGGGTTTCTGCTGGGTTGGTTGTTACTTGACCTGGCCGCGTCCGGGCTCTGGGCAGCGGCACTCATCCTGCCACTATACTTCCTGACGGATTCGACGCTTACTCTATACCGGCGAGCGCTTCGGGGAGATGCTGTCTGGCGAGCCCATAAGGAACATTTCTATCAGCAGGCTGTCGCTAAGGGCATGTCCCACGCCCGGGTATCATCCTCCGTGGCTGTGGCGAACATAGTTTTGATCGGATTGGCGATAACATCGGCCTACGCACCCATCAGTGGACTTATCGCCGGCGGCGCAGTTGTGTGTGTATTGCTGCTCTACTTTAAACAATCTCCGCGTCAAACCGGCGAGAGCGGTGGATAGTCGTATGCAAAATTCGAGGATAGTGAGACAGTGAAGACGAGCGACTTTTGGAGCGGTAAGAATGTCGTGGTCACCGGCGCAACCCGGGGGATCGGATACGCTATAGCTGAAAACTTTATCGAGGCCGGCGCCAAGGTCACCGGCGTGGGATCGAGTCCAGAGAGGAGAGTGCCCGGCGGTGTTGAGTTGATTGCCGCGGATCTCTTGTTGTCGTCGGACGTAGATCAGTTGTGCGGAAGAATAGAGGAGCTCAAGCCCGACGTGGTCGTGAACTGCGCGGGGATCAATCGGATATCACCCTTTGCCGAGATTGATCCGACGGACTTTGAGGAAATCCAGCGCATCAATGTGACTGCTCCTTTTCGAATTTGCCGGGCGGCGGTTCCCCATATGAAAACGGCAGGTTGGGGTCGGATCGTCAATATTGCCTCGGTCTGGAGCAAAATTGGCAAGGAACTGCGTGCGCCCTACGCGACGTCCAAATTCGGTTTGGTAGGTATGACCGCCGCTTTGGCCGCCGAGGTAACAGAGTTCGGTATTTTGGCGAACTGTGTTTCTCCCGGGGTGATTGAAACCGAGATGACCCGTTCAGTTCTCAATGATGACCAAATCAACGCCCTACTTCACGCTGTTCCGGCGCGCCGGCTCGGGAAACCCAAAGAGGTGGCAGAATTTGTTTTCTGGCTCGGCGGACCGGAAAACACGTTCATCAGCGGGCAAAACATTGCCATAGATGGGGGTATGACCCGTGTCTGAGTCCCTGGTCGTGAAATCTCACAAAGGGCCCTATACGGCCGTTTTCGACCCTGACGCAATCGCCAAGCTCAACGCCGCATCTTTTGACGGTGCGCACTTCATTATCGATACCCATGTGGCGGAGCTTTATGCAAACGAGCTGGATAACGTATTGGCCCACGACTCGGTCCTTCGAATTGAAGCCACTGAGGACAATAAATCACTCGAGAAGATGCCCGAGTATGTGGGCCATCTCGTTGCCAATGGTATTCGCCGGGACCATCAGTTAATCGCAATCGGCGGCGGCATCATTCAAGACATTACGTGTTTTCTGGCCGCTACGCTCCTCCGGGGTGTCCGGTGGCAGCTTTATCCGACCACTTTACTGGCCCAGGCGGATTCCTGCATTGGCTCAAAAAGTTCCATAAACGTCGCTGCCGCGAAAAATATTGTCGGGACGTTCACCCCGCCGGACGAAGTTCATATTTGTGGGGCTTTCCTGGACACGCTGGATGAGGTGGACTTACGTTCCGGCATCGGTGAGATACTCAAGGTGCACGCCATTGACGGTCCGGCATCATTCGCCGCTCTGGCTGCCGACTACGGGAAATTGTTGGCGGACAGGGATGTGCTGAATCACTACATCCGGCGCGCATTGGAGATCAAACACCCCTATATCGAGACAGACGAGTTCGATACGGGTCCCCGCAATATCTTTAATTACGGCCATACGTTTGGCCACGCCATTGAAGCGGCAACCGACTACGGCATTCCTCATGGTATCGGCGTTACCATCGGGATGGATATGGCAAACTACGTTGCGGCGCGCACCAGCCGTGCGCCGGAGGCCCATTTTGACCGAATGCATCCTACCCTGAAGGCTAATTTTTCCGGGTTTGAGAAAACAGATGTCCCATTGCCTGAATTCCTGGCCGCCATTTCCAAGGACAAGAAGAACCTGGGATCTGGCAGCGTCACGATCATCATCCCCGATCAAGAAGGTGTGCTGGAGAAAGTGCAGCGAGCCAATGATTCCGAGTTCTCGGAGATTTGTTCGGCCTACCTGACCGGCGCCCGAATATCCTGATGCCGGACCCGGCATTTCCCTGACATGAAAATTCTCTTCTTCACGGAAAATTTTCCGCCGGAAACAAACGCGGCGGCGACCCGCGTGTTCGAGCGGGCGGTCTATTGGGCCCGGTGGGGGCATGAGGTGACGGTTATTACCTGTGCGCCGAACTTCCCCCAAGGGAAGGTCTTCGACGGCTACCGGAATGCCTGGCATCAGGTCGAGGACATGTCGGGCATCAGGGTGGTGCGGGTAAAGACTTTCATCGCCGCGAATCAAGGCGTCCTTCGCCGATCTTTGGACTTTTTGAGTTTTCTGGTGACCGGGTTCGTCGCGGGCCTGTTTCAGCCGAAGCCGGATGTGGTCGTCTCCACGTCGCCGCAGTTTTTCGCGGCGATGGCTGGTTGGGCCGTGGGACTTTGCCACCGCCGGCCTTTCGTCTTCGAGTTGGGTGATTTGTGGCCGAATTCCATCTCTGCCGTGGGCGCCATGAAGAAAGGCGTGCTCCTGAGCTTGATGGAGAAATTCGAGCTGTTTCTATACCGGCGCTCGGCGGCGGTGGCGGCGCTCACCAATGCGTTTAAGGATAACTTGGTATCCCGCGGGATTGCTGCGGGAAAAATCCACGTGGTCCTGAACGGCGTGGATTTGTCGCGCTATGCTCCTCGCCCCCGGGATCAGGCGCTGGCCGAGGAATGGGGGATTGGCGGCAAATTTGTGGTTGGCTATCTGGGCACCCACGGCATGGCGCACGGGCTGATCAATGTTCTGGACGCCGCGGAAAAACTTTCTGACGAGCCGGATATCCTATTCCTGTTTGTCGGCGCCGGGGCCGAGCGGGAGATGCTGATGACCGAGGCCGCCCGGCGCAAACTGACCAACGTGCAATTCCGGGAAGCGCAGCCCAAAGAACGGATGCCGGAGATCTGGAGCCTGTGCAACGTCGCCCTAATCCATCTGAAGGACTCGCCGGCGTTTGCCGATGTGCTGCCGTCCAAGATTTTCGAGGCCATGGGCATGGGCCTGCCGGTCCTGCTGGTCTCACCCGAAGGCGAAGCGAGCCAATTGTTGGGTATAAGACGCGCCGGGCCTTGGGCACCTGCCGGCGATGCGGACGCCTTGGCTGAAGTGGTGAAATCACTGCATCACGATGACGTCCGCCGCGAGGCTTATGCCGAGGCCTCGTTGAAGGCCGCGCCACTCCATTCCAGAGAAACGCAGGCCAAGGAGATGATGGTCGTGTTCGATACGGTTGTCCGGCATTGAGTAAGATTCTCATCACCGGGGCAACGGGCTTTGTGGGTCTAGCGCTCTGCGGCCATCTGCGCCAGTCGGGGCATACATTGTCGGGTACCAGCCGGAACAGGAGCCTTCGCGCCGGTCCCGAAAATATTCCGCTCTATTACGTTCAGGCGGATCAAGAAGATGCAGACTGGACCCAAGCGGTCACCGGGGCGGATGCCGTCGTCCATCTGGCGGCGCGTGTCCATGTGATGAAAGACTATACGGCTGATCCCTTGGCGGCGTTTCGGCTGTCCAACAGAAATGCGACCCTGGCGCTGGCCAAAGCTGCGTCAGATGCCGGGGTCAAACGATTTGTGTTTCTGAGCAGTATCAAGGTGAACGGGGAGAGGACGACGGCCCGGCCTTTTTCCGAAACGGATGTTCCGGCTCCCGAGGATGCCTACGGCACCTCCAAATGGGAGGCGGAGAAGGGGTTGGCCGAGTTGGCACAAGCGTCCAATATGGAGTTTGTCACCTTGCGGATGCCGCTGGTGTATGGTCCCGCGGTAAAAGGAAATTTTCTGTCGCTGCTGCGGGCCTGCGCTAAATCGCGGCCCTTGCCCGTGGGTCAAATCGTCAATCAACGTAGCTTTTTGTATGTGGGTAATCTGGTGTCGGCCATTGAGGCCGTAGTGGGCCATGAAGGCCCCGTGTCAGGGACATATCTGCTGAGCGACGGGGACGACCTGTCCACACCGGCACTGGCGCGGGGGATTAGCGACGCGCTTGGTGTGCCGTCAAAAGTTTTCGGCTTTCCCGTTGGGCTGTTGCGACTCGCGGCCATGTGCCTGGGCAAGTCGGCTGCAGTGGACCGATTAGCCGGTTCGCTTCAAGTGGATGGAAGCAAGTTCCGCAGTACCTTTGGCTGGAATCCGCCGTTTGCCGTAGCTGATGGACTTCAAGCGACGGCTAATTGGTTTCGAAATACACACTGATCGGCGGCAATCGTTTCCAAGGGCTGTCCCTTGATTCTGGATATGATATGTTGGCCGCAGCCCCGCCACGGTTCCGTGAGGGGACAAAGAGTTAGCCTACGGCCCGATGATGTTTAACCGACCCAATGTAGCCTTTGCGCACGATGTCCTGATGGCGGCTATTGCGTTTGCCGTGTCGCTGTTTTTGCGCCTTGGCACGGATCTTGCGTTTTACCCTCAGGAAGAGCTTTACCTGGGAACGCTCGCATTCACCCTGGTGGCGGCGGTGGTCTTCCGCTTTATGCGCACGTACCGAGGGCTTTGGCGGTACGCGTCTCTCAATGACCTGCTGAGTATTACCAAGGCGGCCAGCCTGGTGGTGCTGATCTTCCTGGTCATTATGTTTACGTTTACCCGGCTGGAGGATTTGCCACGATCCCTGCCGTTTATCAATTGGTTCGTGCTGATTGCGCTATTGGGCGCTCCCCGATTCCTCTACCGAATGTTCAAGGACCGCCGGCTCGATCAAAAGATGGAGCGGGATGCTCACCTTCGTGTACCGATTCTCCTTATCGGCGCAGGTGACAGCGCGGAATTGTTTATCCGGGATGTGTTCCGCTCGGATTCAAATTACAGGGTAGTGGGTCTGGTTGCCAACTCGCCGAGCCGGGTGGGTCGGGATATACACGGCGTTGAGGTCATGGGCACGGTTGAGCAGTTGCCGGAGATCGTCGCCGCGCTAAACAAGAAAAACGAAAAACCGCAGCGTCTGGTCCTGTCGGCGGAACGGCTGACCTCGGACCAAATTGACTCCATTCTCTCCGTAGGTGAAAAACTGGGCCTCACAGTGGCGCGGCTACCCTCTTTGTCGGATTTTCAGAGTGGTGCCGATATCCGCCCGAACCTCAAGCCGATTGATGTAGAAGACTTGCTGGGCCGTCCGCAGGCCAAGCTGGACAAGGTGGCGATGGAGCGATTGATCAAAAGCCGGCGCGTGCTGATCACCGGCGCCGGCGGCAGTATCGGCAGCGAGCTGGTGCGCCAGGTATCGGACCTAAGCCCAAGCCACATGACGCTCGTGGAGAACTCTGAATACGGTCTGTTCCGGATTGATCTGGAGCTGGGCAAGCGTCATCCAAGTCTCTCCCGGCAAGCGCTCATCGCCGATGTTCGTGATGCTGATCGAATTGATGACATTATGCGGGCGGATTCCCCTGACCTGGTGTTCCATGCGGCGGCGCTGAAACACGTGCCGCTGGTTGAGGCCAATGTGGGCGAAGGGATCGAGACCAATGTATTCGGCACGATCAATGTCGCCGAAGCGGCCCGCGTCCACCGGGTGAAGACCTTTGTTCAGATTTCCACGGATAAAGCGGTAAACCCGACCAGTGTCATGGGGGTGAGCAAGCGGCTTGCCGAGCAGTATTGCCAAGCGCTGGATCTACAAAATCAGGACGACACGGACACCAGCTTTGTCACGGTCCGGTTCGGCAACGTGCTGGGATCCACCGGTTCTGTCGTCGAGCTGTTCCGAAGTCAGCTTCGGGAGGGCGGGCCACTGACGGTGACTCACCCCGATATGACCCGCTATTTCATGACCATCCGCGAGGCGGTGGAATTGGTGCTGCAGGCCTCGGCGCTCGGCAGGGACGAACGCCGGCAAGGGGGCAAGATTTACGTCTTGGACATGGGTGAGCCCATAAAGATCATGGACCTCGCCCGGCAGATGATCCGGCTAGCGGGCCTGCGCCCGGAGAAGGATATCGAAATCACCATCACGGGCACACGGCCCGGCGAAAAGCTGTTCGAAGAAGTGCTCCACGGCGCCGAATCCCCGCAGCCCACGGCGCGGGATGGGGTGTTAATCGCCGCGCCGAGGTCAACCGATCTGGAGTCATTGAAATCCCAACTGAATACGTTACGCGATTCGGAAAAATCGGGCGATTCGGCTGAAATTATCCCCTTGTTGCGTGCGCTGGTTCCCGAATATGCGCCTGCCGCAGGTGGTGTAACCTCGGCTGAAGTGGCCGAATAACACCCTCTCAAGAATCCGAAATTTCCGGGTAGTTCGAAGCCGCCCCGTTTGCTATACGGGCTGCGGCTTTTTTACGTCCAAGTTTCCCCGGAGGACCCCATGTCAGACCCCATTCACCGCGCCATCATTTCCGTTTCCGACAAGTCGGGATTGGTAGATTTGGGCCAGGCGCTGGAAAAGCGCGGTGTGGAGATTTTGTCCACCGGCGGATCGGCTGCCGCCTTGCGGGACGCCGGTGTGGCGGTCAAGGACGTCTCCGACCATACCGGGTTTCCGGAGATTATGGATGGGCGGGTTAAAACCCTGCACCCGAAAGTGCATGGCGGCCTGCTGGCCCGGCGCGGCAATAAGAGCGACGAGGAGCAGATGACGGCGCAGGACATCTCGCCCATCGATCTAATTGTGGTTAACCTCTACCCGTTCGAACAAACCGTTTCTTCGGGTGCGGACTACGACGCCTGCATCGAGAATATTGATATCGGCGGCCCGGCGATGATCCGGGCGGCGTCAAAGAACCATGCCTCGGTCACGGTGATTGTGGAGCCTGAAGATTATGAGACGCTGTTAAGCGAACTGGACGCCAATGACGGCGCGACCTCTCTCGACTTCCGTAAGAAGATGGCGGCCAAGGCCTACCGGCGCACCGGCGCCTATGATGCAGCGATCGGGTCATGGTTTGCGGATGTCTTGGATGAGCCATTTCCAGAACGCATCGTGATGGCCGGGGAGCTGCGTCAGGAACTGCGCTATGGCGAAAACCCGCATCAATCGGCGGCGTTTTACACCAATAGTGAATACCGCCCCGGCATCGCGACGGCCAGCCAGCTTCAGGGCAAGGAGCTCAGTTTCAACAATCTGAACGACACGGACGCCGCGTTTGAGCTAGTGGCGGAGTTTCAGGACACCGCCTGCGCCATCATCAAGCATGCCAATCCGTGCGGTGTCGCCGTGGCGGACAGTCTTAAGGAGGCTTACCGGCGCGCGCTCTCCTGCGACACGGAAAGTGCCTTCGGCGGGATCATCGCCTTCAACCGGACCCTGGATGCGGAGACCGCCAAGGAGGTCGCGGACCTGTTTGCCGAGGTGGTGATCGCGCCGGAGATCGATGCGGCGGCCAAGGATATCTTCGCCGCCAAGAAAAATCTGCGGGTGCTGGAAACCGGCGGCCTGCCCGACCCTACGTCCGGTGGTACGACGGTACGAACATTGGCCGGCGGCTATCTGTTCCAGGGGCGGGACGCCGCGATCATCGACGGGGACTTGAAAGTGGTGACCAAACGGGAGCCAACGGAACAGGAATTGCAGGACCTGCTGTTCGCCTTCACCGTCGGCAAGCATGTCAAATCCAACGCCATCATTTACGCCAAGAACGGGATGACGGTGGGCGTCGGCGCCGGTCAGATGAGTCGGGTGAATTCATCCCGTATCGCCGCCTGGAAGGCCGCAGACGCGGCGGATAAGGCCGGTGATGTAACAAACTGGGCACAGGGCTCCGTGGTTGCGTCGGATGCGTTTTTCCCGTTCGCGGACGGGCTATTGGCGGCGGCGGAGGTTGGTGCAACGGCGGTGATCCAGCCCGGCGGCTCCATCCGTGATGACGAGGTGATAGCGGCGGCCGACGAAAAGGGCCTGGCCATGGTCTTTACAGGCATGCGCCACTTCCGGCACTAAGAGATAACTAGAATTTACGGTCTTTGATGGTCGCCTCGTCCATGCGCACCTGGCGCATGTACTGGCCCATAAGGTGCATGAGGGACTGGTGCACATCTTCGATGACGCCGTAATTGTCGCCGTCCACATGCAGATTGACCGAGGCGACGTCCGCCGAGCGGCCGCCGTCGAACCCAGTGAGTGAAATCACCTCAAGGCCATTGTCCCGGCCCCATTGGCCGGCGCGCACTACGTTTTCGGAATTGCCCGATGAGCTGACCGTCATCACCACATCACCCGCTCCGGCGGAGAGACGCAGCTGATGCACGAATACCTCGTCATAGGAGATGTCGTTGGCGATCGCGGTGATCACTTCCACATTGGCGGCGAGGGAATGCACTCGGGGCAACAGATCCGTATCGGTCGCCAATAGTTTGCCATGGTCACAGGCCAGATGGTTGGAGATAGAGGCCGAGCCGCCGTTGCCGCAGACATAGAGCGTTCCGCCGGTCTCGTAGGTCTTGCTGAGAATGTCTATCGCCTGAGAGAGCTTATCCCCATCGACGCTGGCGGCGGCCTTTGCATAAGCCTCGAAATAGGCCTTTGAATAGGCGCCGGCATCGGAGAATTTTTGGTCGGGAAATGTCATGAGCCATCCATATAAGCGATTGCGAAGGGTTTCAACCTTCCTCTGATTGTTTGGGCGCGCGGACGCCGAGCATCAGCGCGCCGCCCACCATGAAAAAGACGATAATGGTCGCCATGCCGGCCCGCTGACTTTGAAACATGTCGGTAAACAGAGCCAAGACCAACGGGCCCAGGAAGGCCGTCGCCTTGCCGGACAGGGCATAGAGGCCAAACATCTCGGTGCGCAGCTCCGCCGGAGCCAGATGGGCCATCAGGGACCGGCTGGCCGCCTGGGCAGGTCCGACGAAGATGCCCAGGCCCAGGCCAAACACCCAGAACATTGTCTGCGATTCGATAATCAAGAGAGCAATACCGAACACTGTCAGCCCGGCCACGGCCCAAAGGATCGTCGTCTTTGCGCCGATCGTGTCGTCCACCCAGGCAAACCCGACCGCGCCCAAGCCCGCGGTCACGTTAATGGCGATGCCGAAGGTGATGATCTGCTCGAAGGTAAAGCCGAAACTCCCGGCGGCGTAAATGCCGCCGAAGGCGAATATCGTGTTGAGACCATCGGTGTAGATCATCCGGGCGATGAGGTATCGCGCCGTTTGGGCGTGTTGGCGGAGATTGCGGAACGTGCCGATCAGCGTGGTCCAGCCGTCCCGGACGGCCTGGCCAAACGGCACCCCCGTTGCCGGCTTGTCCGGCGTGAAAAGAAACAGCGGGAGAGAGAACACGATGAACCAAAAGGCGACCAGAGTGGCGGTGCCACGGATATTCTCAGCTCCTTCCTTGGAGAGGCCGAACCACGGTCTTTCCGCCTGGGCGAAGCCGAACAGGGCAATTACCAGGCACGACAGTCCGCCGGCATACCCCAATCCCCAGGCCCAGCCCGATAGGCGGCCGAATCTCTCCGGTTTGCAGATATCAGGCAGCATGGCGTTGTAGAAAACCATACCGGATTCAAAAGCGAAGTTGCCCAACCCCGCGAAGACTAGCGCCCAAAGGATGAAAGTCGTGTTTGGTTCGGCGAACCATAAGAGCGCGCTGGAGATCACGGCCATCAGGGTAAAACCACCCAACCAAGGTTTGCGCCGTCCGCTGTTGTCCGCGATAGCCCCGAGGATGGGTGCCACCACCGCCACAGCAAGCGCCGAAAGGCTCATGGCGTATCCCCATTGGGAGGTGCCCGTGATCTCGTTTTCCGCAATTTTCTGTGTGAAAAAGGTCGCAAAAACGAAGGTCAGGATGACCGTCGGAAAGGCGGAATTCGCCCAATCATAGAAGGCCCAGGCGATCTGGCCCCGCCGGTTTGTCATGTCGGACGCGTTCATGCCCTAAGTTTTAAGGCCGGAACTACCCGCCTGCAATGGAGCTCAGCTGGCGGCTGGCGACGGCCAGCATGGACAGGTCGACAACCTCGCCAGCTTCCAACTCGTTGAGCATTTGCGCGGTCTGATCCATGAGGCCTTCGTTCTTCTTCGACCAAACCTTCAGCACGTCGCCCTTGCCCTTGGCGTCCCGCATGATCCGCAATGTGACGCCCCGCTGATGACCGTAAAGCTCTTCGATCATGGCGGCGGCGGCAAGCTTTTGCCAATGACTATCCGCCGGCAGCTTCTCCGCATTGTAGCGGAGCCAGCCCATGCCGAAGGTCTCGCCCACCTGGAAGTAGAGCGCGGCGACGGCGTCCAGGCTCATCTTGCTGGCGGAGGCCGCCCGGATGACATCCAGGGCCGATACCAGAAGCCGCAGGTAGGCGATCTGCTTTGCCAATGCGGCTGGCACGCCGGCGCTGATATACCGGTTGGCCCGGAAGTTGACCCGGTCCACGACTTCCTTGGGCACGATCTTCTCGATCTTGCCCGAAAGCTGTTTAATGCCGGATTGGAATTCCCGGATCGTAGCTCCGATATCGATCGGCTGCTTGGCGTGCCTTAGTAGCCACAAGGTCGCCCGCTCGATCAACTCATTGACGTCGCGGAGTAGGGTAATCTGCGTATCCGCAGCGGCGATATTGTCCAGCGCCTCGATCCCCTGCCACAAGGGTTCCAGGCCAAACGCGTCCCGGGTGGCGATATAGCCCCGGGCGATGTCGACCGGCGAGGCCCCCGACTTCTCCATCAAATTGGTGACAAAGGTGCCGCCGACGCGGTTGATCATGCTGTTGGTCACCACCGTGGCGATGATCTCCCGGCGCAGTTTGTGTTGCATGATCTGCTTTTCGTACGTCTTGCGGAGCGGCGTCGGGAAGTATTCGATTAAGTCCTCTTTGAGTTCCGGCGCGTCCGGCAAGTTGGAGGCCAAAATCTCGTCATACATCCACAGTTTGGCATACGGCATGACCACGGCGATTTCCGGTCGTGTCAGACCTTGATGGTTCAGCTCCCGCTCGGCCAGGGTCTCATCGTCCGGCAGGAATTCCACCGCCCGATCCAACCGTCCTGATTTCTCGAGCATGCGGATGAATCGCGCCTGAATATCCAGAAGCTCAGCATCCTGGGATTGAACCAGGGTCATGCTTTGGGTTTGCAGGTAGTTGTCTCGCAGAACCAGCTCGCCGACCTCATCGGTCATCCGTTCCAACAGCTTGTTCCGGGTCGCCTCGTTCAGCTTCTTGTCGGCGACCACCGCGTCCAGGAGAATTTTGATGTTCACCTCGTGGTCGGAACAGTCGACGCCGGCGGAGTTGTCCACGGAGTCCGTGTTCAGCCGGCCGCCTAATTTGGCAAACTGGATACGGCCCCGTTGGGTGACGCCCAAGTTAGCGCCTTCACCGATCACCTGACAACGGAGATCGGGTGAGCTGATCCGAAGGGAATCATTGACCCGGTCACCTGCGTCGCTGTTCGCTTCCTGCGTGGATTTAACGTACGTGCCGATGCCGCCGAACCATAGGAGCTCAACCTCGGCTTTCAGGATTGCCTGCATCAGTTCGGTCGGGGTGACCTGAGATTTGGTGAGACCGAAACGGTCCTTCATTTCCGGCGACACCGGGATGCTCTTGGCGGAACGTTCAAACACCCCGCCGCCCTTGGAGATCAATTTCGCATTATAGTCGGTCCAGGCGGTGCCGGGTGTGTCGAACAGCCGCTTGCGTTCCACACAGCTTTTGGCGGAATCGGGTTTCGGGTCGACAAAGATGTGCAGGTGATTGAACGCGCCCACCAGCCTGATGTGTTTGGAGAGCAGCATGCCGTTGCCGAACACGTCGCCGGACATGTCGCCGACACCGACCACGGTGAAGTCTTCCTTCTGGATGTTCTTGCCGATTTCCCGGAAGTGGCGTTTCACCGACTCCCAGGCGCCCTTGGCGGTGATACCCATCTTTTTGTGGTCATAGCCGACACTGCCGCCGGACGCATAGGCGTCGCCCAGCCAGTGGCCGTATTCGATGGACACACCGTTGGCAATGTCGGAGAAGGTCGCGGTGCCTTTGTCGGCGGCGACCACCAGGTAGGGATCGTCGCCGTCCCGGCGGACCACATTCGGCCGCTGAACGACTTTCGGGCCGTTGAGGTTGTCGGTGATGTCGAGCATCCCGCCCATGAACATTTTGTAGCACGCTATGCCTTCGTCGATGAATGCCTGGCGTCCGCCTTCCGCCGGCGGACGTTTGACCACGAACCCGCCTTTCGAGCCGACCGGCACGATGACCGCGTTTTTCACCATCTGCGCCTTCATCAGGCCCAGAATTTCGGTCCGGAAATCTTCCGGCCGGTCCGACCAGCGAAGCCCACCGCGAGCCACCATGCCACCCCGCAGGTGAATGGCCTCGAACCGGGGCGCATAGACAAAAATTTCCCGTAACGGCCGGGGAAGGGGAAGTTCATCCACCTTTTTACTGTCCAACTTGATGGACAGGTATGGCTTCGGCTCGCCGTCAGCCGTGGTTTGGTAGTAGTTGGTGCGCAAGGTCGAGTCGATGGCGTTCAGGAAGCGGCGCAGGATACGATCGTGATCCGCGCTCTGAACATCTTCCAGGATAGCCTCGATCTGGCGGCAGATTTTGGCCGTCAGCTTATCCCGGCCGGTCTTGATTGCCGGGTCGAATTGCGCTTCGAACAGCTCGATCAGCTTAGTGGCAGCCTTCGGGTTCTGGCGTAGGGCCTCTTCCATGTACTCCTGAGAGAAGGGCGCAGCGGCCTGTTTCAGATACTTGGCATAGGTCCGGAGGATCACCAACCGCCGCCAGTCGAGCCCGACATTGAGCACCAGGGCGTTAAAGCGGTCGCTTTCCACATCACCATGCCAGACGTTGGTGAACAGCTCTTCGAAATTCGCTTTGATGGCGTCCACGTCCAGGTCCCCGCCGCCTTCCGGGACCATACCGAAATCATGGATCATGATCATATCGGCGTCCTCGCCGGCCGGTCGAATTTCGTAGGGGACCTCGTCCAGAACCTTGAGGCCGAGATGTTCCAGCATCGGCAGCACCTCGGAGAGGGCGACGCGCGAGCCGGCATGGAACATTTTGAAGCGAACGGAATTGTCAGTCGCTCCTTCCGGCGGATAGAGACGGACTTGGATGTCGCCGGTGGCGGCAACGCGTTCCAGCATCTCGATATCGTTCAACGCCTGCGCAGGGGAGAATGTTTCCGTATAGCCCGACGGGAACGCATCAGCATAGGTATTGCCAAGCGCAACAGCGGCTTCTTCACCCATGGATTCCGTGAGCGCAATTGTGATCCGGTCCGACCAAGATCGGGCGATCTCGCTCAACTTTTCTTCGACAGCCGGCGTATCGATCATCCGTTTGTAGCGTCCCGGCAGGGAAATAGTTACATGGAGGCGTGCCAGGGCTGATTCGCTGAATTCCATGTTGAAGCCCAGAACTTCACCGCCGAAGGCCTCTTCCAGCATCGCCTGCATACGCAGTCGCAGCCGGGTGGTGAAGTTGTCCCGGGGCACATACACCATGACAGAGGCATAGCGGCCGAAATTGTCGAACCGATGGAACATGGCGACCCGTTGGCGTTCCTGCAGGTGCAGGATCCCCATGGAGGTCTCCAGCAACTCCTCATCCCGCGTCTGGAATAGCTCGTCCCGGGGGTAGGTCTCCAGAATGTGGAGAAGCGCCTTGCCGTCATGGCTGGTGGTGGGGAAGCCGGCTAGGGCCACCATTTTCTCTATTTTACGGCGCAGCAAGGGAATGTCGCGAGGGCTGGTGGAATAGGCGACCGATGTAAACAGGCCGACAATTAGCCGTTCACCGGTCACATTGCCGTCCTTGTCTACCTTCTTGACGGCGATCGTGTCCATCAGAGCGGCTCGATGGACGGTGGAGCGGACATCGGCCTTGCTGATCACCACAGGATCGGTATTGCGCACCAGTGCACGGATTTCCGCCGGCATTTTATCCAGATTACGAAGCTCCTTGATAACGACCCGATTGTCGTCCCGGAGAACGCCCAGGCCGGACTGCTTGTTGATGGCAACCTTGGCTTTCAGGCCCTTGCCTTTGAAATCGTATTCCCGGTAACCAAGGAAGGTGAAATTGTCATCATGGGCCCATTGTAGGAAGTCCTGCGCCTCCGCCACTTCTGTCGCGCCGGCGGCGGCGAACCGCAATTTGGTCTCTTCGATGATTTCCTGGACCTTGGCGCGCATGGGCTGCCAGTCTTCAACCGCCGCTCTCACATCCTTCAGGATTCCGGCGATGGCTTGTTCCAACTCCTTCAAGGAAGCCGCGCTTGATTGCCGGGTAATTTCGAACGACATGAAAGCCTCGGATGCCGCACCTTTGGCATCCCGGCCGTTCTCCAGCACGTCTTTCAAGCCGCCGTCAGAATTGCGGACAACGCGGACGATGGGGTGGATCACCAGATGCACGGTGATGCCGCGGCTGCCGAGCTCAGAGGTAATTGAATCCACCAGGAACGGCATATCGTCTGTCACCGCTTCAATGATCGTGTGGTCGCTGTCCCAGCCGTTTTTCTTCTTCTCGGGGTTATAGACGCGCAATAGGGTTTTACCTGGCCGGCGTTTGTTACCGAACGACATAATGGCCAGGGCTGAACCAGCCAGTTCATCCACCGTTCTTTCCGACAGGTCCTGTCGGGAGGTGTTGGAATAGAATGCTCGTACCAGCCGGCCGACTTTAGCCCGGTCGGCCTTTGCGGCCATGCCGGTGGCGGCCTTGGTGACTTTGGTCAAAAGATCGGTATTACGATTGTTTGATGTCGCGTTCATGGCGAGTCCCTCGTCTTCGCCGTCCCCCCGGACGGCATTGCCCCATTGCTAAAGACCCGGGCACGGTACCCCCCCTTTTATCGATAAGGATATACGGAGAAATCCGAGGCATGTTACTCATGTTAACATTGGTCTTACTTCGTTAATAAACAATGAGTTAAAGTAGAATTCCTGTTCGCGGCAGAGCCCGGATTTTATGGGGTCTTAGGGGCTGCGGCGGGCAACCTTAAAATGACACTGCCGCCCGGCATTTCCCGAGACCGGAGAGTGATGAACGGCGACCAACATCCGGACCAATTGGTTAACCAAGGCCTGCAGGCCCATCTGGTGGGAGACCGACAGAGCGCGGAGGGTTATTACCGCCAAGCCTTAGAGGCCGATGCCGACAATGCCGAAGCACTGCATCTGCTGGGGGTCTTGGCGATGGACGCGGGCCGGCTGGAAGAGGCGCGGAAGCTCGTCACCCAATCGCTTGCCGTGCGCGAGGTGTATCCCGAAGCGCACAACACGTTGGGCTCCATCCTCAAGGAGATGGGAGACGTCGAGGGCGCGCATGCCGCCTATGGGCGCGCGGTTGAGTTGGTGCCCGAATTTGCCGAAGCCTGGACCAATTTGGCTGATCTCCATCGGCGCGGTGGTGATTTGGCCGCAGCGGAAAAGGCGACTGAAAAGGCCCTGGCGGCATCTCCCGGTCTGCCGGCGGCGCTGGCGGTGGCTGGCGCCATCCGGCTGGATCAATCGAGCCTGCAAGAGGCCGCCGCACTCCTGCGACATGCTGTGACATCAGACGGTTACTCGTTGGAGGCGCGGGTAAACCTCTGCGAGGCGTTAAGGCAATCCGGTGAGTTGACCGAAGCTCTGACTTTGACCGGCGAAACCGCGAGCCTGTTTCCCCATGCGGCCCCGGCCTGGAATGCCCTCGGGACGGTGAAATATGACCGGCGGGACTATACGGGCGCGCTGGAGGCCTATGATAAAGCTCTGTCCCTTGATCCGGAGAATATCGATGCGGGTGTCAACCGGGGCAACGCGCTGGCCCGGCTGCATCGCCTGAACGAGGCGGCGGACGCGCTGGAAAAGGCGCTTGCGCAACAGCCGGGTCACCCGACCGCCCTGGTGAACCTTGGCGGCGTGCGGCAGGCTTTAGGTGATGTGGCTGGGGCGTTGAAACTATTCGACCAAGCCCTGGCTATCGAGCTCAATCATGCCGACGGTATCTGGAACCGGGGGCTGGCAAGGCTGCTGACCGGTGATCTGGCGGGCGGGTTCGCGGATTACGAGGTGCGCTGGCGGCTGCCCGAGTTTATCGCCCGCTACGGGGAAATTCCTTTATGGTACGGCGGGACCCTGGACGGCAAAACCATCCTCGTCCATTCGGAACAGGGCTATGGCGATACGCTGCAGTTTATCCGCTATGCGCCGCTGCTGGCAGAGAAGGGTGCGACAGTGATTGTTGAAACCCACGCGCCGCTGGTGCGGCTGCTGAGTTTGGTGGAGGGGGTGGCCTTGGTGATCGCCCGGGGTGAGGAAGCGCCGGCGGTTGATCTGCAGGCGCCGGTGATGAGCCTGCCGCATTTGTTTGAGACCGATAGAGAGTCCGTCCCGGCGGCGACGCCATATCTGAAACTGACCCCGGATGTGGAGATTGATCTGGGGGACATCAGCGACGACAAACCGGTGATCGGGTTCGCCTGGGCCGGCCGGCCCACCCACAAGAACGACCTCAACCGGTCGATCCCGTTGGCGGGATTTAAGGACCTTATTGCCGCTTCCGACGCCCATTGGATATCCCTGCAGTTCGACGACCGGGGGGATCAGCTCTCGGACATGGACTGGGGCGCAGACGTCGTCGACCTTCGCTCGCAGATTCACGACTTCACCGGCTCGGCCACGGCCATTGCGTCGCTGGATCTGGTGATTACCGTGGATACTGCCGTCGCGCACCTGGCCGGCGCGCTGGGCAAGCCGGTGTGGGTGCTTCTGCCCTTCGCCCCCGATTGGCGCTGGCAGTTGGAGCGGGACGACAGTCCCTGGTATCCGTCGGCGCGGCTGTTCCGCCAGTCCAAGATCGGTGATTGGGAGAGTGTGATGAGTGAGGTCGCCGCCGCGCTGGCCGCGTTCGAAAAAGACGGTGGCTAGAGCAGGCCCATCTGCGCCAGCATGGCTTGACCCACATAGCTGTCCTTATCGACCATGGGCACGGCCATACTGAAGTGATCCACGTTTTCTTCCACGAGTAAGCGGCTTTCGTATCCGGCGGCTCGCCACAGGGCGGCGAACTCGCGCGCCTGGCGATGTAGTTCCGGCGCATCGTGCTGTGCGTGCGCCAGAACCAGCGGGCAGCCGGTGGCCGGGATGTGCAGGGCCGGCGACAGGGCTTCGGCGACCGCTTCGTCCACGCCCACATTGGTGCGCCGGTCTGTTTTGCTCATCGGCGTCAGGTCATAAGACCCGCTGACCAGCACGCCGCCCTTCACCACGTCATCGGGCAGGCCATAGTCCGACCAGTCAGTGCAGGCCACCATGCCGGCCTGTTGTGCGCCGGAGGATTTGCCACAGACATAAATCCGTTCCGCATCGCCGCCATAGTGAGAGATGTTCTGATAGACCCAGGCGACGGCGGCCCGGCTTTGCGCCGTGATCTCGGCGAGGCCGACCTTATCGGCTTTGGAGAAATTGACCGCGACGAACAGCCCGCCCGCGTCCGTGATCATCCCGGCGGTGAAACACGCCGTGTCCTTGGAGCCTCGCATCCAGCCGCCGCCGTGGAAGAACACATGCACCGGGCGGGCACTGGCGCCGGCCGGAAAGATGTCCAGCACCTCGTCCGGCCCGTCGCCGTACGCAATATCCAGATGGCCGGGTAGGCGCTCTCTGATCTCCAGGCTTTTGGCGTTGGCGGCGGCGCGGGAGTCCGCCCCGTTGCTGGCCCAGAGATCGTTCGAATACTGCCGGTTCAATTCCGGATCGGGGGTAAACGCTTCCGCCATCATCAAAGCCTGTAGAGCGTGACCGCGTTGTCGTGCAGCACCATGGCCTGCTCGGCTTCGGGCAAATGGGCGACCGCCGCACGGAACGCATCGACGATGGGGCCGTACTCGGTCCACAGTTTCTCGATCGGATAGTTGCTGCCGAACACGCAGCGGGCCGCGCCGAACATGTCCAGGCACTCGCCGGTGATCTCGGCGATGAAGCCGGGATCATTGCGATGGATAAAGGTGCCCAGGCCCGAGAACTTGCAATGGATGTTGGGCTGATCCGCCAGCCGTTTCATGCCGTCTCGCCACAGGGTCCTGCCGGCGTCCGACGTGTCTTCCGGCATGCCGCAATGCTGCAGGATCATTTGTGTCGCGGGGAAGTCGGCGGCCAGCCGTGCCGCGTCCGTCATTTGGGAGGCGAAGACCTGCAGCTCGAACGTCCAGTTATAGTCCTGCAGCAGGGTGAAGTTCTTGCGCCAGGCGGCCTGGTTCATCAGGTCCGGCGTGGGCTGAAACTTATAGAGGGGGTTTTCATGCCAATGGAGCTGCTGGCGGATGCCCCGCATCAGGGAATGTTGCGACAGCGCCTTGAGGGTTGCCGAGGCGTCCCCGGCGGCAAAATCCACATAGCCGACGATGGCGTGGGGCCAGCCGCTCTTTTCGGCGACTTCCTGCACCCAGGCGGCCTCGTTCACTTCCTGGCCGGCGGGCCAGTTGACCTGGATATAGACCGATTTCTCCACCCCGGCGCCGGCCAGGTCGCCTCGGAAATCCTCAATCGAAT
>JAYPHU010000009.1:0-106668 GCA_038127535.1 Rhodospirillaceae bacterium | reverse complement strand
CCGCCAAAGGTAGGTCGACGTTCAGTTCGTAATCAGTGGTGACAACCGCCACCGCAAAGCGGTCATCCAGATAGGGATTGCGGAGGCCACTGTCCGTCCGGATCGCCAATCCTGCGAGGACGGTTAACTTATCGAGATCGACATCGCTCGCCCCTGCCCAATGGCAGACAGCGCTATATCCCAAGGAGCCGATCTGCCCGGCAGTAATGGTAGCAATTTCTGCCGCACGAAGGGTTGCCAACAGGTGCTCATTCCCTTGGACCCAGTCTGCCGCGGCATTGTCTTGATCTATCTCAAGACCATACTCGACCAAAATCACCACGGCGTGGGTCAATGTTTTGTCTTCCTGGCTTAGCCAAGCAGAGGCCGGGGTTCGGCAAATACCAATCTGAGAGGCATCTTCGAAATACCCGCAGCCCTTGATATCCCGCACTCGAAGCGCCAGATCATCGGGCACCGGCGCTTTTTTGCTGAACGGCTGTGGCTCTCGGATGGTTTCGTACGCGCCCAGATGGTTAACAGCGGCGCGCGCCAGAGGGGAATCATCGACATTCAACGGCTGGGAGGACGCCACGGCCGGCTCTCGGGATTCCTCATCGATAATGCCCCCATCCCGCTTCAACCTCTCCAACGGATAGGGTCCCAATTCCACCGGGCGTGACTCACGTCTAAAACCGAACATCTCTGGCTCTACCTCCTGCGCCTCTATAACTCTACAAAATGATATCATATGATATAATTTTTAAAAACCGGATTTTACTCTCTTTTGGCCGCTACCGATAATGTGATCCGATTGACTATTGAACTCGTTATAGAATCCACGCACATTAACCACGGTTTGCCTTCCAGCGCAGAAATGCCTCACATAAGAAAAATTTTATCAGTTCTCCTCGTATCGCTTTCCCTAGCCAGTTGCGGCAATCAGCCCAAGTACGGCGACGCGAAGAAATGGCTACCTGAACTTCTGCCCGGCGACGGCCGTTTATTCGTCTACCGGCCCAGCAATATTTTCACCAGTCTGAGCCCGTTTACCCTTGTCTTAAACTGGCTAGAGGTCGGCGATTTCTACTCAGGCACGGGTTTTTATCTAGACGTCAAATCCGGCCGGCACGAAGAGTCCTATAATGGCGGCAACGGAAAGCTCTTCCTGGAGGTTCCTGAAGGCGGTTCCGTGTACCTAAAGTACAAAGTGGTCGCTGACAACGTGGATACGAGTAATTTCGTCGTCACCCAAATGGCCGCCGGCGCTGCCAAGAAAGAGATGGACGATCTATTGCTTATTGAAGCTGAAATACCGACGGTTCGCCGTATTCAGTTGCGTTTCTAACCGCCGGCAACGAGTGGCTGAAGTCCAACACATTGTGATCACCGGCGCCTCCAGCGGCATCGGCAAGGCCTTGGCCAAAAGCTATGCAGCCTCAGGTGCGCATCTCACCCTAACCGGCCGGAATAGCGGCAGGCTTGAAGCGGTCGCAGCTGCCTGCCGGAACAAGGGCGCGACGGTCGACGCCCGCGTCATTGATGTGCGAGATAAAGACGCCATGGCGGCCTTTCTGAACGAGATTGATGACTCCCGCCCTATAGACCTACTGGTCGCGAACGCAGGAGTATCCCGCGGAACGTCGGGTGAAATCGATGACCGTGCGCGCGATGCCGCAATCCTCGATATCAACGTCCATGGGGTTTTGAACACAGTCGTGCCGGCGGTGACAAAAATGCGGGCCCGGAGGTCCGGGCAGATTGCCTTGATGAGTTCCCTCGCCGGCTTTCGCGGCATGCCCAGCGATCCGGCATATTTTGCCAGCAAGGCCTGGGTCCGGAGCTACGGCGAGGGTATCAGCGGCAGGTGCCATGAAGATGGCGTCTCTGTTTCGGTCATTTGTCCGGGCTTCGTCGCCAGCCTAATTACGGCATCCAATAAATTCCCGATGCCCATGTTTATGGAGGCGGACAAGGCCGCGAAAATTATCCGCCGGGGGCTCGCCAAGAAGAAACACCGGATCTCCTTTCCTTGGCCCATGTATTTCATGGTTTGGCTGATGAACACGATCCCCGTTTGGATATCGGAACTGATTGTCAGGCGATTGCCGGAAAAAGAATAGGACTATCTGGGTTTCTCGGCTTCCCGCTGTTTTTTCGTCAGCCGGCGCCAGCGGGCAACATTCCTATTGTGCTCGGTCAGGGTCCGGGCAAACGCGTGCCCCCCTTCCCCGTCAGCGACAAAGTAAAGATCATCGGTTGCCGCAGGATTGAGCGCCGCCTCGATCGATGAGCGGCCTGGGTTGGCGATTGGCGTCGGCGGAAGGCCTTTGTGGACATAAGTGTTATAGGGATGCGGATTGTTCAAATCCGATCGTTGTATAGGGCGGCCCAGGGCGCCGGTTCCGTCGGTGACGCCGTATACGACCGTCGGATCTGATTGCAGGCGCATGCCGCGACGGAGGCGGTTTACAAAAACCCCGGCCACCCTTGCCCGTTCATCTGCACGCGCCGTTTCCTTTTCGATAATCGACGCCATGACCAGCGTATCGGCCGCAGTCTCATAAGGCAAATTTCTAGCCCGCCGGTTCCACAATTCCTCAAATGCTTTGTCCATAGCCGTGCGCATCCGAAGCACCATCGCGTCCCGTGAATCGCCGTAGGAGAAGTGATAGGTCTCCGGCAGCAGAGTGCCTTCACTGACGCGGGTCGTGATGTCTCCCTCCAATCCCTCGGTTTGATATAGACGGTCCATGACTTCAGCCACGGTTAGCCCCTCGGCCACCGTGATCCGGCGTACCACGGTTTTGCCGGTTTGCAGGATACCGACCACGGCTTTCGTACTGGCGGATTTAGGAAACAGGAACTCACCCGCCCGAAGCGATTTTTCCCGCGCAATGGTCCGAACCGCCGCCCTGAATACGAGGGGTTGTGTTATGACGCCCCTCGTCTGCAGGAGGTTCGCAATTTCTATTTTTCCCGCGCCTTTGGGGATCACCACAGCCAGATCGGATTGCAAAGGCCCCGGCTTAACGTATTCCGAATAGCCCCAAAAAGCGCCACCGGCCGCGCACAAAACAATCAGTATCGAGAAAACGGAAAGCCACCGCAGAATCCGTCCCATGTAGCTTAATTTACCTCGGCGACCACCAGGCTCGCGTTGGTTCCACCGAAACCAAATGAGTTCGACATGGCGGCGCGCACTTTACGCTCCTGAGCGGTATGCGGAACGAGGTTCATATCGCACCCGTCAGACGGATTTTCCAAATTGAGTGTCGGCGGAATGACGCCATTTTGAACAGCCAATGCACAAAAGATAGCTTCGACCGCACCTGCGGCGCCCAGCAAATGCCCGATGGCGGACTTCGTCGACGACATGGCGACTGTTTTGGCTGCATCCCCGAACAGACGCTTCACCGCGCCGTGTTCAATTTCGTCGCCCAGCGGCGTCGAGGTGCCGTGAGCATTGATATAGTCGATATCCTCAGGATTGAGGCCGGCACGTTTCAGCGCGGCGCGCATGGACCGGAAACCGCCGTTGCCGTCTGCGGCCGGCGCAGTGATATGATGCGCATCGCCGGACATGCCGTATCCGACGACCTCAGCATAAATTTTGGCGCCGCGCTTCTTGGCATGCTCCAGTTCTTCCAGAACTACAATGCCGGCTCCCTCGCCAATCACGAATCCGTCGCGATCCTGATCCCACGGCCGGGAGGCTTGTTCAGGCGTGTCGTTGAAGCCGGTGGACAGCGCCCTGGCCTGCGCAAACCCGGCAACCCCCAATTTGCAAACTGCAGCTTCGGCGCCGCCGGCTACCATAACGTCAGCGTCATCCCACATGATGAGCCTGGCCGCGTCACCGATTGCATGAGCGCCGGAGGAACATGCGGTCACGACGGCATGGTTCGGACCCTTAAAGCCATACTTGATGGCGACTTGGCCGCTGACAAGATTGATTAGGCTGGCGGGGATAAAGAACGGGCTGAGCCGGCGGACTTTACCCTCGGCAACCACGGCAGCGCTGGATTCGATTTCAGGGAGCCCGCCGATGCCGGAACCGACCAACACGCCGGTTCGTTCAAGGCTTTCCTCATCCTCAGGCTGCCAGCCGGAATCCTCGACGGCGAAACTGGCCCCCGCCAGGCCGTATTGGATAAAGGTATCCATCCGGCGCTGTTCCTTGGGCGAGGCCCATTCGTCGGGGTCGAACTTTCCGTCAGCACTGGACTCCCCCTCGGAAGCGCGGGGCACCAGCCCTGCGATCTTCGAGGGAATGTCTGAAACATCGAATGTGTCGATTGGCTTGACGCCCGAGCTGCCGCCGATCAGTCGATCCCACGAAAATTGCGCGCCGCACGCCAGCGGTGTGACCAGTCCAATACCTGTAATAACCACACGTCTCATAGAAGACTCGCGGGGTTCCACCTAACTAAATCAAACAGGCGTCGGTCTAGTCGAGCGCCAACTAGTAAAGGTGTGTTAAGCGTTCTGCGACAGGAAGTCGACAGCGTCCTTAACCGTCAGAATTTTCTCGGCAGCGTCGTCCGGAATTTCGCATCCGAACTCTTCCTCGAACGCCATGACGAGTTCGACCGTATCCAAGCTATCAGCTCCTAGATCATCAATGAAGCTGGCAGTATCGGTGACTTTGTCTTCATCGACACCAAGATGCTCAACAATAATTCCTTTTACGCGCTTGGCTACATCACTCATTCTTAAATTCCTCGATTCAGAATAAACCTAGATCACTGATCCCGCTTCAAAAGTAGAAGCGATGAAACACTCCCTGTCCCTACGTGTCCGAGGAGCATAGCGGCGTTCCTAACACACTTTATTTGCCTTGGCTAGCACTCGAAAACACCCCTTCAAATGCGGCAAAATCATCCCTCAAAACATCGCCATTCCGCCGTTTACGGCAATGGTCTGCCCAGTCACATACGAGGATTCCTCACTCGCCAGAAAGACCACACAGCTGGCGACATCAGCAGGTTCTCCCATGCGATCCATGGGGATTTTCTGCAGCATTCCGCCGATTTGTTCTTCGGTCAACGCTTCGGTCATGGGCGTGACAATAAAGCCGGGGGATACACAATTTACGGTAATGCCCCTGGTCGCGACTTCAGCCGCCAGCGCTTTGGACATGCCAGTCGTTCCGGCCTTTGAGGCGACATAGTTCGCCTGGCCTGGATTCCCCATCTGTGCGACCACCGAGGTTATGGAGATGATTCTCCCCCAGCGGGCCTTCATCATCCCCCGGAGGCACGCCCGGCTGAGACGGAAACCGGCGGTCAAATTGACGTCGATAACCGCCTGCCAATCTTCGTCTTTCATGCGCATCGCCAGATTGTCGCGCGTAAGACCGGCGTTATTAATCAGGATATCGACTTGCCCCATGGCCTCAGCCGCCGCATCCGCCAATGACTGCGGTCCATCCGCATCAGACAGGTTGGCCGGTAGAACGTGCGCCCGCTCTTTGAGCTCGCCCGCCAAGGCCTCGAGTGCATCGACGCGCGTTCCGGAAAGACCAACGGTCGCCCCCTGGCAGTGCAGCGCGCGCGCGATAGCGCCGCCAATCCCGCCCGACGCGCCGGTGACCAGGGCATTCTTACCGCTCAAATCGAACATTGTTCCACGTCCCCCTGATTGGGCGTTAAAGACTGGCCGCAAAGGCCTCGATATCTTCGAGCGACTGCACAGATACGCCACTGAGATCGCTATCAATCCGCCGGATCATCCCGGTGAGGACCTTGCCCGCGCCGACTTCTACAAATGTCGTCACGCCCATATCCTTCATGGCCAATATGCACTCCCGCCACCGGACACGGGAGGTCACCTGCTCCACCAACAAAGACCGGATCTGCGCCGGATCGCTGGTGGATGCGGCGGTGACATTGGCGACGATAGGAACCGCCGGGATCTGAATATCGATGGCCGCCAACTCGTCAGCCATCACATCGGCAGCCGGCGCCATCATCGCACAGTGAAAAGGTGCGCTCACGGGCAGCAAAATGCTCCGCTTGGCGCCTTTCTCCTTGGCGATTTCTACGGCGCGTTCAATCGCCGCGGTGGCGCCGCTGAGCACGATCTGGCCCGGTGCGTTGTCGTTCGCCGCTGTGCACACTTCGCTCTGGGCAGCTTCGGCGGCGATCGCCTCCGCCACGTCCATTTCGATCCCCAAGACCGCCGCCATTGCCCCCTCTCCGACGGGCACCGCGACCTGCATGGACTTGCCCCTGGATTTCAGCAGACGGGCCGTATCGGCCAGCCCAAAGGCTTTGGCCGCCGCGAGCGCCGAATATTCCCCCAGCGAATGCCCGGCAACGCAGGTCGCTTGCGAGCCGATATTAAATCCGTGCCGGCTTTCCAGAACCGCCATGATCGCCATGCTCATGGCCATGAGAGCCGGCTGGGTGTTTTCGGTGAGGGTAAGCTGGTCTTCCGGCCCTTCGAACATGATCTCGGAGAGGTTCTGGCCGAGCGCGTCATCGACTTGCTCGAAGACGGCTTTTGCCTCGGGAAATGCGTCCGCGAGGTCTTTGCCCATGCCGACGGCCTGCGATCCCTGGCCGGGAAATATTAGCGCGTGAGTCATGCTTAACTCGTAATTGGTTCAAATCTATCCAAATGGGACATAAAGATCAGTGAAGGCTCTTCACCACAGAGTGTCAAGCGCCTGCCAACCGCCCCTATCCGAACCGCGCAAACGCTTGGATGGGCGCTTGCATGGGTCATTAATATATGTATATTTCCGCCCCTTCACCTCCTTGCCATCACCTCTTTGATTCGGTGTTGGCTATGCTCCGGGAATTAAGGCGATTTCCGTTGGGTTGAGATAAGCCGAAAGGGGATACATATGCCTTATTATGAAAGCGTATTTATTGCGCGGCAGGAAATCTCTGCGCAACAAGCTGAAGCTCTTGCGGAAAACTTCGCCGGCGTCATTTCAGAGGGTGGCGGCAATGTCACCCGCACCGAAAGCTGGGGTCTGAAATCCCTGGCCTACCGCATCAAGAAAAACCGCAAGGCGCACTACACGATGTTGAACATCGACGGTCCGGCTGAAGCCGTTCATGAGATGGAGCGTCAAATGCGTCTGCATGAGGATGTGTTGCGGTATATGACCATTCGAGTGGATGAGCTGAACGACGAGCCGTCGATCCAAGCCCAAACCCGCTCCAGCCGCGATGACCGGGATGATGACGATCAGGGCTTTAAGGCCCGCGAGAAGTCCGATGAGTCTTCTTCATCCGCAGAATCCTCCGATGATACCGAGGAAAAGGAAGAGGCCGCTGATGAGGCCGACGCCGACGAAGCGAAGGAGACCGAAGAATGAGCGACCAACGCCCCCAAAGTGGTGACACAGGTTCGTCCCGCCCCCGCGGTGGCGGTGGCGGCGGACGCCGGCCGTTCTTTCGCCGCCGGAAATCCTGCCCGTTCTCCGGTGATAACGCGCCGAAGATCGACTTCAAGGACGTGAAACTCCTGTCCCGCTACATTTCGGAGCGCGGCAAGATCGTCCCGAGCCGGATCACGGCGGTCTCCGCTAAAAAGCAGCGGGAATTGGCAAAAGCGATCAAGCGGGCCCGGTTCCTGGCCCTCTTGCCGTACGTTTCCCAGTAACCGGTTTTAACCCGATTTCCCGCTTTAGGGCGGGATGCGGGGTGGATATGCACAAAGGCATTTGGATCGCAATCGGCTGTGGTGTCCTGAGCGCACTGCTCTTCGGCATGGGCAGGGTCGTGCCCTCTGCCGGTTTGTTTGTGATTGTGGCAGCCTTTCCGCCGATGATGGTTGGCCTGGCCTATGGAACGCGGAGTGTATCCATAGCCAGCCTGACGGGTGTCTTTGCGGCAATATTATCGACGTCATTGGTTGAGGGCGGGTTCTACGGCGTGTTTATCGCCTTCCCTGCGTGGCTTGTTGTCCGCACAGCGCTGATGAACCGTCAAACCAGCGCCGGGGACGTTGAATGGTATCCCATCGGCGCCACCGTCGCGCGCTTGGCCGCGTTCGGCGCAATGGTGCTGATGTTGGCCGCGATTGCAACGCAAGGTGAAGCCGGCGGTTTCCGCGGCTCCGTTGACGAGTTGCTACGCGCCAAGTTTGCGCAGCGCCTGGGAATCTTGGGCTCGGAACCCGGTTCGGAAGCGATGATTCAAACCACGGTCGATATGTTCCCCGGCATGTTTAGCGCCGGGTGGATGCTGATCATGATCCTGAACGCCGTCCTGGCCCAGGCTATTCTGGTCAAGCAGCGCGCAAATGCCCGCCCCACCCCGACCTACACAATGCTGGACGCCCCGGAGTGGGTCTATTGGGCGTTGGTGGGCTCGGCGGTCCTGGCTCTGCTGGGGTCGGGCGATATTGAATATCTGGGGCGCAACTTGGTAATCGTCCTGGCCGCACCGTTTTTCTATATCGGCCTGGGAATCGTACACGTGGTCGTCAGGCGCCAAGCCATCCCGGCCTTAGCCTTCATGGCTTTTTACTTCTTGCTTTTCATCTCGACCTGGATGTTCGTAGCCGTCGCCGGGTTGGGGTTCTTCGAACAATGGGCCGTGCTAAGAAGTCGCTTTGCGCCGGCTCAATCAAATCCAAATGAGGAGGATTAAAAATGGAAGTCATCCTGCTGGAACGCATCGAAAAACTGGGACAGATGGGCGACGTGGTAAACGTCAAATCCGGCTTTGCCCGGAACTTTTTACTGCCCCGCAATAAAGCCGTGTTGGCGAATGAGGCCAACAGAGCCCATTTCGAGTCGCAGCGCGCCCAACTAGAGGCCCAGAACCTGGAGCGCAAGAACGAGGCTGAGGCAGTCGCCTCCAAGATGGGCGGCCTGTTCGTCATCATGGTCCGCCAAGCCGGGGACGCCGGCCAGCTTTATGGCTCGGTCAACGCCCGCGATATCGCCACCGGCGTCTCGGAAGCCGGTTTCTCGATTGACCGCAACCAAGTCGTTCTGGAACAGCCGATCAAGTCCGTGGGGCTTCACACCGTTACCGTCAGCCTGCACCCCGAGGTTTCCGTATCGGTGACCGCGAATGTCGCCCGCTCGGAAGAAGAAGCGGAAATTCAGGAACGGACCGGCGAGGCGATCGTGTCCAACGATGGCGAAGAGCCGATCATGCTGGAAGAGACCCTGGCCGAGGAAGACGGCGAGGAAGCCGAAGACGCCCAAGAGGCGTCGGCAGAGGAAGATGACGCCACCGAAGAGGCTGCCGATGACGCTGGTGAAGAGGCCGCTGACGACCCCCAGGACGAGGCAGAGGAAGAAAAATCCGAATAATATCCTGCTAAATTTAAGAGTAAAAATTTGAGAATGGCGCACTTAAACGTGCGCCATTTTTGTTTCCCTGAAGTCTTCACCCGCAAATTGATTTATGTTAGCGTTTTTAACACATAAAGGGAGAAACGACTATAAAAAGCGGCTAACAAGCCGGATGTTCGAGGAGGTTGTCTCTGATGTTCATGCTGCTCGCAATTTTTCGCCGGCTCATAAATGTCGGCACACTTCGGGTCATTGACCCAACGGGTAACATGCATGTGATCGAGGGGACGGCGGAACCGGACCTGACGATCCGTTATCATGACAATGGCATTGTCCGGCGCATGCTTTTGAACCCAAGTATGGCGTTGGGCGAAGGCTATATGGACGGCCGGATCACCATTGAGAATGGGCAGATCTACGAACTCCTAGCCCTACTGTCGTTGAATCTTCGAGACAAAGGCCATTACGGTTTCCACAAGTTTACGGCCGCATTGGATATGCTCAGCCGTCGAATTCAGCAATACAATCCGGCGGGCCGCTCGAAACAGAACGTCGCCCATCACTATGATTTATCGGGTGAGTTGTACGAACTCTTCCTCGATTCCGACCTCCAGTACTCCTGCGCCTATTTCGAAGACCCTGAAAACGATATAGAGACGGCGCAACTTCACAAAAAGCGGCATCTGATGGCAAAGCTGTTGCCTGAAAAGGGCCAAAAGGTTCTGGATATCGGCTCCGGTTGGGGTGGCCTTGGTCTCTACATCGCCAAACATTCAGGCGCCGTCGTTACGGGTGTCACCCTGTCTGAAGAACAGCACAAGATCTCCAACGATCGGGCCCGCAAGCAAGGCATGGCGAACCAAGCCGAGTTTCACTTGCGGGACTATCGGGACCAACAAGGTTTATTTGACCGGATAATCTCGGTCGGCATGTTTGAACATGTCGGCGTTGGCCATTTCGGCCAGTTTTTCTCCCAAATGGATCGCCTGCTGGCGAAAAATGGGGTGGCGCTCCTTCATACCATCGGGCGGACTGAGCCGCCCAGCACGACCGACCCCTGGATCCGGAAATACATCTTCCCCGGCGGCTATATCCCGGCGCTCTCCGAAATCATGCCCAAGATCGAACGGTCAGGGTTGATGGTCACCGATATTGAATGCCTCGGCCTGCACTACGCCGAGACGCTGAAGCAGTGGCAAATCCGCTTCAGGAAGAACCGTGACCGGGTCAAGGAAATCTATGACGAACGCTTTTGCCGCATGTGGGAATATTATCTTTCCGGCAGCGAGGTCTCCTTCCGATACCTCGGTCTGACGGTCTTCCAAATCCAGATGACTAAGCGCGCGGGAATCGTTCCCATGACACGCACCTATATCGCCGAGGCGGAGAAGGCGCTCGACCAAATGGCAGACGAAAAAAGCGAACGGGCAGCCTGACATAATCTTTATATTTCAAGGACTCTAGAGCTTATCCCCAGGTTCCTCAGGGTGTGAGTTTTTTTGAGGGTTCAACGGTCCGGCGGTTGGGGTTAGGTTCCCCATCATGGCATCCGCTGCACAAAACACCTCGGCTGTACAGCCCCTCAACGACGATGAGCATTTGCCGTCGTTCCGCTCTCCGCCCCATAATTTCGAGGCGGAAAAAGCGCTATTAGGGGCCATGTTTGCCAACAATAACGCCTACGACCGGGTGTCGGATTTTCTGCGGCCGGACCACTTCGCCGACCCAATCCATGGCAAGATCTTCGGCGCAGTCGCCAAGCTGATTGAGCGTGGACAAATCGCCGACCCGATCACACTTCGGAATTTCTTCGAGCAAGACGGCTCCCTGGCCGATGTGGGCGGGGTCGAATACCTGGCCGATCTGGCCGCGTCCATGGTCAATGTCATCAATGCGGGTGAATACGGCCGCACGATTTATGACCTGCATCTGAAACGCCAGCTTATTGAATTGGGCGAAACCGTCGTCAATCAGGCCTACTCGCCCGATCTCGACAGCACGGCCATGCGCCAGATCGAGCGGGCGGAACAAACGCTCTATGACCTGGCGACGACCGGCGAATTCGAAGGCGGATTTCAGGATTTTCGCTCGTCAATCATCACCGCCATCGAAATGGCGGAGGCCGCCCACAAGCGGGACGGCAGGATCGCCGGCGTCGCCACGGGACTGCGGGACATCGACTCCCAGCTTGGCGGGCTGCATCCGTCCGATCTGGTTATTCTTGCCGGACGTCCGTCGATGGGCAAAACCGCCTTGGCTACAAATATCGCGTTCAATGCGGCATATGATTATAAAGTTGAAATCGACGATACTGGCAACAAGACGGTCCAAGATGGCGCCGTGGTCGGGTTCTTTTCCTTGGAAATGTCGTCGGAACAGCTTGCCGCCCGTATTCTGTCGGAACAGACAGAGATCGCCTCCGACAAGATGCGCCGGGGCACATTGTCGAACGAGGAGTTCGACAAACTGGTCGTCGCCAGCCAGCAATTACACAAACTGCCGATCTTTATTGACGACACCCCGGCCATGTCGGTCAGTATGCTCCGGACCCGCGCCCGCCGGCTGAAGCGCGAGCATGGCCTCGGCCTGATCATCGTTGACTATCTGCAATTGATGGAAAGCTCCAACCGGACCGACAATCGAGTACAGGAAATCGCGGAGATCACGCGGGGTCTTAAGACCCTGGCAAAAGAACTGAATGTGCCCGTGGTGGCGTTGTCCCAGCTTTCCCGCGCGGTGGAGCAGCGTGAAGACAAGCGGCCGCAGCTGTCCGATTTGCGTGAATCGGGCACCATCGAACAGGACGCCGACGTTGTGACCTTCATCTTCCGGGAATCCTATTATCTGGAACGGGGAGAGCCCGCCCAACGCCCAGATGAATCACCGGACAAATTTGCGGAACGGTTTGACCGCTGGGAAACCCGGTTAAATGAAGTCCGTCATCAATCTGAATTCATTGTCGCCAAACAACGTCACGGCCCGACCGGCACGGTGAAGCTCTACTTCGACGGCAGGTTCACCCGTTTCGGTGATTTGGACACGCAGCACACGGAAGGCTATTAGCGCGTGTCATGGAGTCGTCGGCGTCCACACGCGGTGATATTCACGGCGCACGTCTGACCATTGATCTGGACGCCGTCGTCCGAAATTACCACACCCTACGGGAACAGTCCCCCGAAAGTGAAACCGGCGCCGTGGTCAAGGCCAATGCCTATGGATTGGGCCTTGATCACGTAGCCCCTGCCCTCGCCCAGGCGGGCTGCACGACCTTTTTCGTCGCCACGGTCGATGAAGCCATCGCCCTTCGCGCCGTTTTACCGAAAGCGGGCATCCATGTATTCGACGGGCTGTTGCCGGGCTGGTCCGAGCCCCTCGCCGAGATCAACGCGATCCCAGTGCTCAACAGCCTGTATCAGATCAATCTGTGGTTGGAGCACCAGGAGACACTTGGCCGGAAGCTACCGGCAGATATTCATATAGATACCGGCATGGCGCGGCTGGGTCTCAACGAGGAAGAACTGCAGGCCTTTCGGGAGTCGCGGGATAGCGGGCCGAAGATCGAGATCAACACTATCCTCAGCCACCTCGCCTGCAGCGAGAATACCGACCACCCGCTGAACGAACAGCAACTAGCTGCATTTACCGACGCCCTGACCCATTTCGATGGCAAAAAGGCCAGCTTGTCGGCCTCCGCCGGGGTGTTTTTGGGACCGGAGTATCACTTCGACTTAACCCGTCCGGGCATCGCCTTATTTGGTGGAAATCCGACGCCCGGCTCCCCCAATCCGATGGCGCAAGTCATTCGTTTACAAGGGAAAATCCTCCAGGTGCGTTCCGTTGACACCCCACAGACCGTTGGCTATGGTGCGACGCATCAGGCGTCCGGACCAGCACGGATTGCGACCGTCGCCCTGGGATATGCGGATGGTTATATTCGCTCCCTCGGCAATACCGGAAAAGCCTGGATCGAGTCATATGAGGTGCCGGTAGTGGGACGTGTTTCAATGGATCTGACGACCCTGGACGTCTCCTCTGCTCCCGACTATTTGACGGCACCCGGCGCCCTTGTTGATTTTATCGGCCCTCAACAATCCACGGACGATGTCGCCCATGATGCGGACACGATCAGCTACGAATTTCTGACCGGCCTGGGCGCGCGTTTTTACCGGACCTATATCGGCGGTTAGAACGGTGATCTTTCTCCAACATATAGGCGCGGTAACCTTCGACTTCCTGGCGACCATCGGCCGGATCACGATCTTTACCGGCACGGCGCTTTCCCACGCCATCCGTCCGCCGTTCTATCCGCGGATCATCGGCCGCCAGATGATCGAGATCGGCTACTACTCGCTGCCCGTCGTCGGCCTGACCGCCGTCTTCGCCGGCATGGTACTGGCCCTCCAAAGTTTCACCGGCTTCTCCCGTTTTAATGCGGAAGGCGCCGTCGCCAACGTGGTGGTCTTGTCCATCACCCGGGAATTGGGCCCGGTCTTGGCGGGCTTGATGGTTTCGGGCCGCATCGGCGCCTCCATAGCCGCCGAGATCGGCACCATGCGGGTGACTGAACAGGTGGACGCCCTGACGACCCTCTCTACCAATCCGTTCAAATATCTGGTCGTCCCCCGGCTAATCGCCGGTCTGACCATGCTGCCTCTATTGGTGGTTGTCGCCGACATTATCGGCGTGATGGGCGGCTATCTGGTCGCCGTTTATAAGTTGGGCTTCAACGCCGCCAATTATTTGCAGTCGACCCACGAATTCATGGAGACCCTCGACGTGGTCTCCGGTCTGGTGAAGGCCGCCATCTTCGGTTTCATCATCGCACTCATGGGCTGCTATCACGGCTACTATTCAAAGGGCGGCGCCCAAGGCGTCGGCCAAGCGACGACCAACGCCGTGGTGTCATCCTCCATCCTGATCCTCTGCTTCGACTACATCCTGACAGGTATCTTCTTCGCGGCTGGTGGCTGAGATGGTCGCGAAAATCAGCATGCAGGGTGTCAGCAAGCGTTTCGGCGAGAAAGTCATTCTCGACAATTTTAATCTGGATATCGAAGTAGGCGAATCGGTCGTGGTCATCGGCGGCTCCGGCGTGGGCAAGTCAGTGATGCTGAAATGTATTCTCGGCCTTCTGACCCCTGAAGAAGGCTCGATCAAAATCAGTGGCGAAGAGATCGTCGGTATCAGCACCAGCGAGCGGGACCGGATTAACGACAAGATGGGCATGCTGTTCCAATACGCCGCCCTGTTCGACAGCCAAAGGATCTGGGAAAATGTGACCTTCGGACTGATGTCCACGGGCGCGGTCAGCCGCCGGGACGCCCGCGACGTAGCGATTACCAAAATGGCGCTGGTGGGACTGGGCCCGGAAATCGCTGACCGCTATCCGGCGGAACTGTCGAGCGGTATGCGGAAACGGGTCGGCCTTGCCCGCGCCATCGCCAGCCAGCCTGAAATCATTTTTTTCGACGAGCCGACCACCGGGCTGGACCCGATCATGGGCGATATCATCAATGACCTCATCGTTCACTGTGTGCAGGAAACCGGCGCCACCACCCTGACCATCACCCATGACATGCAGAGTGCCAGAAAGATAGCTGATCGGATCGCCATGATCTTCCAGGGCCGGATTATCTGGATCGGCCCGACCGACGAGATCGAAACCAGCGGCAACGAATATGTCAGCCAGTTTATCGAAGGGCGCACGGACGGCCCGATACAAATGGCGGTCCGAAGCTGATGGTGCGGGCGAAATCAGTCTTTGTATGTCAGGACTGCGGGGCCAGTCATTCCAAATGGGCGGGTCAATGCGACGGGTGCGGCGCTTGGAACACGCTGGTGGAGGAGCAATCCGCCGAGAGCGCACCAAAAGGCCTGTCCGGCGGCAAGGGTAAGAAAATCCAGTTCGTCGGTTTGACCGGTGAAGAAAATCGTCCGCCCCGGTTTCAAACCGGCATCGCTGAATTTAACCGGGTCTGCGGCGGCGGGTTGGTGCCGGGGTCCGCCATGCTGGTAGGCGGCGATCCCGGGATCGGCAAATCCACGCTTTTGCTCCAAGCTACCGCCTCCCTCGCCAAGTCGAGAGATAACTTGCGGGCGGTCTACATTTCCGGCGAGGAGGCCGTGGATCAAGTACGGATGCGGGCCGAACGCTTAGGCCTCGCCGACGCACCGGTGGAGCTCGCCTCAGCCACGAGCGTGCGGGATATTGTCGCCACATTGGACGAAGCTCAGCCGCCCCATGTGGTGGTCGCCGATTCCATTCAAACCCTCTATGTCGATAATCTGGATTCCGCTCCGGGTACAGTGGCGCAGGTGCGTACCTCAGCCCAGGAACTGATCCGCTTGGCCAAACGGCGGGGCTTTACCCTTTTCCTCGTCGGTCACGTGACCAAGGAAGGGGCCATCGCCGGGCCCAAGGTCCTCGAACATATGGTCGACACGGTTCTTTATTTTGAAGGAGAACGGGGACATCAGTTCCGCATTCTACGCGCCGTGAAAAACCGTTTCGGACCGGCCGATGAGATCGGCGTGTTCGAGATGATGGACACCGGCCTGGCCGAGGTCGCCAACCCCTCCGCCCTCTTCCTGGGCGATCGCGACGGGGAATTCAGTGGCGCCAGTGTATTCGCCGGGATCGAAGGCAGCCGGCCCATGCTGGTCGAAATCCAAGCGCTTACCGCACCGACCAGCTTCGGCACGCCGCGCCGCGCCGTGGTCGGCTGGGACAGCGGCCGGCTCAACATGATCCTGGCTGTGCTTGAGGCGCGCTCGGATTTGTCAGTCGGCGCCAATGATGTTTATCTGAATGTGGCTGGCGGGCTCAGGATCAGTGAACCGGCGGCGGATTTAGCGGTTGCGGCGGCGTTGATTTCATCTATATCAGGCACGCCGGTGCCTCAGGACACTATCGTCTTCGGCGAGGTAGGCCTCTCCGGCGAGGTGCGACCGGTCAGTCAGAGCGATGCCCGCCTGAAGGAAGCGTCAAAGCTCGGATTCTCCCAGGCCATTATGCCCAAAACCAAACGAAAGGGTGGCCGATCAGCGCCAAAGGCCGACGGCATCACGGTGAAAGAGATCGAACATCTGAACGAACTTGTGGGGCTGCTTCGCCCGGTAAAAGCCGCCCCGCCGTCCGTCGTGGCCGGCGGCTAGTTCCGGCCAGCGGCAACAAATTTCGAAGGCAAACAACGCGTGGAAAATCTGCCCCTCAATATTATCGATATCGGCGTTCTCGTCGTCATCCTGTTCGGCGGATTGATGGGCCTTGCGCTGGGGTTTGTCCGGGGCGGACTTTTTGTCATTTCCTGGGTCGGCGCCGGGGTCATTACGCTGATCGGCCTGCCGATGGCGCAACCGTATGCTCGCCAGTACATCAAAGATCAGTTTTTTGCCGATCTCGCTGCCGGTGTGGCGATCTTTCTGGTCACCTTGGTGGTGCTGTTCCTGGCGAGCTCTATTATCGGCGGCTGGGTCCGTAAGAGCCGCCTGAATGCGCTCGACCGGTCGCTTGGCATGCTGGCAGGACTGATCACCTCCGTCCTGATCATCACCGGCTCCTACCTGGTGGTGGAGAATATCTGGGAAGAAAAAGACCAGCCCGCGATAATCAAGGAAGCCAAGTCAAAGCCGATGATTCGCCTGGGCGCTAGGTTTCTGAACAATTTGCTGCCCGCCAGTTTCAAGGTCATGACCAAGAAAGCTGCCGATGACGTGACCAACAAAGCCAAACAAACCACTGACTCGGTTGGAAAATCCGTGTTCGAAAAGCTGGTGAAGCCGGAGATCGAAGAATCAAAGGATGAACAGCGGCCAGGATATGATAATAAAGAACGCGGAAGCCTCAATAACGCCATCGAACGGTTGAACCAGAAGAAATAGACAAGCCAGCGCTCCATGATCACCACACATCCATTCGAAGACGATAAATTTCATGAAGAGTGCGGCGTGTTCGGAATCCACGGGCACAAAGACGCGTCGGCGCATACGGCGCTTGGCCTGCACTCTCTGCAGCACCGGGGACAGGAAGCCGCCGGCATTGTCAGTTTCGGCGGTGAGCAATTTCACACCCACCGGTCCTTAGGGCTTGTCGGCGACAATTTCAGTTCCGAAGGCGTCATCGCCGGTCTGCCCGGCCGCACGGCGATTGGCCACAACCGGTACTCAACCGCGGGCGAGACGGTGCTACGCAACGTGCAACCGATTTTCGCCGAGTTTGGCTTCGGCGGCCTCGCCATCGCCCACAATGGGAACCTGACCAACGCCTTCGCGCTTCGCCGGCAACTGGTCGAGCGCGGCTGCATCTTCCAGTCCACCATGGATACGGAGATCATGATTCACCTGATCGCGGTCAGCCTCTATTCGACGGTGGTCGATCGCGTGATTGATGCGCTGCGTCAGGTGGAGGGCGCATATTCGGTGGTCGCCATGACCAAGGACTCGCTGATCGGTGTTCGCGACCCGATGGGCGTCCGGCCGCTGATCCTGGGCAAGCTGGATGACGCCCATATCCTTTGCTCGGAAACCTGTGCCCTGGATATTATCGGCGCCAGTTTTGTGCGGGACATTGATCCAGGTGAAATCGTCGTCATCAACGACGAGGGCATGCGCAGCATTAAGCCCTTCACCAAGCAGGAAAAACGCTTCTGCATCTTTGAATATATTTACTTTGCCCGGCCGGACAGCACCGTTGAGGGCATGAATGTCTATGACGTCCGCAAGCGGATCGGCGCGGAGCTGGCGCGGGAAAGCCATGTGGACAGCGATATTGTCGTGCCGGTGCCCGATTCCGGGGTGCCGGCGGCTATCGGCTATGCCGAACAAGCGCAGGTGGGATTCGAGTTGGGCATAATCCGCAATCACTATGTGGGCCGGACCTTTATCGAGCCCTCGGCGCAGATCCGCCATCTGGGGGTTCGCCTGAAGCACAATGCCAACCGTGGATATCTGGAAGGCAAGAAGGTGGTGTTGGTGGATGATTCCATTGTCCGCGGGACAACGTCGGAGAAAATCGTGGATATGGTCCGCGGCGCCGGCGCCAAGGAAGTCCATATGCGAATTTCCAGTCCGCCGACCATCAACTCCTGCTACTACGGCATTGATACGCCGGAGCAGGAACAATTGCTCGCCTCGCGTATGAATACCGAAGAAATAGCGAGACATATCGGCGCGGATTCGCTGGCCTTTATCAGCATGGATGGGCTCTATCGCGCCGTCGGTGAAGAGGCGCGGATCGCCGAAGCGCCGCAATATTGTGATGCCTGTTTCTCAGGCGAATATCCCATTCACCTGACGGATAGGAACGGCGGTCCGATGCCCGCCCAATTGTCTCTTCTGACCGAACAAAGATGACCGATGCCAACAAGATTTTGGACGGGCGCATTGCTCTCGTCACAGGAGCGTCGCGCGGGATCGGCGCGGCTGTGGCCAAAAAACTCGCGTCACTCGGGGCGCATGTGGTCGCAGTCGGCAGAACCACGGGCGCGCTGGAAGAACTGGACGACGAGATTAAGGCGCTGGGCGGTACCGCCACGCTGACGCCCTTGGACCTCACCGATTTTGCCGGCATCGACAATTTGGGCGCGGCCCTGTTCGAACGCTACAAGAAACTGGATATCGTGGTCGGGGCCGCCGGCATGCTGGGCACCATCGGCCCCATGCATCAACTGGACCCGGGCGTCTGGGACCAAACCATGGCCGTGAATACCAGTGTCAATTTTCGCCTGATCCGCAGCATGGACCCGATTTTGCGGCAGTCGGACGCCGGCCGGTCGGTCTATGTCACATCCACCGCCGGACAAGTCGCCCGCGCCTACTGGAGTGTCTACGCCGTCAGCAAGGCGGCGCTGGAGATGATGGTGAAAACCTATGCGGACGAGATCAAGGAAACCCCGATGCGGGTGAACCTATTTAATCCCGGCGGCACCAGGACCGGCATGCGCAAACAGGCGTTTCCGGGCGAAGACCCGCTGACCCTGCGCACGCCGGAGTTTGTGGCCGATCAAATTACCCGCTTGTGTTTGCCCGATTGTCAGATCAATGGGGAGAGTGTCGTCATCGAAGGAAGCGACGCGGAGATCGCCACCTAAGCCGTCAAAGACCGTGAAGATATGAGGCCACTATGAAGGAATGCAGCAAATCGATTTCGCGACGCACCCGGGAGCCCAACTTCATTAACCGCTACTTTGTCGGCCAGGGCCTGGATATCGGCGGCGCACCTGATCCGCTTTCCTTGTACCGCGAATTTTTCCCCAGGATGACGGGAGTGGAGGTCTTCGACAAGGACGACGGCGACGCCCAAAAGCTAGAGTCCGTTTCCGACGAGAGTTTTGATTTCGTCCATTCCAGTCATTGCCTGGAACACCTTGATGATCCGAAAGAGGGTCTCGCCAATTGGTTTCGCGCTGTAAAACCGGGCGGACATCTGATCATTACTGTGCCCGACGAGGACCTGTATGAACAAGGTGAGTTCCCGAGTACCTTTAACGGGGATCACAAATCGACGTTCACGATCCATAAGACCAAGTCATGGAGCCCCCGCTCCTTCAATCTGTTGGAGCTGGCGTCGGATCTGGGCAACGCGGCGGAGATCATGAAAATCCAAAAGCTCGACGAGTCTTTCAGGTACAGCCTTCCGCGCTTTGATCAGACCCTGACCCCCGTCGGCGAATGCGGCATCGAAATGGTGGTCCGGAAACGGCCGGCGCAGGAAGTTTCAGACGGCGGGCGGAAGCCGTCACCGGGCGTGGTCAGCAAATTGGAAGCGTATTTATTGACGGGATTTCAGTTCGACTAGAGGGCTACTTTGCCGCGCCAATTGTTGATTTCAGTGCCCGTAACCGGCGGTCGCCATTTCTCAAATCAAGGCGGGTCATTCGCGGTTTCAGTTCCTCAAGAATGGCGTTAACATCAATGTCCTTGCGGTAGCGCCGAGCCTTACGCGGCTGAGTGGCGGCCAAGCGTTACCAGGCGCATGGCTCCGCCAAGTCCTGTTCCGTTCCCCAGCCTTTTTCATACATGGACCCCGTGAATATCTGAGCGCCAGCATGTCCGCGAAGGGCGGCGCGGCGGAACCAAGTGATAGCCTCGGAATAGTCCTGGCCGATCCCCGGCCGTAGAAATAGAGATTGCCGAACTCGTACTGTGCTTCCCGGTGTTTGCCGAAGCCTGCCGCCGCGCCATACCATTTTGCGGCGGCGGAATGATCCTGACGAACGCCAATGCCCCCGGCATGCATCCTGCCTAATCCCAATTCAGCCGGCGGCTAGCCGTCCCTGGCCGCGCGTTCCATCCAGGTTAACGCCGCGCCCGGTTCCTTTTGGCCCATCAGGCCATCGCGGAGCATCACCGCGACCCGGTACTGAGAGCGTTTATCTCCGTCAACGGCCTTGGGCAGGACTTTCTAATATTCCGCGATATAGCGTTTAATCCTAGGGTCTTCCGGCTCGATAAACAGCCCGCCGAAGAAAAACCAAAACACGAAGGCCACGATGATGGCGCCAAAGGGGGCGAGCACGACCCACCATTTCGGGGGAATGCTATTCCAAATCGCGATAGCCCATAGTTTCATGGCAGTGCACCAGCTTTCCCGGCGAATATCAGCCCCGCCGGCGATCTGGCCTTATGTAGCCCGATTCGCCGTAAATGACAGAATTATCCAAAGTCCGGATTAGCGGGCGGGCGGCGCACCCTTTTTCACATGGCCGAGAAAATCGGAGGGCTCGCCATGGGGCGCGGGTTGGGCATAACACGACACATTGCCCAGCGTGTTGTAGCAATAGACTTCCTCGGGGACGGTAACCTCGTCCTCCTCGCAGTAGTGCCGGCCGGTGTTTTTCCGGACCGTGGAGCAATTTTTTCCGGATGTGAAGGAAACGATATGGTCGCTGATGGTTTTGCCGGTGCCGATCACCGTCATACCTTCGACGCCCAATGCTTGCGGGAACATCGTCGGCGCCGTAGACGCGGCCGAACACGCTGTCAGAAAAAGCGCCAGAACGAGGACGATTGAGGTTTTCATCTAAGACTTTTCATCCACCACATGCCGCGTTTTTGCGGCATCTTTACGTGAATTAATACCCTTCGGGTATTTAAAGAATGCTTAAAAGCGGCGCTTTAATGGCCAATATTTGCTAGTGTCCGGGACGCAGCGATTAGGCCTTACGGGGTTTGCGAAATTCCGGTCGGCACTGTATTTTAGCGCGCCTTTGACGAAGGCAGTCAGGCGCGCGGACAATTCAGAACTTCAGGTAGTACGATGGCGGACAAAGATCCGGAACAGGACAATTTATTCAAGGAAATTGACGAAGAGCTGCGTCAGGAAAAGTACGCAACCCTTTGGAAAAAATACGGCAATTACATTATCAGCCTGATCGTCATCCTGGTCGGCTCCGTCGCCGCGTTCCAAGGCTGGAAGGCCTATGATCAGAACCGGCGCGCCGACGATAGCGCCCTCTATTCCTCGGCGCTCAAGGCCGACGCCAGCAACAAAAGCGAAGAGGCGCTCTCCATCCTGACCAAACTGCAGGCGGAAGGGACTGAAGGCTATGCCTTGTTGGCGCGCTTCAACAAGGCCGCCCTTCTCGCCGGCAAAGGGGATACAGCCGCGGCGGCGGCGGAATATATGGCGATCGCCGTTGATCAATCGATCGACCAGCTATACCGGGACCTTGCCACCGTCTTTTCCGCGCTTCAGGATCTGGATAAGGGTGATCCGTCAACCATCAGCGGGCGGCTTCAACCGCTTCTTTCCGCGTCAAATCCGTTCCGCCACACGGCAAAGGAAATCTCGGCCCTACTCGCCCATCGGCAGGGTAAAGTGGAAGACGCCAAGAAGCTATTCCGCGAATTGGCCGACGACGTGACCGCGCCCGGCGGCGTCCGCGCACGAGCTGCCGAAATGTCCGCCATTTTGGGCGGCTAGCCGCAAAGCGACAAATGAGATGCTGAGGATTTCCCAACTCTCCGTCACCGGCCTGTGCCTCATCGCGCTATGCGGCTGTGGAACTTTCCTGGGCACGAAGACCAAGAAGCCGCTGCCGGGGGAACGCATCTCCATCCTGGTCCATGAACAGACTCTTGAGCCGGATGCCGGCACCGAGAATGAGACCATCCGCCTACCCGCGCCGACCCCCAACCTGGAATGGCCCCAAGCTGGCGGTTATCCCAACCACGCGATGCACCACATCAAGGTGGGTGACCGGTTACAGGAAATCTGGTCCACGGGCATCGGCTCGGGCTCCAGCACGGATGATAAGCTGATCACCCAACCAGTCGTGGCTGGCGACCGCATCTTCACCATGGATTCTGAATCGGTGGTGCGCGCTTTTGATATCAGCAACGGTGACGAGGTTTGGGAAATCGATCTGATACCGGACCACGAAGACGACGGGCATGTGAGTGGCGGATTGGCCGTCGAAAACGATAAGTTGTTTGTCACCACCGGATTCGCCGAAGTGATCGCCCTCAATATTGAAGACGGCAAAATTCTCTGGCGGCGGAATATCGGCACACCGATGCGGGCCCCGCCGGCCGTGAGAGGCAACCGGGTCTTTGCGGTGACCCTCACCAACAAGCTGTTCGCCCTCAACGGGTCCACGGGTAAAACCCTTTGGAACCATGCCGGAATTGAGGAAGGCACCAATTTTCTCGGCGGCGCCGCACCGGCGGTTGACGGCGGTGTGGTTGTCGTCCCCTATTCTTCCGGCGAGGTTGCCGCGCTGAAGGTGGAAAATGGCCAGGAGCTCTGGAACGATTCTCTGGCCGTCGCCCGGCGGCCAAATTCGACGACCTTGCTGTCTTCCATCCGTGGCAGGCCGGTCATCGACCGTGGTATCGTCACCGTGATCAGCAACAGCAATCTGATCACCGCCATCAACCTTCGAACAGGACGGCGGATTTGGGACCGCGCCATCGGCGGAATCGAATCACCGTGGGTGGCCGGGGAATTTATTTTCGTACTCACCAACAATTCGGAGATGGTGGCACTGGGACGGCGCACCGGCCGGATTCACTGGGTGACGCCTTTGCCGCAATGGGAAGACCCGGAAGACAAAGAGGGTCGGATTATCTGGACCGGCCCGATCCTGATCAGCGACCGGCTGATCGTCGCAGGCTCCAATGGAGAGGCCATGTCGGTTTCGCCCTATACAGGCAAAGTGCTGGGCAAAGTGGAAATGCCGGACGGAGTCACAATCAGTCCGATCGTCGCAAACGGAACGGTATTTTTCCTGAGCGACGACGCCGACCTCGTTGCCTATCGTTAACGCTTAAACTATTTCTAGACCATGACACTGACCGTCGCCATCGTCGGACGGCCCAATGTGGGCAAGTCCACCCTGTTCAATCGGCTTGCTGGCAAGAAGCTGGCGATTGTGGACGATACACCTGGCGTGACCCGCGACCGCCGGGAAGCGGAAGGCTCTTTGGGCGACTTATCATTCAAACTGATCGACACGGCCGGGTTTGAAGATGCCCACGACGATAGGCTGGAAGCCCGCATGCGCCAGCAGACGGACAGGGCCGTCGAGGAGGCGGATGTCGCCCTCTTTCTCATTGACGCGCGTGCCGGCGTGACCCCGTTGGACAGTCATTTTGCCAATTGGTTGCGGACGCAGAAGACACCCGTGGTGCTGGTCGCCAACAAGTATGAAGGTCGTTCGGGCGAAGCAGGTTTTTACGATGCTTTCCAGTTGGGGTTGGGCGAGCCTATCGCTGTCTCCGCCGAACACGGGGACGGCATGGAGGAGATATACTCTGTCTTGCAGCCCTATGCCGACGCTGCTGCGGCCAATGACGCTGCACCGGCGAAGATCAATCCCCTGCTGGAATCGGACGACTGGGATAGCGAGGAGGAAGAGGAGACCAGGAATACCGGCGTTCTTCAAATGGCCATCGTCGGCCGGCCGAATGTGGGGAAATCCACCCTGGTCAACCGGCTAATCGGTGAGGACCGGATGCTGACCGGTCCCGAAGCGGGGATCACCCGGGATTCGATCACCCTTGAATGGTCGTGGGAAGGCCGGCCGATCCGCCTGGTCGATACGGCGGGCCTGCGCCGCCGCGCAAAGGTTCAGGACAAGGTGGAGACCTTATCCGCGGAAGACAGCTACCGCGCCATCCAATACGCGCAACTGGTGGTGCTGGTTCTCGACGGCAATGTGATGCTGGAAAAACAGGACCTGACCATCGCCCGCCAGGTGATTGAGGAAGGCCGCATCCTGATCATCGCCGTCAACAAATGGGACTCGGTGAAGGAAAAGAAGGATCGCCGCCAGGACCTAGAGGACCGGCTGCAGACCTCCCTGCCGCAAATTCGTGGCGTCCCGGTGGTTACCCTATCGGCGCTCACCGGCAAAGGCGTCGATAATCTGGTGCCCGAAGCCTTCAAATATTTTGATGTCTGGAACCGGCGGGTCTCCACGGCCAAGCTCAATCAGTGGCTGGAATTCATGACCGAACGGCATCCTCCGCCTCTCGTCCAAGGACGGCGGCTGCGGCTGCGCTATATGACTCAGGCCAAAACCCGGCCGCCCACCTTCGTCGTGTTCTCCAGCCGCGGAAAGTCGGTGCCCGAGGACTACCGCCGCTACCTCATAAATGGCATCCGGGAGGATTTCGATCTGCCTGGTATCCCCATCCGGCTTTTGGTCCGGACCGGAAAAAATCCCTACGTCGATTAACCAGTGATATCCTGCGTGCATGCTGGACAATGCACCGGACACCGGCACGGACCGGAAAACCAACCTTCTCGACGATGATACACTCCACTGCGTTGCCTGCGACGCGGAGATCACCCGCACCCGATGGACGATCCGCCGGAACGATGATCACGAACACACGGTGTTTAATCCGGCCGGCCAGGTTTTCACCATCCTCTGTTTTAAGGAAGCCCCCGGCGTTGCCGCCGTCGGTGACCCGAGCGGCGAATTCACCTGGTTCAAGGGGTTTGAATGGAAAATCGTACTTTGCCGAGGCTGCAATGCGCATCTCGGCTGGCAATATATTAGGACCGATATCTTCTTCGGGCTGATCAAGCCCAAGCTGGCACTCAAACAAAATGACTAAGCGGCGTTGTTAGTCCTTCCGCGCGCCGGCCAGCCCCAATCCTTCGAGGGCTACTTCGATTTCGTCCAAAATAACCGGATCGTCGATGGTCGCAGGCATGCGGTATTCTTCCCGGTCCGCGATTTTCTGCATAGTGCTCCGAAGGATTTTACCGGATCGGGTTTTCGGCAACCGATCGACAACCGCCGCCTGCTTGAACGCGGCCACCGGCCCGATTTTCTTGCGCACCAGCTGTACCGTCTCGGCGACGATGCCCGCGCCGTCGCGGTCGACACCGGCTTTTAGCACCAGAAAGCCGACGGGGAGTTGCCCCTTGAGCTGGTCCGCCACGCCGATCACGGCGCACTCGGCCACGTCTTCATGACTGGCCAAAACCTCCTCCATCGCGCCGGTGGAGAGCCGATGGCCCGCCACGTTGATGATGTCGTCGGTCCGCGCCATCACGAACACATAACCTTCTTCATCGATGAAACCCGCATCGGCGGTTTTGTAGTAGCCTGGATACTCCTCCAGGTAGCTCTCAACGAACCGCTCTTCCGCATTCCACAAGGTCGGCAAGCTACTGGGCGGCATGGGCAATTTGGCGCACAGTGCCCCGATCTCGCCGGCGGCCATCTGTTCTCCCTGTTCGTTCAAGACCTGCAAGTCCCAGCCGGGGGCGGGCTTGGTCGGCGACCCGGCCTTTATTGGTAACAGTTCGAGGCCGGCATAGTTCGCGGCGATGGACCAGCCGGTTTCCGTCTGCCACCAATGATCAATCACGGGCACCTTGAGCATATCTTCCGCCCACTTCAACGTATCGGGATCGGTCCGTTCGCCGGCCAGAAACAGTGTCTCGAACTTGCTGAGATCGTATTGCGCCAACAGCTTGGCGTCCGGATCTTCCCGCTTAATGGCACGGAACGCGGTCGGGGCGGTAAACATAGCGCGCACCTTGTGATCGGCGATCACGCGCCAGAACGCCCCAGCATCGGGCGTACCGACCGGCTTTCCTTCGAACAGAATTGTGGTGCATCCCTTCAATAAAGGCGCATAAACGATATAAGAGTGGCCGACAACCCAACCGACATCCGAGGCCGCCCAGAACACATCGCCGGCCTCGACACCGTAGATCGCGTTCATCGTCCAGTTGAGCGCCACGGCATGCCCGCCGTTGTCCCGCACCACGCCTTTGGGCAGGCCCGTCGTGCCGGACGTATAAAGGATATACAGCGGATCAGTGGCCTTTACCGGCACGCAATCAGCCGGCTTAACCGTTTCCATGGCATCGGCCCAGTTGATGTCCCGCGACGGATCAAGTTCGGCCGTTTCCTCTGGGCGCTGCAGCACCACGACTTTCTCCGGCTTATGCTTGGAAAGATTTATCGCCTCGTTGAGGAGCGGGATATACGGCAAAACTTTATTTACTTCGATCCCGCAGGATGCCGTGACGATGGCTTTCGGCTGCGCATCGTCGATCCGCACCGCCAATTCGTTGGAGGCGAAACCACCGAACACCACTGAATGAATGGCGCCGAGTCTGGCGCAGGCCAGCATGGCAATGGCGGCTTCCGGCACCATGGGCATATAGACGATGACGCGGTCGCCCTTGGCGACACCCGCGTCTCGCAGAATGCCGGCAAACTTGGCGGTCTCGTCACGTAGTTTCCGGTAGGTATAGGTTTTGACGGTGCCGCCGGTGACCGGACTGTCGTAGATCAGCGCCGCCTGATCGGCGCGGCCATTTTCGACGTGCCGGTCCAACGCATTGTAACAGGTGTTGAGTTCGCCGCCGGAGAACCAGCGATAATGGGGCGGGTTCGTGTCATCCAGGACCTTGTCCCACTTTTTGTTCCAATGAAGCTCTTCCGCGACCTCGCCCCAGAACCCGTCGGGATCGTCGAGCGAGCGGCGGTAGACGTCATCATATGTTGAACCAGAAGCCATAGTCCCTGTCCCTGTTTTCACTGTTTCACGGCGGTATTCCCAGCCCGCGTTTCAATGCAGTGTAGTCCAAGCAATGGGGAAGAGGCCAGACGATGATGATGCTTAGGACAGAATGCGATACGTGGGCAGGATGACCTTCACTATCGTGCTGGCGCCGAGTTCGCTTGTGATAATTAGGTCTCCACCATGGGCGTGAACCAGTGCCTGAAACAGCGCGGCGGCGCCCAGGACCAACAACGAACTCATCGCCGCAACCATTTGGGCCACACCCATAGGGGGCGCGCCAAGACTATTCGCCCATGTCCGAATACATGTTGTCCGAGGTTCGACGTTCCCGCCATCGAATCCGCAATCACCCACACGTTTTTTCCCGCGTGAAGTATCGCAACCGATCGTTAAACAGAGGATTTACGCGGCTGTGTCTTTTGGGAATGAGATGCCGTCCATTTGCCGCGGGGCGGGTTCGCTTAAGACCCGGGTGAGATCGCGCAAACTATCCAGATTATGGATGGTGCGGAATTCGTCCACATGGGGCAACATCGCCCGGATTCCGAGGGATTTTGGCTCAAATCCTTCGTACCTGAGGAGCGGATTTAGCCAGATGAGCCGGCGGCAGGATTTGTGCAGCCGGTCCATTTCCTCGTGAAGCCCGGTCGCTTCGTCCCGGTCCAGCCCGTCGGAAATCAGCAGCATCACCGCGCCTTGGGTCAGGACGCGGCGCGACCAGTTCTGATTAAAATCGTGCACACAGGCGCCGATGCGGGTGCCACCGGACCAGTCTTCCACCGCCTCGCCGACCTTTTCCAGGGCCGCATCCACATCCTTGTAGCGGAGATAGCGGGTGATATTGGTCAGCCGCGTGCCGAACAGGAAGGTAAACACCCGGTCCCGGTCGTTGGTCACCGCATGCATGAAATGCAGCAGCATTCGGGAATAGCGCTCCATGGAGCCCGAGATATCACAAAAGATGACCAGCGGCGGATGACGATAGCGCCGTTCCCGTTTCATCAGGGGGATATAGCCGCCGCCGGAGCGCAACGCCGCCCGGAGCGTCCGGCGCATGTCCACGCGGGAACCGGCGGGATGCGGGCGATAGCGGCGTGTCGGCACCTGCATGATCGGCAGGCGCATGCGTTTGATGGCGGCCAGAGCCTCCTTGATCTCGTCCGAGGACATTTTTTCGAAGTCTTTGGTCGCCAGGGTTTCCCCCGCACTCCAGGTTAGGGTCGCATCAAATTCGATTTCTTCCTGCTCCTGAACCTCACCGCTGTCGTTTTGGCCAGGCGACAAGGCTTCGGAGACGCGGCGCGAGATTTCCTCCGCATCCGGGATGTCCTGGGACGAACCGATATCCGGCAGCATGAGTTGCATCATCTTTTCTAGGATGTCCGGGTTGCGCCAAAAGATGTGGAACGCCTGATCAAAGACTTCCCGCTGGTCCCGGCGGTTCACGAAAACCGAATGCAGCGTCCAATAGAAATCGCCCCGGCTGCCGAACCCGACGACGGACACCGCCCGGATCGCTCCCAGCACCTGACCCGGCCCGATGGGCAGGCCGGCGCGGCGCAGCACCCGGCCGAAATGCATGATGTTTTCCGCCATGCGTCCGCCGATGCCGTCATCAGGCAGATCGGGCAGTTGGGACGGGAGAGTAGCTTCAGCCATGGCGGAGCGCCTGGTTTAAGCGCTCGCCGTGGCGAGCTCCGACTTAACTTCCTTGAGGATGCGGGTGGCCTCGCTGCCTTCGATCTTCTGGATATCGTCCTGATACTTGAGAAGCGTGCCCAACGTATCGTTGACCGTTTCCGGGTCGAGAGACAGACAATCGAGCTGGGTGAGCGCATTAGCCCAGTCCAGGGTTTCAGCCACGCCCGGCAGCTTGAACAGGTCCATCTTGCGGAGCTCGTGGACAAAGCCGACGACCTCTTGTGATAGAATTTCAGCCGCCTCGGGCGCTTTTACCCTCAGGATTTCGAGCTCCCGCGCGACGCTCGGATAATCGACCCAATGATAGAAACACCGGCGCTTAAGCGCGTCGTGAATTTCGCGGGTCCGGTTGGAGGTGATAATCACGATCGGCGGCTTTTCGGCGGCAATGGTGCCGAGCTCCGGGATGGTGACCTGAAAATCAGATAGGACCTCAAGCAAGTAGGCCTCAAAGGGCTCATCGGTCCGGTCCAACTCGTCGATCAGCAATACCGGTGGGCCGGCGTCGTCGGGCTCCAACGCCTGAAGAAGCGGCCGCTTAATCAGGAATTCATCACTGAAGATATTATGCTCCAGCGCGTCCCGGTCCCGCTCCCCGGTCGCTTCCGCCATCCGGATTTCCACCATCTGGCGGGAATAATTCCACTCGTAAACTGCCGTGGTGACATCCAGCCCTTCATAACATTGCAGGCGCAGTAATTTGCGCCCCAACGTTTCGGAGAGGACCTTGGCGATCTCGGTCTTGCCGACGCCGGCCTCCCCTTCCAGAAAGAGAGGGCGGCCCAGGCTGAGTCCCAGATAGAGGGACGTGGCCAGACTGCGGTTGGCGAGGTAATTGCCGTCGCGCAAAAGCTCCACGGTCGCGTCCACGGACGAGGGAAGATCAGTCATATTTTTCCTTAAATTCTGGGTTCCTCAGGCTTGGCGGGAGCATAGAAAACGACGGCGGCGAAGTCCATGCCTGATGCGAGCAGGGCTAGATTTTAGCGAATAAATTCTGCGAGAAGCGTATCCGCCTCGGCATCCGCCAACACGGCCTTCCCGTTCACCGTAAGTGAAACGGTAGCCATCTTTCCTCCCCCGCCTGTTCGGCCTGTTTGATTATTTCCGCATCCCAAATTTAGGTTTGATTGAGACGCTTGGATATGGCCCCCGGTTAGAGCCCAACGAACAACGAGCGTGCGCCAATCCGGTGCGAGAATCAAGAGAGGTCGGATTAATTTTATTTGAAGATGGCGGGACCGGGAGACGTGCTCGCCTCCCGGCTTTGGGCAAACTTAGAAGTTGAGCGGCACAGCCTGAACCACATGAGGAATAGCGCGCACTTTGGCGGCCAGTTCGTCGGAGACCGGCTCATCGGTCTCGATCAGGCAAATGGCCGAGCCGCCGGTGGTTTCCCGGCCCAAGTTGAACGTGGCGATATTGATGCCCGCCTCTCCCAGGGTTGAGCCGAGATCGCCGATGATGCCCGGCTTATCCTCGTTGGTGATATAGAGCATATTGGGCTTAAGCTCCGCATCCATGGAAATGCCCTTGATTTCCACCAGCCGCGGCCGCCCGCCGTGGAACAGCGTGCCGGCAACCGTCCGGGTTTGATTGTCCGTGGTCACCGTCAGGCGCATGAGGGTCTGGTACTCGTCTAGGGTCTCACACGTGGCCTCGGTGATCTCGATATTGCGTTCCTTCGCCAGGGTCGGCGCGCTGACCATATTCACTGATTCCAGCAGCGGCGACAGAATGCCCTGCAGGACAATTGCCGTCAGTGGTTTGGTGTTGAGCTCCGATACATGCCCGCAGTAGTCGATCTGTATCTTCTTGATCGCGGACTCGGTTACTTGACCGGAGAAACTGCCCAAATGCTCCGCCAGCTTCATATAGGGCGTCAACTTGGGCGCATCCTCGGCGCTGACCGACGGCATGTTGAGGGCGTTGACCACAGCTCCGTCCAGCAGATAGTCGGACATCTGCTCCGCCACTTGGATGGCGACATTCACCTGGGCTTCCTCGGTAGATGCCCCCAGGTGCGGCGTTGCCACGACTTTTCCATGACCGAACAGGACGTTTGCCCTGGCCGGTTCTTCGACAAAGACGTCCATGCCAGCGCCGGCCACCTTGCCGGAATCCAGCGCCGCTCTCAGGTCTTCTTCGACCACGAGACCGCCACGGGCGCAGTTGATGATCCGCACCCCGTCTTTCATTTTGGTGATTGCCTCGGCGTTAATGATTCCGCGGGTGGCGTCGGTCATGGGCGTGTGCAGACTGATGAAGTCAGCGCGGGCAAACATCTCATCCAGTTCCACCTTATCGACGCCCATGTCGGCCGCCCGCTCCTCGGATAGGAACGGATCGTAGGCCGCCACCTTCATTTTCAGACCTAGCGCCCTGTCTGCAACTATGGAGCCGATATTGCCGCAACCGATGATGCCGAGGGTTTTGCCGTAAAGCTCAATCCCCATGAACCGGGATTTTTCCCACTTGCCGGCGTGGGTAGAGGCGCTGGCCTCCGGGATATCCCGGGCGAGGGCGAACATCATAGCGATCGCATGCTCGGCCGTGGTGATCGAGTTGCCGAAGGGCGTATTCATCACGACCACACCCTTGGCGGACGCGGCGGCCACATCGATATTATCCACACCGATGCCGGCACGGCCGATGACTCTCAAATTGTCGGCGGCGTCCAATATCTCAGGTGTGACCTTGGTGGCAGAGCGGACGGCCAAACCGTCATACTCGCCGATACAGGCTTTCAGTTTGTCCGAAGTCATGCCCGGCTTTACGTCTACGTCCAAACCGCGGGCCTTGAAAATCTCTTCGGCACGCGGACTCATGCTGTCTGAAATCAGAACCTTGGGCATTTCATTGCCTCCTGGAATTTAAGCGGTGAATTCGGATTGTGCGGTGGCGAGCGCCCAGTCGATCCAGGGCGTCAGCGCCTCCAGATCGGTCGACTGGATGGTCGAGCCTGCCCAGATGCGCAGGCCCGGTGGAGCATCGCGATAGGCGTCCACGTCATAGGCCACGCCCTCTTCGTCGAGGAGTGCGGCCACACGCTTGGCCGCCTTGGCCTGTCCGTCTTCATCCAGGCCCAAAAACCAGGGTGCGATAATCTTCAGGCACACGCTAGTACACGACATAGTCTCGGGCTCCTCGGCCAGGAAATCGATGTCGGCGGAACTTTCCACCCATCGAGCCAGCACCGCCAGATTGGCTTCCGACCGGGCGATCAACGTTGGAAGGCCGCCGATGCTTTCGGCCCAGTTCAATCCGTCCAGCGCGTCCTCCACACACATCATCGACGGCGTGTTGATGGTGGCGCCTTTGAACACGCCTTCGTTCAACTTGCCGCCGGAGGTGAGACGGAAAATCTTCGGCATCGGCCAGGGCGGGGTGTAGCTCTCCAGCCGTTCCACCGCGCGGGGGCCCAGGATCAGCATGCCGTGCTGGGCTTCGCCGCCCATCACCTTTTGCCAGGAATAGGTCACCACATCGAGCTTGTCCCACGGCAGATTCATGGCAAACAGGGCAGAGGTGGCATCGCAGATGGTCAGCCCTGCCCGGTCAGCGGGAATCCAGCTCCCGTCAGGGACCCGCACACCGGAGGTGGTGCCGTTCCAGGTGAAGACCACGTCCCGGCTGAAATCGGCCTCGGACAGGTCGGGCAGTTTGCCGTAACCGGCCTCGAGGGTCCGGACGTCGTCCAGCTTGAGCTGCTTGGTGACATCGCTGACCCAGCCGGAGCCGAAGCTCTCCCAGGCTAGCAAATCAACGCCCCGTGCTCCGAGCAGGGACCAGAGCGCCATCTCCACCGCGCCGGTGTCGGACGCGGCGACAATGCCGATCCGATAGTCTTCGGGCACGCCCAAGACGGCACGGGTTTTGTCGATAACTTCTTGAAGTTTGGCTTTGCCCTCGGACGACCGGTGTGACCGGCCGAGCAGTGCGTCGTCCAACGCGGCGGGCGTCCAGCCGGGTCGTTTGGCGCAAGGTCCTGATGAAAAATTAGGATTGGCCGGGCGGACTCCCGGCTTGGCAGGTGTGTTCATGATGTTTCTCCCATCCTCACAGATGGGTCGCGATCCGTTGGGGGATCGTGGCCCGCCGATGCTTCTATAGGCAATGCAGGTCCCGGTCAAATGAATAATTTACATGATAGGTATGTAGAACTACTGGCAGGCGCTTAAGGCTTAAGACGGCTTCCGTTTCACGTTGACCAAATACGAGATGGCCAAAAACTGCGCAGCGATCCACCAGTTTTGCCAAGCGCCGAAGCTCAAGAGATCAAAAATAAGGATGCCGGCAATCAAACCGAGGCCTAGCGATCCCGCCCTCTCCGCCCCGCGCCAAATGACCGCAAAGGCGGTTAATCCGGCGATCAGCGCGCCGATCAGGCCAAGCTCCAGCCAAATCTGCAGTGCCTGATTGTGGGGGTGGAGCGGCAGATTGAAATCCTTGTAGAGGATGGCCTCGCGCCCTTGAGCGTCCTGCCGGATAACGGTATATTTTTGATCGGCGCCTTCCACATACCGAGAAGACTTCAATCCCCAGCCCGTCCAGGGACGCTCGGAAACTTTCTCCGAGACGAACTGCCAGATATGCAGCCGGCTGATCCCCGACACCGGAATGGGGATCGACGTTTTTCCCGAATCGGCCGCCATGAGGAAACCGGTCGACGTTATGGGGCGCACAAGAAGCGGCATTGCCACAATCAAGATCAAGGCCGCGGCGGCGAAGAGTCTGGTAATCACGCGAAGGTTCCATCGACCCAGCGCTACCAATACGCCCCCGGCGACGAGAACCAACATCGCCGTCGTTGCGTCGAACCAGGCCGCAGAGGCTATCAGTGCGACATAGAGCGCGAGCGGGATGAGCTTGTTTCCAGCCGCCATCCATCGCGCCATCACCGGCCAGATCAACAGGCATAAAATAGCGATGGGCGCCTTGATGAGCCCGGTCAGGCTTTCACCCCCTGTTTCGAAATTGATGATATCGGGCCACTCGAGGCCACGCAGTTGGCGGCCGATCCAGTTATACGTGGCCGCCTCGAACATCACCAAGCAGAGCGCCACCACCATGCCGGCCATGAGCGCACTGGTGATGGCATCCGAATGGGTTTTCTCCAACCGCGCCGCTAATCCCACGGTTACTAAACCGGCGGCAATGAGCAGCGGCAGCGGCCAGTTGGTTTTGAGGACTGTTACCGGCGCCGCCGACCAGACCGCGCCGACTAGCGACCACAGCACCAAGGCCGCCAGACCGATTGAAGCCGCTCGCGGCAACAGTGACAACCGGAGAGACCCGAGGCCGACGCACCACACCAGACTCAAACCAAAGAGAAGGAGAAGAGGCACCGCCGCCTTGGACGAAAAGACGCAGACAATCACGGTCGCAAACGTCAGCGCGCGCAGCCAGTTTTCCTTGGTGAAAATCGGGTTGGTCAAAACGGAGTCCGTCCACGCCTCTGCCGGAGACGATCAGTGTTCAATGTGCGGCTAGTTTAGTGGTCTTGCCCCGTCGGCGTAAGAGCCTAGTTCGCGAGATAGGCGTCCCGCTTTTCCCGGATTGCGCCCCGCAGCTTCGACCCGTGGGTCTGCATGGCCTCTTTTTCCTCGTCGGAAATGGTGCCGTCGATGGCGGCGGTGAAGCTGGGCCGGGCGCGGGCGCGGTCGAACCAGGCCATCACCTTGGGCCGGTCATCGAGCCAGATATCCAACAGACAGAGATACTCCAGGCGCGCCAGATAGGGGATCAAGGCGATATCGGCGAGGGTAAACTCTTCGCTGTCCAGCCAGGTCCGGCCATCGGCCAGCACCCTATCCATATTCTTGAACAGTTTTTCGTAGGCCGCGATCCCTTCCAGTACGTAATGTGAATCGGTGCCATGTTCATAGACCGAGATATAGCGGTCCGTTCGTTCCGGATCGCCGACGTTGTTGAACCGCATTTGGCGCTGTTCCGCAGTCATATTTCGAAGGCGTTCCCGAAACATGGCCGAGAAGCTGATTTCGCGGGTGGCGACGAAAATACCTTCATCTATAGCCTTGGCCCATAGACGCATCTGGCTTCGGCGATAGGGATCATCCGGGATCAGGGGGGTATCGTTGAACGTCTCGTCCAGATACTCGCAGATCAATGTGGACTCGATGACAATCCGGCCATCATGGTCGAGAGACGGCACCACGCCCTTCGGATTGATTTTGAGATACTCCGGGGAGTATTGCTCGTTCAGGAAAAGGTCTACGTCCTGCGTTTCGAACGGCAGTTTCTTTTCGTCGAGCGTGATCAGGACCTTCTGCGTGCAGATTGAATTTTTATAGCGGTACAATTTCAGCACGTCTTAGGTCCTTCCGTTATTCCAGGGCCATGCCCTTCTTGGCGAGCTCTTCAATGGCTTCCGGGGTTTTTGTCACATGATCGGCACCCATCCCCGATAGAACCGAGGGTAGCTTGGTAAACTGAATATCCTAATAGGGAACAATCTCCGCACGATTGCCCCAGGGGTCACGGAAATTCAAACCACGCTTCAGAAGCTCGACGCCTATTTCCTCAAGCTTAGCGCGGATGGTCTCTCGCTGATCGACCACCAGACCAAAATGTCGTTTGTCATCAGCGCTTTGTTTCTTCCCCAGACTGAATTGGAGGAATTGGTCGCCCATATCGACAAACGCCTGCGTGTCCGAGCGCCCGCGAAGCTCGAAATCCAGTATGGCGCCACAGAATTCGAGCGCCTCATCGAGATCGTTCACTTCGAGCACCACGTGATTAACCCCCAGCGCTTTTTCTTTCTTAGCCTGAGTAGACATATGCCATCCTTTTGAGTAATTGCGCACCCCGGCGAACCGGGTTGGCGGCAGATTTCGGCTCTACCAAGCTTGGGCAATATCTAAATTCAATTAATCCGGGGCGTCAATTCGTCATTTCCCATATAGGCCGGTCAGGCAAAACCTGCCCTACCTCAATAGTCAAAGAATTCAGGTGCGTAAATCCGCGAAATTCAATAGGATAAATCACTCTTTTTAACTACCGAAAATGGTTATTTTGCCCTCGATTTTTCGCCCGATCAAATTGATCCCGGCTATTTTTGCTCTGATCTTGTTGTCCTGCCCGATTTTGGCGGCTGATCAGCCCAACCTGTTGATCATGGCGGACGACGCCGTGCCCGATGCAATCGCACGGGACAGCCAAGTCTTCACCCGGGTCATGGAGGCGATCAGCAATGAACTTCAGGACGAGGGATTTCGGGTATTTGATGAGACGGCAATCACCTTGGAGAACTTTGCCCAGGGCCGGGTGCGGCGCAGTGATGCTGAGCTGATCGATATTGCGGGATCCATTCGGCAGCCGCTGATTGATGTGATGGTCCGGGTGACTGTCTTCGCGGATGTGAGCCGCCTCGCCTACACGACCCGCATTAATCTTCGTCTGTCCGGCAGAATGCTTAGCGTCGCGGGCGGCCAACGGCTCGGTAATTTCGAGGTCAGTAAGCCGAACGTCCAAGCGCCGCTTGAGTGTGACCGGAACTGTCTGTTGGCCGCCGCCGGTAAAGCGTCCCGCCGCCTGCCCCAGGATCTGGGCGCGGCACTGGATGTGCGTCTTGCGGCCCTCTCCGGCTCATCCAATGGATAGAACGCGTCGGGCTGGGAGCAAGGCTTCACCCTCTCCTTTCAGGGGTTTGACGAAGATGAAATGGGGATGATCGAAGGGTTCCTTGTCGCCTTTGAGGGCTATCAAAGCCACCGGCCGATTTCCACGTCGGCCCGGACCAATGAGCTCTGGTATCAATCCTCGTCATCGACGGAGCGCCTAAACCAGAATTTTCGCCACATGCTGAACCATATCAGCGCCAAGGGTCAGGTCACCTTTTCCGGTAACACCTTTCGTGAGCGCAAGACGGCCGACATCCAATCCCGCTACAAGCCGTAGTACCAGGGCGCGAACAGGCTGAACGCCAGCCACAAAACGATGATCAGCGGAATGCCGCCTCGGGCGAAATCGGCAAACGTATAATGACCGGGTCCCATCACCAGCAGGCTGGTTTGATAACCGATCGGGGTCGCCACCGCGCAGTTGGCGGCAAAGACCACGGCGACGGCGAAGGCTTCCACCGGGACATTTAGTTCCTGCGCCACACCAACCGCGATCGGTGTGAACAAGACGGCGGCAGCCTTGGCGCTGATCACGTTCGAAAGCGCCGCGATCAGCAGGAAGAAGGCCGAGAGCACCACTGGGCTACTGGCGCCCTGCAGTAAATCAATTAGATTTTGCGCCAGATAGGCGGCCCCGCCGGTCACCTGCATAGCCAGCCCCATGGCCAGCGCCGCCGGGATCATGGTGAATATCTTGGAATCCAAGGACCGGGCGGCGGCGCGGATGCCCAACACACCGGTCGCCACCAAAGCGGCCGCGCCGATTAGAGCCGACACCATGACCGGCAGAATGCCCGTGGCCGCCAAGAGGATCACGCCAAAAAAGATAGTAACCGCGCGCTTTGCGTGATCGAGGGCCGGCAATTCCTCCGCCGACCATTCCAACAGGACGATATCGTCGTGTCGGCGGAGCGCGTCGATATCCGTCTGCTGGCCCTGCACCAGAAGAACATCGCCTTCCTCCAGAGCGATTTCCGTGATCCGACGGCGCATCATTCGCGCCCGGCGTTTAATCCCAAGGACAACACAATGGGTCTTATGGCGGAAACCGATCCGGCGCAGGTTCAATCCCGCCATCCATGATGCCGGCGCCACCATGACCTCGGCTAGGACCCGATCACCTGCCTGCCAGCGTTGTTCCTGATCATCCCGCCCATCCTGTAGATTGGGCACCAGCAAACCGGGGTCCTGTGACAGGGCCTCCGTCAGCGCCCCACGGGTGGCGGACACCACCAAAACGTCCCCTTCCCGCAATGTCACGCCTTCGAACGGCGGCAGGATGGCTTCCTCATGCCGTTCGATCACCCGGAGGGTCATATCGGGAAAGGCGTTGAAAATGCCGCCCTTGGACTCCAGGCCAATCAAATTTGAATTTTCCGACAAGGTAATCTGGGCCAGGAAGTGTTTACCGTCATTACCCAGGTAATCGGCGGCAAATGACGACCGATACTTCAGCAGTCTGGGAATGGCCAGGAAGACAAAGGCCAGGCCGACGGCGGCCAGGAACAAGCCCGGGATGGTAAATTGGAAGAACGAGAACGGCTGTTCGCCGAGCTCTTCCAACGTGCCTGAAACCAGAAGATTAGTGCCGGAACCGATAATGGTCGTCATGCCGCCCAAGACCGCGGCGAAACTGAGGGGCATCATCACTTTGCTGGGTGATTTGCCGAACCGGACGGCGACAGCTTCCATGATGGGAATGAATATGACGACAACGGGAATGTTGTTCAGAAAACCACTTATCATAAGAACAACGACCAGGGTGATAAAGATCGTGAGCGCGGCGCTGCCCCGCCCGGCGGACAGCACCAGCCGCGCCCCCCTGTCGAGCACCCCGGCCCGGACCATGCCCTGGCCCACAACCAACAACGCCAAGACGGTCACCAAAGCCGGATTGGCAAAGCCCAGCACCAGCCGCTCCGAACTTAAAAGATTGTTGCCGTCGGGCCCATGAACGGGAAAGAAGTGGAAGAACACCATAAACGCGCCCAGAACCCCGATGGAGGTGATCTCGGCCGGCAGTTTCTCCACGGCGTAAAGCGCCAAAGCCCCCAATATCAGGGCGAAGGTCACCCACATGGTGAACATCGGCGCGTCTGCGGCCACGGTGGCGTGCATCACAAGGTCCTTGGTTTCTTGCTCAACACCGGATTATGGGCGGATTCGCTTTAAAACTACAGGGCGCCCTTAATCTCCTTCCCCAAATCCTGGGTGTTCGCCGTACCGCCCATATCGGGCGTCATGCAGGACCCGTCGGCCAGCACCTTTTCAATCGCCGAGACAATAGCGGCTGCGGCTGCGGTCTCACCGAAATGATCCAGCATCAACGCGCCGGACCAAATCTGCCCGATCGGATTGGCGATGCCCTTGCCGGCGATATCCGGGGCGGAGCCGTGCACCGGCTCAAAACAGGACGGGAAGTCTCTCTCCGGATTGATATTACCGGACGGCGCAATGCCGATGGTGCCGGTGATGGCAGGCCCCAGGTCGGACAGGATATCGCCGAACAAGTTGGAGCCGACGACCACATCAAACCAGTCCGGATGGCCGACAAAATGGGCCGTCAGGATATCGATGTGATATTTGTCCCACTCGACGCCGGGATACTTCTCGCCCATCGCCGCCAAACGTTCGTCCCAATATGGCATGGTGTGAATAATGCCGTTGGATTTGGTGGCCGAGGTCAGATGTTTTGCCGGCCGGCTGTCGGCCAGGTCGAAGGCGTATTTGAGAATCCGGTCGACGCCCTTGCGGGTGAAGATGCTTTCCTGCACGACCATCTCGTTTTCCGTACCTTCGTACATCCTGCCGCCGACCGCTGAGTATTCGCCTTCGACGTTTTCGCGGACGATCATGAAATCAATATCGCCGGGCTTCCGGCCGGCTAAAGGTCCGGGCACGCCCTTGAATAAGCGCACCGGGCGGAGATTCACATACTGATGGAAGTCCCGGCGGATGGGGATGAGCAGACCCCACAGGGAAATGTGGTCCGGCACGCCGGGAAACCCACACGCGCCCAGGTAAATGGCGTCGTGGCCCTTCAGCCCCTCCAGTCCGTCTTCCGGCATCATGGCGCCAGTCTTGTGGTAGCGCTCGCAGCTCCAGTCGTATTCGTCCCATTCAAACTCGATATCGAAACGGCGGCCGATTGCTTCCAGGACACGAATTCCTTCCGGCACGACCTCGTTTCCGATCCCGTCTCCCGGGATCAGGGCTATTTTATATCGGCTCATGAGTTCCCCCTCAGCTTAGCGCCAATTCCATATACAGAATGTTATCCATCGGATTATCGTGATACTGATCGATATCCTCAAACCCGAATTTTTTGTACATGTCGATGGCGGTGGTGAGACGTCGTTCCGTATCCAGCCTGATCCTCTCTTAGCCCGATTTCCTCGCCGTTTCTAAAACTCGTACGGTGAGCTCCCGGCCGTAGCCGCCGCCGCGCCATTCTCCTGGACATAGAGCAGCTTCATCTCACAGACGCCATCCTCATACAGCGGGGGCAGGCCCACGCCGCCGACGATCTCGTCACCGTTTTTCAACAGAAGGATTTGGCCCTCAGGTTCCGCATAGTGTCCCGGCAAACTTGCCAGCTCTTCATCGAAGCCCCGGAATCACAAATCGATCTGAAGCCACTCCTGATATTCGATAAAAAGCTCGCGCACCGACGGGAAATCCTCCGGGTCCCGCGCGGGCTCAATGGTCAATGCCATGGAACGTTCTCCACCCGATCAGCCAAGTCAGCTTTCCCGCACCGTATGCCCGTGGTTGAGCGGGCCGTGGCCGACGCCATACCCCGGGGCGGTGCGAATGGCCTCCAGAACATAATCGCGCGCACGGGCTACAGCACCTGTCAGGTCCATCCCTTGAGCGATGCCGGCCGCGATGGACGAGGCCAGGGTGCAGCCGGTGCCGTGAGTGTGCAGGGTGTCAATGCGCGGACTGGTGAACCGCTCTGTCAAGCCATCCGCCAGCATCAGCAAATCCATGACCTCGGCATCATCCCGGTGCCCGCCTTTAAGGAGAACCGACTTCGGCCCGAGCGCGATCAGGGCGCGAGCCAGCTCCTCGGCCTGATCAATACCGGAGCCTTCCCGCCCGGCCAACGCCTCCGCCTCCGGCAGATTTGGCGTCAGGATGGTAGCGCGGGGCACCATCTTTGTCGCCAGCGCCTCCATGGCCTCCGGGGCTAGCAGAGAGGCGCCCCCCTTGGCCATCATCACCGGGTCCACCACCACCGGCACATCCGGCGCGAAGGCCGCCAAGGTGTCACACACCACGTCAATGATGTCGGGCCGGTGCAGCATACCGATCTTGATGCAGTCCGCGCCGATGTCCTCCAGCACGACCCTCATTTGATCGGCGAGAAAATCCGCCGGCACCTCGTGAATGCCGAAAACGCCTTGGGTGTTTTGCGCGGTGAGTGCGGTGATCGCCGTCATGGCAAACCCGCCCAACGCCGTGACGGCCTTGATATCCGCCTGGATACCCGCGCCACCCCCTGAGTCCGAACCGGCGATAATAAGAACCCGTCCTTTCACGATTGCCCCCAAACGGCCCCGTATTACGCGGTGGCCACCGCCTCCTCAATCTCGACGACGAGCCTGTCGACCACGGATAGCACCAAGTCTTCGTCCTGACCTTCCGCCATGACGCGGACCAACGGCTCGGTGCCCGATTTACGGATTAACAGGCGGCCGGCCCCGGACAATTGGGACTCTGCATCCTTTATCGCCGATTTGACGGCGCCGCTGTCTAAAGGATCGACGCCATTGTAGCGGACGTTCTTAAGGACTTGCGGGAGCGGCTCAAACGGGCGGCAGACGTCCTTCGCCGAACCGCCTTTCTTTTTAAGGAGCGCCAGAACTTGCAAGGCGGCCACCAGACCGTCGCCGGTGGTGCCGAAATCCGACAGGACAATATGTCCCGATTGTTCGCCTCCCAAATTGCAGTTCCCGTCCCGCATGGCCTCGACCACATACCGGTCCCCGACCTGTGTACGGATCAACTCAAGGCTCTCGGACTTGAGATAGAGCTCCAGACCCAGGTTCGACATCACCGTCGCGACCACACAGTCGCTGGTCAGACGCCCCTCTTCCTTCCACGATGTCGCAATGGCGGCCATGATTTGATCACCGTCAATCAGATCGCCATTTTCGTCCGCGATCAGCACCCTGTCCGCATCGCCATCCAAGGCAATACCGATATCCGCACCGTGAGATACAACCTGTTTACACAAAAATTCAGGATGGGTCGAGCCGCAAGCCTTGTTGATGTTCATACCGTCCGGCGATACGCCGACGGGTACCACGTCCGCGCCCAATTCCCACAACACGGTGGGTGCGGCTTTGTAGGCAGCGCCGTTCGAGCAATCGACGACGACCTTCAGGCCTTCCAACGTCTCTCCGCGCGGAAAGGTCTGCTTGGCAAACTCGATATAGCGGCCCAAAGCGTCATCCAAGCGCAACGCCCGGCCGAGCTCCGCGGGTGGTGCGAGATCGGGGGTCATCTCCCCGGCCATGCGTGCTTCGATAGCCGCTTGGACCTCGTCGGACAGTTTGTGCCCGTCCGGGTCAAACAGTTTGATGCCGTTGTCCTGATACGGATTGTGTGACGCCGAGATCATGACCCCCAAATCGGCGCGCAGACTTTTGGTCAGCATGGCGATCGCAGGCGTCGGCATCGGGCCAACCAGGATCGGGTCCATCCCGGCGGCCACAAAGCCCGCCGTCAACGCCGGCTCGATCATATAGCCGGAAAGCCGCGTATCCTTGCCGATCACCACTCGGTGGCGATGATCACCCCGGGTAAAGTGCAGCCCGGCCGCCATCCCGACCTTCAGCGCAATATCCGCCGTCAGGTCTTGGTTGGCAGTCCCGCGGATGCCATCGGTGCCAAATAATTTTGTGCTCATTTCTCGTATAAATGCCTAAACCTCTCAGACACAGTAGGACACTACCTAGTACAATCGGCGGCACACGTCATTTAACAATTTTTTGCAACATGTTACGCCGAGGCGCGCCGCCAGTCATCGACCATGTTTTTGGTCTCAGCGACATCATGGACGCGAAGGATTTGCGCGCCATTATCCAAGGCTGTGCGCGCGAGAGAGAGGGACAGCTCGAGACGCTCAGCAGGCGGTTTGTCCAAGCCGAACTTACGGGACAAGCCGACCAAGACCGGCAAATTTAGCTTGGAGAGCCGACCCAAGTTGTCCAATAGTTCAAAGTTCTGTTTGGCGTTTTTGGCGAATCCAAACCCCGGATCGACGGCCAGTCGCCCCCGTGAAATACCGGCATCCTCGCAAACCGCGACCCGCTCGGCCAAATAGCCGGCAATCTCGCCGGTCAGATCGGCATAATCCGTCCGTTCGGCCATGGTGATCGGATCGCCCCGCATGTGCATCAGAATGATGGCCGCCCCGCTATCGGCGGCAGCAGGAACAGAGTCGGGATCGGTGGTCAGGGCGGAGACGTCATTAATGATCTGTGCGCCGGCCTCGACCGCGCGCCGCATGACCAAGCTATGTCTTGTATCGATGGAAACGACAGCACCGGCACTCGCCAATTGCTCGACGACATCCAGGACGCGATCACATTCCTCATCCGGGGACACCGGTATGGCGCCGGACCGGGTGGATTCGCCGCCCACATCAATGATATCGGCCCCGGCGTCCATCTGCGCCCGCCCCCGCGCGACCGCCGCGTAGGTTGAGAATGTTTCTCCGGCGTCGGCAAAACTATCGGGAGTCACATTGACAATCCCCATGACGCGGGGACGGTCCAAGGACAATCCTGCAAAAGTCATCGTCATGGACTAACCATAAAAGAAGGGCGGAACATTTCAAACGTTCCGCCCGTCCTCAGAGAATATCTGCGTTAGCCTTCCGGCTGCGGTTCCGGGTCGAAACCGGCCGGCGGCTCATCCTTGCTGTCCTTGGACGCAGCGCCGCTGGTCGGCACTGAAGACCGATGACCGCCATTTGCTGTGGGATCGCCCTCCGGATCGGGCCGGACAATGGATTCTCCCCGGAGTAGTGCGTCGACCTCTTCGCCGGACAAGGTCTCGTATTCGAGCAATGCCTTGGCCAGAGTCTCCAGATCATCTGATTTCTCGGTCAGAATTCGGCGGGCTTCCTTCTCCGCATTTTCGATCAACTGCCGCACTTCCTGGTCGATCAATTCGGCGGTGGCGTCAGATACATTTTGCTGACGGGCTACGGAGTGGCCGAGAAAGACCTCTTCTTCATTGTCGGAGTACCGGAGCGGTCCCAGTTTCTCGCTGAATCCGTACTCGGTCACCATGCGGCGGGCCATCTGAGTGGCCTGCTGGATGTCGTTGCCCGCACCCGTGGTCACGTTTTCCTCACCGAACTTCAGCTCTTCGGCAATCCGGCCGCCGAACATCATGGCCAGCTTGGAAACCAACTCGATCTTGGAGTGGGCGTACTTGTCCCTTTCCGGCAGGGACATGGTTACGCCCAGGGCCCGTCCACGGGGAATGATGGTCACCTTATGCAGGGGATCATGTTTGGGAACATTGAGACCAACGATGGCGTGCCCGGCCTCATGATACGCGGTCAGCGCCTTGTCCTCTTCGGTCATCACCATGGACCGGCGTTCCGTGCCCATCATGACTTTGTCCTTGGCGTTCTCGAATTCGGTCATAGTGACCATGCGGTTGCCCGCCCGCGCCGCCAGCAGCGCCGCTTCGTTCACCAAGTTGGCCAAATCCGCGCCGGAGAAACCGGGCGTGCCGCGGGCGATCACGCGGGCGTCCACACCGGGCGCCAGCGGCACCTTGCGCATGTGAACCTTGAGGATTTTCTCGCGGCCGATGATGTCCGGGTTGGGGACCACCACTTGGCGGTCAAATCGGCCCGGCCGCAACAGCGCCGGATCAAGAACATCGGGGCGGTTGGTCGCGGCAATCAGAATGACGCCTTCATTGGATTCAAACCCGTCCATTTCAACCAGAAGCTGGTTCAGGGTTTGCTCCCGCTCGTCATTGCCGCCGCCGAGGCCCGCGCCCCGATGCCGGCCCACGGCATCCAACTCGTCGATAAAGATGATGCAGGGTGCGTTTTTCTTGCCCTGCTCGAACATATCGCGGACCCGGCTGGCGCCGACGCCGACGAACATTTCAACAAAGTCCGAGCCCGAGATCGTGAAGAACGGCACATTGGCTTCGCCGGCAATGGCCCGCGCCAACAGCGTCTTACCGGTGCCCGGAGGGCCGACCAACAGGCAGCCCTTGGGGATTTTGCCGCCGAGCCGCTGAAACTTTGCCGGGTCTTTGAGGAACTCGACAATTTCCTCCAGCTCCTGTTTGGCTTCATCAATGCCGGCCACGTCTTCGAAGGTGACACGACCGGTTCGCTCCGTCAGCATGCGGGCGCGGGATTTACCGAAGCCCATGGCCTTGCCGCCGCCGCCCTGCATTTGACGCATGAAGAAAATCCAGACGCCGACGAAGAGCAGCATCGGTAGCCAGCCGAGAATCACACCCAGAAGCGAGGGAACTTCCTCTTCCACCGGCTTTGCCGCAATGGCCACGGACTTTTGGGTCAACCGGTCAATCAGCGTAGGATCATCTGGTGCAAACGTACGGTAGGTATTGCCGGAGCGGTCGTGATAGGTGATGTGCCCGCCTTGTATGACGACATCATTCACATTGCCGGCATCCACTTCCGTTAGAAAACTGGTGTACGACTGGGTCGCCACCGAACCGCGATTCCCGGGGTTCTGGAACATGTTGAACAGGGTGAACACCACCAGGGCAACGACCAGCCATATGATAAAGTTCTTGCGAAAATTCAACGTTTTATCCTTCTCTCCCCGATCAAACGCTAAAACGGCCATCCGGGGTTAACGTGTTACGCTTCTAACAACTATATATATGTATCAATCTTGCTAAGAGATAGCCCCTATTTACCGCATCTCAACCGTTTAAAAGCTTAACGGTCGCCGATGCCCAGAAATTTTGCGCCGAAAACTGGCGCAAATACTGCCGCACCCCGCTTTTTAGACGGAAAATCGGCATATTCGAGATGGGGAACCGCGCAAACAGTCTCCCCGGCAAAGAGGGCCGGCAGGGTCAATTGAACCGGATACGGAAGCGAAGTCCCGCGCAATGCCGGTATCTTTTGAACAACCTGCCGCCAGCCGGCATCACCGAGTGGCGCCACTCTCAGTAGACCAGGGGTTGCGGCCACATCTCGGTCCAGCCTGCATCTAAACACGCCCTGCCATAGGATGTCCGCGCCGGGTGTCATCGTCTCAGATTCCGAGACCGTCAGTTCCCGATAAATGAGAAGTCCGCGAACCGATGGCCGGATCACGCAGCCGCCGAGGGTCAGGCCCGAGAACCCCGCCGGCCGTCGCAAGCGTTTTACTGCGTGGTCCAATTTGCCGCTTGCCGGTGCGTAGACCTTGCCGCCGATTAGTAGCAACAAATACCGAAGCAAAGCCTGCCCCGCCGCCGCCGGAAGCCGTTCAAAAGTATCCGACGCACACGTCGCGTATCCTTCCGGGTGAACGGTCCCAAACCTTTCCATAGTGGCTGCAACGATTTGATCAGTCGCCGCTCGCACCTGCGCGAAGCTCGTCGCCAGCGCCGCCAGCCTTTCCGGGGTAACCCCGCGATCCGATAGGTCTCGAGAGAGCTTGCCCAATCCGGTCCGCGTATAGGCCGGGTTTTCATTGGAGGGATCGTCGATCCAAGGCCGGCCATGTTCGGTGAGATACCGGCGCAGGTCTCGGCGTGAGACAGTGAGCAACGGCCGCACCAGCGTGATACCGCCCCGGCGCACCATCGGCGTCATGCAGGCGAGTCCGTCTGGGCCGCTACCACGAGCCAACCGGAACAAAAATGTCTCCGCCTGATCTTCCAGTTGATGTCCGAGAAGCAACTTGGTGACGCCATTGGTGTGACACCAATTGGTCATCAGGCCATACCGGGCGTCACGCGCCGCCACCTGTATGCCGGATGCCGGCTTTTCACCCTCCCAGCGAAGAACGTGGTGAGAAAGCCCATTTGACCCCAACCAATCTCTCACTAGGCTAGCCTCCTCTGCCGACTCGGCGCGTAGGCCATGGTCAACGGTGAGAGCGGTGATATGAACGCCATGAGACCGGCTCCACTCCTCCGCCAACAGCGCGAGCGCCAGGCTATCGGAGCCACCGGACACGGCGACGGCGATGTGTTTGTCAGAGGATGACAGGCCGGCCGATGCCATCAACCTGTCGATATCAATCAGGGGATTGCTTTGGTCCGCTTGAAAATCGGACGGGAACTCGAACCCGCTATCCACATTCAAGTTTCTTACGCTGGGCGGCGACCCGGCGCTTGATATGGTCCGATGCATTGGGGAAGTCGGCCAGCAATTTATCGAGGGTGGTGCAGGCTTGTTCGCCCTTCTGCATGCCGCCCAATGACATGCCGAGCTTGAGCAGATTGTCCGGCGCCTTTTGTCCCTTGGGGTTATCCTGATATCCGTTCAGGAACGCCTCGGCCGCCTTGCGATAGTCTTTTCGCACGTAATGGGTTTCGCCGAGCCAATAGCGCGCGTTGGAGGTCAGGTCATGCTTCGGGTGCATTTCGACAAACTCCCCAAACGCGCGGGCCGCCTGATCATATTCCGCCCGCCGGATCAGCCCATACGCGAAATCATACTGTTCCTTAGGCGAGCCTTTCGGCAACGCGCCTTTGGTCAATGCAGCCTGCTGCTGAGGTGCCGCGGCGGCTTGGGGTTGCGGTGTTCCCCCCGATACGGATTGCACCGCATTCAGATCGCGTTGTGAAATGATGCCGAGAGTCCCCGGCTGACCTCCCAAGACCGAGCCCGTCGTGGCTTGCCCGCGATCCACGCCCTGCACACCGGGGACGGTTCTAACGGCTGGCGGCCCCGCCGGTGCCGGCGCCGGACGCGAGGCCATGGCCATCGGCGGCGGTCCGCCATCAGCCAGGCGTTTCTCGATTGCCGACAGGCGGAAGTTCAGATCGTTGACCAGCTTATCCAGCCGCGAGTTGATCTCGTTCAGCGTGTGGGTCAGGTTTTCGATATTGCCGGTTTTGTTCCGGCTTTCCTGTTCCAACTGGCTCAGCCGGTCTTCCACACGAAAGATATAGGCTCTGCCGCCAGCCGCACTCGCTCCCGCCGATCCCGAAGGAGCCGGCGCATTGGCGGATAGGTTCGTCGGCAGGGTTCCGCCCTTGTAGACTTGCCGGCTGAGAACTTGGATGTCTTTTTGCAGGCGGTTGACCTGCTCGGCCAGGGATTCGACCATCTGCTGCTGCGCCTGCACGTCCGCGCCGAAAAGAACGGCGCTGGCCAGGGCCGCCGCAAAACCGTATTTTGTCTTGGTTCTGAAGTTCAACTCAGTCCTCATCTCATCAACCTCAATCGCCTGTCCGGAGTAATAGCTGAATATACCGATCCCGATTTGGATTCAACTCCACCTTCCCATCGCCCCAGTATACCGGTGACAGTCCAGAAAAATGTTGTCAAAAACAAGGCGCCCGCCAACCCGGTCATCCGGGGGCGGGCGCAAATCCTTGTGCCGAAAAGGGCTGGCTTAGCTGCCGGCGCCTCCGGAAATCACGGTCACCGACCGGCGGTTTTGACGCCAGGACGTTTCGTTGTGGCCGAGAGCCGCAGGACGTTCCTTACCATAGGATATCACCTTGATGCGGTTCGGGCTGATGCCGAGCGCAACCAGGAAATCCTTGGCAGAGTTGGCGCGGCGTTCACCCAGCGCGAGGTTGTATTCGCGGGTGCCGCGTTCATCAGCATGACCTTCGACGGTGACGGTGACGTTCCCGAAACGCTTGAGCCAAGCGGCCTGCTTTTCGAGAGTTGCGCGGGCATCGCCGGTCAGGTTGGATTTATCGATGGCAAAGAAGACCCGGTCACCGACGTTAATGACAAAATCGCGTCCGCTGCCGGGCGCAATCGAGGAGCCCCCACCAGAGCTGCTGGAGCCACCGGAAGACGCGCTGCTGGAACCGCCCCCTTGGCCGCCGCCTTGCTCAGTCGGAGTGGATTCGCAAGCTGCCACCAGGAAAAGGGCTGCAACCAAGATAGATAGGCTTTTAAATTTCATTTTGATCCCCCTGATCGGAAGGTATTGATAAGGTTCAAGTTTAGCCGTTCCGCGCCCGTGTGTATGTGATATTTAACACAGCCACCGGAAATTTCGACCAAAAAATGGACCCAGCAAGCATTAAATTATTGAGTTCAGGCGAATATAGGCCCCGATTCAGGTGGAATCAAGGCCAACACTTACGGAATCAGCGGTGACCACGCTGGGTCCGACGCGTCCATCGGGGTCAGGATTTCCCGCTCGTTCTGGCCGGTCAGGTCAATGGAAAACAACTTTGAGGACTTGCCGCCCTTATTTCCCACCGGTTTTTCGCGAAAAAACATGATGACCCGACCGTTCGGCGACCATGTCGGCGATTCGACCAGAAACCCGTCGGCCAGCAGGCGCTCTCCTTTGCCATCGGTATCCATGACGCCGATAAAGAATTTGCCCCCGGTAAACTTGGTGAAGGCGATGAGATCGCCGCGCGGCGACCACACCGGCGTCGCATAGCGCCCGCGCCCAAAACTGATTCGCTTCACACCCGAACCGTCCGCGTTCATCACATAGAGCTGCTGCGTCCCGCTGCGGTCAGAGTTGAACACGATCTTTTGGCCGTCCGGCGAATAGTACGGCGACGTGTCAATCGCCGAATGCCGGGTGAGACGCCGTTCACGGCGGGTCCGCAAATCCATGGCGTAGATTTCCGTATTGCCGTCCTTGGCCATGCTCATGATGACCGAGTTGCCGTCCGGGCTAAACCTGGGGGCGAAGGTCATGCCTGGGAAATCACCCAGAACTTCTTGACGGCCAGTGTCGATATTGAAGATATAAACCCTGGGTAGATTGGCGTGATAGGACATATAGGTGATTTCCTGACGGCTCGGCGAGAAGCGTGGCGTCAGGACGAGCGAACTGCCGTCAGTAAGGAAATGATGGTTCTCTCCATCCTGGTCCATGATGGCCAGGCGCTTGACCCGGCGCAGTTGGGAGCCGCTCTCCGCAATATAGACGACACGGGTGTCGAAGTAGCCGTCTTCACCGGTGATCCTCTTGTAGATGGCATCGGCGACAATGTGCGCGATGCGCCGCCAGTTGGTGGTCACCGTCGTATAGACCTGTCCGACCATTTGCTTGCCGGCGAACACATCCCACAGGCGGAACTGCACGCGCATCCGATTGTTGGGCAGAATGGTCACCCTGCCCTGAGCCAGGGCCTGGGCTTTTAGGATGCGCCAGTTTTGGAATCGCGGCACGATGTCCAAAGACCTTTCCACATCGACGAATGCTTTTTCGTCAACTGGCGCAAACAGGCCCGACCTTTCGAGGTCGGCGTTGATCACCTGAGCGATCTGCCGGCCATAGCGTACTTCGTCTGCGGCTTGGCCAATGAAACTGGTCACCGCCATCGGGATCGGATCGACATTTCCGCGGGTGATATCGATGCGGAGCTCTGCGCGGGGCGCGGACACCATCAACATCAGGATGCCAAGAGCCACTAACCCGGCAGCGGTCCACTTTTTCATCCCCATGTTCAGTACTCTTCGCGCATCCCTCATCGTCCCAACATCTCCCTCGGATTAAACGTCAGCGTCATTGTCTTCCAAACATCGTACTTGCGCGGATCCAACTTGAAGGGCTGGCACGCCGGATTTTGAACCGCGCGGTACGCACTCTCAGCCGCTGCAATTCTGAATGGATTACCGGCAAGTGCGCCCGGATTCAATACTTCAGCCTTGGCGACGTGGCCATCGGCATTCATCACCACCGAAACTTCGACGATAAAATTCTCCGCGCCCTTGGCCCCGGCGTGGAAATTCCAACACGGCTGCACAGCCCGCCGGATCGTATTTTTGATGGCGTCCGTTTCCGCCAATGTGATCTTGTTCAGCGGATTGTCGCTCACGCGCTTTTGCGAGAGTACCTGCGCGATCGCGTACTCAAAATTATCCTTCTTCTTTTTCGGTTCGGGCTTCTTCGCTTTTTCCTTGGCCTTCGGTGTCGGCTGCTTGAGCTCGGCGGCCAGATTTTTCAGCACGGAAACGAACGGGTCCGGCGGCTTTGGCTTCCGCTTGGGCTTCAGCTTAGCCAGTTTTTGCGGCGCCTTGGGTTTCGGTTCAGGCTTCGCCTCCGGTTTCGGTTCCGGCTTAGGCTTCGGCTTTTCCTTTGGCTTGGGCTCGGGCTTCGGGGGAGGCGGCGGCGGTTCGGGTTTCTTGGCCTCGACCGGTTTGGGTTTGGGTTTGGGTTCGGGTTTGGGCTCGGGCTTTTTTTCCGGCTTCGGTTCGCGGGCCGCCGGCAGTTCCGTCTTGTCGGCGATGGTCACCAGCTCGACGATCATCGGCAGTTCTTCGACAGGCGGCGGCTTGCGAATGTGCGGAAAGCCGTACACGCTGACCACCACGACAGCGACGTGCAGCAAGACCGAAAAAGTAACACCGAGTTTCATCGCGCCTATCTAGACGAGGTATTGCGTTTTTTTTGTGACGCCGCTCCACGGGGCAGTTCCGTAATCAGCGCAACCTTGGAGAACCCGGCCGCGTTGATGGTGCCCATCACTTCCATGACCCGGCCGTAATTGATCTCCTTATCGCCGCGCACAAAAATCCGGATATCCGGGTTGGCGCCGGTGATGGCGATCAGCCGTGGCGCCAGCTTATCAAGCGGAATTTCCGTATCCTGCAGATAAATCGCGCCCTCCGCGTTGACCGAGACGGATAGCGGCTCGTCCTGTTCCTTGATCAGCGACGCCTGGGCCTCGGGCAGATCAACCTGCACCCCGACCGTCAGCAGCGGCGCGGTGACCATGAAAATCACCAGCAGCACCAGCATCACATCCACAAATGGCGTGACGTTGATCTCGCTCATCGGGCGGGTGCGTTCCCGCCGGCTCCGGCGGCGGCCGCCGCCTTGTTCGACCGAGACCGCCATCTTAGTCGGAACCCTCCAACTGGCGGGAGATGATGGCCGAGAACTCGTTGGTGAAATCGTCGAGCCGGGACGCGTAGCGATCCAGGTCCTTGGATATTTTGTTATACGCAATAACCGCAGGGATCGCCGCCACCAGCCCGAGCGCGGTCGCAAAAAGCGCCTCCGCAATGCCCGGCGCAACGACGGCCAGGCTGGTGTTCTTGGTAATGGCAATTGACTGGAAGCTGTTCATGATGCCCCAGACAGTGCCGAACAGGCCAATGAACGGCGCGGTTGAGCCGGTTGAGGCCAGGATCGTCATCTGCCGTTCTATGCGATCCACCTCCCGGTTGACCGTGACGTCCATAACCCGCTCGATCCGCTCGGTCAGGCTGGAGCCTTTCTCCATCGCGTTGACCCGGCCTTCGGTGGAGCGCCGCCATTCCCGCATGGCGGCTGCGAATACGGCCGACATGGGATCGCGGGGACTGCTGCCGATCCGGTCATAGAGCGCATCCAGCGAACCGCCAGACCAAAACGTATCTTCAAATTCGGCGGCATCCGTATTCAGCTTGCGGAGCCGCATAGATTTTTCAATGATGATGGCCCAGCACCAGATCGACGCGACGATCAGCGCGATCATCACCATCTTCACGATCACGTCGGCTTTTGTGAACAAAGCCCAGACCGAGAAATCATATTGCGCCGCCAGGCCGACCGCTGTTGCGGCTTCCGTTTCCATACTCAGACCTCTTCCGTTGATTCCGTGAATGCCGACATCGCCGAGCGGACCTCAGCCGGGATGCGCGCGGCCCGTCCCTCGCCATCGATGCAAGCAATTCTGATTTCAGTCGTGACGAGCACTTCGCCGTCCCGCTCCACATCCTGTGTCAAAATAAAACTGGCCCCCTTGATCGACTTTACCCCGGTCACCACCTCGACCAGATCATCCAGCCGGGCAGGCTTGTGATATTCCACCTCACAACCACGAACCACGAACGCGACGCCCCAGGTGTCCTTGATGCATTCATGCGGGACGTTCGTCTCCCGAAGTAGTTCCGTGCGCGCCCGCTCCGTAAACTTCAGATAGTTCGCGTAGTAGACGATCCCGGCGGGGTCCGTGTCTTCGTAATAAATGCGTACGGGGAAAATGTGGCGGCCAGATGGCGAAGAGCGGGAAATGTTATTCATCTGTTTCCCCATCGCCGTTCTGCGCCAAGAGCTCCAGCTGCCGGATATTCTTGGGCGCTAAGAGCCCCAAATGTCGGTAAGCGCCCTCAGCCAGGACCCGCCCGCGGGGCGTCCTCATCAACAGGCCCTGCTGAATCAAGTAGGGCTCCACCACCTCTTCAATCGTGTCCCGTTCCTCGGACAAGGCCGCAGATAACGTCTCTGCGCCAACCGGGCCGCCGCCGTAATTCTCTGCGATGCAGGTGAGATAGCGCCGGTCCATGGCGTCCAGGCCCATCTGATCCACAGCCAGACGATTGAGCGCTGCATCGGCCGCCTCCGCATCGACGATGCCGCCGCCATCCACTGCGGCGAAATCCCGTACCCGGCGCAAAAGCCGGCCGGCCACCCTTGGCGTGCCCCGAGCCCTCTTGGCGATTTCCCGGGCGCCGTCGTCGGATAGTTTGAAATCCAAAATCCCCGCGCTGCGCTGGATAATGGTCTGCAGATCATCCACGTCATAAAAGGACATGTGCATCAGGATACCGAACCGGTCCCGAAGCGGCGTGGTGATCAATCCGGACCGGGTGGTCGCGCCGACTAGTGTGAACGGCTGCAGGTCGATCCGGACGGAGCGGGCAGCCGGCCCCTCCCCGATGATCAGGTCGAGCTGAAAGTCCTCCACCGCCGGGTAGAGAATTTCCTCCACTGCCGGATTGAGCCGGTGAATTTCGTCAATGAACAAAACATCGCGGGGCTGCAGGTTGGTTAGGATCGCCGCCAGATCGCCGGCCTTGGCGATGACCGGTCCGGACGTGGCGCGAAAGCCCACCCCCAACTCTCGGGAGACAATCTGCGCCAGCGTGGTTTTGCCGAGACCGGGGGGACCGTAGAACAGCACGTGATCCATGGCCTCGTCCCGGGACTTTGCTGCGTCGACGAACACCCGGAGGTTTTCCCGCACCTGTTTCTGGCCGATGAAGCTGTCCAGGTTCTGCGGCCGGATCGACTGGTCGATCTGGTCCTCGGACTGGGCATTGGCGGCGATCAGCCGGTCGTCATCCATCGGGCTCATCAGCGCGCATCACCGCCGGACAATTCTGCTAGCCCTTCCCGGATTAACCCTTCCACCGCGGCTTCTTCACCAAGCTTCTTGATGGCAACCGCCACGGCGCCGAAGGCTTCGCTTCGCCCATAGCCGAGATTGACCAGGGCGGAGACCGCGTCCGCCGTCATTTGCGTTTGCCCGCCGTCATTGTCCGCCGCGCCGGCGGAGGGCGCGGTTTGGGCAAGCGCTGCGCCGCCCAGAGCAAGACCGCCGATCTTGTCCTTAAGCTCAATGATGATGCGCGTCGCCAGCTTGGGCCCGACGCCGGGCGCCTGCGTGATCGCGGCCTTGTCCTGCGCCGCCACCGCCTGGGTCAGGGCATCCGGCGCGAGGACCGATAACATGGCCAGCGCCACCCTGGCGCCGACGCCTTGGACCGTGGTCAGGAGCTTGAACCATTCCCGCTCCAGCTCGTCGGCGAAGCCAAAGAGATGGATATGATCTTCGCGGACATGGGTCTCGATCATCACGCTGACAGTGCCGCCCTGTGTCGCAACCAAATTGAGCGTGCGGGTCGAAGCAAACACCAGATACCCAACGCCCCCCACATCAATGATCATGGAATCCTGATTGGACGAGTCGATAATGCCGGTAAGCTTGGCGATCATTGGCCGGCCCCCGCCAACTGTTTGGCCAACTGATCAGTAAGCGCGGCACGTTCCCGATGATGGGCATGGCAGATGGCGACGGCCAGTGCGTCAGCGGCATCCGGCGTCTCGATCAGGCAGCCCGGCAGAAGAGTCTTCACCATCATCTGCACCTGTTCCTTAGCGGCATGCCCTGCGCCGACTAGCGATTTCTTGATTAGGTTCGGCGGATATTCAGCGACGTGAATGGACAGGGTCGCCGGCACCAGCATGGCCACGCCCCGCGCCTGGCCGAGCTTTAGCGTCGACGCCGCGTTCACATTGACGAAGGTTTCCTCGACGGCGACTTCCGCCGGGTGATAGGTCCGGACCACGTCCTGTAAGCCGTCGAACAACTGCTTCAACCGTTCGGCTAGAGGTGCGGAGTCCTTGCTGACGATCCTGCCATCGGCGATGTGGCTAAGCCGATTGTCCTCCACACTGATCACCCCCCATCCGGTGTTCCGGAGGCCGGGGTCGATGCCGAGGAGGGTAATGGCCATGCGCTATCCGGTCCGTGTCTCAAGCGCTAAGCCGCGCCATGACCTCGTCGCTGATGTCGAAGTTGGCGGCGACCCGCTGGACATCGTCATTGTCTTCCAGCGCATCCAGCATCTTGAAAAGCGTCTCCGCTTCTTTCTCGCCGACCTCAATGGTGTTCTGTGGCCGCCAATCCAGCCGCGCCGCCTCGGGCTCGCCTAGTGCTTCTTCAAGGGCGTCACGCACGGAACTGAACTCATCCGGCGCGCAATAGATATCGTGGCCGCCGTCGCTGTTTTCCACGTCGTCAGCGCCGGCCTCCAGGGCGGCTTCGAAAATGCTGTCGGCGTCGCCAGCCTCGTCCGCGTAGCGCACCATGCCGACCCGGTCGAACATGAAACTGACCGCCCCGGTTTCACCAAGATTGCCACCGTGCTTGGAAAAGGCGGCGCGCACTTCGGAGGCGGTCCGGTTGCGGTTATCGGTCAGCGCCTCGACGATCACCGCGACGCCGCCCGGGCCATAGCCTTCGTAGCGGATTTCCTCCCAGTTCTCATTATCATCACCGGCCGAGACTTTCTTGATCGCCCGGTCGATATTGTCCTTGGGCATATTCGCCGCGCGCGCCGCCGAAATGGCCGCCCGCAGCCGGGGATTCATATCCGGATCGGGGAGCCCTTCCCGCGCCGCAACGGTGACTTCGCGGATGAGTTTGGAAAACTGCTTGGCTCGCTTCGCGTCTTGCGCGCCCTTGCGATACATGATGTTTTTAAATTGGGAATGACCTGCCATGACTCTTCTTACAACTGTCTCTATCTGCTCGTGAATTTGGTGCCGATTGATTAACACACTTGCACGCACAAATCACGTCCACCAGGGCGGCCGCAATGCGCGCCGGCACAAGCTGCCAGCCAAATGTAAATAAGTGTTTGATGACAATGCATTAGCCGCCAAGGTCCCTCGCGCGCCGACTTTATCGATTTACCACCCTATTTGAGTTTTAGACTGGGCGGATAATGCGGCAGAAATGTGGTCCGGGCGATTCGGGCCGAGAAACTCTGTTCCCCAACGACTTCAGCATCTAGACCCGGAGCTTAGAAGCCTCGCGGGCGGCCTCAACCGCCGCAGCCTGATGAGGCAGGAGCGGACTGCCATTGTCATCGGGCGGGGAATAGGGATCGATGACGTCTGTCCGAATGCCGGACATTTCCTCGATAACCGCCAGACAATGGAAAGGCACCGCATGCGGCGCGAACCGCCCTCATGGGTCATCATCAATCGCCCACCACACAGATTTTCGGCGGCGTCTTTAATCCGTGCGGCGAGTTTGCGGAAGCTGTGGGTGGTCAGGATCATTCTTCCCAATGGATCATGGAATCCGGCATCGAAACCGGACAGCACGGTTTCGCCTTACTATTGGGTGATATCAATTATAGTACTTTCACTGTTAGCTTGTGCCAAAGGATACTTTAACTAACAACCTAGGGAAAATCCGAAAATTCTCTAGCGGTGACATACAAACTATTAGGTGCGTATTTTTTGGCGCTATAGATCGACCCAATATGGTGCTTCAGTCGGTGCGTCAAACGGTGCCTGGCACAAAACAGCCCAAATAAGCCCCTCTGATGCCTGGCATCGAAGATAACACCGGAGAGGGCACCTAAGAGAACGGGGGAAAAACCTGGGGGAAAACCAAATACGTCAATGAAGCGCACAAATAAGCGAAAGGCCGCTCTTATGGAGCGGCCTTTCCGTGAGCGGACGTGTTGTCAGCCCGAATTTGTCGTGATTATCCAGCGAACCGAGATTGCCCAATTCCCTGCGATACCACATCGGCCGTCACGACCATAAACTCACGAGACATTGGACCACCTCCTTTCTTTTGTTGACGATGAAGAAACTGTGGCACTGATTCGGATCGCGTGCAATAGGGCCGAGACCAAAGATATTGTCACCCACTTCCTGAGCGCCCAAGATACCGCAATCGACAGAACACCAGGGGACCCGTACAGATGGAATTCGCATACTTCACCCATGTCTGGGGCAAACCGGGCATGACGCCCTACGACCGCTATGAGCAGCTGTGGCGGGAGCTGACGCTCGCCGACGGGCTGGGCTTTGACTACGGCTTCTGCGTGGAGCACCACTTCCGCCCGGAGGAAAGCTGGATGTCGGCGCCGAGCCTGTTCGCCGCAGCTGCCGCCCGGTGCACCAAGAACATGCGCCTCGGCCCCATGGGCTATGTGGTGCCGCTGTATAGTTCCTTGCGCCTGGCCGAAGAGATCGCGGTCACCGATCAGATGCTGGGCGGCCGGCTGGAACTCGGCCTGGTGCCGGGCATCAACCCCGGCTACTTCGGCCCGTTCGGTCTGCACTATGAAGACCGCAAGGCCCCTACCCTGGAATTTCTGGATTACCTGGAGGCCGCGTTCGGGGAGCAGCCCTTCACGTACAAAGGGGAGCATCATCATACCGAGAACGCCCTGATGGCGGTGATGCCGGTGCAAAAACCCCGCCCGCCCATCTGGATGATGAGCCGCGATCCGGAGACCTTGGATTTCTGTGCACGCTACGGACTGAACACGGGATTCTTTTTGGTCTTCCCGCGCAAGCAGGCCCGCGAACGTTACGAAGTGTACCTGGAGGACTGGGCAAAGGCCGGCTGGGACACCAAGCCGAGGATCGGCTATTCCACCGTGGTCTACGTGGACGAGACCGACGAGAAGGCGATGGAGGTGGCGCTGCAGCGCGCCAGCCGGGCCTACCAAGGCTTCGTCAAACCAGGTCCCGATGCGTTCGAGGAACGGGTGAAGACCTATGCCGAGACCTTCGTGGCGCGGGGCGAGCCTGGCGCGGCGGAGATCGTCCGGGGGATTTTCGACACGGACTATATCCTGGACAACACGCTGATGTTCATCGGCTCGCCGGAAACCGTGGCGGACCAATTGCGTGCCGCGGCCGAAGAAGGCCTGTTCAACTGCTTCATGGGCGAGTTCAACTTCGGCGATCTGCCGGAAGAGGACCTGATGCGCTCGGTCCGGCTGTTCGGCGAGAAGGTCTCACCGGCCCTCAAGGACGTGGAGCCGTTTTAGGTTCTAATCGGAATCCAATTCCGGATAGTGGCGGAACACGCCCATGGTGTTGAACGGCACCCGCCGGTCTGACGCCAGATAGGCAGCCGTGTTGGGCCGGGCCGCCACCTTGTCACGAAGCGCCATCATCAGCGGGTAGTCCCCCGCCACCTTGGCAAAGGCCTTGGGGAAGGCATAGCTGAGTCCCTCGACCACCTGGAACATGGAAAGATCGGGATAGCTGAGCTCTTCACCGATCATCCAGCCGGACGCCGCCGGGTTGTTGGCCAAGATACGCTCGTAATAGCCCATGTGCTTGGGGATGCGGACTTCGATAAAACTCGCCGAGCGCTTCTTGGATTCCTCGATCTGATCTTCGTAGTAGAGCGCGCTGGCGATCGGATGGTGGGTGTCATGCACCTCCATCAACAAGTCGGTCACGGTCAATTGAATCTGATGGGCGAACAGCCGGTCGGCCTCGTTGTCCGGCACCAGGCCGAGCTTGGGCCCAAGATACTGCAGGATCAGCGCCGCGTGGGCGATCGTCAGATCACCGTCCACCAGGAACGGCGGCGCGAAGGGCGGACGCTCCAAGGAATTGTCCAAGAGGATATCCAGATTAACCTGACGCTGAGCGTCGGCATCGTCCGGCTCCCGCGTCATGTCGCGATAGTCGGCGCCCGCCTCTTCCAGAGCGAGGCGCACAACTTCGCCCCGGCCCTGGATATGCGGCCAGTAATAAAACAGATAGGCCATGCCCGCTCCTTTAAAGTGCCCTCAAGTCGGCCAGCACCTGATCCGGATGCTCGGCCGGGGTCACCGTGTCGTAAGCCTTGGCGATCTTGCCGTCCGGCGAGATCAACACAGAGACCCGGGTCGCCTTTTGCGCGCCGGCATCAGCCGCTGCGCCGAAGCCGACGGACGCGGATTTGTCCGTATCGCTCAGCAGGTCATAGGGAAAGTCGAACTTCTTCTTGAACGCCCTGTTGACGTCGATGGAGTCGAAGCTGACGCCCAGAACGGTGCAATTTTGGTCATCAAAGTCTTGGATTCGATCACGGAACCCGTTGCCTTCGATGGTTCAGCCGGGGGTATCGGCTTTGGGATACCACCACATCAGGACATAGCGGCCGGCAAAGTCGGAGAGCGAGACCGCCTGCCCATCCTGGTTGGTCATGGTGAAGGCGGGGGCCGCCTCACCGGTTGCGATCATGGACATATTCCACCTCGTGATTTTCGCTAAGAGCCAAAACAGTAATCTCATAACCAAGATTATCGCCGTCTGCCCCTGAGTCCAAGGCCTTCCAGACACCAAGTGCGCTGAAATGAATATGGTGGCTCGCAGCGGAACTGTTTTAGCCTGCTACTCTTTAGGACATTGAATTGTGCATCGGAGGAGCGTTTACCCGGCTCATCCCTTCGCTTATCCTGTCGGCTCATCAGCCAACGGGAAGAGTATCATGGCAAAGGGATATTGGGTCGCGATCTATCGCGAAATTCACGACGCGGACAAACTAAAGGCCTATGCCGAAATGGCCGGCCCGGAAATCGAGAAATTCGGGGGCACGTTCATCACCCGCGGCTTGCCCACTAAGGTATACGAAGCCGGCACCATGGAGCGCACCACCATCATCGAGTTCGACTCCGTGGATCAAGCCATCGCCCTGCACGACAGCCCCGGTTACCAGGAGGCGCTCAAGGTATTGGACAACGGTGTGACCCGAGATCTTCGCATGATCGAGGGCGTGGAATAGCCTCTATTCCGGCTTCAGCCTGTCCATGCCGAAATAAATCCTATTTGGCGCCATGCCGGTCGCCAAGGCCATCCGGTTGGTATAATTGAAGTACGCGATCACGTCCGCAACATCGAAGATTTCTTCCGCCGTAAGGCCGGCGTCATAAAGCTTTTGCCGGTGTTCGTCGGTCGTCTCTGCCGGATGGGCGGTCATGTCCCAGGCAAAGTCGAGGATCGCCCTATGGCGCTCCGAGAGATTTGCTTCCCGGTAGTTGGTGGCGAGGATATCGCCCAGCACAGGATCGCCGGAGAACTCCCGCACCGCCTGGCCGTGGGACGTGATGCAGTAGAGGCAGTGGTTGTAAGAAGAGACCACGACGGCGATCATTTCCCGTTCCAGCCGGGTCAGCGTCGTATGCTCGTCCTTTAACATCATCTCATCGTATTTGGCGATAAATGTCCGGAGCTTTTCCGGCCGGAAGGTATAAGACAGGACCACGTTGGGGACATAGCCCAGCTTCTCGTCGCAAACCCGAATGTATTTCTGCAGGTCCTCCGGTAGGGTTTCCACATCCGGGATCGGCAGCTTGGATATTTGCGGCAATTGTTCCGGTGTTTCGCGCTCAGGTTTGCTAGTCATGGTTGTGACCTCCCTTAATCGCCCTCAATCAGTCTGATCCGGCCCTCGTAGCGCGCCAGATAATAGTGTTTGTCCGGTGTCCAAAAACATTGCTCCCCGGCCGGCCGAATTTCCATAAAGGCGCCCTTTGACGCAAAGTCATAGCTCTGGATACAGCCGAAATAGTCGACCGCCAAATGGGGTGGGGCGACTTCAACGGGTCCGATTTTATCGGTCTTGGCGGTAATCTCCTCATCGGTTCGCTTGAAGCAATTTCCGATCCGATCCCCCCGGCATTTGGTTTCCCTGCTGTCGGTGACCTTCACATGAAAGACCACACCGTCACGGACCATGAACCCGTCGTCATCCAGGATGGCGCAATTGTCCGATGGCGGAATTTTGCTGTGGGCGTATTCGCACAGAAACCAGACCCCGCTTCCGGTATCGACGGGTTGCGCCTTTGCGGTTTGGGCAAGGGCGAGGAATAGAACGGCGGCAATGGCGATCAGCCGCGTCACAAATTGGCTTCCTTGAGGCGGCCACCCAGCCGTAGCGGCTCCACGCGCACGGCCAGCCCGGTCGTGTTATCCGTTTCCAGATATATGCCGCAGGCAGTGCCGGCCTCCTCCGCTGGCTCCAGCCGTTCCGACGGCATGGTCTTTAGGAACCGGCCGATGGCGGCCTCCTTCTTCATGCCGATGACGGAATTGTAGTCACCGCACATGCCGAGATCGGTCTGATAGGCCGTGCCACCGGGCAGAATTTGGGCATCCGCCGTCGGCACATGGGAGTGGGTGCCGACCACCATCGACGACCGGCCATCCAGGTAGTGGCCCATGGACATTTTTTCGCTGGTCGCTTCGGCATGGATATCGACGACAATGCAATCGATATCATCGCCCAGGACCGTCCCCTTCAGCGCTTTGCCGACGGCGGCAAATGGATCATCCAGAGGGTCCATAAAAAGCCGGCCCATGACCTGCGCGACCAGAACCTTGCTGCCGTCTCGCGCCTCGAATACGCCGCTGCCGTGGCCGGGTGTGTTTTCGGGATAATTTAACGGGCGCAGGAGCCGAGGCTCGGTCCTGATATACTCAATAATCTCTTTCTGATCCCAGGCGTGGTTGCCGGTGGTGATGACATCCACGCCGGCATCGAAGAACTTTTCACAGATGCTGCCGGTGATGCCGAACCCGTGGGCGGCGTTCTCCCCGTTCACCATGACAAAGTCAGGCGACAGCCGGTCGATTAAACCGGGCAGCACCTCCAGCAGGACTGTGCGTCCCGCCTTGCCGACCACATCTCCGAAATAAACCAGTTTCATGTTCGCCCAATCTGGAAGTTCATGACGCCTTTTTCGGTCACGATCAGGTCTAACGGCTGATCATGACTTTCCCGAGGCAGATAATCCATCAATTGCCCAGCATAGGCGGCGCCGACGGTCAGGCAAGGACCGGCTTCCCTCAAAGCGGCGATGGTCCGATCGTAAAACCCGCCGCCGTATCCCAACCGGTAGCCATCCCGGTCGAACGCGAGCATCGGAACGATGAGACAATCCGGGAGTCCCTCCGGCTGATCCGCCGACGGTTCTTCGACGCCAAAGCTTGAGCGCTCGAGTCCATTGCCCGGCCGCCACCGGCGGAAGATCAACGGAGCGTTCTTGTCTTCCACGATGGGGAGAAGGATATCTTTTCCATCCGCCGCCAAGACCTGAAGCACCGGCTTTACGTCAATCTCGTCACGCATGGGCCAATAGGCGGCAATGGCCCCGCAGCCCGAGACATGTTCGAGCAGCAGGGACGCGAACGCCCGTCCGGCCGCATCGTCCAATGCAGCCGCCAAGCCCTGCCGCCGCGCCAGAGCATCGGCGCGGCGCGTCTTCTTATCGGTTACGGGAGAGGTGATCAGCACAATGATCCTTGGTCGAATAAACGGGGACGCCGCGTGAGCCGTATTGCATCGAATCTTCCTAGGCCCAAAGGTCTAGGTGGGCGCCGTGTGCCGGGCCCACGAGCCCGACAGGGACAGCTCCCGGTACGTGTATATTGGCCCCGGAGATTTTACATGCGCCACGCACCCCGCAGCGTCTGCCCGCGCTAATGTAGGTCTATTCAAGACTCTCGGCAATCTTTTCGATGCGCTCGGCCAGCCCCTCAATCTCGGACGCGGTAAACGCCGGCGGCGCGGCAGCGGATGCGCTGCCCGGCCGACGGTCGTTCCTGAGTTGATCCAGTTCGGTGTAAACCTCAGAAAGCTCATCCGCCACCAGCAGACTAACCATCACCAGCAGCCGGGCATCGCCGACCTGACCAACCGCAGCCACCAGTTCATCGACACGCTTGTCCACATATTGGGCCAAGCGGGTAAGATGGGCTTCCTGTCCGTCATCGCAGGCAATTTCGTATTTTCGATTGTTGATGGTGACTGAAATCTGGGCCACGTTACTTGTCTCCCAGAATTGTCTTTAAATTGCCAATGGCCGTATCCAAACGATTGGAAACCGTTTGATTCTTGTTCTTGAAGTCGGTGATCTCTTTACGGGCGGCGTCAAGTTCCGCTTGAAGCCCATCATCAGCAGCCGGCGCGTCAGCCTTTTTGGCCAATGCGGCATCCAGGCGATCAAGCGCGGAATTCAGCCGCTGTTTCGCCTGAGTTACGGAATTATTGCTTTGTGTAGAACCGGTTGCCAAGATTTCTTCAACCCTCTCTTTAACGAAGCACATTAGGCCGTGAAGACCAAAACCGTCAACCGCTCATCTGGTCCTTAATTGCAGAAAAATTGGCTGTTGACTGCCGGTGGATTCCCGACAATGTTGCCCGGCAGTCCAGGGGGCGACGCGCGCGCCCGCATTTTTCAGAATTAGCAGAAACGAAACGGAGACAAAAATGGCGCTCAGAGTTGCGATTAATGGATTTGGCCGGATTGGACGATTGGTGTACCGGGCTATGTTGGAACGGAGCACCAAAGACATCGAAGTGGTCTGCATCAATGACCTCGGCCCGACGGAGTCCAACGCGCACCTGCTGAAATACGACACCATTCACGGCATCCTGCCGCAGGACGTCAAAGTCGACGGCAACACCATGGACGCGGGTCAGGGCCCGGTCCGGGTCACTGCCGAACGGGACCCAGCGAACCTGCCGTGGAAGGAATTGAACGTCGATATAGCCCTCGAATGCACCGGCTTTTTCGCCAGCAAGGAAAAGGCCTCTGCCCACCTCGACGCCGGCGCCAAGCGAGTGCTGATCTCCGCCCCGGCCTCCGGTGCCGATATGACCATCGTTTACGGCGTGAACTCGGATCAATTAACCGCCGATCACACGGTAGTCTCCAACGCGTCGTGCACCACCAACTGTCTGGCCCCGGTGGCCTATGTCATGCACAACGCGTTCGGGATCGAGCGCGGATTCATGACCACTATTCACTCCTTCACCGGCGATCAGCGCACCGTGGACACGCTGCACAGTGACCTGCACCGCGCCCGTGCCGCCTCGGTCTCCATGATCCCGACCTCGACCGGCGCCGCCCGCGCAGTCGGTCTGGTGCTGCCCGAACTCAACGGCAAGCTGGATGGCACCTCCATCCGGGTGCCGACGCCGAATGTTTCGGTCATCGATTTCAAGTTCGTACCGTCCAAGAAAACCTCGGTCGAAGCGGTGAACGACGCGGTCGAGAAAGCCGCCTTCGGCGAACTCAAGGGCATTCTCGGCGTCAACAGCGCGCCGCTGGTCTCTACCGACTTCAATCACAATCCGCACAGCTCCATTTTCGATACGCCGGAAACCCAGGTGATCGAAGGCCAGTTCGTCCGCGTGCTGAGCTGGTACGACAATGAATGGGGCTTCTCCAACCGGATGATCGACACCGCCACGAAAATGGGCTCGCTGCTCTAAGCGAGTCCTCATTTCGGGCAGTCGATTGGGAAAACAGGCCTAGAGGAAAACTTCCAGTACAATAACTTATGTCATTGCTAGGTTGAGGCCGACCATCTATGTGAGGATGCGAACATTCAATCCCAATTTTTGCAGTTGTGCTTCCATTTATTACCCGAATTCGGCCCAACTTAAATTCGTCTTAGAAAGTGCGGAATATCCAAATTTTCAGAATAACGGTTACCTAGACTGGGTTTCGGGTTCACGGGCGAAGTATGGCCGTCACGGGAAATTTTCGGCTCTTCGTCTGGAACAAGCTTGGCTTTGGGTGCAGCCGGGTACTAAGACTTAAGGTGTTGGCCAATTTTATCATAAAATCGCGGCACTTGGGATTCCAACTCCTGTATAAAAGTCCGTTGGCCACCGAATTTGCGTCCCGCAAAATAACTATACGAAACCTCAAAAGCTCTGGGGACGGCCCCATTTGGTAGCCCGTCAACGATCGCCGGATTTTCCCTCAATCTCTCCAACGCATAGGGAGTGTTTGGCGATCTAGAAGGCCAAATCAGATCAATATTAACATTTGGGAGTGACACTTCTTCAAGCTGGCGTAGCAGCCATCGAACTCTGGTAATGGCCCACTTTTTATCACCGGGAGCATTGACCTCCATACTCGTCCGTATAGTTTTTGTTTTCAAATCAGCGGCGACTTTTAAGTCGGATACCGCGTCGGGAATTTGCAATCTCTCTTGAAGCCGATAGTTCTTGCATAGTTGCTGAGCATCTTTCTTAATGCGGCTTTCGGAATCCGTCGCTCTGGTTCGAGAAAGACGAACGGTCGCACTAGCGCCGATCATTCTGCTTAAAAGCAGAGACAAATCCCTGGTTTCCTGATGCCACCCAGCAACCATGTTGTTTATATCGGGCGCTCTTGGGTTCAAACTCGCATCATTTTGAGTCATATCAACGAGTGAAGACCATTCCCCGGGCATAATTGTATAGCCACTAACGCCAACAGAATCGTCGGCCATGAATCTCACAAGCTCCCTCATAAGATACGCTTGCTCGGGATCCGTAATCGAAGAGTTTGAATGGAGAATTATCGCTTCCGTATAAAGGCTCGTCCAGGAGAGGTGGTACAAGTTGACGCTCCTGGCCAATTGCTTGGATATAGGAAGCGGTTGGAGAGTGGGACGTGCTGCAAATTCGTTCGATATTATTATTACCGCATTCACGTCATTGGATCGCGCCAATCGTAGATATCGCTCGACCTGATCTTGATCTAACTTGGCCTCGCTAATTTGGCTTCAACAATCGCCCTCCACACCGTCTTTACAGTATGGATTTCAATGAGTCCGTCCGTACGATCTTTACTGTCATCATTGTTCGCGAATACAACTTCAGTAAATGTATGAATAGTTGATTGCTGTCCGATCTTGTGTCCTATGCCTCCTAATACGGCACTGGCAAGATCCGCTATCAAAGAAAACACAGCCAATAGCACCTAAGCAACCCGTTGTTCTTTTCGGGTGTCTGAAATGACGGGAATGAGTCGCGCTACCTCCCCTTGCTCTAAGTAATCCGACCGATCCATGTCTCCCTGCACGCTATTGGAATACGAATATCATGTATGACAGCCCATGTGATAGTAAACCTAGAAGACGATTAGAGGGTCGGTATTACAAATTAAGTCTAGGCGAGTCGATTTTAACTTCGCCCTCCTCACCCCTCTGGATCGTAGAATTCCAGGCCGGGAATATCCTCTTCGTCCTGCTTGCGGCCGCGGAGTTCGACCACGTTGCGGTCCGGGTCGCGAACGAACACTGACACATGTCCGTCGCCGCCGAAGGTCACCGGGCCTTGAGAGATGGCGATCTCGTTTTCTTCCAGCACGGTGAGTGTGTCCAGGATCGAGTCCACCCGGAGCGCGATATGCGTGTAGCCGGGATGCTTGTCCGGCACGTCCATCAGTATGTTCTTGCCCTCGGTCAGGTCGACGCCGTTGCAGATCAAGTTGATCTCCACATCATTGGCGTTCTTCAAAATGGCCACCGCATCGAAATCCACTTCATGAAACAACTCGAACCCCAGCACTTTGTAGAACGCTTTGGCCTTCTCCACGTCGGTCACGCGGAGGCCATAGTGATCGATCCGGCTGATATTGATGGCGGCGGACATGGGGCGTCACCTTGGGGCAATTTGAATTCGGTCCCATGGTCTTAGTTCACACCGGTGAACGGGTCAACCGGGCGGTTGAAAACCGCTTGCAGAAGCGGCCGGCAAAACCTATCGAAAGCCCATGAACGATAGTGCCTGTAGACTTTATCTTATCACCCCGCCCCGGCTGCCGGATGTGGCGGCGTTCGCCGATCATTTGGCGGCCGCCCTGGATGCCGGCGATGTGGCGAGCGTGCAGCTTCGCCTTAAAGACTGTAGCGCCGATGACATTCTGCGCGCGGCCGAAATCCTGGCCCCCCTCACCCAGTCCAGGGACGTGGCATTTCTCATAAACGATGATCCGGAGCTTGCGGTCAAAGCCGGCTGCGATGGGGTTCATGTGGGCCAAGAGGACGCCTCCTACGAAGACGCCCGGCGGATCGTCGGCGATGACGCCATTGTCGGGGTGACCTGTCATGATTCTCGCCACCTGGCGATGGAGGCCGCGGACAAAGGCGCAGACTATGTCGCCTTCGGCGCCTTTTTCCCCACCGCCACCAAGGACGCAAAGGGCAAGACCTCGCCGGAGATTCTGGAGGCATGGAGCCAGTTCACCACGGTCCCCTGCGTCGCCATCGGCGGGATCACGCCGGCGAACTGTGGCGACCTGGTCCGCGCCGGAGCGGATTTCCTGGCCGTGGTCTCCGCCGTCTGGGATCATCCGGACGGTCCCGCCGCTGCCATCAAAAAATTCAATCGGATGATCGCGGAAGCGGCCGCAAGCTGAGCCGGAGCGCCAAGCCATTGCCCCCGCTGAGGGAACCTGATAGGTATCGCGCCCGCTCACATCGGGCATGAAATTTGAACAAAATTTTCGGAAGAGAAAGCCATGAAGATCAATGGAAACGCCGTCCGCCCCGGCATGGTCATCGAGCATCAGGATCGGCTCTGGCGGGCCATCAAAATTCAGCACACCCAACCCGGCAAGGGCGGCGCCTACCTGCAGGTGGAACTGAAGGATATCCGCGACGGCACCAAGCTGAACGAACGGTTCCGGGCCTCCGAAACGGTGGAGCGCGCGCGGCTGGAGCAGAACGACTATCAGTATCTGTTCAGCGATGGCGACATGCACACCTTCATGAACAATGAAACCTACGACCAGATCGCGATGAGCACCGAGGATGTGGGCGAGACCCAAGTCGCGTATCTGCAGGACGGCATGCAGGTGATCATCGAAACCTTCGAGGAAGAGCCTATTGGCGTTCAACTGCCGCCCCACGCCACATTTGAAGTAGTCGAGGCGGACGCCGTGGTCAAGGGGCAAACCGCTGCGTCCTCCTATAAACCGGCGGTTCTCGACAATGGCGTGAAGACCATGGTCCCACCGCATATCGAAACCGGCACACGGATTGTCATCTCCACCGAAGACGGGTCTTACGTCGAGCGAGCCAAAGACTAAGCCGCACCGGGCCGTTAGGAGACTTTAGCCATGGCCCGACATTCGGCCATCATCACTGTTATGATCAACGCCGCCCGCAAGGCTGGGCAGCGGCTCAAACGCGACTATGGCGAGGTGGATAACCTTCAGGTCTCCCGCAAGGGTCCGGCTGATTTCGTCTCCGCCGCTGATATTCGCACCGAAAAAATTCTCCGGGAAGAATTGTATCATGCGCGGCCCGACTATGGTTTCCTCATGGAAGAAGGCGGCGCAGAGCCCGGCGAAGACCCGGACCGCCGCTGGATCATCGACCCCATTGACGGCACCACGAACTTTCTACACGGCATCGCGCACTTCGCTATTTGCATCGCCCTGGAAGAGCTTGGTGAGATCACTGCCGGCATTACTTTTGATCCGATCAACGAGCAGATGTTCACGGCGGAGAAAGGCCAGGGCGCCTATCTCAACGACCGCCGTATGCGGGTGTCGTCCCGCAGCAACCCGCAAGACTCCATTTTCGCCACCGGCATTCCCTTCAAGGGACGCGGCACTGACGAGGATCACACCGCCTTTCTGGCCGAGATGCAGGCCGTCATGGCCGAATCGGCGGGCATTCGACGCTTCGGCAGCGCCGCCCTCGATCTGGCCTATGTTGCCGCCGGGCGTTTCGACGGCTTTTGGGAACGGGGCCTCCACCCCTGGGACATGGCAGCGGGGATTATCCTGGTCCGGGAAGCGGGCGGGCTGGTCAGTGATCTTACCGGCCGGGATGAAATGCTGGAATCCGGCTCTATCGTTGCCGTCACACCCGAACTGCACCAGCCGCTTCGCGACATGATCCGGAAGGCAGGCAAATAAAATCTGGCATTCGCCATATTCTTGCCACACAAGCGCCCTTCCCTCTCCCGGCAATTACTGCGGAATGATCGGTCGTAAAGACTTAGCCTGTTGTCTGAAACGCGGCGCTTGGGTATGTTGCGGCCATGGCATACTCGCCGAAAGTGGCGGGAACTATTCGTTTGGGACCTTTGAAGGGATGCTCAAAATGACGGGCAAACGAGAAAAGTGGAATCACGCCTTCCACAAACTTTTTTTTGCGGCGCTGTTGGCCGGACCCGCCGTGCTGGCGCCGATCTCTGCCGACGCGCAGCTGCGACCGTGGGATGCCGGCAACGAAGTGCTGGTTGATATGAGCGTTCTCGAAAACGGGCGCTTGGGTCCTGCGCCGCGCACCAGCGGCGGGATCGTGTTGCCCAGTCTGCGCGGCAATCTGTTGGACCCGCCCCGGCGCGCACCTCGGTCCAGGCTATTGTATAACAGCCCGCCGAGCGCGGATCAGGCCAAAGGGACTGATTTGCCGCAGGTAAAACTCATTCCGCCCAGCGAGTGGAGCAAGAAAAAACCCGCGACGCGGCGCGCGCCCAGCAAGCCCCGGCCGAAATTGAAATCCGCGCCGAAGATGCTCGCAGCTCAGAAGCCGGCTACAAGATTGACACCGAAGCCGCCGGTCGCCCCTGCCCCGCCGGCCCAGCCCAAGCCCGAAGTGAAGATTTCCAAGGCCCCTCCCCCGCCGCCGGCTGTTCCCAAGGCAGCGCCGGTGCCGGAAAAGCCTGCCGCGCCCGTCACGCAAACCGCGTCGCGTGAGCCGCCCCCCGCCTCTCAAAGCGTGGCCTTCGCCTCTGGCACCTCAAGCCTCAGCAGCGCCTCCCAGAAGCAGCTTGATGGCGTCGCCGCCCAACTAAATGCGCAGCCGGACGCCCGGATGCAGTTGCTGGCCTACGCCGGTGAACCCAACATGTCGTCGAGTAAGGCGCGGCGGCTCTCCCTATCACGCGCGCTGGCAGTTCGCTCTTACCTGATCAACAAAGGGGTGAAGAGTACCCGCATCGACGTCCGGGCCCTGGGAAACCAAGGGCCTCAAGGCTCTCCGAGCCGCGTCGATATGCGCGTCATCGGCAACTAATGACGGAAACTCTGCTTGCCCTCGCTTCTCCGGTTCGGTGAGTTGAGGGTGTGGGCTGAGTACGGAGACGCCACGGCCAACATCGACCAGGGGAAGAAAGGAGACCCAAAGTGACCTCACCCCGGCGCACGCTGATCCGAATGGCGCTTTTCGTCCTTGTGGTTGTGATGCTTTGCCTATTCCTGTTCGCCCCGTTGCAGCGATCATTTGAAGCCAATATCGGCCTAAATGGATTGATTGTCGGCGTGCTGATTTTGGGCATTCTCTACAACTTCCGGCAAGTGCTGTCTCTCAATCCGGAAGTAGCTTGGATTGAGAATTTCCGTAAGAACTCCCCGTCCCTCTCCGGCATGAAGCAGCCCAAGCTTCTGGCGCCGATGGCGACCATGCTGGGCGAGCGGAAGGACAGCCTAAGCCTCTCCACACTTTCCATGCGGTCCTTGTTGGACGGGATCGCGTCGCGCCTGGATGAGTCCCGCGACCTGTCCCGCTACACAATCGGCCTGCTGATCTTCTTGGGCCTGCTCGGCACGTTTTGGGGATTGCTGGAAACGGTGGGGTCCATCCGCGACGTGATTGGCGGTCTCACCGTGAGTGGCAGCGACTTCGCCGCCGTCTTCGCCGGCCTCAAGGAAGGTTTGGCGGCGCCGCTAGACGGTATGGGCACCGCCTTCTCCTCATCCCTCTTTGGTTTGGCAGGCTCGCTGGTCTTAGGGTTCCTCGACCTGCAGGCCGGTCAGGCGCAAAACCGGTTCTACAATGATTTGGAAGAATGGCTCTCAAGCCTCACCCGGTTGTCATCGGGCGGATTGACGGCCGAAGGGGATCAGTCAGTGCCGGCCTATTTGCAGGCGCTTCTGGAGCAGACGGCGGAGAGTCTGGAGAACCTGCAACGCACCCTGGCCCGCGGACAGGAAAGCAATATTGCCAGCAATCAAAGTCTGGTGAAGCTGACCGAACACCTGGGATCGCTCAGCGATCAAATGCGGGCCGAGCAGAACTTCCTGGTGAAACTGGCCGAAAACCAGACCGAGCTGAAGAATACCTTGGAGCGGCTGGCCGGCGACGGCCTCAAGGACGGCGGCATGGACGAAGCGACACAGACCCATATTCGCAATCTTGACGTCTACGTCGCGCGGCTGCTGGAAGAACTGAGCGCCGGACGGGATGATTTGATCCAACAAGTGCGGAGCGAAATCAAACTGCTCGCCCGCACGATCGCCGCCAGTTCCAAAGGCGATTAGGGTTAGGAAACGCTACCGTGGCCTATTTGGCGCGCCGCAACCAACATCGCACCGACATTTGGCCGGGCTTCGTCGACGCCCTGGCGACACTTCTGATGGTAATCATCTTTCTATTGATGATTTTCGTCATCGCGCAGTTCTTTTTGAATGAGGCGCTGTCCGGACGGGACCAGGCGCTGGAGCGGCTGCGGGGACAGGTCACCGAACTGGCCGACCTCTTGGCGCTGGAACGTGAGGCAAATGAAGACCTACGCGCCAATTTCACGCAATTGTCGGACGAGCTTTCCGCCTCCATCTCTGCACGGGATGATCTTAACCAACAGATCAAAGATCTGACGCTTCGGGCTGAAAGCGCCGAGGAGCAGGCGCAACAGTTCAAGGCTCAGGCAGAGAAGTTCAGACAGGATCTGGCGCAATCCCTCTCCAGTATCGAGATCGATAAAAAGAAGATCGAGGCGCAACTCGAGCAGATCGCAGCTCTGACCGATGACATTGAGGCCTTGAGAGCACTCCGCGAGGACCTGGAAGGCAAAGTGCGGAACCTGCTCGGGCAGGTTTCCCAGAAAGACGAGCGCATCATCACGGAGCGGCGCTTGTCGCAAACGGCGCGGGCGCGGGTGGCTCTCTTGAATAAGCAAATTGCCGCCCTGCGCAAACAAATCTCCCAGATTGCCGCGACCTTGGAGTCCTCAGAGCAAGCGGCAAAGAAGCAAAGGGTCCGGATCGCCAACTTGGGTAAGCGGTTGAACGCCGCCCTGGCCAGCAAGGTCCAGGAGCTCTCCAAGTATCGCTCCGAGTTTTTCGGCAAACTCCGCGACCTTCTCGGCAATCAGAAAGGCATTCGGATTTCCGGCGACCGCTTCGTATTTCAGTCGGAAGTTCTGTTCACCACCGGGTCCGCCGATCTGGGCGAGGAAGGCAAAAAGCAGATTGAACAGCTTGCCGGAACGCTGATCGAAATTTCCAGCAAGATACCGAACAATGTTGATTGGATATTGCGGGTGGACGGTCACACGGATCAGGTGCCTATTCAGACGTCCAGGTTTCCCTCCAACTGGGAGCTGTCCACGGCCAGGGCCATTTCCGTCGTCAGGTTTCTGATCGAAAAAGGCATCCCGCCGACAAATCTTGCAGCCACCGGGTTTGGCGAGTATCAACCCGTTGATCCCCGGGATACGGCTGTGGCACATAGCCGCAACCGGCGGATCGAATTGAAACTCACCCAGCGTTAGCCTCCGGTTTAACGCGCACGGCCGGTCCCTCATGTTCATCCTATTCCTGATCGTGTTCATCAATCTGGTCGGCTTCGGCATTATTATTCCGTTGCTGCCGTTTTACGGCGAACATTTCGGTGCGACACCGGATGAGGTGACTCTGTTGATGGCTGTCTATTCACTGGCGCAGTTCCTGACCGGGCCGGTGTGGGGCGGCTTAAGCGACCGCTATGGCCGGCGGCCGGTACTGCTGATCAGCCTCGCCGGCACCGTAATAGCTTACCTTTGGCTGGCATACGCTGACAGTCTGACGTCTCTTTATCTGGCACGCGCGTGGGGCGGCATCATGGCCGGCAGCATCTCCACCGCCTTCGCCTATGTGGCGGATGTCACCGACGAGAAAAACCGCTCCAAGGGCATGGGATTGATCGGGGCGGCGTTCGGTGTGGGCTTTATCGCGGGCCCGGCAATCGGCGGACTGTTGGCTGGGGGTAATCCGGCCAACACCAACTTTGCCCTGCCCTCCTATGCCGCCGCCGGCTTTTCGGCGGCTGCTTTCGTGCTCGCGCTATTTATTCTCAAGGAATCTCTGCCGGCCAACGTCCGCGCCACGCTCTCGGTGATGACCACCGGCGACCGTTGGCGGCAGTTTTTCCAAACCATGGCGCGGGCAGATATCCGGCTGACCTTGGTTCTAACGTTCACGGCTATCTTCGTATTTGCCGGATTGGAAGCGACCTTTGCCCTGTGGACCGAACGCACGCTGGGGTGGGGCGTGGCGCAGAACGGATATGTATTCGCCTATTCCGGCATTATCAGCGCCATCATTCAGGGCTTGCTGATCGGCCCCATGTCGCGGCGGATCGGCGAGCCAGCGATGATCAGGCACGGATTTATCGCTCTGGGAATAGGCTTGGTGATCATTCCCTTTTCCGACAACTTGCCTCTGCTGCTCATCGCCATGGCGATCACCACATACGGCTTCAGCATTAGCTCCCCGGCTTTGACCAGTCAACTGTCCTTGCAGGTGTCGGCAGCTGACCAGGGCGCCATCATGGGTGCCGGACGGTCTGCCTCTACCCTGGCGCGGGTCTTGGGTCCCGCCGGCGCCGGATTCCTGTTCGCCTGGCTGGGCAAGGACTGGCCTTTTTTCGCCGGCGCCATCCTCATGATCCCGGTGTTGATCGTGGGATATAGACTGGTCCGCCACTCAGCCCCGGAATAGGCTTCTACCACTTGCGCCGGACATGTGCTTTATGTATATAAGCCGCTCGATTCGCAGGAGAATAGGACATGAAAAGCGATATTCACCCGGAGTACCATGAGATTACCGTGGTCATGACGGACGGTTCGGAATTCAAAACCCGCTCCACGTGGGGCCAGGCGGGCGACACGATGAAGCTCGACATCGACTCGAAGTCCCATCCGGCTTGGACCGGCGAACACCGGCTGGTTGACAGTGGCGGTCAGGTCGCCAAATTCAACAAACGCTTCCAGAATTTGGGACTGAAAAGCTAACCCCTTATAATAAATCTTTAAATTTTGGAATTTATTGACAAAACGCGGGGTTAAAATGCCCGCGTTTTTTGCTGTGTATCGTTGAAATCCGGGATAAGCCGAGAATTGAAATATTCTTCGAGACTCACAAATTTAAGGCACGGAATAGTATGTAATTGTCCGGACTTTCAGAATTGCTGACCTCCCATCTCGGGAGCATTGCACTGACAAAGGCCCGGCAATTTTGCGTGGCATGTTTTAAACGGGATAATTCGGGACCATGGCCCAAGCCAAGGGACAAGCAACCACCGAAAAAAAAGGTCAAAAAAGGCCTGTTTACCAAGCTGGACTTTTTGTCTCTGGCCAGCTTGATGATTGCTGCCATTCTCACTTGGGTTGTGGCGCTTTCCATCGAAGAGCTACCCATCCTGAAGGGCGCCATCGGTCGGAACAATTATTCCGACGTCCTGTTTATGGTGTGCCTAGTCGGCTTCATCGTGAGTATTTCCGCCTCCGCTTACGCCTTTATCAGTAAGGAGGAACTCTCCGGCGAAGTTCACGTTAAGAAGTTCAATACCCAGGAAAAGAACCTGTGGAAAGAAGCCTTAGAGCCCAAAAGGCTGACCCCGTAACAGGAAGCCGCCCTCCGCCGTCAGCAGGCCAGACGTGCGCTTGAGGAGGAACGAGAATCGGAGAAGGTGGACGATTTCGATGCGGTCTTAGCCGCCTCCGAGGAACTCGAAGAGTTCGAGATGGAGGAAGAGGAACCAGCTAAAGAACCCGAACCCGTGGGCGGCAAGCTCTCCGTGCACGGTGAAAAGCAGCGCGCCACCGTGATGAACTTCCTCAGCCGCGGACTACAGGAAGTGCAACAAACCCGTCACAAGCTCGACTCTATCAACAAGTTCGGTGTGAACCTCTATATCGCGGGCGCCTGCGAAGCCATGGGCTCGACGGAAAATCTAAGCGACGAAGAGGTCGAACAGATCATGGTCGACAGTGTCGGCGCCGTGGGCATGAAATCAGAACAGGCGAAGAAATTTGCCGCCGAGTTCTCCTACTATCTCGGCAATCCCAAGTACCTCAATATGATCGAGGCCGGCCGGGAGGCAATGAACCTGCAAATCTCCGGCGATGGCAACGCGGCCAAGAAATTGGAAACGGCGCTCGACTCTTGGAACACCAAGGGCGGCGAAGGCGGCGGGGCGACCAGCACGTCATCAGGCACTGTCGCTTTGCTGTTTACCGACATCGTCGGCTCTACCGCCATGACCCAGAACCATGGCGACGCGGCGGCCCAGGAGGTCGTGCGCACCCATAACCGGATCGTTCGGGCGGCCCTAACCACGTACCACGGCAAGGAAGTGAAACACACCGGCGACGGGATCATGGCGTCATTTTCCAGCGTCGCCAATTCAGTCGGCGCGTCCATCTATATTCAGCGCAAGGTCGCCGAAAGAAACGCCACCAATCCGGCCGCGCCTCTAGGCGTAAAGATCGGCATCAACGCCGGTGAGCCGATTGTCGAGGAAGATGATCGCTTCGGCACCACGGTTCAGTAGTCCGCGCGGATTGTCGATAAGGCGACCAACTATCAGATCCTGGTGTCGGAAACAGTCAAAGGCATTTGCGCCGGCTAGGCCTGTAAATTCGTCAATCGCGGCACCCGCGAGATGAAGGGCTTTGAAGATCCGATCGCGCTATTCGAAGCCGTCTGGCAGCAAAACGGTCAGGCCGCCGCCTAGTTTTTTATGCGGCGCTTCCGCACTAAGGCCAACCATTTTAAATCATCAGATTTTAGCAGTTCAGCCGCGCTCCGGAAGCATTCGGCAATAAAAATGGGGCCGTCGTTACCGACGGCCCCATAAGAGCATTCCCTGTTAAACTCGCCTGATTTTATCCAAGCGTAAGTAAATTTACCTAAGTAGTATCAACAGGGCAACACATGATTTGCATTGAACAATCCAAATTTTCGCTCTTGTTTAGAAAAATCATTCTAAACTTTGCCGGATCGGAAGGAAGATATTTAAGAATCGGTTTTGACCGGCCACGAAATAAATTTTGAGGAAATTTTCAAGGATGGAAGCATCCGCATCGTTTGGTGCGACCTGAAGGGCGAAGACCGGGATGACTATCTAACTTGCCTTCAAGGTGGCTTCCTGCCGGCGGTCTGAGGACTTGTGGAAATCCCCTCTGTCTAAATTTCGGTAAAGGGTACCAATCCGTGGCAAAATTCTCTAATCTAATTTCGACAACTACGTTAACAGGGAGTATTCTCTATGAAGAAGGGTCATTTACTTTGGGCAGCACCCTTGCTGGCCCTATCGGTTGCGAGCGCACAAGCGCAAGACATTAAAATCGGCTTTGTCACCACGCTGACAACGCCGGCGGCGTTGCTGGGTGAACAGCAACGCAACGGCGCCAATCTCGCACTGGATCACATGAACGGCATGATGGGCGGCAAAAAAGTCAGCATCATCTACGAGGATGACGGTCTGAACCCGAAGACCGGCAAGCAGAAAACCGAAAAGCTGTTGAAGTCCGACAAAGTTGACATCATGGCCGGCTACATCTGGTCGCACGTGCTGAATGCGTCGGCGCCGGTGGTCCTCCGCGCCAAAAAGTTCATGTTCAGCGCCAATGCGGGTCACAATGAATTCGCGGGCAAGCGTTGCCACAAGAACTTCTTCAATGTGTCCTGGGACAACAGCCAGAATGCCGCCGCCATGGGCGAGTTCCTCAATAAGCGCGGTGTTAAGAAACTCTATATCCTGTCGCTCAACTACGCGGCCGGCAAGCAGGTCGTTGGCGGCATCGAAAGCACCTACAAGGGGCAGGTCGTCGGCCGCGATCTGGTGCCGACCAGCCATAAGGACTGGTCCGCCGAAATCACCAAGGTTAAGGCTGCCAAGCCGGACGCGGTCGTGGTCTTCTATCCCGGCGCATGGGGTCCGAAGTTCTTTCTGCAATATGACCAGGCCGGCATGAACGCGACAACGCCGCTCTATCACGTGTTCTCCATCGACATGGCGAACCTGCCGATCTTCCAGAAGAACGGCACCAACGTGATCGGCACCTGGCAGACCAACCAGTGGTCTCCGGATCTTCCGAATGCCGCTAACCAAAAGTTCGTGGCGGATTACAAGAAGAAGCACGGTCAAATCCCGTCTCACTTCGCCGCGCAGGCCTATGAGACCATGATGCTGATCAAGTCCGGTGTGGACGCCGTGAACGGCGACGTGTCGAAGATGGACCAAATGCGGGCCGCGCTCGAAAAAGCCGACTTCGCCGCCGTCCGTGGCAAGTTCAAGTATGACTTCAACCACTATCCGATTCAGGACTTCTATGCCCGTGAGGTGATTAAAGCCGCTGACGGCAGCTGGACGGTTCAGAACCGGGGGGTGGTCGTCACCGACTCCCGCTCCAAGGAGCGCGATCAATGCAAGTTGAAGCGTTAAGCTTCAATCCAAAACAATAAACGGGGGCTGTTTGGCCCCCGTTTTTTTGTGCGCCCCGCTTCACCACGGGAAACAAAAAGAAGCTGCTCCACCGGAGGATATCCGGCGGCTCACCAACTCACCGTTGACACGGAAATAGATTTATTCGACGACGGAAATGTTATCCGCGGCGGTCCGGCCATCACGGCCCGGAACCAATTCGAATTCGATCTTCTGTCCTTCAGTAAGCGTTTGCAGCCCGGCCTTCTCTACGGCCGAGATGTGCACGAAGACATCTTTGTCGCCTTCGGCCGGTTCGATGAATCCGTACCCTTTGGTCGGATTGAACCATTTAACTGTACCTTGCATGGTTACTCCAAAATCTAATCAACATTGCATATCGTTCGACCACCCAAACTCAGTGGGAACAGATACGAGAAACGACGCCAATTTAAATGGTTTACTTCCGAACCTGCAGAACGATGGTGCGCAGTATAGTGGAAGTTGAAAATTTAGCACGTATTTTTACAACGTCTGTTCTACGTTTTATTTTGGTGAATTAGCGGGCTCAAATCGGCTCAGTCTTCGCCGCCCACAACGCCGCGCGCCACCTGATCCCGCTCGATGTAATCGAACAGTGCCTGGAAGTTACCTTCGCCGAAGCCTTCATCCTTTTTCCGCTGGATTATTTCGAAGAAAACCGGGCCCAGCAGCGTATCCGTAAAGATTTGCAGGAGTATGCGCGGATCACCGTCCGCGGTGCTGTCGTCGCGATTGACGATAAAATTGATATGCCCCTAGAGGTACAGGCTGACATTCTTGGATCGGTGCTCGGCAATCCGGGAAAAGCCACGCCCTTGAAATACTTTTTCCAGATGGAACGGATCGGGTGCGGCAAACTCAACGAATTCAAATCCGTCCAATCCCACGGGATTTTCAAAAAGATCGGGCATGTTGCACCTCGGCACTACAACTTGAGCAATTGGAAGCAATACTATCCCGACGGCACGCTATATCCCAGCCGGATTCATGATTTCCGCAGAATGAAATAAATTTCGAGGCAACTTGCTCGCATCACCCGGCATGCGCTACATTTCGACAACCGCGTATTTCAATAACTTACAACAGCATTTCAACGGAGGAATTCGCCTATGCTCAAGTCAAAAATTACGGCTGTCGCCGCCGGTGCTGTGGTCGTCTTGGCCGCCAGCGCCAACACCGGCCACGCCGCCGAAAACTGGGTCTGCAATGTCTTTACGGGCCCGAAGCACTTTGTGAATAAAGGCCTCAAAGCCTGGGGCAAAGATGTCGCCAAGGCGACCAACGGCGCCGTGAAGCCGCGCTTCCTGCCGGCTAACGCCGCCCCGCCGCCCAAGCAGATCGACGGCATCGCCGCCGGCACCTATGACTGCGCCTTTATCTTCCACGCCTTTACCGCCAAGCGCGCGGTCGGCCCCGGTTTCGGCATCCTGCCGTTCATCAACAAAGGCACCGGCACTCAGGGTTCCGTCGCGTTCTGGGAAACCTGGAACAAGCACTTCGCCGGCAAGAACGAATTTGCCGACGACAATGTGCATGTTCTGGCGCAGTTCCAGTTCCCCGGCGTGCACTTCTTTACGGCGCAGGACAAGCCGATCAACTCCGTCGAGGATTTGAAGAGCCAGAAGCTCTGGGCTCTGGCCGGCACGTCTTCCCGCACCATGAAGGCCATGGGCATCAATCACGTGTCCGGTCCGGCCGCACGTATGGCTGAGTTCACCCAGACCAAGGTTGTTCAGGGCCTGATCGGGACGACCCGCGCCGGTATCATTAACTTCGCCGGTATTACGTTCCCGAAACACGGTACGTTTACCAGCCGCTCCATCATGATGCCTTCCTTCCAGTGGATGGTGAACAAGCAGAAATGGGACGCACTGCCCGGCAACGTGAAGCAGCAGATCACGTCCGTGTCCGGCGCCAAAATTGCCAAACGGATCGGCAAAGACGGTGATGATTTCGAAGTCATTGCAGAAAAGAGACTCGCCAAGGCCGGCATGAAGGCGCACAAGGCCGACCCGGCGTTCGAAGCCGCCCTGCAAAAGGCCGCTTCCAAACAGGTCGAAGCCTGGATCGCCCGCGCTGCCAAGATTGGTGTGGACGGCAAGGCTGTGCTGGCTGACTACGACAAAGCTGTCGCTGGCATGTAAGCACTTTAGGAACCCGGCACGCTATTCGGGTTCCACCGCATAATTGAGGACGGCACCGGTTAGGTTTACTTTCCGGTGCTGTCTTTTAATCTACAGTCAGGCTCAACCGTCTGAGGGGACGGCGACATGGTAGGCTTAACGGACATCATCCATAAATACGTCAAATGGCTGGCGACCATCGCCCTGGCCACCATGATGATTTTGACCTTCGTCGATGTGAACCTGCGCTATTGGATTGGGGAACCGATCCTGGGCAGCAACGAGATGACTGAGTTCCTGCTGGGCACTGTCGTCTTCTGCGGACTGGTCATCGTTTCCGGCGAACGCTCCCACATCGTGGTGACCTTGCTGGAACCGTTCTTCCTCCGCACCATTCCGGGCTTCTACAAATTCCTCAGCCTATCGACGAACTTGCTGGGCATCATTGCGGTCGCCTATCTGATCACCAACTATACCTTCTTCATGTACGAGCAGGGCAATGACACGGAAATCCGCCACTGGAATTGGTGGTGGCTCGGCAGTCTGGCTTCCGTTCTCTGTTTCTTTGCGGTGCTGATGTGTATCCGCTCCCTCAAGAAAAAACTGCTCGGCCACGGCGAAGGCGCGTCAAAGTTCGATGAATAGGGAGGCGTCTAATGTTTGAATCTCTCGTCGGCTTTGCCGCGATCCTTGGCCTCAGCTTCCTCGGCATCCCCCTCGCCTTCGCAACCCTGGCGGTCGGTTTCGTCGGCTTTTGGTACATCCGGGGTGACATTAACGGCGCGATCATTCTGTCGGGCCAGGAAATATTCGACTTCGCCACCCTGTTCGGCCTCTCGGTCATTCCCCTGTTTATCTTGATGGGGACATTGATCCAGCGAGCGAATATCTCGGACGAATTGTACGAGGCAGGCTATGCCTGGGTCGGCAAGTACCGAGGCGGCCTCGCAATGGCGACCGTACTGTCCTGCGCCGGGTTCTCGGCCGTCAGCGGCAGCTCCCTGGCGACGGCGGCCACCATGTCCCGGGTCGCCATGCCGCCCATGCGCAAATATAAATACATGGACTCGCTCGCGTCAGGCACATTGGCCGCGGGCGGCACCTTAGGCATCATGATCCCGCCCAGCGTGCCCATGATCATTTACGGCATCGTGACCGAGACCAATATCGGCACGCTGTTCATCGCCGGCGTGGTGCCCGGCATCCTCTTGACCTTGTCCTATCTCGCGGCGATTTACGTCCGGGTGTCTTTCAACCCGGAACTGGGCCCGCCGGGTGAAGCCGTAGACTGGGCGGAGAAGCGGCGCACGCTGGGCAAAACTTGGCCAATCATCGTGCTGTTCGGTCTGGTCCTGGGCGGAATCTATCTCGGCGTCTTTACCCCGACGGAAGCGGGCGCCGTCGGCTGCGTCGGCGCGTTTATTTTTGCGCTCTCCCGCGGCCGGATGTGGAGCATCAAGGAAAACATCGAGGTGTTCAGCGACGCGGTCATTGTCTCCGCGCGGATTTTCATCATTGGCGGCGCGGCACTGATCTTTGGTCAGTTCTTGAACTTCGCCGGTCTCTCCAGCGAGCTGGTCGACTTCACCGACAGTTTCGAACTTGGCCCCTGGGGCCTGCCCCTGATGATCTGCGCCATCTGCGTGATCTTGGGTATGATCTTCGAAAGCATCGGCATCCTGCTGCTGATCATTCCGGTGTTCCTGCCGTCCCTGGAGGGCGTGGCGGAACTGTCCGGCCTGGATCCGGACATGTACCTGATCTGGTTCGGCATCGTGGTGATCATCGTGGTGGAGCTGGGGCTGATTACGCCGCCCATCGGCATCAACGTGTTCACGGTCAAATCCGTGATCCCGGATGTAGACCTCTCCAAGATCTTCGTCGGCGTGATTCCCTTTGTGATCGCCGATCTGGTGATCCTGGGATTGATCTTCCTGATACCGGCCTTGGCCATCGGCCTGCCGTCGATCATGCCGAGTTTCTAAGGGATTGCGGCAAACACCCGGGCTGGCGAACCGTCCAGCCCCTGCAGCCGCAACGGCACGGCGGACAGGGTAAAGCCGTCCGCGCCGATGGCGCCTACATTGGTCACCATCTGGATGATGATGGTCTTATTGCCCAACAGCACCTTGTGGTTATAGCCGGCAGGCTGGCCGTCGGGCCGTTCCACGTCGCTGCGCCAGAACGGGAATTCCGGGAAGAAATCGATGGCCACCGCACTGACATTGCGCTCCGCCACCAGCTCCGCCGTATCCCGGTGCATATAGACCGTGTTGTCCCAAAACTCCGGCGTGCCCCAGGTCTTTTCTGTCCAGCCCGTGTGCAGGATCGGGATTACGCTGTCGTCGAAATCGACACCGGTCGCGAGGATCGCCTCGGCGGTGACCATGCCGCCCGGCGGAATATCGGTCAGCGGGATAACCCGGCCCGGCTTTACAAGACTTTCCAGCGGCACCTCATCAATGGACCAGGTGTCCTCCAGCATGTGCACCGGCGCATCGATATGGGTGCCAAGATGGGTGGTGATCTCCAGCTTGCTGAGCATGTGGTTGGACATCTCGGGCTCATCCGGCACCGCCACGCCTTTACTCTTTAAGCTTGCCGCCTGGGCGTCGCTCATAACCGACAGCGGCGTACACCGGCTGGGATTGGCCTCGTAAGCCGGAATGCCCGGCAGGCCGGCCATGTTGGAGGTGATAGGCAAACTCAGATCGACGATACGCATAGTTGGTCCTCTGTTTAAGCCAGCTCTTCAAAGAACGCGCGGAGCTTGGCGTTAAATTCCTCGGCCCGCTCCCACTGGACGAAGCGCCCGGCGCCGTCAATCGGCGGGTCTTCCCGGAAATTTTTCATGCCCGCCAGCCGTTCCGGTTCATCCGGGAACGGGTCCTCGCTGCCGCAAATGCCCAGCACGGGCGTCTCCAATGCGGAAAACGGCGCGATGAGGTCCGGCACCGATAAAGCGAACTCCAGCATGCCGCGCTTGTATTCCTCAATCGGATGGCAGCCGAACCACTGAATGCATTCTTCCCGGATCGGCGAGTCCGCATTGATCACGAAGTAAATGCTGTGCCCGGCCTCCCGGCGGAGGTAGTCCAGCATCCCCTCCCGGCCGCCGTGTTCATAGGCCGCGACCACTTGCTCGCTGGCGTAGGCCCAGCGGTCGAAGTACTTCCGGGCGTCGTGCAGCTCGCTCCAGGCCACCAGCACGATGCCCCGGACCTTATCGGGGTGATTGATGGCATAATCGGCGGCGATGGTCGCGCCGAAGGCTACCGCGACGAGGATCGGGTTCTTGATCCCCAACGCGTCGATCAGCCCTTCCAGGTCCCGGCGCTGATTCTCCAGGGAATAGCCGTACTCGGGCGCGCCGGTGCCCTTGTGACCGCGGCGGTTATAGGTCAGGCAGCGGTAGGTCTTGGAAAATTCGGCAACCTGACGCTCGAAATAGGCGGAGCCGTGGATTTCGCCGTGAATAAAGACGATATCCGGCCCCTCGCCGGTCAGGGTGTAATCAAAATCCCAGCCGTTGACGTTGATCTTGGCCAATGCATCCTCCTGCCCGGTATTTTGATACGCGCGGTCCAAATCCGCAAACCGAGATCAGGGGGGGTCTTAAAAAAGACGCCGCTCCATCGCTGGAGCGGCGCGAGTTAACAGGGAGGCGTCAAAGAGGACGGACAGCCATAAAGGCCATCCGATCTCATCGATCACCCATAACTCTAAACATGTAGGATTAACAATGACTTAATGGAATTCGTGTAGGCAAACCAACCGTTTCAAGGCCTGATCAGAACTTCTTGAAAACCGATTCAGCTCCTTCCCGGGCCTTTTCCTTCAGGACGATTTCCGCTTTCACCCGGGCGATTTCAGCCTCTAGCTCCTCGATATATTCGTTGAGGGCCTCGATGGACATAACCTCCAGGTTCTTGGGCTCCGGCTTTTGCTTTCGCGGCTCCAGCTCTTCGATATCCATAGCGGCCTCCCCGGCGTCGTGGCTTTACCCTTTGTGTCCAACATATTAAACACAGCGCAAACCTACGCCAAGTGATCAGCACCGGAGTTTTCCATGTCCGATATCCCCCAGACCATGACCTGCATCCACATCCCGGAACCGGGAGACCCGGACGCGCTCAAAGTCACCGAACGCCCGGTGCCCGGCCCCAAGGAAGGCGAAGTTCTGATCAAGGTCGACGCGGCCGGCGTCAACCGCCCGGACATCGTCCAGCGGCTGGGCAACTACCCCCCGCCCAAGGGCGTCACCGACATTCCCGGTCTGGAAGTGGCCGGCACCGTTGTCATGGTGGGCGACAATGCCGGCGATTGGAAGGAAGGCGACGAGGTCACCGCGCTTGTGGCCGGCGGCGGCTATGCGGAATATTGCGTCGCGCCTGCGCCACAGGTCCTGCCCGTGCCCAAAGGCTTTTCCATGGTCGAGGCGGCCGCCATTCCGGAGACGTTTTTCACCGTCTGGACCAATGTCTACGACCGGTGTGTTCTTAAACCCGAAGAAACCCTGCTGGTCCATGGCGGGTCCAGCGGCATCGGCACCACCGCCGTGATGATCGCGTCCAACCTGGGCAGTGACGTCATTGTCACCGTCGGCAGCGAGGAAAAGGCACAGGCCTGCCTTGATCTGGGGGCCAAGCTCGCCATCAATTACAAGACCCAGGACTTCGTCGAAGAGGTCAAGAAGTTCACCGACGACAAAGGCGCGGATGTGATCCTGGATATGGTGGCCGGTGATTACGTCAATCGGGATATCGCCTGCCTGGCCGAGGACGGACGTATCTGCCTGATCGCGCTGTTGGGTGGCCGCACCGGCGAGATCAATATGGCGTCCCTGCTGGTCAAGCGGCAGACCATCACCGGCTCCACCCTTCGTGTACGCCCTGTCGAGTTCAAAGGCAAGATCGCCCGGGCGCTGCAGGAATGGGTCTGGCCTCTGTTCGAGGACGGCAAGATCAAGCCGATCATCCACGCCACCGTGCCGTTGGCCGAAGCCCCGGAAAGCCACCGCATCCTGGAGGAAGGAAACCATATCGGGAAAGTGGTGCTGACAGTTTGACGCCAAACCCGGCCAGGGGTATAAGTTGCGCCAGATTCAGGGTTATGGCGCCCGCTGAACTTTCTCAAGGAAATTAGGGAAAAGAAGAGATGGCACAACCACTTATGCCAAAGGCGACCGCCGTTTGGTTGGTCGACAACACGGCTCTTACATTTGATCAGATTTCGGAATTCTGTGGTCTCCACGCGTTGGAGGTTCAGGCCATCGCCGACGGCGAAGTCGCGCCCGGCATGCAGGGCCTGGACCCGACGTCCAATGGCCAGCTTTCCAAGGAAGAAGTCGCCCGCTGTGAGGCGGACCCGGCGGCACGGCTGGAAATTTCCAAGCCGTCCGTGCCGCTGCCCAAGGCCCGGCAGAAAGGTGCGCGCTATACGCCGATTTCCAAACGTCAGGACCGGCCCGACGCCATCGCCTGGCTGCTGCGCACCTACCCGGAAGTCAGTGACGCGCAAATCAGCCGCCTGATCGGCACCACCAAGCCGACCATCAATGCGGTGCGCGACAAGACCCACCGCAACACGCCGAACATCAAGCCGCAGAGCCCGGTCTATCTGGGTCTGTGCAATGCCCAGGATCTGGAAAAGGTCGTGGCTCTGGCCCGCGCCCGCGCCGGCACCGACCGCGCACCCGCCCCTGCGGCGGAGCCCATGCCCGAGCCGGAAGCAGCGCCCGCGGCCCCGGCCGAGCCGGCGCCTCCCTGGGGAGATATGCCGCCCAAAGCCCCGGCGCCCAAGGAAGAGGAACCGGCGCCCACAGCGGCGGATGTGTTCGGCCCCTCGCCCACCACGCCCTCCAGCGACAGTTAAGGCAGCCGCAACCCGGCCCGGCCTGGACCCGGAGGACCTCATAACCATCGGCTCAAAGGAAGAACGGTCATGGTTGACGGCACCATCTACGAAACCGGGCTGGATCAGAACCCGGCGAATTATACGCCCCTCTCACCGCTTAGTTTTATCGCCCGGACCGCCAAGGTGTTTCCGGAGCGGCTCTCGGTCGTGCACGGGGACCGGCGCTATACCTGGGCGGAGACCTATGCGCGTTCCCGCCAACTGGCCTCGGCGCTCGCCCAGCGGGGCATCACAAAAGGCGACACAGTCGCCTTGATGGCCGCCAACACCCCTGAAATGTACGAAGCCCATTTCGGCGTGCCGATGACCGGCGCGGTACTGAACACGCTGAATGTGCGCCTTGATGCCGCCGCCATCGCCTTCATCCTGGATCATGGCGAGGCAAAGGCCGTGATCACCGACGGGGAATTTTCCGACACCATGAAAGCCGCCTTGGAGATCGCTACCGCTGATCCAATCGTCATAGATATTGATGATGTGCTGTGTGAGATCGGGGAACGGATCGGCGAGTGCGACTACGAGGCGCTAATCGCCGAGGGTGATCCCGATCATGACTGGGAATTGCCGGCCAGCGAATGGGACGCGATCTCACTCAATTATACTTCCGGCACCACGGGTAACCCCAAGGGCGTGGTCTACCACCACAGGGGGGCCTACCTGAACGCGGTCGGCGATGTGCTGGCCTGGAATATGACCCACCATCCGGTCTATCTCTGGACCCTACCCATGTTCCACTGCAATGGCTGGTGCTTTCCTTGGGCCATCGCCGCCATGGCAGGGACCAATATCTGCCTGCGCGCGGTCTCCGGGGGCGCGATCTATCAGGCGATCGAAGAACACGGTGTGGATCATCTCTGCGGCGCGCCCATCGTGCTGGGCATGATCGTCAACGCCAAGGCCGAAGAGAAGAGAGACTTCTCCCACCGCATCGACGTGATGACCGCCGGCGCCGCGCCGCCGCCCGCCGTTCTGCAAGGGATGGAAGAGGCCGGCTTTCATGTCACACACGTCTATGGCCTGACGGAGACCTACGGCCCGGCCACGCTCTGCGCCTGGAAAGACGACTGGGAAGCGCTCGACCCCGTGGACAAGGCGGCCGTGAAGGCCCGCCAGGGCGTGGAGTATACGGTTCTCGAAGGGCTCAACGTGATCGATCCGGAAACCATGGACCCGGTGCCCGCCGACGGGGAAACCATCGGCGAAGTAATGTTCCGCGGCAATAACGTCATGAAGGGCTATCTGAAGAACCCGGACGCCACGAACGAAGCGTTTGCCGGCGGCTGGTTCCACAGCGGCGATCTGGGGGTCATGCACCCGGACGGCTATGTCGAGCTAAAGGACCGGTCCAAGGACATCATCATTTCCGGTGGCGAGAACATCTCATCGATTGAGGTAGAGGGGGCGCTCTACCGCCATCCCAATGTGATGACGGCGGCTGTGGTCGCCAAGGCGGATGAGAAATGGGGGGAAACCCCGTGTGCTTTCGTGGAGCTAAAAGACCCGGAGGCCGGCACCACCGAGCAGGAGATCATTGATTTCTGCCGGGACAATTTGGCGCACTTCAAGTGTCCCCGGTACGTGGTCTTCGGTCCGTTGCCGAAAACGTCTACCGGAAAAATTCAAAAATTCATCCTACGCGATCAAGCCGCGTCTATTTAGAAGAGGGCCTTGGTCTCGGGTTGCGAGACGCTCCAGGCTATGGGGTGTCGGCGCTCCTGTTAGAGCGCGTCCATACTAGCGAGTTCATCTTTGATCTTGAGCTTTTCTTTCTTGAGCTCCGAGATAGCGATGTCGTCTGGATTGGGGCGGGCGTTTTCTTTGTTGATCTGTTCGTCCAGATCATGATGTTTGGTTTTTAGTTCGTCTACCTGCTCCTGATCGGTCATTGAGTACCCTCCATATTTGGTTCAATACCTATTTAAAATGATATGCCTCCCACAATCGTTTTACTAGGGGTGCCGCTTAAAAAAATTGTCATATGACCGGAATAATTTTGTCACCCGGCTCACGTCAGACCGATTTGGGTAACAAATCTAAGAGGTTACCAGGCAACTAGAGCCTATCGGAAATCTGGGATAATTTTGCCGAATCCGCGTCGGTGGGCGGTGCGCCGAGGAATGTGAGATAAGTGGCCATATTGGCCAGCGCGGTCTTCCGGACATCGCCTGAGCTACTGGACTCCTTTGCGGGAAGCGGCATGGCGGCAGCGAGCATGAGCTGTTGCACCCGTTCGGCGTCGAGCTCGCTGCGTTTCACCTGATTTCTGATTCGCTCCCGATGGCCGGTGTCACCCGGCGCAGTCATCTCTTTCATCGCCCGCCGCGTGGCACGGAGCGGTTTCACCACGTCTTCCCGCCAGTCGCGGACCAAGGCATCCAGCGCCGCCACCTCGGATTCCGTCAGCATCGGCGCACCACACACTGCCGCCCAACAACAGTAGAGAAGAATATTCACATCGGCGCCCAGCCGGTCCTGCAGATCAATGCAGAGATCGGGGATACCCTTCCGCCCATAGAGGCCGAGGGAGAAATCCCAGAACGGGTTGTCGGGCCAGTCGGTGTTCTCTGACATGACGCGCCCTCCTAATCGCCCAGGCAGATGCCCAGACCACGGGCGGTCTGCACCAGGGTCTCCGACAGATTGACTTCCCGGGCGTTCTCAACAATTTCGGCGAGATCAAAATCCACCACTTGCCGGTTCTGCCAAGCGACCATCCTGTCGGACTGGCCTTCCATAATCAAATCGACGGCCTTGACCCCGAAGGCGGAGGCGATAATCCGGTCATGGGCGCTGGGTACGCCGCCCCGCTGGACATGGCCCAGGACGGTGACCCGGATTTCCTCGCCGGTGGCGTCGGCGAGCTGGTTGCCGAGAACATGGCCGATCCCGCCATACCGCACTTTTCCTTCCGAGCCGGTCTCGCGCACTACCGTTCCGTCCTTGGGCTTGGCGGCCTCCGAGCAGACGATAAGCGCGTGGTTGCGGCCTCTGGCCCGCAGCGATTTGATCTTCTCGGCCACGATCTCAAGGTCGTAGTCGATCTCGGGAATTAGGATAACGTCGGCCCCGCCGGCGATCCCGGCATTGAGCGCAATGTGCCCCGCATCCCGGCCCATCACTTCCAGGATCATCACCCGGTCGTGGCTGTCGGCGGTGGGCTGCAGCCGGTCCAAGGCCTCCACTGCGATGGAGACGGCTGTGGTAAAGCCGACGGCGAATTCCGTTTTGGGGACGTCGTTGTCGATGGTCTTCGGAATACCGATAAAGCGGATGTCGTCGTCCATGGTGAGGCGGCGCAGAATATCGAGGCTGCCGTCGCCGCCGATGCCGATCAGTCCATGCAAACCCAGTTCGTGGAAACCGTCGGCAAACTCGGAAGACCTGTCCTTAAAGCTGCCGTCTTCCATCGGGTAATGGAACGGATCGCCTTTATTGGTGGTGCCCAGGATCGTCCCGCCGGTCCGGAGAAGCGTGCCGCTGAACATCTGCAGATCCAGCTCCTCATAGCGGATCGGCCGGTCCATCAGCCCATGGGTGCCGTCCTGAATGCCGAAGACCTTGCAGTCGTAGTGCTGAATGGCCCGGTAGACGATGGCGCGGATGACCGCGTTCAGGCCGGCGCAGTCGCCACCGCTGGTAAGAACCCCGAGGCGTTTGATCGTCTTTTTACTGTCTGTCACGAGATACGTCCTTCATGGGCTCGGACCGGGAGTCCACATCCACCGGTTTTCTGTTACACTGGCCACTAGGGACTCAATAAGATTCGGCCCATGAGCAATACTGAAGCGTTACAGGAACAATTGGAAGCCCTCAAATCAGAGCATCGAACCCTCGATGAAAAGATCACTTTGTTGACCGAAGAGGGCGGTGATCAGTTGCTGCTACAACGCCTAAAACGGCAGAAATTGGCGATTAAAGACCAAATCCTGAAACTCGAAGCCAGCATCCTGCCCGACATCATCGCCTAACATTCTTTCCAAGCAACTTGACCCGCGGCCGCAGGACGAGCGGTATTTAAGGGCGGCCTGCCCTGCCCGCCGCCAACCGTCCCAGCCCGGATAGACTGGGCAGAAAACGCCCCAAACGCTTTTGTACCTTGGGGATGACCATCACATCCCGGATGCGCCGGTCGACAAAGGCCCAGGTGTTTTCGCACCCTTCCGAGTCATCAGCCAGCCAGTAGAGAATGGCCGAGGTATAGACCCCGGTCAGCAGCGCCCGCTTCGAATAAAAATTGAAATCCGTGGCGTTGTCGCCGGCCGCATACCACATGGCGTTGACCGTGTCGTAGGTCAGCTTTGCCGCGCCGCCGACCCGTCCCGGCATCGACAGAAACGTCATCATCTTGCGGATCGCCTCCCGATGAGGGGTGTTTTGTTCGAGGCGGATGCGGATGGCTGCGGCGATCCGCTCACGTATCGGCAGTTCACCGATCCCGGCCTCCATCAGGCCCAACAGCATTTGCCGGTCCGCATAGTCGGAATAGTGTTTCGCGAGGTCCAGCGGGCCTTTGGGGAACAGTTCCCGGACCGCGCCGGTGTCCAATCCGATAGACGAAGCCCCGGCCTTCAGCGCCTTGTCGGTCCAGCCATCGAACACCACGTTCGACAAGGTGGCCAGCAGCAGTTCGTCCCGTTCCCGTTGCAGGCTAGTCATCGTCGCCGTCCCCGGCCCGGTCGCTGCCTTTGATGATCATGTCGCGATTGCGGTTGGTTTCCTCGGAAAAGCCCAGAAGCGACATATCGGTCATGCGCATCGGGTACAGGATGCCGTCCAGATGGTCGCATTCGTGCTGCACGGCGCGGGCGTGGAAGCCGCGGGCCTCCCGCTCTTCCTCGGTGCCGTCCAAATTGGTCCAGCGGTATTTGATATGGGTGTAACGGGGCACCGCGCCCATCAACTCCGGCACGGACAGGCAGGCTTCCCAATCCAGGTCCATGTCTTCGCTTTGCGGCTCGATCACCGGATTGATCATCACCGTCAAATCGGTGGCTTCCAGCTCCTCGCCCTCGTCCACCCGGCTTTCGGGCACGAAAAACAGCACAATCCGCTTGGAAATGTGGACTTGCGGCGCGGCCAAGCCAATTCCCCCTGAATCTTCAAGGGTTTCCAGCATATCACGAACGGTCACCGCGACTTCGGGGCTGGTCGGGTCTTCCACCGGATCCGCCACCCGGTGCAGCACGGGATGTCCCATTCTGGCGATTTTCAAGATAGCCATGGAGCCAATATGCCGGGTTTAGCCCCAGGCGTCCATGCATCAGAAACCCCGGAAAAATGCGGTTCTGCCCTTCACAAGGGCGAATCTGTATGATAGAAGGCGCACTCTTCGAAACCGAACGACTTTAAGGAGTTGATCCAACGTGCATGTAACTGTACGCGATAACAATGTTGACCAGGCCCTGAAGGCGCTGAAGAAGAAGATGCAGCGCGAGGGTGTTTTCCGGGAAATGAAGCTGCGGCGCTCTTACGAGAAGCCGTCCGAGAAGAAAGCCCGGGAAAAAGCGGAGGCCGTTCGCCGGGCCCGCAAGCTGGAACGCAAGCGTCTCGAACGCGAAGGCTTCTAAGCAACATTCACCCCAATTCCCGAACGTAAAAAGGCCCGGAACATGTCCCGGACCTTTTGTGCTGTCTGGATGACTGCTGTTGGTTAGCCGTTGGTGACTTCCAGAACCACTGCCATGCCGGTGTCGCCGGCCGCGCAGCCGGTGAACAGGCCCTTACCGCCGCCGCGGATCACCAGTTCCTCGATCAGCTCAATCACACCGCGGGTGCCCATGGGCGCCTGGGGGTGGCCCCAGACCAGGGTGCTGCCGTAATTGTTCATCTTGTTGATGTCGAAGCCGGTTTCCTTGGCGAAAAAGATATCGTTCACGGCAAACGGATTGTGGGTCTTCACCGCATCGATATCGCCGATCTTCAGCCCGGCCATCTTTAAGGCCTTATCGGCCGCCGGCACCGGGGCCTCCGGCATATAGCCGTAATCCGCCCGCGCCATGCCAAAGCCCAGCAGGTTGATCACAATGCTTTTGTCCTGGCTGAACTCGGCCGCCCGCTCCCCTTTGGTGATCATCAGGCAGGCGTTGCCGTCCGCCGGGTGGGTCTGCCCGGCAAAGGTCACCGTGCCGCCTTCCATCACCGGCTTCAGGGTGGCGATCTTCTCCGGGTTCGGCCCCTGGACGCCCTCATCGCCCTCCATGGTGGCCACGGTCTTTTTGAAGTTGGCCGAGGGCACCTCGAACGGCAGGGTCATGTATTTCTTCTGGAAGGCGTGATCATCGGCCAGGGCGTCCTGATATTGCTCCTGCCGGCGGAGCACCACCTCGTGTTGCTGTTCGGTGGTGATCTGATGTTTCTTCGCCACGTTCTCGGCGGTCACCAGCATGGAATTCCGGCCGATCGGGTCCCGCTGCATATTGTCCAGAGTCACATTCTCGTGGGAGCCCGTGCCGCCCGGTCCCATGGGCGCGGGGTAGTAAACCTGCGGGCCGTTGGAGATACGATCCACCGTCGCCACCAGGGCCACTTCAAAGTCATCGCCGCCGACTTCGCCGGCTGCATCCTCCATGGCGCGCACGCCCGTGGCGCATACCTGAGAGACCGTTGGCCCGGTCACCTGCGGCGCGCCGACCAAAGACATGAACCAGGGCATCCCAAAGAAAGACTGCTGCTGGATCACTGTGAGCCCCAGCACGCCATAGTCGATCTTCGCCGGATCGATATTGCGCTTGGCCATCTCGTCCCGCGCGACATGCGCACCGAATTCAATCGAGTGCAGGTGAGACAACGTTCCCTGCCACTTGGCGAAGGGGGTGCTCCAATACGCGCCGTAGGGGATTTGTGCGTTCAGGTTCATAACAAGTCTTCCTATGTTTTAAGTTTCCTCAGAAGCCAAAGACCGCCGCATGGCGGCTTTGTCAATCTTGCCGACCGTGGTTTTCATCAGCTGGTCGACAATATGAAATTTCGCCGGGACTTTATACTTCGCCAACTCGGCACTGCAATACTCGCTCAGCATCGTTTCAGCGTCGTCAACCGGGTGTTTCAAAACGACAAAGGCATGTATCACCTCACCCCGGTAGGAATCGGGCACGCCAACCGCCGCCGCTTCCATTACGTCCGGATGGGCAAACAGCACTTCGTCAATTTCGCGGGGGTACACGTTGTAGCCGCCGACAATGACCATGTCCTTTTTTCGGTCCGTGATATAGAGGATGCCGTGTTCGTCCAACCGGCCGATATCGCCGGTATAAAGCCAGCCATCTCTGAGCGCAGTTGCCGTTTCCTCCGGGCGATTGCGGTATCCGGACATAATCTGCGGTCCACGGGCAATCACCTCGCCTTCTTCACCGGCAGCCAGACGGGTCTTACCGGTCTCCACATCGGCGATTTGAATCTCCGTCTCGGGCAATGGAAGACCGACGGAACCCGGAACAATGGGCCGGTCATCGAAGTTTGCCGTCAGCACCGGCCCGGCCTCGGACTGGCCGTACCCTTCCAGGATTTGGCGGCCGGTCAATTCCTCCCAGCGCCGCAGGGTTTCCTCCGGCATCGGGGCGGAGCCGGAATAGGCCCGGTATAGACTGGAGAAATCCGTCGCCGCAAATCGTTCATGGGACATCAGCCCGTTGTAGATAGTCGGCCCCACGGGCAAGAGGGTCACCTGGCCCCGCTCGATCGCGTCCAATACGGCCTCCGGGTGATACCGCCGGTGAATAATCATGGTGCCCCGGCAATAGACCGCCAAATGGAGACACATGCTGCTGGCGAACACATGAAACAGCGGCATAACGCACAGCAAAATTTCCTGGTCTTTACGAGTGGGCCACGCCGCTTCCCGTTGGCTAAGGTTTACCGAGAGCTGCCGATGGGTGATATTGACGCCCTTCGGTAATCCTGTGGTGCCGCCGGTATATTGCAGCGTGGCGAAACTGTCGGGATTAGGAAAGGGGTCCGGCAGTGTGGCCGTCTCATCGTCGCGCCATTCGGTTAGCCGCCGGCCATCATCTCCCCCGACTTTGATCCGGTGGCGAATGTTCAGCTCAATCGCCAAGTGTTCCACAAGGCCGGCGGCGGTCTCATCGAACACCACCGCGACCGGCTCGGCGTCCTCTAGGATATGTTGAAGCTCGCGCCGGGTATAAATCGGATTGACCGGGACTTCCTGCATGCCGGCGGCATGTACGGCAAACATGGCGACCGCCATGTCGTTCGAGTTGCCGCAGATTAAGGCCACCCGCTCACCGCGCGCGCCCAGCGTCTGGAGCTCGGCAGCGAACCCTCCGGCGCACCGGATCAGCTCGGCATAGCTCAGGCTCTCCCCGTCGCAGGTGATGGCCACAGTATTGCCGGCACGCGCGGCGGCATCGGCCAGCATGTGCACCACTGTCTCATGAACGAAAGGAAGCTGATCCAAGGATTGATCCTCTGCGGCGTACCTGTTGATCCTGAAAAGTACTTGATCCCATCGGCTATTTCACGTCCATTGGTCCGAACAAAATCTCTGGGGAAAGGAACATTATCATGAACGTAAAGGGTATCCCGGCCGTCATCACCGGCGGCGCATCCGGACTGGGCGAGGCCACGGCCCGCATGCTGGCGGCCAACGGCGCGAAGGTCGGCATCCTCGACCTGAACGAAGAACGGGGCGAAATGGTCGCCAAGGAACTGGGCGGCGTGTTTGCCTCCTGCGATGTGTCCGACGAAGCCAGCACCCAGGCAGCCCTGGACGCCGCCAAGGACGCCCACGGCGCGGCGCGTATCCTGGTCAACTGCGCCGGCATCGGCATGGCGTCCCGCGTGGTCGGACGCAACGGTCCCCACGATCTCGGCCTCTATAGCAAGATCATCTCGGTCAATCTGATCGGCACCTTTAATGCGACCCGGCTGTTCGCCGCCGAGGCCCAGAACCTGGAGCCTTTGGAAGACCAGGAACGGGGCGTGGTGATCATGACCGCTTCGGTCGCCGCCTTCGACGGCCAGATCGGCCAAGCGGCCTACAGCGCGTCCAAGGGCGGCATCCACAGCATGACGCTGCCTATCGCGCGGGAATTCGCCAATTTGGGCATCCGGGTTTGCACCATTGCCCCGGGCGTGTTGCTCACGCCGCTGATGGACAACCTGCCGGAAGAGGCGCAGAAATCACTGGGCGACAGCATCCCCTTCCCCAAACGCTTAGGGCACGCCGACGAATACGCTGCGCTGGCTATGCATATTTTTGAGAACCGTTATTTGAACGCGGAAACGATCCGCCTCGACGGCGCGCTGCGGATGGCGGCCAAGTAAGCCGCCCCCGCACGACTTTCGAGGTTTAACCCAGCCCCTGGACGATGGATTCAGTCATCGCCTTGGCGTCGCCGAACAGCATCATCGTGTTGTCCCGGAAGAACAGCTCGTTTTCCACGCCGGCATAACCGGACGCCATGGACCGTTTGATGAACAGCACCGTGCCGGCGTTTTCCACCTCCAGAATGGGCATGCCGAAGATCGGGCTGGCCGGATCGGTCTTAGCCGCGGGATTGGTCACATCGTTGGCGCCGATCACAAAGGCCACGTCGGCGGTCGAGAACTCGGTATTGATCTCTTCGAGCTCAAACACTTCGTCATACGGCACATTGGCTTCGGCCAGCAGCACGTTCATGTGTCCCGGCATCCGGCCCGCCACCGGGTGGATCGCGTAGGAAACCTCGACCCCTTCCTCTTTCAGAAGATCGGCCATCTCGCGGAGCGCATGCTGCGCCTGGGCGACCGCCATGCCGTAGCCCGGCACGATGATCACCTTGCTGGCGTTCTTCATGATGAAGGCCGCGTCGTCGCCGGAACCGGATTTAACCGCCCGATCAGCTTGCGCGCCGGCAGGCCCGGCCGCCGCCGCTTCGCCGCCAAAGCCGCCCAGCAGCACGTTAAAGATGGACCGGTTCATGCCCTTACACATGATGTAGCTGAGGATCGCGCCGGAGGAGCCCACCAGCGCACCGGTAATGATCAGCGCCGAGTTGCTCAGCGTGAAACCAATGCCGCAGGCCGCCCAGCCGGAATACGAGTTCAGCATGGACACCACCACCGGCATATCCGCGCCACCGATGGGAATGATGATCAGGAAGCCGATCAGGAGCGACAGCACAACGATGGCCCAGAAGGCTTGATCGCTGTTGCTCTGCACCAGCCAGACGATCAGTCCGACGATGGCGATGCCGATCAGGGCGTTCAGCGGATGCTGGCCCTTAAACACAATCGGTGCGCCGCTCATCACGCCTTGCAACTTGGCAAACGCGATGATGGAGCCGGAGAAGGTAATTGCGCCGATGGCCGTGCCCAGCGACATCTCGATCAGGCTGGCCGTGCCGATGGCGCCTTTGACGCCGATGCCATAGGCTTCCGGCGAGAAGAACGCCGCAGCCGCCACGAACACCGCCGCTAAACCGACCAGCGAGTGGAAGAAAGCCACCAATTGCGGCAGCGCGGTCATCTGAATCTTCAGCGCAATCACCGTGCCGATGGCGCCGCCGACGACCACGCCGGCGATAATTAGCTGGAAGCTAAGAATGCCAGGATCGGCCAGGGTCGTGCCCACGGCAATGATCATGCCGATGATGCCGAACATGTTGCCCTGGCGGGCGCTTTCGGGCGACGAAAGACCGCGCAGCGCCAAAATGAAGCAAACCGCAGCGGCGAGGTAGAGGAAACCTGTCAGATCATCACTCATGTTCCGGCCCCCTACTTACGTTCTTTTTTCTTAAACATCGCCAGCATGCGGTTCGTCACGATGAACCCGCCGAAGATGTTTACCGAGGCCAAAGCGACGGCCACGAAACCCATGACCTTGGAAAAGCCGAGATCGGCCGGACCGGCGGCGATCAAGGCGCCGACAATGATCACGGAGGAAATGGCGTTGGTCACACTCATCAGCGGCGAATGCAGGGCGGGCGTGACGCTCCAAACCACATAGAAGCCGATGAACACCGAGAGGACGAACACCGTGAAGAGAAAGATAAAAGGATCAGAGGCGCCGGCGGCTTCCGCGGCCTGGGCTGCCATATTTGACGGGTTCAAGTTTGACCCTCCTTCGACGTCAACGCCGGGTGGACGACATTGCCGTCCCGGCAAATGAGAGTGCCTTGGATGATTTCATCCTCCCAATCGATGTTGAGCTGCTTGGACTCCGCATCGACCAAGGGGGTGATGAAATTCAACAAGTTCTTGGCGAACAGCTTGCTCGCATCCTCGGCGACGCGGCTGGGCACATTGGCGTGGCCGACCAGGGTCACGCCGTGTTTTTTCACCACTTCGCCGTATTCGGAGATTTCGCAGTTGCCGCCGGCTTCCACCGCTAGATCGACAACCACCGCACCGTCCGGCATGCTTTTGACCATGTCTTCGGTGACCAGGGTCGGCGCGGGCCGGCCGGGGATCAGCGCCGTGGTGATCACCACGTCCTGCTTTTTGATATGTTCGGCGACGACCGCCTTTTGCTTCTCGAAATATTCCGACGGCATTTCCTTGGCGTAGCCACCTTCGGTCTGCGCCTCGGCCTCCATCTCCGCGTCCACTTCAAGGAACTTGCCACCAAGACTGGCCACCTGTTCCTTGGTCGCGGGCCGTACGTCCGTCGCAGTCACCACCGCGCCCATGCGCTTGGCCGTGGCGATGGCCTGCAAACCGGCAACGCCGACGCCCATAATGAACACCTTGGCCGGCGGAATGGTGCCGGCCGCCGTCATCATCATCGGAAAGGCCCGGCCCAGCGCCCCGGCAGCGTCCAGCACGGCTTTGTAGCCCGACAGGTTGCTCTGGGAGGACAGGATATCCATGGACTGGGCCCGGGTGATCCGGGGCAACAGCTCCATGGCAAAAGCCGCAATGCCTTGCTTGTTCATGGCAGCCACCAGATCCGCATCGTTCACGGCGTTCAGGTGCGCCATCAGCATGGCCCCGCTTTTCATAGCGCCTAGCTCGTCCACCTCGCCGCCGGTCATGGGCGCGCGTATTTTCAGCACGATATCAGCGTCAGAAACCGCACCGGCGACATCAGGCGCGATTGTTGCGCCGGCTTCTTTCAACACATCATCACTGAAGGAAGAGCCCTTGCCCGCGCCGGTTTCAACGGCAACGTCAAATCCCAGCTGCACGAATTTCTTGATCGTCTCAGGCGACACGGCCACCCGATTTTCATGTGGAAGCCGTTCTTTCAGCGCTCCGATTTTCATCATAGGTCCCCTGAAAAATAAGTCCGGGAGGGTGTCTGAATCAGTACGCGACAAGATGCCAACTTGCCGCGCATTTGCAAGCCGAATTTCCGGCGTTTACCTAGTGAATGGGTTCAATTCCGGCCGAGCGGAAAGCCGCCTTCTGCCGCTTGTCGACTTTGGTGGCGTCAAAGTCATCGATCATGGCGTGGAACAGCCGGTGCCAGTTCACCTCCGCCTGGAGATGGGTAAAGACCGACCCCAACCCAATGGCAGCTCGATCCATCAAAACGAACTCCGGCGGCGGGGCGACGCCGCCGACCTTGTTCAGTTCCTGGCGCACTTTGTGGGCGACGCCGGCGCCGTATTGCCCTACTTGTTCCTGGATCGGGCGCACCCGGTCATCCAAAAGCGGTGCATAGACGAATTTGGCCCACAGGTTGAGGATATCGATGAGTTCCTGAGATAGGTTCTCGAACCCCCAGGTCTCGTAAGCATGGACCGCCAAATCCGGATCGTCGTCGCGAAGCGCCTTGTAGAGATCGATCACGCCTTTCACGAACGGTGCGCGAAACGCCCGGATGCAGCCGAAGTCCATGAGGTTGATCGAGCCATCGTCCCGCACCGTGTAATTGCCCAGATGCGGATCGCCGTGAATCACGCCGTAGTAATAGAGCGGCACATACCAGGCACGGAACATGCTGAGCGCCACGCGATTTCGATCCTCCTGGCTCTCATGCTCGGCGATATAATCCAAGAGCGGCGTGCCGGTCAGCCACGTCATGGTGATCAGCCGATCGCCGCACAGATCATCGACAAGCTCGGGCACGTGCACCATGTGCTCTCCGTCTAGCATATGGGTATAGAGATGCATGTGCGCAGCCTCCCGGCGATAGTCCAATTCCTCGCGCAGCCGGGCCGACAGCTCCCCATGGATTTTGGTCGGATCAATGGCCTTGTCGTAGCGCCGGTAGATGGAGAAAACGAGCTTGAGCTGTTTCAGATCGGCTTCGACCACGGACCCCATATCCGGGTACTGGAGTTTGCAGGCAAGCTCACGGCCATCCGCGTCAGTCGCTTTGTGCACCTGGCCCAGGGACGCCGCGGCTGCCGCGTCCCGGCTGAAGTCCGCGAACTTGGCCTGCCAATCCGGGCCCAGCTCGGTCGCCATGCGCCGTTTCACGAAGGTCCAGCCCATGGACGGCGCATTGGATTGTAGCTCTGCCAGTTCGGTCGCGTACTCCTCGGGTAGGGCATTGGGGATGGTGGACAGGATTTGCGCCACCTTCATCAACGGCCCCTTGAGCCCGCCGAGAGCTTCTTTCAGGTCGGTCGCATGCTCCAGCCGGTCGATCTTGAGCCCCAGATAGCGTTCCCCGGCCAGCCGCGCCGCCAGCCCGCCGACAGCGGTACCGACTTTGGCATAGCGCCGGACACGTGCGCCGGGACCGCCGTCATCCACCATCTACAAGCTCGCTTCCAACTGATCGATAAAGCGCGAGATCACGCTCAAACCCCGCTTCCAGAAAGCAGGTTCGGACGCATCCAGTCCGAACGGGGCCAATAATTCCTTGTGGCGCAACGTGCCGCCGGCTCTCAGCATCTCTAGATACTTGGCTTGGAAATCCGGATGGCCGCCGTCGAACACGTCGTATAGAGAATTCACCAAGCAATCACCGAACGCGTAGGCATAGACGTAGAACGGCGAGTGAATGAAATGCGGTATGTAGGCCCAATAGTATTGGTATTCCTCATCGTAACGGAACGCCGGGCCTAAGCTTTCCATCTGAACATCCATCCAAATCTCGCCAATCCTCTCGGACGTAAGCTCGCCAGACCGGCGCTCGTCATGGACCCGGCGTTCGAATTCATAGAACGCGATCTGGCGGACCACCGTGTTTAGCATGTCCTCGATCTTGGAGGCCAGCATCACCCGGCGCGCCGTCTCACTCTCCTGGGACGCGAGCAGGGACCGAAATGTCAGCATCTCGCCGAAGACTGACGCGGTTTCCGCCAGGGTCAGCGGCGTATGAGACAGGAAATGCCCCTGCGGCGCGGCCAGCACCTGGTGTATGCCGTGGCCCAGCTCATGAGCTAGGGTCATGATGTCCCGCGTCTTACCGTGATAGTTCATTAAGATGTAAGGATGTGCGGACGGCACGGTGGAATGGGAAAAGGCGCCCGAGTTCTTACCCTCCGCCGGGTCCGCATCGATCCAGTTCTTGTCAAAAAACTGTTCCGCGATCGCCGCCATCCGAGGCTCGAACCGGTCATATGATGCCAGCACCGTCTCTCGCGCCGAGGACCAAGAGCGCTTTTCGTTGTCCGCCTCCGGCAGGGGCGCGTTGCGGTCCCAGTAATCCATCACCCCCAGGCCCATCCACTTGGCCTTCAGCAGGTAATAGCGGTGGGACAGGTCGGCGTAGCTGTCCTGGACCGCGCCCGCCAGCGCATCCACCACCTCGTCCTCGACCTGGTTGGAGAGGTTGCGGCTGCTGACCGGGGCCGGCAGCTTACGCCACGTATCCTCTATCTCCTTGTCCTTGGCGAGGGTATTGGTGATCAGCGCGAACAGGCGGATATTTTCGCCGAGGCCCTTGCCGAAGGCCTTGGCCGCATTCTTGCGAACCATGGCGTCCGGCTCCGACATCCGGCTCATGATATCGCTCGACGAAACTTTGCGGCCGGACGCCTCGAACCGCATACCGGCCATGGTCTCATCGAACAAGCGGGACCAGGCGCTGCGCCCGGCTACCGACTTTTCGTGTAGGAGTTTTTCAACCTCGTCCGACAGTTGATAAAGTTTGTAGACCCTCAGATTGTCGAGCCAGGGCTTCAACCGGGCAACAGACGTGTCGCTCAGCAATTGGTGCAATACCGCATCCTCAAGCCGGTTGATCTCCAGCTCAAAAAACAAGGTCGCCGAACTGATGGCGGTCACCTTTTCGTTCATTGTTTGATAGAACTGCGCGACCTTTGGGTTATCGGTATCGGCGGCGAACAACAGCTGGGCATAGCTCATGACCTTGGACAGGGTTTCCGACAGGGCCTCGTAGCGCTCCAGCGCCGCGCCGAACGCCGGCCCGGTCATGCCGGCGATCTTGCCTTGAACATCGGCCGCCAGCGCCTCTGCCGCGGATTCCGCGGACTTCAGGTCCGACGCGATCAATGGATCATCCATCCCGGCGTAGAGATCGCTCAGATCCCAGCGTGGTAAGGTTTCGGCGGCGGCTTTGGCATTACTCATTTGGTCGGTACCTTTAAAGAGACTTCGGTTTGCGTACCGGATCGGGTATAGGTTATCAACATAACAGCTACAATTCACGGAGGCTTTATAGGGATATGGACGCGTGGCTGAACCTGGGCAAGATGTTTTTCAGCCAAGCCGAAACGCTTGGCAATAAGCCGTTTCTATGGGCGAAGGAAGACGGGGCGTACCGTGCCCGCAGCTGGACCGAAACAGCGGAGACCGTCCGCGCGCTGGCCAGAGGCTTGCGCGACCTGGGCGTTGAAAAGGGTGATCGCGTTCTTCTGTGCTCGGAGAACCGGCCGGAATGGCCGATCGCGCACCTGGCGATTATGGCCGCGGGAGGCATCACTGTGCCGGCCTACACCACCAACACGGTCAATGATCATCTCCATGTCCTGGGCAACAGCGAGGCCATGGGCGCAATTGTGTCGACCCGGGCGCTGGCCGATAAACTGGTCCCCGCCGCCCGAGGTACGGACGGCGTTGAGTTCGTCATCAGCATAGAGGAATTTCCGCAAAGCCAGTCATCTGGGCCGGACATCCATTTATGGGATGATGTTCTGAAGCTTGGCGCCGGCAGGAGCAGCGAGATCGAAGAGATCATCGATGGACTGGGACCGGATGACACGGCGGTGATCATCTATACCTCCGGCACCGGCGGCGCGCCGAAGGGGGTGATGCTGGCTCACAAATCGGTAATGCACAATTGCCGTGGCGCTCAGGCTGTTTTGAAGCCCTTAGGTCTGGGTCAGGAAGTATTTTTGTCGTTCCTGCCCCTCTCCCATTCCTACGAGTACACGGCTGGGCAGTTTTTTCCGATCTCCATCGGCGCGCAGATTTACTACGCCGAGGGGATTGAACATCTGGCCAAGAACATGGCCGAGGCGAAGCCGACCATCATGACCGCCGTGCCCCGCCTGTACGAAACCATGTACGGACGGATCATACGCGGCGTGGAAAAAGCCGGAGGCGCCACGGAGAAGCTATTCCGAACGGCGCTTGAACTAGGCTCGAAGAAACTCCAGGGCGAGCGGCTGAGCTTCGGCGAGTCGATACGCAATGCGGTGGTGGAAAAGCTGGTCCGCAACAAAGTCCGGGCGAATTTCGGCGGCAGGCTGAAGGCCTTGGTTTCCGGTGGCGCGCCGCTGAACTATGACATCGGCGTGTTTTTTTCTTCCCTCGGCCTGACTCTACTCCAGGGCTACGGCCAGACGGAATCCGCGCCGGTGATCAGCTGCAATGTTCCCGGCAATATTAAACTTGAAACCGTGGGCCCGCCCTTGATCGACACCGAGGTCAAGATTGCTGGGGACGGTGAAATCCTGGTCCGCGGCGATTTGGTCATGCAGGGCTATTGGCGGAACGAAGACGCGACCAGCGAGGCGATCAAAGACGGTTGGCTGCATACCGGCGATGTCGGTCACTTTGATGAAGAAAACCGGATCGTCATCACCGACCGAAAGAAAGACATCATCGTCAATTCGGGCGGCGACAATATCTCACCCCAGCGAGTGGAGGGCATGCTGACCCTGGAACCGGAAATCGCCCAAGCCATGGTCATCGGCGACAAGCGTCCGCACCTGGTCGGCTTGATCGTGCCCGATCCGGATTTCGCCAAGGAATGGGCGGCGGCTAATGGCAAGCAGGATGATATGGCCCAGTTGATCATGGACAGCGATTTCATCAAAGCCGTGGACAGCGCCATTGATCGGATAAATGGCGGGCTCGGGGTGATCGAACGAGTACGCAAGTTCAACCTGACCGACGAGGCCTTCACCATCGATAATGAAATGATGACACCGTCGCTCAAGGTGCGGCGGCACAAGGTGATGGAAAAATACGGTGAAGCGCTGGAAGGACTCTACGCCTAAACGCCGTAATACTCCCTGAACCAGGCGATCAATTTCGGCACTCCCTCTGAAATGGGGGTCGCGGGATCATATCCCAAATCCCGACGGGTGCTGTCGATATCCGCCCACGTCTCGGAAACATCGCCTGGCTGCATGGGCAGAAAGTTGATTTCCGCCTTGCGGCCTAGTTCGTCCTCTATCGCCTTGATAAAGTCCATGAGATTTTCTGCCCGGTTGTTGCCGAGATTGTAAACCGCATAGGGCGCTTTACCCTCCGTGCGGCTTGGCGGCCGGTCGAGGGCGGAAACCACGCCTGCAACGATGTCGTCGATAAAGGTAAAATCCCGGCGCATGTTACCATTGTTGAAGACGTCGATGGACTCTCCTTTGACAATCTTGCCGGGGAAAATCTGCGCCGCCATGTCGGGCCGGCCCCACGGTCCGTAGACGGTAAAAAACCGCAACGACGTGGTCGGAATATCAAACAGGTGCGCATAGCTGTGGCACACGGCTTCACCGCTTTTCTTGGTCGCGGCATACAATGAAATCGGCGTGTCAGTCGCGTCGGTAATCTTGAACGGCGGATTGGTTAGCCCGGCGTAAACGGACGAGGACGACGCAAACACCAGATGCATTATATTTTCCCGCGCCCGCGCTGCTTCCATAATGTTGAAATGGCCGTTGAGATTGGAATGAACGTAGGCCGCCGGATTGATCAGGGAATACCGGACACCCGCCTGCGCCGCCAGTTGGATGATCCGATCGATCTCCGAATAGGCGTCGAATAAGCCGTCCACCGCCGCCGCGTCCGCAATGTCGAGTTTCCGGAATTCGAACCGGTCCAAGGCCTGCAATTGAGCTAGCCGGGCTTCTTTCAGACTGACCTCGTAATAGTCGTTGAGATTGTCGACGCCGACAACGGTCTCGCCGCGGTCGAGCAACGCCCGAGCCACGTGAAATCCGATAAATCCGGCTGAGCCTGTTACGAGTATCGCCATGTTATCACTACCTGCCCCCATATAGCCGCGCGGATCAGTAGTTACAACACGAACCAGAGCAGCAGCGGTAATGTGAGAAACGAAAATACAGTCGATGTGATGACGACACCGGCAATCTCGGGCGGGCTATTATTGTAGCGGAGCGCCAGCATGTAATTGAACACGGCCGCCGGCATGGCGCTTTGCAGGATAATGACCCCCTGCGCCACGCCGGTCACTCCAAAGACCTCGGTGACGCCGAGCGCGATGGTGAAGCCGATCAATATCCGGAACACAGCAATGGCGAGGCTGCGGGGAAAGCTAGAGATTTTGAGGCTCGCTAGGGAAACACCCAGCGCGATCAACATTAACGGGATGACCAATTGGCCGTAGATGCTGGAGGTGCTGGCGATCCAGGCCGGCACCTCAAGGCCGAAGCCCATTACCAGGAGCGCCGCGATCACCGCATAGATCAGCGGAATCTTCATCAGCTCGCGGAACGAGAAATGCCCGGACGACACGATTACGCTGAACGTGAATTGGTTCATGCTGATGACCGTGTAGACGATCACCCCGATGCCCAGCCCCTCCTGGCCGAAGGCGATGAACGCCAACGGCAGGCCCATATTGCCCGAATTGGGAATTGAGATGGACGGCCAATAGGTTCGGCGATCAAGGCCCCAGACCTTGAGGATGACGTACCCCACTAGGATGAAGCCCAGCGCCGCCACTGTCATGACCCCTGCCAGTTCGGAAAACATCGGAACATCGATCTTCATGCTAGTCAATGTCGAGAAGATCAGCAGCGGTGTGGCGATATTGTAGACGATGGCGGTGGCGAATTCGGCATCGAAGGACCGGCCCATCTTGGACCAGGTATAGCCCACGCCCACCCCAAAGAGGACGGGCGCGATGATCGAAAAAATCTCGGCGCCCATGGTGAGGCGGCTACTCGACCCAGATAATGCGGAGCACGTTGGTAGCGCCCGGCGTCCCGAACGGCACCCCGGCCGTCACCACGAGGCGCTGGCCCAGTTGGGCAAACCCCTCGGCCACGGCGACCTCGTTCGTATGAGACACCAAGTCCGTGAAATCCGCGACGTCGTGGGTCAGCACCGGGTGCACGCCCCAGGCCAGGACCAGCTTGCGCGCCGTCTCCGGCACCGGCGTAAGCCCCAGGATCGGCACGTTCGGCCGCACCCGCGAGGCCCGAAGAGTGGTGGAACCAGTGGTGGTGAAGGTGACAATGGCCGCAGCACCGATGCTCTGCGCCACCTGGCGGGCGGCGGCGGTAATCGCGTCGGCGTCCAATCCGGTCTGCTGGCGGCGGTCGGAGTTTATCAGCAGGTTGTAGTGATCGTCCGTCTCCACCTTGGTAATGATCCGGTCCATGATGGAGACGGCCTCCACCGGGTAGTCCCCGGCGGCCGTTTCCGCCGACAGCATGACCGCGTCCGCACCGTCAAAAATGGCGGTGGCGACATCGGAAGCCTCGGCCCGGGTCGGCGTCGGCGCGTGGATCATGGATTCCAGCATCTGGGTCGCCACGATAACTGGCTTACCTTCGCTCCGGGCCTTCTGGATGATTTTCTTCTGTAGACCGGGCACATCTTCCGGCGGCGCTTCAACGCCCAGGTCCCCGCGGGCCACCATCACCGCGTCCGACATCTCGACAATCTGATCGAGGTGTTGGATCGCCATGGGCTTTTCCATCTTGACCAGAACACCAGCCCGCCCGGCGATCAGGCGGCGCGCCTCGGCGATATCCTCAGGACGTTGAACAAAGGACAGCGCGATCCAATCCGCGCCGATATCCAGACCAAACTGCAGATCGGCCCGGTCCTTATCGGTCAGCGCCGACATGGGCAGAATAGCGCCCGGTATGTTCAGCCCTTTGTGATCGGACAGCGGGCCGCCGACGGTCACCTCGGTCTCGATTTTCGAGGACCCGACCTTGGTGACTTTCAGCCGAATTTTGCCGTCGTCCAAAAGGAGCTCTAATCCCGGTTCCAGGACGGAAAAAATCTCAGGGTTCGAGATGGAAACCCGCTTTTCCGTACCGGCCTCCCTTTTGTCGGAATCCAGCGTGAACATTTGCCCGGCCTTCAAGGTGATCAAGCCCTCGCCAAACTTGCCCACACGGATTTTGGGCCCCTGCAGATCGACTATGACGCCGATCGGCCGGTTATGTTTCAGTTCCAGCTTGCGGATGATCTTGTAGCGCGTAGCGTGATCTTCGTGAGTGCCATGGCTGAAATTCATGCGGAACACGTCCGCGCCCGCCTTGAACAGCGCAGAAATTTGCGCTTCGGAGGTGCTAGCCGGCCCCAGGGTCGACACGATTTTGGCGGCTCTGTATCGTCGCATGGCCTTCGACACTTAGTTCGTTTTCCTTGGCATGTCACTATTTCATTGAAATTTAATGAAAAATTTAATGTGTTCGGGTTTGATGACCCGGCTGCTATGGTCATTCTTAGCCAAGATTTGTTACACTAGTTATGAAAGGCACAACTGGAACCGGTCAATGCTCAACCTGTTTTCAAAATCCAAGAAACCGGCCAAAGGCAAGAAATCTGCCGGCGATAAGGACGTTAAAAAGAAACGTCCGGCCAAAAAACCTGCCAAACCGGCAGAGAAAGAGGATTTGAGCCCGGATCAAAGCATGGTCAAGGCGGCGGAACGCTTGGATCAGGCGCGGGAAAAGCTGGATGTCGCCACCGACAACGGCAAGAAATCCGGCCAGGCGTCCCGCCAAGAGCTGATCGCGGAGGCGATGGCCGTGCACAAGGTGCAGTCCCGGCTATTGGACGATTTGGACGAAGAGACCAGAACCAAACTCCGGGCGCTGGCCATCAAAAAAATGTTCCTCTCAAAGCGCCCCGGCGGCGACAATTAAGCTAAGTGGCGGCGCCTGAGGCACTGCCCGCCTCGATTGTTTTCAAAATTATCCTATAGATTTTCAACAGGTTAGTAGAATCCCTGGGTTAAATCCGACCGCCCACTCTTTAACTCTGAATAAAATTACTTATCTTTATAAATCAGTGGGATACACAAATAACCGGGCTGACCGATACGGTAAGGACTGATCATGGATGTTGCGGAACAAGATCGC